>JAUCGF010000079.1 GCA_030378005.1 Desulfococcaceae bacterium HSG9 | reverse complement strand
CAGCGATACCGACAGGAAGTGCCGGGCACTCTCCCGATAACCACCGCAGAGTTGCGATCAGTTAGATTTTTTAACGGCAGCGGGTTGAAAATTGATCTCATAATGCGTTTATGAATAATTCAGGTTAATGACATTGAAGATGGTTTATTTCGTTTTTTCATTCCTAAAGTTATAAGACTTTGATTATACCAGGGTTCGAATTCATTGCTGAAATCATCGACATCACAAAACAGCGAAGTGATCGGCGGATACGTCATAATTGCCTCCTGTGCTGATTTAAAATTAAATTTTGAATTTTGTACAAGTGAAACTATTATTTGTCAAGAAATTATCATGTTAAACACAATATCGTAATAATTCCCTATAAAAACAGATAGTATTATGTCGAACTGATGTTATATTACCTCAATCCGTTATCATATTGTGAGACTAAAATCTACAATTTTTTGTCGTTATGCACACATTTTCAGCTTCATGCAAAATTCCATGTGTTTAATTATTTGATATTATTGCAATATTTAATTTAAATTTTGGATAAGACCGATTACACCCAAAACCACTGCCCAAATCCATCAGGCGGGCGGGTGTCACTTAACGCAAGTCAAAGAAAATCAGCCTGTTCTGCCGGCGGAATGCAAAAAATCAGCGGCGGAAGGCACGCCTGCCGGAAGTGATATCGATACGGAAAAGGGGCATGGCCGTGTAACCGTGCGCCGCACCAAGCTGTATTCAATGAGGGATTTAAAACTGCATAAACGATGGGCCGGTAGCGGGCTGCGGACTTTAGCGGTGATGGAACGGGAAACCTTTGAACCTGAAACCATCAAAACCGGCAGTGAAACATCTTATTATATAACCTGTCAAGAGGCCGCAAACTCCGATTCCCCCAAAGAACCGGCCAGTGCGGTCAGAAAACATTGGGGCGTCGAATCCGACAACCGGATTCGCGATGTGACCCTGAAGGAAGACAAGGTCATAATGAAATCCGGGAATCAGGCACAAATTATGAGCACTTTGCATAGCTTGGCCATGCGTTTTCTGCGCAAGTCCGAAATCAAAAATTTTCAGGAAGCCATTGAGCGCTGGACGGACTGTACGGACAAGTTTGAGTCAATGCTCCGGCGGCTAAAATTTTTATGAGAAAGCCGTGACATCACACCGAAAGAGTTTTTTGAAAAAGTCATTGAAACGCTCAATGATAACCCCCGTGCCGGCGACTTTCACGCCAGAACTGATTGTTAAAATCGTAGCTGTCACATGCGAGGTGACAGACGATTCCGAAAAAGTGATAAGTCGCCGGACGCTTAAAGAGATAGCTGATGAAGCCGTCAAAAGAAAAATTGTCAAATCTGTTTCACCCGCCAGTGTCTGACGGTTTTTGGATGAAGCCAAAATTAAGCCTATAGTACAGGACACATGAATTGATACTGAAATCGACATCAACTGCCCCTTAATCACGGTATTATTTGTGATATTTAAGTATCAAGTCATTTGACCTGACCTATAACAAAAGCCGATATTAGCTGAACACTACGGAAAAAGACTCCGATATATTTGATGAGCGGTGCCGCAATGTCTGCGATATTTACCATAAAGCGTCGGAATTGCATGAACAAGGTGTTAAAATTATAAGTGATGATGAAAAAACCGGAATTCAGGCTCTTGAAAAAACGCATGTGACTCCACCCGCAAAACCCGGCGGAAAACATCAGCGTGTCGAATATAATTATAATCGTCATGGAACGTTATGTCTGACAGCTGATTTTGAAGTCGCCACCGGCAAAATTATCGCATGGACAATCGGAGCCGCTCGAAAAGAAAAGGATTATACAGCTCACATCGCGCTGACTGTCAAAACCGCGCCTGATGCGCCATGGATTTTTATCGCCGATCAGTTAAATACCCATAAGTCAGCCTCATCAGTCGAACTTATTGCGGAACAATGTGAAATAAATATAGATTTAGGCATAAAAGGTAAAGATGGCATACTCAAATACATGGCGACACGTCAGGAGTTTCTGAGCGACCCTGGTCATAGGATACGTTTCATATATACTCCGAAACATTCATTATGGCTGAATCAGGTTGAAATCTGATTTTCAATTTTAACACGGCGTTTGCTTAAACATGGAATTTTTTCTTCAACAGAGCATCTTAAAAGCCGAATTTTGAAATTTATCGAATTTTTTAATAGAACCATGGCAAAGCCATTCAAATGGACCTATAAAGGGTGACCCCTTAAAACTTAAAAAAGGGGGCTGCGAACTTCCGAATTGGAGTACTAGGGCTGAACTGCTCAATATACAAGGAACTTGAATTTGAGAGAAGTCCATATAAATTAAGCGAATGGTAAGTGATTATAATCTGATTTATGTCGAACTCCGTTTATTCATAATCAGAATGGTCATTTGAAGTTAAACCTGAAACTATGAATAAAAGCCGGTAAAAGAAAAATAATGGCTATGTCAGTGTGTAATTAAAGATAGTCGTTAAAATCATACTGCTAATTTCCTCAATTTTCTTTCATTCCAAAAGTCTTTCCACCAATTATCCGCTCTCAACACCCGTAATGCTGGAATCGGGTTTACAGAATCAGGATGCCAGGATGCTCCGGGAAGTTTAAGGCGCTTCTGAGGAACAGACTTATGAGTGTTTTCTATTTCGCCTGACCTAATCGGATACCCTTCCTTTTTTAACTCATCATAATTCAATGCATTATAAAATCCAGCCAGACAGCCGATCAGACGCTTCAGCCGGGGGCGGGCTCTGATTCATATTCCGTTTCCAATTCTTCCTTTACCCTTCCGATCACCCCCTCGCTGATATTTTTTAAACGGGCGCACCCATTCCCACCTATCCTTTTTCGGTATTCCTGATGCTTCAACCGTTTCGTAAAGATGATCTTTAAGATGCGTTTTATCTAAAATAAATTGCAAACCGGGAAACTGATTTTCAAGTTCCGCTTTCAGCCCGATACCTCCGTCCGCCACACCTGTCACTTCCGTAGGGTCATTCCGGATGCATCGAATAACCGCCTTGCCATTTCCTGATACGAACTCATCATTCCTACTGCTTTGTCAAAACTAAAAATTAGAATTGCGTTTTTCTGCCCAAAATGTATATTGCCAGAAAAATAAAATCAGAGAGGAAAGCGTTATGCGTAAAAAATACATAGTTCGGTTAGATGAAGAAGAACGCCGTCACCTGAATAAAACCATCAAAAAACTCAAAGGCGGCAGTCAAAAAGTACGCCGTGCCCATATATTGCTGAAGGCGGATGCCGACGGTTCGAACTGGACGGACAAACAAATTGCGGAAGCGTTTTGCTGCCGTACACAAACAGTTGAAAATATCAGAAAGCAGTTTGTTGCAAACGGTTTCCGTCAGGCACTTGACGGAAAAAAAGAGAGTGTTCACCGACTCCGAAACTATTGAACGGAGAGCGGGAAGCTGAAATTATAGCGACTCGTCTCGGCAGTCCCCCACCGGGTTATGCGAACCGGACTTTACGCCTGCTGGCGCGTCGGGTGGTCGAATTGAAAATTGTGCTGTCGATCAGTCATGAAACTGTCCGTCAGACACTAAAAAAATGGCATGAACGGTCGGAAAATTCAATATCAGGTGATTCCGCCGAAAAACAACGCCGAGTTCGCAGCTGATGAGGTGCTGGAAGTTTATGAAAAACCGTATAATGCCGCTAATCTGGTCATATGTATGGATGAGCGGCCGGTTCAATTAATTAAGGAAAGTCGTCAGCGGACACCAGCAACGGAAAATCATCCGCGTCGTATCGGAGACATTGATACTCTGCAACGAGAAATCGGAGCATGGTCAATTGATGTGAATGAGAGGCAGCGGGGCGTTGAATGGCGCATGAAAATCTCTGATGCGAGATTCAAATTAAAATTTGTATATCCTAAAATTAAGTTTTGAGAAAGCACTACATAAGTTTTTGTAACTTCGCCCAAAGGGCGGGCCCATCCGCATATCACGCCAATTGACCGTCTTGCCTTTTTTAGGAAGATTCATAATCGGAGAGGCCACTTCCGTATTCTTAATCGGTGCGAACACCGCGGTACGAATCTTACAACCGTCCGGTTCTATGAGCAAAGGCCCTGTCAGTTTTTTGTTATCGTCAGTCACTCCGTATTTCTGACAGGCATCTGCCAATTACTGAGACAATACCAAATTATTCAGGATTTATCATTAAAAAAATTTCAATGACCGACTGTTTTGAATTACACACTAAAATAACTTACACATATTCAGTAAGATCGAAAAGGAGTGCAAGCTTTAGCTTGCGTCATGGTAAATCAAACTGAAGTTTGTACTCCTGATGGTAAGTTCATTTAATTCGTATTCCTTAGTCTGATACGAAACTTTTGTACACTGCACTGCTTATTTTTTGATGATAAAATGAACGCGTCGGTTTATAGCCCAGGCTTCTTCGTTTTCAGCCGAATCCATCGGATTTTCTTCACCATAGCTGATCGTCGTCAAGCGTACAGAGGGTACACCCGCGTCTGACAGAAAAACTTTAACACTTTCGGCCCGGCGTTCGCCTAAAGCAAGGTTATATTCGGTTGTTCCCCGACTATCTGTATATCCTTCAATTACAACTGAAATATTGGTCGAATTGCGCAACCCCCGTGCTTTATTCCTTAAAATTTCAACAGCGGCAGGCGTTAATCGGGAACTATCATATTCAAAATAGATATCTTGGTCTACTAAAGCTTTCATTTCAGAACTAAGCGCACCGGTACTAACATTATCCCCGCTTCCAGCCATGTTACTCGCCAAAGTTTCTGAGCGTTCTGTAATTTCTTCAGTAGTGAATTCGTTTGGCCCCTGTTCATACCGCTCTTTTTCATTACTGTTTGTACCATTCGTTGGCTGATACAGTACGTCATCCGACATGCGGTTAATATACGGATCAGTGTTTATTTTTTTTTTGGGGAAACAACCGATTAAACAGGCTAATCCTAAAATAAGCACTGCTGACATGGCAAAAAACAGGAATCTGTCATGAAGCTTGATTTTTATTTTCATCATAGCAACTCTCTTTACATTCTTTCAGATTATTAAGTTTACGAGATTAGGGGTTAGGGATTATATAAGCTCAAATGATAATCAGCGACATAATAGCATATTTGAAAAAAATTGCAACACAGAAATATAGTTAAGTATGCGCATATAAACTAACGCTGAGAAATGAAAAGATGAGCGAGAAGAAGGATGAAGTAAAATATAAAAACTGGGAAGAAATCATTTTTATGCTACCATATAATGGCGGGAGTGACGGGACTTGAACCCGCGACCTCCGGCTTGACAGGCCGGCGCTCTAACCAAAACTGAGCTACACCCCCGTAAAAAACAAAAATATGATATATGTTGGTAGGCGGAACAGGGCTTGAACCTGTGACCCTCGGCTTGTAAGGCCGATGCTCTCCCAACTGAGCTACCCGCCCATGATTTAGACCAACCAAATATTCTTCTTTTATAGCAGTGGATAAAAAGGATGTCAAGCCATAATTGCAAATTTTATTTTTAATTTTGGCCCATTATTATTTTCAAATAGTTTGATAATATTGTTTCAATCTGTCATAAGCGGCATTATAAATTTGCATAATCTCTTTTGATACTTTAAGTTTTTCAGGGTCATTCATAAATTTGTCGGAGTGATATTTTTTCATCTCAGCTTTCCATTTTTTCTTTACTTCAGGCAAAGATGATGGCGGTATTAACCCGAACTCAGCCAGGTCTTGCACAACTTGTTGTGGAAAGGTACCGGTGGTGTCAGTGTTGCCATGATGGTTATCATCGGACTGCGGCTCTTGATTTTCTTCTGTTGAAAAATCTGACGAAGCATTATTTTGATCAAAATGATTCACTTTATCCGCTTTCTTGAAACGTGGTGTATAAGACATTGTAATTTTATATAAACGTGAAAGCAATGACATTTCGGGCCTTTATTATGGAATAATTTTAAATTTTACACTGTCTGGAAAGTTGAAACAAGTTTTTTTAATTTGGGAAATTTATTTGCATTGGATGTATTCATAAGATTTTTCAGTGTTTGAAGCGCCGGAGCAATATATTGTATAAAATCCTTTTTCCCTCTGACTTTACTCAAAAAACCGAAAGCGCCCAATATTTGAAGGTTTCTTGCCAGCGCACAATGATAGTAACATTCCTTAAATTGCTCAGAATCAATGGTCATTAAAGATGACAGTGTTTGAATTGCATAGTCTGTCAGATGGGATCGCATTTCAACAGGCAAAGCAACATAAGGATCGATTAAGAGAGACGCCAGATCATACTGTATAGGTCCGCTGCGTCCGCCTTGAAAGTCAATAAACCAAATCTTGCCATTTTTGACCATGATATTGCGGGACTGCATATCGCGGTGCATAAAGCCGGTAATTGCAAATTTGAGCGCACCATCAGCCAGAACGTCAAATTCGTGGGCTAAATCGTCGAAACGAATGCGGCGTCCAAGGTAATTATTTGTAAAGGCATCTATAAAATAGCGGCACTCCTTTTCTATAATTAAGGTCTTATCGTAATGGGCCGTCTGCCATGTCCATGCAAGATCAAAGTTTTTATAACCGCCAAGGGAAAGTTGTATGATCATGTCAATCACCTGTTCATACCAGGCGATGATCTGATCGGGGCGGTCAGCATTGCGAATTACCTGTTGCAAATGACAGTCGCCTAAATCTTCCAAAAAGACGAGACCTGCAAACGTGTCATAAAGATAAATTTGCGGAACTGGAAGGCTCTTTTGATGTAAATGGCGGCCAATGGCGATAAACGCTTGGGGTTCGGATGTTTGCGATGGCATTACATCGTTACAGATTCCGTGATCGACCATGATCAGGCTACGATGCCCTGTTGCCAAACGATACCAGAGACGATTTGAACCATCTCCTTCTAGTTTTTCACGGGTTATCGTTTTGCAAGTATTATATGAAAACGCTTTTTTAAATGCCCGGGGTGCCATATAATGTATATTTGCATCCCTATACCGTTGCGGCGTGCCAATGTCATCCCAATAAAAATCATCGGCAATAAACGCTTTTATGGGTCGGTGTTCCGCTATTAACCGTTTATAAATATCAATACTGGTGATAAAAATATTATCCGGTATATAATCAGTAATTTCGGGATTCAGCACTTGTATTCCGGTAAAGGTCATCGCCGCAGATTGAATGCCTTTCTTTTCAATAGCGGTGTCAAAACTGTCAACATAACCATCAGCGTTGACCCGAACGTTATTGAAACGGGAATCATCTTTAAGCACCATCGTGGCCAAGGCATTGTGTTCTAAATGATACGCATATACACTCCGCAAATCAATATCGGTTATGATGTCGCTGTTGATGACCAAAAAAGGCAGATTATCCAAAAGGTCAGCAATGTTTTTTATCGCTCCGCCCGTGCCGAGTATTTTAGGTTCATGGCGTAAAAGCACCGGAAAAGGGTAAGACCCAGATTTCAAAAAAGATTCAATTCGTAAAGATAAATGATGGGTATTAATAATAATGGTATCGCATCCGGCCAGTCGCAAAGCCGCTATCAGCTTATCCAGAAGAGGGCGTCCGTTAATGCTAAACAGCGGTTTAGGGGTCGTATCTGTATAGGGACGCAGGCGGGTGCCGAAACCGGCGGCAAGGATTAGTGCTTTCATTTTTTAAGTTTTAAGGGTTGATTTGATATTGGCTCTGACTCTTTGAATGAACTCAAATTGGCAAAATCAATGTCATGCTTTTTGCTAAACTGTGGCGCAAACTGAAGTTTGCACTCCTCTTCTGGTTTTTACAAAAATTTTAGGTGATTATAAATTGCTTCGTTATAATATTGCAGTTTATCATTATGTTTTTTTGTTTCAATCTTATGGTAATGAAAATATTTAACAGCGTTTTTGTAGGTAATCTCAGAAAGTGCTTCTGAGCGTTCAATTTCCTTATTTTTGTACATACTATGGCCAATGGAGGCAATCTTTTTTATATGATCTTTTGATTTTTTGCCATTTTGGGCCAGATGGAGATAATAGTTTAAAGCAATCCGGTAAGATTCGAAATAGGTTTTTACAAAAGCGGCCAGAAAACGCAGTTTGCGATATCCAGCCGCTGTAATATTATAGGTGTCCGGTAATGTCGGATGCGGAATCAGGATAGCGTCATCAATAAATGCTTTTACATTTTTACGAACCGAATATTCGGGAGTGCTTTTAACGTTATAGGCGAATTCATATTTGAAAAACTCCTGTAAAAAAGCATAATCCGAGTGAAGATCACTGGCGGAAAATTGAAAAGCATCCTTTTTAAGAATTACAAGTGAAGTAAAAGCCGCGGGTATAAAAAATACAATACAGTTATTTTTATATAATTCCAAAATAGGGCGTTTATTGTCAATTACGGTATAATAGACACCGGAAACAGTGTCTTCGTCAGGGGGATAAGAATATTTATCAGTTACACGAATGATGAGCTTACGTTGAATATAGGAGTCCAATGCCTGTGAAATCGCATAATCCGGATCGAGAAGTAAGGTGTCAGCAAGCTCGGCCCTTTGTGAAATCAGATAATTCAGGTAAAATTCCAATTGAGCCTTTAAATACTGATGGGTGATGCTTTTTTTGGGACTGTTCAACAAAACACTTGCAACCAAAGCATGGGGAGTGACAAATGAAACGCGATCAATCGCATTTAAGATACGGTAACTCAGATTACGGCATAGTTCGTAACGCCCCCTGGTTCTCATTTTTTCAAAAGGTACTTTGTACTGATTTAAATATGCTTTCAGTGAAAAAGGTTCGTGAAAATTGACATATATTTTGCCATACCTTTTCTTTAACAATTTGCGTGCTTTAATGACCTGAAGAAAGCTTTCCGGCTTTTTCTTACCGCCTCCAATTTCGTGCAGATACGCATTTTCTTCAGGAACACGATCATATCCAATAAAAACGGGCACAATAATCAAATCATCACAAGCGCCATTTTTGTAGGCATTTAGCAGAATTGATAGCAGGCCGAATTTAGGTGCGATCAATTTACCGGTGCGACTCCGTCCGCCCTCTATGAAAAATTCAAGATTAAAGCCTTCTTGAAGCAATGTATAAATATATTCTGAAAACACTTTGGGATACATTGCAGAGCCTTTAAAAGTGCGTCGGATAAAAAAAGCGCCGGCACCTCTGAATAGCGCTCCTAAAGGCCATATTGAAAGATTGGCGCCGGCCGCTACGTGAGGGCATGGCATGTTATTATTATATAGGATATAATCCAGCACCAAATAGTCAATGTGGCTTTTGTGGCAAGGTGCGAAGATTAACGGGCCTTGCTGAGACATATTTTTAGCCTGTCTCAGCACATCATTGTTAATCACTATCCCCTCAAACATCAATTTGATAATCCACCTGACGGTCATGTATAGAAATTTAACAATACGCGGATTATACTGAGCGGCGATTTCATCAAGATAGGCATCCGCTTCTTTATGCACCTTGTAAATCGGGGCGTCATTTCTTTCAGAATAATGCTCCATAATTTTACGAAGACGATCCCCTGTAAGAATGCTTTGTTTCAACTCTTGAGGTGATTTTATAACCGGGCCGGTGATGCTTTGGCGAAGGCGGTTCAACCGGTTTAACAAAAAACGTCTCAGAAGCACCGCCTGCTGTTCAATGCTTTGAGCGCTGTTTTGAGGATCGTCTAAAAACGTTTGCAAATTGCAAGGTTCTGCAATCTCTACAACGATCGTGTTAGGATTGTTGAACAGCGTAAAAAAACGTCTCAATACGCCCGGTTTTTCCGCTGTTCCGAAAAAAATATCAACAAGTGACGGAATTGATTTGGGCGGATTTGTGCTGAAAAGAAAAAGTTGAGGAATGATAAAAACAGGACGATCCGCAGAATTCTGAAGTTCAATTAAATGGCAAAGCGGGTCTGTGTGTTTTTTGACAAAAAAGCGATAAAAAGTGCGCCTGTCAATCAGTGATACTAAGGCTGAACGACCTTTAAGTAATTCATTCTTAATATATTTATTTTTATAAGGGCTGGGAAAAGAAAAATTTCGTAAAAAATAATCTGCATGCGCCAGAATGATTCTTAAAATACGACTGACAGGTTGCCAGATAATCACTTTATAATCAATGCCGATGACAGGTGATGCGATTTTTATGGCTTGATAATGCGTATGATAAAATAAAAATTCAAAATAGCTCTTATATTTGCCAGTATATACGATAATGGCATTATCAGGAATATCGGTGATGTTTCGAATCTGGCCTTTGCGCAAGTCAATTCCAGAATAAAAACGCTTCAGAAGAAAGGAGGCTATATAGCCAATTGGGGATGGAAGATAACATAAATAGTGATCGTAAGAGCCTTTCAAAATTTTATATTTCCACCATCTCTTTTTTCTAACAATCGCCGAAGAAAGTGTTTTTTTTTTTGACATAAGCAATCGGTATCCGTTAAATTAGATATGTAAAACAAATCATAAGGTACCATCTAAAGAATGTTTTAGATAACAAATGAATAATTTGATTGCAATCTTTAATTAAACACAATATAATTTGGTCAGATACGATATTTGGTAAATATTTGGATTAGGCGTAATAACCTAAATTGAATGTTCGTGATTCTCCCATCTAAATTTAATTGTTTGCACGATATTTTTCTACTATTGACCAGACTCTTTCAATTTTAGACTTGCGCAAAGAAAAATGATGTGATATTAGAATTTTTAAGTGTTTTCAGATGTCGAATTGTAAAATGGCAGTTAAAAATTAAAATGATAATTGATTAATTTTAAAGGAGGGTTTTGAGTTTATGAAAACGTTAATTGGCGGTGCAATAGCGGCTGTTTTAGGTCTCATCGGTTTGGCAATTTGGTTTGGCGAGTTTCTGCAACTTTTGGCAGGTGCTCTTCCAATAATGCTTTTACTGGGTGGCGGGTTGGCACTTTATCTTGGATTTGATGAAATCAAAGACAACTGGAAAAATAAAAAAGAAGAAGCAAAAGAAGCGGCTGCTGAAGTTAATGAAACCGAGCAGTATAAAAGTGAAATCGAATCACTTAAAAAAGAAATGGAAGAATTAAAAGCCAAATAATTTTGACTTTGAAACGAAGTGATTCAGTTTGCCAGGTTTTACTGATTTGACCATTTTAATTAGGTAAAAGCCCGTTACATATAGTGACGGGCTTTTATTTTTATGAATAGAGATAAAATTGGCGGCTGATCTCTTTAAACCCGTTCATAGAAGGCTGCCAAGCCTGGACGATTTCATCAAGATTGTCAAGATTTTCAATACAACGGCGTATTTTTTTATCTCCAATGATTAAATCTATAGGAAAACGATGATATTCGTATTCATAAGGTGGTGGTTTCCACTGAAAATTATCCCGATGATGATTGATAATAGCTTGAAGCAGTCTCAGTGAAGTTATATACGGTTGAAAAACAGGTAGTTCTGTAATATGTAATTGAAATCCGCAACATTGCTTTTCTTTCCATTTATTGGAAGTGGGTTCAAACATCACCGGTCTGAACAAAACACCCGGAATTTCATGCTGACTTAAAGTTGAAAGAATCAGCTCCGTATCAATAAACGGAGCACCGCAAAGTTCGAATGGCTGGGTCGTTCCCCGTCCTTCCGAAATATTGGTACCCTCCCATATAACCTGCCCCGGATAAACTATGGCTGAAGATGGCGTCGGCAGGTTGGGTGATGGCGGAACCCATGGAAGGCCTGTGTCTGCGAAATACATCTTCCGATTCCATCCGGTAAGTGCCACCACTTCAAGTTCGCAATTAATTTTAAAATGAGTGTTGAATAAAAGTGCCAGTTCGCCAATGGTTAAGCCATGGCGCATGGGGATAGGATAGCGGCCGACAAATGAAGCGTATTCAGGTGCCAGGCAATTGCCTTCAATGACAGCCCCATTGATAGGATTAGGACGGTCCAGCACAATGACTTTCTTGCCGTATTTTTGAGCGGCTTCAAGACAATACGCCATCGTATAAATAAAGGTGTAAACGCGCGTTCCTGCATCTTGCAAATCAATGATCAGAATATCAATGGGATCAAACATTCGTTTTGTTGGGATACGCGTTGTTCCGTAAAGACTGAAAACAGGAATCTTTAAAACCGGGTCTATCATATCGTCAGATGCAATCATGTTATCCTGTTTTTCCGCATGGAATCCGTGTTGGGGAGAATACATGGCTGTGAGATGCCCTGGCAATTTACATGCGATGAGGTCCCGTACGTGACGAAGTTTAGCGTCAACGGAGGCCGGATTGCACAGAAGTCCCAATCGACAGCCTTGCACCCATGACGGTGGTGATGTAATAAAATTTTCAAGCCCGGAATGTACGCGCATTATTTATCACTTTCCTTTTTAAACACCCACTGCCGGAGTTTTTCCAGGATAATTTTCTTTTTGATAGGTTTGGTTGTATAATCATTCATTCCTACCAGATAACACTCTTTCTGAAATTCTTTGGTAGCGTGAGCTGTCAAGGCGACAATCGGAATATTAAATCCTTTGGCTCTTATCAGTTTAGTCGCCTCCAGACCATCCATCTCCGGCATCTGAATATCCATAAAGATTAAATCAAAACTTTCAGGGGAAGATGTAAATTTCGCAACCGCTTCCTCTCCGTTAGTGGCAACTTCCACCTGATGTCCCGCTTTTTTAAGCATCATCGCAGCGAGCCTTTGATTTACCGGGTTATCTTCGGCTAGTAAGATGCGTGCATCAGGCTGAGGGTTCTTTTCTAATGGCCTTGATGGGGATGGTTGAGGTATTGATTTTGTCAAGCGGGCCTTTGGCTTATCATCCGTTGGGTCATTAGTCTCAACTAGCGGTTTTTCTTTGACAATCTGTTCCAACATTTTAAGAAGCGCGTGTTTTCGAACAGGTTTGTTTAAAAAGCCATAGAAAACGGCTTCTTCAGAATTATGAAGATGATGACGCTCGGTTAAGAAAGATATAGCTATCAAAGGGATTTCGGGAAATTGATAACGAGGCTCACGAATCAGTTGCGCAACATCATATCCGCTCATTCCTGGCATCTGAATATCAATGATTCCCATGTCAAAGGGCTGTCCCGATGATTGTGCTTTTTGCATAAGAGTTGTCACGTCTCGGCCATCGTCAGCAACAGTAACATCCATTTTGGCGGATACCAAAATATTTTTGATAATATCTAAATTAGATTGACAGTCATCAATTACCAACACTTTTTTGGATGCCAAAGATTCAGATAAATTATGTTTAACACATGTAGCGGATGGTTTTCCAAGCCAGACGGTAAAATGAAAACAGCTTCCTTTACTGACTTCACTTTCAGCCCAGATATCTCCATCCATTAAATTTGCGATTTGTTTGCTTATCGGTAGCCCTAATCCGGTACCGCCGTATTTTTTGGTTGTTGAGGAGTCTCCTTGCTGAAAAAGTGTAAAAATATTGTTAATTTGATTTTCAGGGATGCCAATTCCGGTATCTTGTACTATGGCATGTATTTTTATTCGCTTATCAGTTTGATCTTCGAGGTGCAAAGCCAGCAAAATTTGGCCTTCCTTTGTGAATTTAGCGGCATTCCCCAATAGATTAGTCAGAACCTGACGATAAAGTTTATGATCACCGATAACCGATGGGACAATATTTGCGTCAATTTGACAAAGAATTTCAACTTGTTCAGATTCAATATTCGGAGATATCAAGTCACAGACATCATAAGCTGTATTTTCAAGGTCAAAGGCATCTTCATTTATATCAAGTTCACCTGCCTCGATTTTTGAAAAATCTAAAATGTCATTAACCAGTGTAAGCAGAGTTGCGGCACTTTTACGTGTTGTGCTAGCATAATCAACCTGGTCCGCATCTAAATCGGTTTCAATCAGAAGATCGGTAAAACCGATCACGGCATTTAGCGGCGTTCGAATTTCATGGCTCATATTAGCCAAAAATTCACTTTTAGCCATATTGGCAACTTTGGCTTCCATCGCCATTTTATTCGCTTTGATAATCGCTTCATGGAGTTTTTTATTACTTTCTGAAAGATCGATGGTGCGTTCTTTCACCATCTCATCAAGATGATCACGATGTTTTCTTAATTCTTCGGCTGTGCGTTTACGTTCTTCGATTTCCCCTTGAAGGTCTCTATTTTTTTCCTGTATTTCTGCGGTCAACTCTTCATTGCGTTCAAACACCCATGAAAAGCGTTTAATCAGATTTTTCTGATCGCTCAACGCTTGTGCCTTTTGCTGTAAATCAACATTGAGTTCATCCATTCTTTTTGACATTCGTGTAATAATATTGAACCAAGGTATCCAATTAGAAGGAGCCTTGTGAGCGAGGGCAGAGTTTTCACCTCTGCTTTTAGCAATCAGATAAGTCAGAAAAATTTCGCATGGTCGGATGAACCACCGGTGCAAGAACAGAATAAACAAAAATGTTATGAAACTGATTGTAACGCAAAATACGGGTAACAGATATCCGTCGTGTAACAATATTTTTTCTATAACGGATTTTTGTTCGTTTATGAAATAAATATCTGATGCCACCGCTTCAAGCGGAATCTTGATGATGCGCCATTGATCAATTTTTACAAATGTGTTGTTAACAATATCTAAAAGTTTGTTACGTTGAGTTGAAAGTAGTTGAGTCTTTATATTTTTGAAAAGTTCACTGTTCAGTGTATCAGAAGGATTGATTTTATGAAACGTTTTGTTTGCACAGTCACACATAAATATAACACCGCCGTATTGGGAGTAAAAATTATTTGCGAGCGGTATTAAACTATCTCTCACTTTTTGTATAATGAGGGGGGAAGAACGCTTTAACGAAGAGGCGTTAATCGTTCTTGCAAGCAGAGTATTAGTGTTTTGAAGAGATATTGTCAGGAAATTTTTTAAAATTGTATCACAATGGCTTTGATTGCGGATAGCTTGATAAACGATCATCGAAAATAGCATTATACAAACAACTATCGGGATAGCTAGCAAAAATAGCTGTTTCTTTAACTGAAACCGTATATAATTGGGGGGCGTAATGCGTGTCACCTTAATCGTTTAATCCCTGAAGTGTATCATAATAGCATTCTGTACGATTATTGGGTATAAAGACTGCAATCCTTTAAAATTCAAAATGCAAGTTTCAGATTGAAATTGAAGATAATTATCAGAACACGGAGTATCCATACCAAACAATGTCAGTGGTTTTCAATTAAATAGTGTAACATGCAATATCCATGCCGGACGGTATTGGAAGTGCATAGTTTAAAGCGTAAGGTTCAAATTTGTTCCATTTACGAAAATTTATGGTTGATTGGTTCATAATTTAGCGCATTTTAAAAATAAATTGCAGTTTAGCTGATCCGATTTCGATAAGATCATATTCTTTAAGCAACACTTCCGAAGTGACCGTCTGTGAATAAATTTTGGGTTTGGCGCGACCCTTGACATGACTTAAATAATAACCTTGCTCTTTTTTAACTATTATGGCCGCCGTTTTACCAACTAGAAAACCACGCACAACAATATCTGATGTGGGGCTTTTTCCTATTTTAGTAATTTTATTATTAAGTTCAAACTCATCTTTGCTATCCTCAACAGATGTCAAAATACCCACCAATTTTTTTTCACTCTTTTGGGATACAATATTAGAAACGCCTTTAGCTAAAAGAGAGCGGTGTTTAGATGTGTCAATTGCAATGGTTTTCAAGCCTTCATCTTCATCCGATGCAACAGGTGGAGTTTCTTCATCAAGATAGGCGAAAATCATAGGTTGATTTCCGATTGTAATGATATCTTTATGATCCAGTCTTCGATAAATAACCAATTGATTATTAACAAACGAGCCGTTACTACTTTGATTATCCGCTAGGAAAAACGCTTCACCATCTGATTCGATAGTAGCGTGATGCCCGGAAACGGACGGATTTTCAATGATAATATCATTGTCATCAATTCGGCCTATTTGTAGTGACTTTCCTTGTTTAAGTTTATACCGACGAATTTTATTATCATCGGTTTTTAAGCTGATAACAGGCATAACTGATTTCCTTATAATGTTTCAATATTAAATCTGAATAATAAAAATATTACCTTATAATACAATACTTCAGATAGTTTTAAAATTAAAAAAGTAACGGAATTTATTACAACTGCTAAATCTTATATTAAAAAATTTATCAGAAGCATTGATAATATAAAGATTGCATAAACAAAACAAAACATCAACCTTTTCTCACAGAGCAATTACATGAAAGTTTGGTATGAATTTTGATTAACAATAAATTTAGTATGTTACTTTCGGAACCATCAAGTTTAACGGATAGAAGAAAAAATATCAAAGTGGCTGATGATCCTGTTTGATTTTCAGAGATAGTTTTTCATTAAATTAGCATACCATGCCTACTTTTAGTGCTGAAGCATAAAAAATATCTATACACCAATATACTTTTATGTTATCTTTAGAAAATATATTCGGTTTTCAGCACCCTTCATTTACTAGTCAACACTTTAGTTATCATAAATGACTATGATTCTTTTATACAAGTTAAAATTTTTCGTGGTATTTTGCCAATGCTTCAGCACGAAAAATGATTTCAGCGCTCCTTGAAAAAAGTGTAAACTACTTTTTAGCCAAAATGAGGGATGCCCGGTTTCAAATTCATGGCTTTTTAGCAAAACAGATCATTTAATAATCAATAATTGTTATAGTTATGGTGTGTTAAAATTGCAAACTGTAATTTCTGAAAAAGATCAAAGTGTTACACTTGACGATTATATTATAAAATTTTTTATAAATTTATATAAATTGCAGATCGGCGCAAGTGATTTAGATATTGGCGAAGCTGTGCTATCCGAACCTTCCACGCATGATTATGGAAAGGATAAAACGTATATCCTGAATGTTAAACACAAAGGCAAACTGTCCTCACGGCGGATGAGCATCGGAAAATTGGGAGATAATATCGCCAATAAAAGTATCTGTTTCAAAGTTATTTATGATGATATTTTAGTTGTAAAAGTGCCTCCGCAGCCAATTACCGAATTTGAAGAATATATTGAAAATATCAGTGCCGAGAGACAGGTGGCTGAACAATTGAGCGGTTTGGTAAACTGCGTTACACCGAGTATAGCTGTTATTCTGAAAAAAATTCCGTTTTTCCAAGATAAAGAGAGGCTCTCGTTATCGGAACTTGAAAATAAATATATTGCCTTGTTAAAAGAAAAACCGGGATTGCAGAACAATTTGAAAATTGGAAAAACGTTTGTCATTTTTATGAGTTTATCCAAGTATTCCTTCTTTGATCAGGTTATTTCCAAATTACATAACGCTGAAGCGGAAATGCAATCTGAAATAAAGCGTAATATTGACGCATTATGGGATATAGAAATTTTCGAAAATTTATACGGCGTTCATCATAATACAATTTTTTCAAAAATCAATACGGTTTGCACTACTTTTGAACAAATGATGGCCTCTTTACTTAAAAAACATGACCTGACTACCGCAGTGCCTGCCTTTAAAATAAAAGAATGGCTGACTGTGTATCTCACCCTTAATAAAATCAAACTTGAATCAGATGATATGCCATCCGGGTTTATTGATGATCTAAACCTTTTTCAGACCAGATTTTTAAAAAAGTTTAAAACCGATATGCACAATTATCGTAAAATGATTACACAATATGTTACTCAAAAAAATTTTGCGCAACATAATACCAAATTTAAAGGCATTATTGAAAATACGCTCGACATCATGGGTAAACTAACCAAGCGACAGGTTGCCATCAGGGATTTGAAACCCGATAATATGTTCGTTGTTGCTGATCCGGAAATGCCTACCACACTCTTGGCGTCTCCCGAAAAATACTCTTTAGGACTGATCGATTTTGAAACATCCATTTGCTATAACACATCGAATGACAGCCAGATCGTGCAGCCATTGCTTGCAGGAACGCCTTCTTACGCAACGCCCTCGCATCTGTTTTCCAATGAGGTGCTGCAATCCATTTTCGGAGATTTAACTCGTGTACTATATTTACAGGATTGGTATGCAATAATAGGCATTATTTACAATGTTGTAACCGGAGATGTTTTGTTTGCCGATACAGGCAAACTGTTAGCTGAAATTATGATGCTTAGTCAAAGACTCGGTTCTGATAATACTGGGCTGGCAAACCTTTATAAAAACAGCAGTTGGGTCTTTTGGCACAGTGCTGTAAATGAATATAATCTGAAAACCCGGATGAACGCTAAGTATTTTAAAAATATAATCGTTGAGATGCCTGCCGATGGAAACCCAATGCTGGCTTTGAATCCAGATATAGAAAAAACCCGTCTGGCCGAAACAATTGCAATGCGTATATCTTCCCAAAAAATTTTTAAAAATTCTAAAACTCGCCAGGAATTAATTAAAGCCTCGCCAAAAAAAATTCGGAAACTTCTTCATAACTGGGAAACAGGCGTTAATGTACCGGCAACAAAACCTGAACTGAAAACCGGTATCATTAAATTTTTGCAAGATTTGGAACGCGCCAAGTCACTTATGCGGCTATACACTCAAGCTGTATCCGCCTTAAAGCAAGAGCACCCCAAGTTACAGGTAGATCATCTGTTAGAAACTGTATTCAATCTTGTTTTAGAAGCATCGTACCATGATGATTGGTCAGACCGCGTTCCCCCTCGTGTTAGATTGAGTTAAAATCGACAGAGCGAACAGACTATCACTGGTAATCTGACTTCATTTTGTTTCATTTTGAATTTTTCTAATCAGATTGGCAATTTTTTTGAGAGCCAGTCTTACCATCCCCTTGTTGCCACTCTCATCGAAAATGGAAACAATATAAATCAGTTCATCAGATGGCGATTTCATAGAAACAATTATCAGCATTCCAGAATCAGTTATATAAAATGATTCTTCCATCTGGCTTAAACCGGTTCTTTGACTAATGCCATCCAATGCAATCAAAAAGTCATTGAATACGATATCCAAATTGTTAAAATCAATCAGATTATCAACCACATTGCTGGCCAGAACTTCTCCGTCATAGGCGATTATCCCTACTGCCCGGTACCCCTTGAGTACCTTTATTTCGTCAAAAAATGTGTCAACGATATATTCACGAAAATCATAAAAATAAGATCGATCAGAGCTAGCTTCTTCAACGGGTATTTCAATCTCAGATGTATCTTCATCCTTTTTTATCCGGCTGCCATCATCCATCTGCTCGGAAGATTCATCTTTCAGACGCATCGCTTCCATAATTAAGCCGATGAGGTCGGTGTTTATACGGCGTTTATAATTCTTACTGGGATGTTTGCGGAAATTGATTTTCAAACTATCCAGTTGAATCATTTTTAGCGCAGCATCGACGCCCCTATCAGAGCCATAGACCGCATCATATAAAACGCCTTCTTCAAAATAAAAAACCCCTTTCGGTTTTTTCGGAGAATAGACTTCGAAATGACATGTTTTTTGCTCCATTTCGATCATTTGTAAAAAACTTGCAATTGAAATTCCGCGCAGTGTCCCTAATGGAACATCTTCATCAAGGGCGTTAAAAATAGCTTGCACCAACTCATCAATGTAGTGGCTCTCTTTTTTTTCGATGTAGCTTACAACCTCGTGCTGTAAACGGTTCTTGATTTTTTGGGTGCTATGAGCCGTCATAATGATACAAGGAAGCTGTGGAAAATTACGGTTTTTATAGATTAAGAGCTGCATACCATCGACTTTAGGCATATTAAGATCTGTCACGAGTAAAGAAATAGTATGATTATTGAGGGTATGTATAGCTTCTTCGCCATCTCCGGCTGTAATCACATCAAAACGATCTTTATATTTTTTTAATTTCGTCGTAATCAGTTTTATTAACACCTGATTATCATCTACGATGAGGACTTTGTCCATTTCTATTTTTATTCCCTGTTCTTTTCTTAATATTTCAGGATCATATTTATTGATTAATCATTTTATAAATTATCTTATCCAGCGTCAGTTTGATTAAGGTTCGATTGCTTCCAGATTCAAAAATTGCAAATGCGTAAACAGACGTATAAAAATCAGAAGGCGTAAAGGCGACGAGAATCATCCCTTCGGATGCGTTACAATACAGCTCTTTGGTACTACCTGCACAGATTTTATGGTTGATATTTTTTACTAACCGGAAAACAGAGTGAAAAATGGTGCCCATTTCAGCAAGCACAAAATGTTTATCTGATGTGTCGCTAGCCTCAATCTCACCTTTGGCATTCATTATTCCGGAGGCCTTGTACCCTTTGATTTTTTTTAATTCATTTAAGTATAAATAAAAAATACTTGTGTTATGGGTTTTGGCGTCCGGAATAGTTTGAGGCGTGATATTCAGTTTTTTTTCTTTGTGGTCTTTTTTATCAGTTATGAGCGGTTTGTCACTATCACCCTGATTCATGGCTATTTGAGAAGGCGCAGACTTCTTATTAAGGCGTATAGCTTGCAATAACAAATCTGACAGATTCGTATGAATACGTTGTTTGACTTTTTTTATCGGAAGTTTTTTGAAATAAATTTTAGAACTTTCGAATAAAATTATTTTCAAAGCGGCATCTAACCCCCTGAGTTTACCTATAGCGGCACCATATAATACCCCTTTCTCAAAATACAAAAGGCCTTTTGGATCATCTCCGGATTTGATCTCAAGAAAACATGTTTTTTGTTCGATTTCAATTATTTGCAAATAGTTAGCGACCGACATTACGCGTATGAAATCATTACGAACCTTAATATTTAAGGCTTTTCTTATAGTTTCTCCCAGATCATTGGCTTTAATCGGTTTTTCAATATACCCCAAAATATTCTTACGAATGCGTTGCTTTATCTCAGGTGTTCCATGGGCTGTTAAAACAATACATGGCACCTTAGAAAAGTTACGATTTATAAATGCCAGCAATGCGAGACCATCCATTTTGGGCATTTTCAAATCGGTCACTACCAAAGCTATTGATGTTTTTTTTAACACATTGATAGCCTCCAGCCCATTAGACGCCGTGATAATCTCGAATTCATCTTTATATTCTAAGAGCCTGATGGAGATAAATTTAATTAAAGCAGCGTTATCTTCGACAATCAGAACTTTGTGCATGCTTTGATATTCCTTTTAAAGCCAAAGATTGGCCGAACTTATCAGCTAAAAGAATCTATTTTTTAAGGAAGGTTGGGTAGTTGGAGTGAGGGCAATCGGATTAAAGCTACACGAGAGCAATGATGGTGTTTATAGTTGTTGCACGTTATATGCTTACAACCCCAGATAAGCTTCACGCACCTTATCGTCAGCCAACAAATTCGAAGCTGAATCTGTCAACATAATACGGCCGTTTTCCATTACATACCCCCGGTGCGCCACTTTAAGCGCCAAATTAGCGTTTTGTTCAACTAAGAATATCGTTGTATTATTTTCCTTGTTTATTTTTTTTATAATTTCAAATATTTGTCTGATGATGATGGGAGCCAGGCCAAGTGAAGGCTCGTCTAACAATAATAAACGCGGTTTGGACATAAGCGCCCTGGATATAGCCAGCATTTGCTGTTCACCGCCGCTTAAAGTTCCTCCGGCCTGATTGCGGCGTTCCGCTAAAAGCGGGAAAAGTTCATAAATATATTCAATATCATTTTTCATCTCATCTTTATCAGTTCTTAAGAAAGCCCCCATATCTAAATTTTCGGAAACGGTCAAATAGGGAAATATCCGCCGGCCTTCAGGCACTTGACAAATACCCAAAGCGACAATTTTATCAGGCGCGGTGTTGTGAATCTTCTGGCCTTCGAATATGATTTCACCATAACGAGGAGGAGCGAGACCTGAAATCGACATCAAGGTCGTACTTTTGCCAGCTCCGTTAGCTCCTATCAAGGTTATAATTTCACCTTGCGAAATTTCGATGCTGACATCTTTAAGCGCCTGAATGTTACCATAAAATGTTTGTACCTTGTTTAGCTTAAGCATCAATATCTTCTCCCAAATAAGCTTTTATCACCACCGGATTATTTTGTATTTCCACAGGTGCGCCTTGCGCGATTTTTTTGCCATAATCCATAACAAAGATACGGTCGGATAAACTCATAACCAGTTTCATGTCATGTTCTATCAGCAGTATGGATATCTGTTCTTCATCGCGGATTTTGACTATGAGTTCGTCAAGTTCTTCCGTTTCCCGAACATTCATACCGGCGGCCGGTTCATCCAACAACAATAGAAAAGGATCAGTCGCCATGGCGCGGGCAATTTCAAGGCGTCGTTGAGCGCCATAAGGGAGATTTTTAGCAAATTCATTAACATAAGCTGTCAGACCGATTTTTTCAAGAATAGTATAACTGTCTTTTACAACTTTTTGTTCTTCTGAGACTGTTTTTCGATTTCTGAAAACAGCACCGAGTATTCCCGATGATGATCTGCAATGGCGACCAATCATAACATTTTCAAGCACGGTCATATTGGCAAACAAACGGATATTTTGAAATGTTCGTGCCAGCCCTCTTTCGGTGACATGATTGGGTTTAAATCCGTTGATTCTTGTCTGCTTTTTCCCGGGAGGCATTAGCAGGACATCTCCCTGAGTCGGTGCATAAATTCCGGTGATACAATTAAAAAACGTTGTCTTACCCGCACCGTTAGGACCGATCAGGGCAACAATTTCGCCCTCGGCAACATCCAAATCCAGATGATCCAGCGCACGCAAACCACCGAAATCCATTGTCATATTTTTAACTTCCAGTATCGATTTCATGTTCTATCTTTTCCGTTCAGCTGTTTCATCTTTAAATTGATACGTGCGTCTGACCGTACTGATCATGCCACCGGGTCTGAAAACCATCATTGTCACTAAAATAGCGCCAAAAATCAGCATACGATATTCTGAAAAGGCTCTTAAATACTCTGGAAGCAACATCAAAATAAAAGCACCCGTAATCACTCCGACAACGGAACCCATGCCGCCCAGCACAACAATGCAAAGGATAATAATCGATTCCCAAACAGTAAAGCTCGCAGGGTTGATAAAGGTGGTTTTGGCCGCAAAAATAACACCGGCCATGCCTGCCCATGTAGCCCCAAGGGCAAAAGCGGTCAATTTGGTTTTCGTTTTGTCAATGCCCATGGCCTGACATGCGATTTCATCTTCCCTTAGCGCGATCCAGGCGCGCCCGATACGTGAATCTTGCAACCGTTTAACAACAAAAATCGTCAACAATGTCAGGCCGATCATTAGAAAATAGATATACGTTATTGAATTGTTTAAAGAAAGCTCTATGCCAAAAAAGCCGGGTCGCGGAATATTAGCAATTCCGCTGGGTCCGAATGAAAATTCATTCCAGTTCTCCAGAATAATACGGATGATTTCACCAAATCCCAAAGTAACGATAGCCAGGTAGTCCCCACGCAAACGCAACACGGGAAAGCCCAGAATAATTCCGAAACATGCGGCTAAAGCACCGCCGATAGGTAGCGCTGTCCAGAAACCGATGCCATAATGAAAATTTAAAAGCGCATAACTATAAGCGCCAACCGCATAAAAAGCGACATACCCCAAATCAAGCAAGCCCGCTAATCCCACAACAATATTAAGGCCGAGTCCCAGCATAACATATATCAAGGCGGTAATCATAATATTGGTTTGATAAATTGAGAATACAAACGGAAATATAACCGCCAGAATACCCACGCCGAACATCGCCATTTTAAAAACCCGGGGATTGCTCAAAGCCTCCCGAATCATTGAAATTTTAGCTTCTTCGCCGGACTTAGCCTTTTGATCCCCAAGTTCCTTGCGTTTTAGCAAATAGCGCCAGATATAAGATATGATAAAACTGCCTATTCCCACCAGCATAATGTTATGCCATCGCCATTCTATTACCTTTTCAATGGGATTCACGCGAATAACCATTATCGGAAAAGTAAGAAACACGAACCATATCGAAATGAACAACGATTTTTTTATTTCACTAAATTTTATCAATTCACACTCTCTTTTTAAGCGGATTTAGGTATATTATTTAACGGAATAACTTGAAACTGATGAAGCGATTAAACTTTTTCCGTATCCGTGCGTCCAAGTATTCCGGCTGGCCGGAAAATTAAAATCAGAACAAGAAAGATAAAGGCGAAAACATCTTCATAGTCACTGGAAATATACCCGGTGGCAAAGCTTTCCGTCCACCCTAAAACCAAACTTCCCAGAACAGCGCCGGGAATACTTCCGATTCCTCCGAGAACAGCGGCGACAAACGCTTTGATTCCGGCAATAAAACCGATAAAATAATTGATCTGGCCGATATGTGAAGCAATCAGAATACCTCCTAAAGCGGCGGTTGCAGATCCGATAATAAACGTTGCTGATATAACCCGGTTGACATCTACACCAACCAGCATCGCCATCTCTTTATCCTGAGCGGTGGCGCGCATGGCTTTGCCTATTTTGGTAAACTTAATTAACAAGGTAAGTAAAATCATTACCATTGCGGTTACAAGAATAATAACCAGTTCGTTGGAGCTGAAAATATGAGAGTACGGCTCCATAAATTCAAATTCGGGAATAAGATTGGGAAAGGGCAAAAAATCGGATGTCTGAGCCAAAAGAACATAATTGTATAAAAACAGAGACATACCGATAGCGCTGATAAGCGCTGAGAGGCGAGGCGCATTGCGCAACGGTTTATAGGCTATTTTTTCCACCGTATAACCGTAGGCTGTTGAATAAATCACAGCGACCATTGCGGCGATGAATATAATGGCGATCTGGTTCAATCCCAGCAATGAGAGCACACTGATTACAATCAGACCGGTAAACGCTCCGATCATATAAATTTCACCATGAGCGAAATTGATCAGTTGAATGATGCCATACACCATTGTATAACCAAGCGCAATCAGCGCATAGATGCTTCCCCGGGTTAATCCTCCGAGCAACAACTCAAAAAAATATTCCCAATCCATAAATTTTCCCTTGACCGTAACGTCGTGAAAGTGCCTATCTGTAGATAAAAGCTGTATCTGACGCTCTGTAAAGAAGTGTTCAGGACAGGCTTAATTCAAATCGCCCATCCTGATTTCAAATTATTTCGGTTTTTTATTATTTTAGTTCGACATACTTGCCTTTTTGAACTTGATACACAGAAAAACCAGCGCCAATCGCATCGCCGCGGTCATCAAAGCGAATTTTCCCGATAGGTGTTTCCACTAATTCGGTTTTTAACGCTTTAGAAAGAGCTTCATAATCGGTTGAACCGGCTTTTTCAATTGCATTAACCAGCGCCAGCATGGCAGAATACGCATTGATATAAAAAGCACCGTGATCTTCCTTGTATTTCGTTTTGTGCGCTTCCACTGCCGAAATACTTAGCGGATTTGCAGATGTGTCCTTGGGACCGGAGGCATAAACGCCTTCGGCGAACTCACCGGCAACTTTGATAAACGTATCATCTTTGACACCGTCGTCAGAAATGAAAGCGGTTTTCATTTTTTTCTTACGCATCTGAGTCACGATCTTAGATGCTTCCGGATGATAGCCGCCATAAATTACAGCTTCCGCCTTGGATCTCTTAATTTTCTGGACAATCGCGGAATAATCCATTGCTCCGGGTGTGATGCCTTCATACAGGACAACCTCAGCTTTACCGGATTCTTCAAGAAATTTTTTGGCAAATTCGGCAAATCCTTTGCCATAATCGCCTTTATCATGAATAACGGCAATTTTTTTCAGTTTCAGTGTATTGAGCGCAAATTCCACATCAAGCTTTGCCTGGGCATCATCTGAAGCGATTGTCCGATAAAAATTGGGATAATCACCACTTTGCGTCAGTCCCGGATTTGTAGCTGATGGGGACATACATATAATTTTGGAATCTTTATAGATACCCAACGCCGCTTTGGTGGCACCGCTGCAAATATGACCGACAACCACATCCGCCTTAGCGGACAACAGCTTGGTAGCCGTATTGGTTGCAATTTCGGGTTTGCAAACATCATCCTCAATCAAAAGTTCAATTTTACGCCCCAAAATACCGCCTTTGGCATTAACTTCAGCCGCCACGAGTTCAGCCGCTCTGGTAGTCGGAATGCCGTAAGAAGCCAAATCCCCTGAATGAGGGCCGGCCACACCAATTTTAATCGGATCTGCGGCGATACCTGCACCGCAAACACCAAATACAAAAAGCACTCCCACAACCAACGCAATCAAATTAGTTCCAACATTTTTTTTCATAATACCAATTCCTCCCTTCCATTAAGTTGATAAAAAAATAAATGAATCATACAAACTTTTTAACCATAATTTTGTTTTGTATAATAATTAGGTATAATGAGTCAAGATAGAATTTTCAATTAAACCCGATTTGTTGTTATTTATTCCAAATCAAAGCTAAATAGATGATTCAGCGCGTTTTTTAAGTATTTTTTCAAAAAAAAGTTCAATTTCATTGGGTATAAAAGTAAAATTGATTCTGAAAACAGGCGGTGTTTTAGAAATGATTTCAGTTACCTTGCCATAAGCTTCGGACGTGAGCATTTTTTTATCTGTATCAATCAGACTAAAGCTTAAGTTGGTTAAAAGACGACAATTTCTTGACGCTTTTATTTCAGTAGCTGCAGGCCCTAATTTTAAAACCGTACCCTGGAGAACTATGCTGCCAGCTCTATTTTCATTATCAATAATTGTCAGATGAACGGGAAAAGGTTTATCCATTTGCATAAGGAATAGTTTTTCATTAGAAACGAGAGAGAGACCATCGTCACCGTTTACGCCGATAATGTCATAAATCAGTATCGGTTTTTTTATCCCTTTAGCGACAACCTGCATCTGGCTGGCAATTATCAATTTTTGTTTGCATGCTTGCAAAGTCTTTTTCGATATCAAAATTTGACCGCCTATACTATAGGCCTCAATGCGTGCGGCAATATTTACGTTGTGTCCGATAAAATCATATTTAAGTCGTTTGTGAGAGCCGATATTTCCGGCCACAACTTCACCGGTATTAATACCGATTCCCATTTTAAGTTGGGGATACCCTTTTTTAAGACATTGCTTATTTACATCTGACATCTTTTTTTGCATGACCAATGCGCAAGTTACGGCCCGCATGGCATCATCATTGCGCTTTTGGGGCGCGCCGAAAACAACCATGATAGCATCACCAATAAAGGTGTTGATCGTACCGTAATGTTCCAATATTACCTCTGTCATGGTTTCAAGAAAAATATTAAGCATATCAACAACGTCTTCAGCCGACATCGCTTCAGACAGGGATGTGAAACCGCGCAGATCAGCCATTAAGATGGTAACGATTCGTTTTTCGCCCCCCAACCTCAACCCCCCGGGCGTTTCAAGCACCTCTTCAACGATTTCATCAGAAATATACCGCCCAAAGGCCTCTCGAATGAAACGATTTCGCACTTCTAGCTTGTTTTGACTTTTCAATAGCGCCGAATAGGCTTCATTTCTTTCCAACCGATTTATATAAGCTCCGGAATGATAGCGAATACGAGCGATTACTTCAAGACGATCAGGAAGTTTAACGATATAGTCATTGGCACCTTTAGAAAAGGTCTCGGCTTTGATTAAGGGCGTTTCATTTGTTGAAAGAATAATCAGGGGAACATCCAACGTGGCCGGGTCAGTTTTAAATTGGTGCAGTAATGCCAAACCGACCTCTTGCGAAGGCATGTGCAAATCTTGCAGGATCACTGTGGGACTAACTTGGCAGGCCGTCTCTATGGCCTTGTCAGGATTTTGGCAATAATGAAAGCTGATGTCTTTTTCTTTTGCAAGCATACGGCGGACAACTTCGCCGATGAGAAACTGATCATCCACAAGTAACACTGTGATATGATGTTTGGTCAGGTTGAAATCCGCATTCATTGTTTTCACGAGGGAAAAATCTCCCACAAGTGTATCATTTTCGGTTCGATTCCCATCGGTTTACCGAGTTGGTTCAGAGCGCAGTGCCGGGTGTGGCCTTTACATATAATGGCACCTGTTTCTTCTGATGTGATGATATAATCAAAACGCAACCTTACGCGTTCCAATTCGGCCGGCCGCGTGTGTATCTGCATTGCATCATCGTAATATAAAGGCGCATAG
This sequence comes from Desulfococcaceae bacterium HSG9, assembly GCA_030378005.1. GTDB lineage: Bacteria > Desulfobacterota > Desulfobacteria > Desulfobacterales > JAUCGF01 > JAUCGF01. The sequence continues at coordinate 65,314 of JAUCGF010000079.1, read as the reverse complement.
TATTTGACACCGACTTCTATCACTGGATAAAGGCAACCGCTTTCTTCAATTGAACGGTAAGAATAAGCAGTATCACGCATCAGAGTACCACGGCCCAATTCAAAATATTTTAAATATGTAGCATGATAAACGACTTGGGAGCGATCTGTGTCGGCATATAGGGTTCGATGCTTACATCTATGCCAAATAAGGCCGCTTATTTTATCTCGTACATGGCATTCGTTGCCATCAGTCATTTCCGGTATAAATGGTTCTGGTCTCATTGATTTCCAAGCTCTTTACCCATCGGGAAAGGAAGTAAGGCAGGATGAAGGTTGCTTCTTTACATAGCAGTTAAATTAGTATAAATAAAGTGGCATCCTACGCTGTCTTTTTACATAATTTTTTATTAGGCCTCCTGCAAAACTCAATTTTTTGGAAAATTGAATTGAATAAAATTAATAAGTTATAAGCATGATTTTTTAATTTTACAGGAAGTTTATTACTTAGGGGTATTAAATATCCAATAAGTAAATACTATAAACTAAAATAAACTAATATTCAACTGATTTGATTGACATAAAACAGGAATCTGTTCACCAGTTTCGCTAGTGTAAAAAATAAAAGGAGGATCTTATGGAAGATAAAATAAACGCCCGCGTCGCCATTGTCACAGCGGAAGCGGCGGTATCGGAAGTGCTATTGCAACGGAACCAGCACAACACGATTATTATCTGATTATTAATTATAAGTCAAATGAAAAAGCCGCTCTGCAAACTGTTTCTCTGATCAGGGAAACAGATCGCGATGGTGAAGCCCTTCAGTTTGATATTACCAGTTTGACGGAAACCAAAGATTGATGATGTGGCGTCCCGTTTTGAAAGTATTGATGTGCTGGTGAATAATGCCGGGATTACAGCCGATGAATTGTTACTGATGACGTCTGAAAAAAATTGGGATACGTTGGTGAACACCTCATTAAAAGGAATTTTTATTATTACCAAGCGTGTTTTAAAATGTATGTTGCGAAAAAAAAGCGGTTCTTGTAGAAAGCATTGAAGCATTTAATAAATAGAAAGGAAAATAGCAATGTTTGAATTAAAAGGCAAAAACGCCATTATTACGGGCGGTATGCGCGGAATCGGATTTGAAGTGGCTCGCGTTTTAGCAAAACAGGGGGCAAATGTTGCTCTTCTGGATGTGAATTTAGGTGAAAACGAAGCAGAAAAGGGTATAACAGATGAATTTTCTGTTCGCACAAAAGGATATGTTTGTGATGTATCCAATACGGATGCAGTAGCTGGCGTATTTAAACAAGTCATCGAAGACTTCGGTCAGGTGGATATTTTGGTAAATAATGCCGGAATTGCACGCGATAGTCTGCTTATGCGCATGAAAGATGAAGATTTTGATTCAGTAATTGCAGTGAATCTTCGCTCAATCTTCGTTACAACAAAAGCCATTATTCGTCATATGATGAAGAATAAGTGGGGTCGTATTGTGAATATGGCTTCTATCAATGGCATTGTTTGTCAGCCAGGCCAAGCAAATTATGCTGCTTCTAAAGCGGGTGTAATTGGTATTACCAAGTCAACAGCCAAAGAATTTGCGGCCAAAGGTGTAACGATTAATGCTGTCGCTCCTGGGTTCATTCGTACTGCAATGACAGCGAAACTGACTGAAGCTCAAGTGAAAATGTTTGAAAGTGCTGTTCCCATGAAAGACATGGGGTTACCTGAAGATGTTGCAAATGCCTGTTTGTTTTTAGCGTCGGAAGAAGCTAGATACATTACAGGGCATGTTTTAAGTGTAGATGGCGGATTGAACGCTTGATTTCCGGTGTGAAAGAAAGGATAATCTTATGGGTGATAAAATAAACGCCCGCGTCGCCATTGTGACAGGCGGAAGCGGCGGTATCGGAAGCGCTATTGCATCAGAACTAGCACAAAACGATTATTATCTGATTGTTAATTATAAGTCAAATGAAAAGGCCGCTCTGCAAACTGTTTCTCTGATCAAGGAAACAGGTGGCGATGGTGAAGCCCTTCAGTTTGATATTACCAATCAGGCGGAAACCCAAGATGCTGTTGACGATGTGGCGTCCCGTTTTGAAAGCATTGAGGTGCTGGTGAATAATGCGGGGGTTACGGCGGATGGATTGTTGCCGATGATGTCTGAAAAAAACTGGGACACTGTGGTAAATACATCCTTAAAAGGATTTTTTAACATGACCAAGCCTGTTTTAAATTGTATGTTACGGAAAAAACGCGGAACGGTTGTTTCAATATCATCTGTCGCCGGTCTTAGAGGAAATCGAGGGCAGGCCAACTATTCAGCCGCTAAGGCAGGCTTGATCGGAGCCAGCCGTTCGGTAGCCGCCGAGGTTGCACGGCTTGGCATCCGCGTCAACGTCGTTGCGCCCGGATTGATAGAGACGCCGATGATAGCAAAAGCACCGGTTGGCAAAATAAAAGAACTGATTCCCATGGCCCGCATCGGCAAGCCCGAAGAAGTTGCCAAAGTGGTTCGTTTCCTTTGCTCTGATGACGCTTCTTATATTACCGGGCAGGTTATTTCCGTCAATGGGGGAATGTTTTAATGCCTGTCATTAAATAATTTACCCATCAACATTGTGCCGCTTTCTTGCACTGACCTTGTTTATTCGCAGATGCGGCACCTGATATTTTTAAACAATTAATAATGTTGCCCATCGTTTCTTAGCAAAGCGGTATTAAAAATGTGCCTCAATATAAGCATCCAGTTTTTGCTGTTCATATTCCTCGATTTCATTAAAAAAAATCGCTATACGACATCCGCCGTTGAAATTAGCGCTATCCGCATGTTCATCCACCCGGACAACAACACCGACACATTGAATTTTATCGGATTCATGCTTCGTTTCATTTCCAGGTAATGTCATAAATATTTTTACATTCGTCATAAATGGAATCGCATGGTCAACTTTACAGTACACGCCGTTACGGCTTAAGTTGATCGATTCAACCCGAAATTCGGATTCGTCAGCGTGAAGATCGAAGTGCAGTTTTTTTGGGATACGCTGATAGCGTCTTCTTTCCAAAGGTATAGATTCTGTATTCATCATAACATACTCATTTTTTAATCAGATATTGTGTGGTTTAGGGATGAGGACGAAATAAGTTCCCTGAACATCTGTGAAACGTGAATTCACGCATCACGTTTCAACAATTACAAATGGGGCGGTTATTTTGTCCCTGATCCTTCTTTATAGGGAATGGCCTTATGCGTTGGCAACGGCCCTGCCTGCATTCCCCACCACAGAGCAAAAATGACCACAACCACGCTTATTACAAGCCACAAACCACCCCACATAAGCGTGACACCGCCGAATTCCTCGGCCAGCATGTAGGCGTCAGAACGTAAATGAGATCTTGATATCGTGTCGCTGTAAATATCCAACGGCACATAGATCATGTTGGTTAACCCGATCAGTCTTAGAATAAAATCATTGGTTTTTTCACTGGCTTTAAAACCCAGGCTAATCATAATAACACCGCTTAACAGGCAAAACACGATTCCAAAAAGATTGCCGCCAAAAAGAAACGAAATACCGACAATCATACCTCCCAGAATCGCCATGGCGGCTTTGTCCTTGCGGGTTCGGACAGCGATAAGATAGATGATCGTCCCCCAGACGAGTGAGCCGAGGTAACCGGCTGAAAGCGTTAAAAATCGGGAACCTCCGCGCGATATGACGTAACCGCCTTGGTTGGCATTCACCACTAGGGTATCAACTTTTCCGCCGGTCAAAACAGTCATCAGTGCGTGTGATGATTCATGAAAAAAAACAACCAACACTTTCAGGGGATATAAGACGATGTGGTTCCATAAAAAAAAGATTGCAATTAAAACAATGGCAAGAAACAGGCTTTGTTTCATATCCGTCTCCATTGATAATAAAAATTATCATTATCTATACTACACACTTGCTTTTCATGCAACAATATAGTAGTAAGTAATAAATTTTTCGTGTTGCAAACACATTCCCCTTGGCTTCCGAATTTTTCCACCCTTTTTTGTGCTATCGGTATTTAGCGAAACCGCACAGGTCGGATTATCAGGCAATAAAATCAAACGTCAGCCATAGGAAAATGGCGTGAAGCTATTTAGAAGCACAAAATATCGTTTTTATCTGACAACAGGACTTCTGCTGATCTTTTTTTGCGGCGGTTATATTCAACTGGCTCTATTTTTCAATCGCCTGGCAGAGCGTTTTGAAAACAGGCGGACTGCGTTTGACAACATCAGCACAGACTTGATGCCCCAACCCAATGTAACTAGGGGGGGTGCAAAAAATACATTTCTACAAGGCATTTCTACAGATGCGGACTTGCTTCGTAGAGCGCAACCCTGGTTATTCCTTTCTTTTTCAGCCGCCTTAACCATGCTTTTTTTCATTCTTTATATCGTTTCCCGTAAAATTATCACGCCCATTATGCAAATGTCAAAAGTGGTGATGCAGGTAAAATCCGGCAATGATCAGGCGCGTTTTGAATCGGTTGAAAAAGATGAAATTGCCGAATTTGGTTTTGCATTCAATGAAATACTGGATACGATCAATGAACACCGCCACAGACTTGAAACTCAAATGAAAGAAAGCAGCACTGAGGTGCTTCAAACCAACGAAGAACTGATTTTAGAAATTGTCGAACGCAAGCAGGCGGAAGAGGACGCTGAAGAGGCCCTGCGCGAAGCTGAAGCGGCTAATCAGGCTAAAAGTACGTTTCTGGCCAATATGAGCCATGAGTTGCGCACCCCTTTAAATGCGATTTTGGGCTACGCTCAGATTTTGCAAAGAGAAACTTATGTTAATGAACACCAACGCGACGGACTCAATATCATTCAAAAAAGCGGCCAACATCTGTTAATGTTGCTTAATGATATTTTAGACCTCTCTAAAATAGAAGTCGGGCGCATGGAAATTCAACCTACCGAATTTCATCTCGAATACTTTCTCAATAATATTGTTGATATTTTTCGCTTACGCTCCGAGCAAAAAATGATTCGATTTAATTGTGCTTTTGCTTCTGACTTGCCTACAGCGATCAGGGGGGATGAGATTCGCTTGCGCCAGGTTTTGATAAATCTACTGGGTAATGCGGTAAAATTCACGGAAAAAGGATTTGTGGCGTTTAAAGCGATTATCTCTCCTCGTCAAGATGTCAAATACACTATGAAAAATTCTGGTGCCGACGTATGTATCCGCTTTCAAATTCAGGACACCGGCATCGGCATAGCACCAGAAGACTTGAAAACCATATTTGAGCCTTTTCAGCAAGTTACCTCCAAACGGGAGCATACTCAAGGTACCGGTCTGGGGCTGGCAATCAGCAAGAAACTGATTGAGATGATGGGCGGCAGTTTGGAAGTTGAAAGCGATGTCAGTCATGGTTCGCTGTTTATAGCAGATGTCGCTTTCAGCATTGCAGATTCACCGGCAACAGCCCCCAAAACTCAAACCCATTTTATTACAGGCTATACATGCCCCCGACGCAATGTGCTGATTGCGGATGACAATCCTGAAAATCGTTCTGTATTGCGCTATCTGCTTACACCGTTGAAGTTTAAAGTTGTCGAAGCATGCAACGGCCAGGAAGCGGTCGAAAAGATGTTGACGCTCCATCCTGACATTATTCTGATGGATATGGTAATGCCGATTGCTGACGGCTTTCAAGCTGTGCGTAAGATCAGGAGTTATGAATCACGAATGCGTCAGTCACCTTCGTCGGCCACTCTGTTCCCGGCACATACCCCGATCATCGCAATCACCGCCAAAGCATTTATCAACGACAAACAAAAATGTTTCGATGCCGGTTGTGATGATTTTATACCTAAACCTGTGAATGTGGATGAATTGTTGGAAAAATTGCAAAAACTTTTGTCGCTGGAATGGCTTTACAAGGACACGCAATCCGGTACGGATGAATCAGAAAACACGGTTTCATCGCCGGAACCACCTGATGCTGAAGATTTAAAGACCTTGATTCAGTTGGCCAATGTAGGAGATATCCGCTCGATCCGGAATTTTACCGCTAAATTAGAACAATCGAAACAACATCTGAGACCATTTGCTGCGCAACTAAATATGTTGGCTCAACAGTTTCAGATAGATAAAATCAGAAAATTACTAAATTACTACAAGGGAGACTAATAATTATGTCTGAAGAAACCATATTGATTATTGACGATAATCCGACCAATTTAGGTCTGTTATTTAACTATTTGGAGACTAAAGGATTCAAAGTGTTAGTTGACACTGATGGCGAATCGGCCCTGAAAGCGGTCAATAAGGTTAAACCGGACATCATTTTGCTTGATATTTTGATGCCTGGTGCGGATGGTTTTGAAATCTGCCGTCGCCTCAAGGCCAATTTCAAAACGTGCAGTATTCCAGTCGTCTTTATGACCGCCCTGACAGATTCATCTGATGAAGTCAAAGGATTGGAACTAGGTGCTGTTGACTACATTACCAAGCCGTTGCAAGTTGAAAAGGTTTTAGCGCGGGTTACCACCCATCTGACTATCCGTTCATTGCAAAAACAGCTTCAAGAAAAAAATGACAAACTTGAAGAGCGCAATGACCAGTTACAAGAAGCCCTTGACAACATCAAAACGCTGACAGGTTTGTTGCCTATATGCACCAATTGCAAGAAAATAAAGGATGACGAGGGTTATTGGAATCAATTGGAACAATATTTTTCGAGCCGCTCCGATGTATTATTTAGCCATGGTTTGTGCCCCGATTGTTCGGACGCGCTTTATGGCAATCAGGATTGGTATATACGGTGGAAAGCGAAAACTGCAAGTTAAAGATATGACGCTTGGGTAACCCGGTATTCAAAAAAACAACCCAAAAAAATAGTTTCTCGCCTTTTTTAGCACATTGCAACTATAATATTTGGGTGCAGAATTATTTATAATGTATCAATGAATCCTTCGTAATTTCCGCCCAATTTATTGAATCCGCACTCTGAAGTATATTTTAAAAAATATTGACTTTAATTGGTCTTTGCTTTAAAAATTAAAGTGTGGGTGCTTTTGATTTGCCATCAAACACTTTTTATGTTTACACATATAAAAAACGTAGAACGATTTGTAAAATCGTTTTACATAAAAAATGTGTGAACTATTTTTGAGCTAATTTAAAGAAACATAAACGATTCATGTTTCTGTCCCGCTAAAGGAAATCTAAAAATGTCGCTGCCTCTACCCCGCCGGATACTTTTCTTGTTAATCATCGTTGTTCTGACCGGATGCGAAAAAACGATTGATTTCCGTCAACAACGTCTGCAAAACGCCCAAATCCATATCAGCCAGATCAGAAACCGCACGGTTCCGAATGATGAAATGCACACTCTCCAATGGTGTATCAAAATGGCCTTGACTCAGAATCTTGATCTGAAAGCCGCTGAATTACAACAGGCTATTTTGGATGAACGTAAAACTGCCGCTGTCATGGGAATGCTTCCGGATTTGAACCTGAATTATCGGACAGGTTCACGCGATAACGAACCGGGCTCCCGCAGTGAATCCATCACTACCGGCATTCAAACACTGGAACCGAGTAAAAGCTCAGAAATGGATGAAACCCGTTACAGCATGGAACTGATGTTCGGTATCCTTGATTTCGGCCTGTCCTATTATAGTTCTATCCAGGAGAGCGATAAAGCGCTGCAAGAGGAAAAACAGCGGCGGCGCACAGCACAAAATCTTATGCTGGATGTGGCCAAAGCCTATTTCCGGGTGGCAAGCTTCCAATATGAGATGTCAACTATCAAGGACCTGATTGAAAGATCGGAAGAAGCCGAAGCGCTAATCGGTCAATTGCGCGCCAGTAAAAGAATAGGCCCGTTGAAAGCGTTAACAAAAATAAAAGCATTGAAAAAACTTAAACAACAATTAAAAAAACACCGCCGAAGCTATGAAAATGCCTGTATCGAATTAAGCTCTCTTATGGGATTTGCACCGGTCAATGAACTCAGCGTTGACACCGCGGTTCTCAAAAAATTAAATATTATCGCAGTACCGGAGATTGAGGTTCTTGAGCAAATTGCCCTGGATGAACGCCCTGAACTCTTTCAATTAGATATCGAAAGTCATATTACCGCGGTTGAAGCGCGTAAAAGCATGCTGATGATGTTTCCCAATGTACGCCTTTTTGCCAATTTCACCGATTCTTCCAACCAATTTTTATATAACCAAAGCTGGTGGGATATCGCTTTAGGCAGCGTTTACAATTTATTGAAACTGCCCTCAGAAATTTATAATTACAACGCTCTGGAAATCCAGTTGAAAGAGATAGCAACCCGAACCATAGCGCTTTCCATTGGTATTATGGCCCAGGTACGTATTGCTCATGCCAATCTTATTGAAGTAAAGTCACGTTACGAATTGGCTGAAGAACTGTTCAATCTTGATCAGCAACGTCTCGAAGCCGCGCGTCCCAGAGCACAGGCTGGCGGCTCGCTTTCCTCTTTAGATTTATTAAAATATGAATTGGAGACTGCCGAAACTTTTTTTGAACGTACTCAGTCATTGTCAAATTATTATCTGGCATATTACCGCCTGTTGAACGCAGTTGGACTTGAGTCTTTGGATGAACCGGTGTTGAATCGGGCGCGCAGGATTCTTCCTGAAATGGAAGCGGCCCAATTTGTCAAAACAGAGCCTGTCAGCAATCAACAGGACACCGCCTTTAGTTTTATGATAGATGACATTAACCATGATATTCCCAGCGACAATAAAGCAATGCCGCCCCGATCTCTCGAAAGTCCTTCTGAAGAGGAAGAGATAGAGATACCTGTCAGCAACCAACAGGACACCGCCTTTGGATTTATGCTGGATGGCATTAACCATGATATCCCCAGCGAAAATAAAGCAATGCCGTCCCGATCTCCCGAAAGCCCTTCTGAAGAGACAGCGGAAAAGCCGATTACGTCTGAAAACCAATCCTTAACTTATGCAGAACCGTCAGTATCGCCACAGCCGACGTCGTCTTTTGATTTTATGCTGGATAATACCAAGAAGGATAATTCCGGCGGTGTTCAAGTACAATCTGCGCAATTTCCACCAAGTCCGTCAAAGGAAATAGCAAATGAGGATATTACACCTGAAAAGCAAACGGAGGAGCCGTCACCGGGGTTTGATGACGCTGTTGAACCGCTCTACTATAACGAACAGGAAAAAAATAAACCCGCATCATCGAATGCGCCTCCCTCTTACACTTCACCCGCATTTCAATTAATGCTTGATCAGATTGTTAAGGGTAATGAGGATTAACGCCTGAATAATTTGTACAATTTGAATTTTAGAATTTTCATCGTTATGGCATCCGCTAGTGAAGTTTCTTCTTTGGCGCGGGTGCCTTTTTAGTTTTGCGCAATACACCGGCATCAACCAACTGATCAATAAATTGTTTCATCGTGTTGTACATGCCTAACAAACCGTTCGGCGGCATAATAATCCGTTGTTTAAATTCAGGCACAGGCTCACGATTGCTCCCATCTTCGTTCGGTTTAAGCGTTACCATATCAAACCGCACCATGCCGCCCACAAAATGCACTTTCCCAATACCATCTACATAAATCTCTTTTTCGTCACTCATTAAAATCACTCCTTGTCAAAAATTACTATTTAATGATATATACTAGCACTATTCAGGATTGTACAGTAAAAAGGAAAAAATTATGTTAAAACGAAAGATTAAACCATCAGGCCGGTGCATTGTTACATTTTTGTTATCTGTGTTTTGTTTGTTACTCTTTTCAGTGAGTGCATATACGGCAAGTGATGAAAACGATCTGGCAACCAAAATTGTTCTTTTTCCCTATCGCAAAGCCGTCATCGCGTCGCGTATTGATTCGGTTATTACCCGGTATAGTTATAAACCGGGTGAAAATTTTGCCAAAGGCGCTTCCATTGTAAAACTTGACAGCGGTCAATATCGCCAGATACTCTTAAAGGCTGAAGCGGCGCTACTGGAGGCCGAAACCCAACTCAGATTCAGTGAAAAAGTATACCGACGTAACATGGGGTTATATCAAGATGGCGCATTAGGCAATCAGGAACTGGAACGTAGTAAACTGGATAATGAGATAGCCAAGTCCAAACTACTCTTGGTGCGGGCGAATTTGAAAATGGCCCGGATTAACGTTAATTTCTGCAATATCACAGCACCTTTTGCCGGAAAACTTATCACTAAAATAATTTTGGAACATGAATTTGTCAAAACAGGCCAGCCCGTGATGGAAATTATTGACGTCCATAAACTGCTGGCTTTTATGCACCTGCCTTCATCTCAGATCAACGCTATTAAAACAGGCGCTAAAATGAAGTTCAGAATTGATGAAACCGGCGTCGAACATGAAGGCACAGTTTATGAAATTGCAGGTGTGATCGATCCGGGCAGCCGCACCTTCGAAGTCAAAGCGGTTTTAGATAACAAAAACAAAAGTTTGGCGCCTGGCATGTCCGGCGTGCTGATTGAATAATTTTTCAGAAACGTGATAAGTATATTCACGCTTCACGTTTCACGCTACATACTTCACACCCGCAACCGGGAATCATTTATGGACGATTATTCTGATAAATTAAAAGAACTCAAAGGTAAAATCAATGTTTTATCAGCAATTATCCGTTTAGGACATGAAGCCTTTCAAAAAGACAGCCCGGATGCGCTTTTCAGCCATATTTTGAATAACAGCCGCCACATTGCCCCTTATGACCGCGCCTGCCTGATTGATATGCGTACAGCGCGCCCGAATGTTATCGCTGTCATGGGGCAAAGTGAGGTCAATGCCAATTCCGAATACTGCATTCAGGTGCGCAATCTGTTACGCTCTTTTCATGCCCTTAAACAACCGCTGTTCGTAGATGACGAAACCCTGAAACGTCATAACGCTTCAAAAAAAACGTATAACGCCCATGCCTATTTTAAAGAAACCTTCCCTGGCCGGATTTATCTGATTCCAATGCAAGCGCCGCGAAGCAATGAACCCGACAGCAATCTTTTCTTATGGATGCTCGAATTTAAAGATAACTCAAAAGAAGCGGCCCAAGGGCTTTTATTTCTTTTGGCCCAGCATTACAGCGAAGCTCTTTGGTCACTGCTACAACGTAAAAGCAAAATAACACTGACAGCATTAAAAGCACGCCGCAGAATCACACCTCTTAAAATGTTGGGTGTAATTTTGATTGTGTTTGTCCTTGCGCTTGTATTTGGCCGCACCCATCAGAATATTGCGGCGGATTTTGAACTGGTTCCTGAAAATATTTTTATGCAATATGCGCCATTTGGCGGCGTTTTATCCGAATCGTATTTCAAAAACGGCGATGATATCACCAAAGATGATGCCGTGATCATTTATGACATCGCCAAGTTGCAATTTGAACTGGCGGATGCGCGCAAAAAATATGATGAAATCAGCGCCGAATTAGATTTGATTCGTCAGGAATCTTTTCGTGACGCCAAACAGCGCGGAAAAATCGAACTGCTTAAAATCAAACAGCAGAAACAGCAGATCGACATCGATAAAATCAAATGGTATCTTTCCCAAAGCCCGGTTATGGCTGAATACAGCGGCCGTTTAGTTATTGAAGAACAAGCAAAACTCATGGGAAGGTCAGTTTCCGCGGGTGAAAAATTGTTTGAAATTATCAGGCCCGGTAAACCGTTCGCCAAAATATGGTTAAACGAAGCGGATGCCGTTGTCCTACGCGAACAACCTCTGAATTCTAATTGGGTCACGCTGTACCTGCACACCCTGCCAGAAACAGCTATCAACGGCACAATTGTTTCAATCAGTCCCAAACCGGTGCTTTCCGAGACCGGTCAGTTCAGTTATATTATCAGAATGGCCTTAAATGTGACAAATCCGGAGCTTACATCGAATTTTATTGATGGTATGCGCGGCGTTGCCCGTGTAAAAGGCCGCGAAGTTTCTTTAGGATACTATCTTTTCCGCAATCTTATTTTGGCATGGCGTAAGATTTGACCGCTGTTTCAAAACAAGGGCAGACTACTAAAGGAATATCAGATTGTAGGGTGCGTTAGGCGTCAGCCGTAACGTAACGCGCGGATATTCAAATAACAGAGTAAGAGGATGTCGTCCCATTTTCAATTCAGTATTTTCACAAGCCTCTTTATAATTCTGTTTTAATAAAGGAAACCGGGCTGGCAAATCACATCGAGCGATTCAACAATACAATGCGACAAAGGGTGTCACACTTGGTTCGAAAGACTCTTTCGTTTTCAAAAAAACTTGAAAATCATGTCGGAGCAATTTGGTTATTTGTTCACCATTACAACAAATCATCGTTCCCAAGCTAATCATCAGATAAATGCAGGAACACCCTAAAATCCCGAAAAATTTTTGTCCAAGTACTTATTCGGCACTGTTGCGCATATTGTTCACCAACTCTTCATATTCCTTAACTTTCGGACGATGCCAGAACATCATCAGTGCCGCTAAAAATAAAAAAATATATAGTATTTGAAAATCTGCGCCTATCATAAATAACACCAAGCCATAAATACCAATGCTATCAGCTATCGCTAAGGAGATGACCACGATAAGTGTATAGCGAGCCAACGGATTTGCATTTGAATGCTTGGTTGCATCATTTTTCTGCACGGCTTTGAGTATAAAACGACGAAAGAAAGAAACAAGCAAAATTTCAATAGCAACTACAATACAAAGGACGTTTTTAATCATGTCTAACGGTAATTCCAGCCCCTGTGGATTGTGAAGCACATCTTCAAACTGAAGACAAACAAAAAGATAAACCGCCAATGAACCCAACATCGCCCACCAAATGAATCTGAGTGTGCGTAGCTCTTTTGATAAAATTTCTTGTGATTGCAAATTATTCATTTTATCTACAATCTCAAACCATCAATTTTTGTATGGCAAAATGCACATTGACCATTTTCGATTCGGTTTTGAGTGATTTGAAACCCATGACGGTTGATCAGCAGCGCCCCACAATTCCAGCAGAACGTATCAGCACCGGATCCACCAAGAACATTGCCGGTGTAAACATATCTTAAACCCGCCTGGATACCGATTTTGCGGGCAGCGGTCAGTGTTTGCACCGGCGTGGGCGGCCTATCTTGCAGTTTATAGGTCGGATGAAAACGGCTAATATGCCACGGGGTTTCCGGCCCCAGCGAATCTGCAAGAAAAGCGGCCAATTGTTGAAGATCCTCTTTATTATCATTGAGTCCCGGAATCAGCAGCGTCGTAACTTCCACCCATACGCCTTGGGCTTTCATCTGTTTGAGTGTGGTTTTGACATTTTCCAGACGTGCGCCGCACATCTTTTTATAAAAGTCATCATTAAACGCTTTTAAATCCACATTGGCGGCATCCAGATAAGGACTTATCAGGTCTAACGCTTCAGGCGTCATGTAACCGTTGGTAACAAATACGTTACGGATACCCTGGTCATGGGCAATTTTAGAAATATCCAAGGCCAGTTCAAAATAAACTGTTGGCTCAGTATAGGTGTAAGCGATGGTGGCACATCCGCTTTTCACGGCGTCGTCTGCAATTGACTGCGGCGTTATATGATCGCCAACGATCATACCGTTGCGATCCGAAGGCATCTGAGCGATATCCGCATTCTGGCAAAAGCGGCATTTAAAATTACAGCCAACCGTGGCGACAGAATAGGAACGGCTCCCCGGACTCAGGTGATAGAGCGGCTTTTTTTCAATCGGGTCGATATGCCGGGCGATAATCTTTTTATAAACCAAAGTGTTCAAAACACCGTTACGGTTTTCACGCACCTGGCACAGTCCTCTTTTGCCTTTTTTAATGGTGCAGCGATGATAACAAAGGTTACACCGAACTTTCATATCTGCCAAAGATTCGTAAAGACAGGCTTCCATGTATAAACTCCTTGAAAAATTAATCGAAGTTAAATCATCAACGGTTTCATTTCCGCAGGTGTCACGCCGACAACCGCCAAAGTTTCCGATCCGTCAGGCGTCGCTATTTGAACTTCTACAGGTGTGTTACGAGGTGCTTTGCTATATCCGACACATACAGATGCGGCGAGTTTGACCAGTTCAGGGTCAGTGCAATAAGGTAAGATACAAAGCGGACCGGGAAATTTTTTGACGTTTAACCGGATATCACGTTTTTGATTAACAAATTGGCCGATGCATTGATTATCTTTATGCGTACGTCCGACAATGAGCTTGGTATCATTTCTCAGGCGAAAATGACGGCCAAATTTTAAAAGATGAAGCTCGGCTTCATGCCAATCATCCTGATGGTTGAAATAATCCTTTAATCGTGTTGAATAACCTTTATCTGTCAAGAGACAGCCGCCTGCCGGTGCCGGATAATCGGTCACACCAAACTGGCGGGCTAATTCAATCTGAGGTTTGCGCGTGCGCCCGCTTAATCCGAGCAATTTCTCCCTGTCGATCCATCCTTCTTTTTCCGGAATTGTAACAGGGAGTTTTTTGGCACTTAACGGTCTGATAATATAACCGTCATAGCCGGAATGTTTTTCAACATAACGAAGTGACGGGCGGGTTTGAGACATAGGACGCTGTCCCACAACTTCCCCTGAAAAAAGAAATTTAAATTGTCGTGGTTGCATCATTTCACCTGCCAGTCTGAACATCAGCGCATGGCAGTCCAAACAGGGGTTCATATATTTACCATATCCACAAGGCGGGCTTTTCAACATCGGGATATAAGCGGATGTAATATTTTTTACCGTTAGCGGTATATGATGCGCCTTAGCCGCTTGACGTGCTTTGGATGCGGAAAAAAACGGCGTTTCATAAGTGATCCATTCGGGTTCGATGCTGTTGCGTTGCAAAAGCAATCCTGCCAAAATACTATCAAGACCGCCTGAACATAATCCCAAGGCACGCGTTTTAGGAAAAGTTTTAATTTTCAATTTCCAACCTTCGAATTTTAAATTTAAAAAAATTCTGACAATTCTATGAAAAATCGTCAGGGTTGTCAATAACCAGTTTAATGCTTAATATATAAAATAAAGATTATTTGCTAATATACTTGCTTTTATTTTTTTTTCATTTTATGAATTGACCATGATAATATTTAATGCGTTGTGTTAAAATAAAATTGAACTTAAATGGAGACGACAGATGGATATGAAAGCGGCAGCAGACAGTCTAGGCCTTGATGAAGAAGAATTCAGTGAAATTGTTGAGCTTTTTATAGATACGGCTCAGTCTGATATAGACAAATTGAAGGAAGGTTTCGATAATGGTGATACCGAAAAAGCCGCTAACGCGTCCCACTCTCTGAAAGGCGCATCCGGCACCCTCGGATTCATGGATATCTATGAAATTGCTAAAAAAGCGGAAGAAGAGGCTAAAGATAACGATTTAGATAAATTAGCCAATTCGGTTGCGGAATTAAATGCCTGTTTTGAACAGTTGGTTTCTCACTTTGGCTAAGGATGCCTTCCTTTTCTTCCGTTTACCTTGCAAAAATTACCCCTAACGCACACCATTGAGGATTTATTTTGATTCACTTGCGCAAATTTGTTTTACTGCTTTTGATTATAATTTTTTTTATTATGGTCGGATGCGTCCCGACGCGCTCTAAGACCGATTATTCATTGAAAACTGCTTACAAACCGCCCGAAATCACTTCTGAGACTGTCAGCCAAAGCACCCAACCTGAACAAAAGGAAACCGTTCAGCCTACTGTCAAGCAAACACCCAAATCAACGGTCAATCCGATTTATTCACAGGTAACCAACGACAACATCGCTACCGACATGGATGACATTGAGGATGAAAATGAAAAAAATGTTTTTAATTTTTTTAAAGCGTTCAACCAAACGCAGCCAGTCTTAGACGAAGCTTTAGAATTTTGTGAAACAGCGCAGAATTTTTGGGAAAAGGGAGAGCTTGAAACCGCCCTTGAATCTCTGGACCGAGCATATTCCCTGATTTTAAGGGTCGATACTCAGGATATGCCCAAGCTGATTCAGCAAAAGGATGATCTGCGATTTATGATTTCAAAGCGTATTCTTGAGATTTATGCCTCCCGCAATATTGTGGTCAACGGTCAGCATAAAGAGATTCCTTTGACTATGAATGCGCATGTTCAAGCTGAAATTGACAGTTTTACCAAGGGAAGGGAAAAAAAGATATTTCGCAAAGCGTATCAGCGCTCCGGCCTTTATCGTCCTTACATCGTGAAAGAATTAATAAAAGCCGGTTTGCCCACTGAACTATCCTGGATTCCCCTGATTGAAAGCGGTTTCAAAACCAATGCGCTGTCACCGGCACGTGCGTTGGGTATCTGGCAATTCATACCATCCACCGGCTATAAATACGGTCTTAAACGCACACGTTATATTGATGAACGCATGGATCCTTATAAAGCAACAGGTGCGGCGATTGCGTATTTAAGCGCATTGCACCGTATTTTCGGTGAATGGTCAACTGTGCTGGCCGCCTATAATTGCGGAGAAGGCCGTGTACTCCGGACTATTCGGAAACAAAAAGTCAATTATCTTGATAATTTTTGGGATTTATATAAACGTCTGCCCAAAGAAACTGCCCGTTATGTGCCCCGTTTTATTGCTACCCTACACATAGTGAATAACCCGCGTAAATATGGACTTGATACGGTGACGGTGGATTCTCCTTTAGAATATAAAACAGTCATAGTATCCAGACGCATCCGCCTTAAAGATGTTGCCCGAACGATTCAATCATCGGAAAACGAGCTAAAACTGCTTAATCCCGAATTACGCAAGCGAATTCTTCCCGGAAGTCGTTATCATTTAAAAGTTCCGCCTCGAAAAGAACAAATCCTGATGTCACAATTGAATTTGATTCCAATGACGTCAGCGCTCCCTTCTCGCACTTACGCCAAACATCGCGTCAAGAAAGGTGAAACCTTGTCAAGCATAGCAAGGCACTACGGGGTAAAAATAGCAAAAATTGCCAGAGCGAACCGAATAAATAAAAAAAGCGTCCTTATAATGGGACGGACTCTTAAAATTCCTTACAGCAAACGGGTTGTTACCGCCAAGAAAAAAAAAACGTCAACAAAGGCAAAGAAGCGACCGCCAATTGTTAAGCATACGGTCAAGCGAGGCGACTCTATCTGGAATATTGCCCAAAGGTACGGATCAACGGTGCATGCAATACGTACACGCAACAACCTCCGGTCAACGTTTTTATCTGTTGGCCAAGTGTTGAAAGTTCCAACCGATCAGAGCGTTGATACTAACGCCAGCATCGTTTACAATGTCAGAAAAGGCGACAGTCCCATTATTATTGCCAAGCGTTTCAGAATGTCCTTAAAGCGATTTATGGATATTAACCATTTGACTCCTCGTAGCAAAATATACCCCGGCCAACAAGTGTATGTCGAATAACCCCCAAACGGTCTTCTTTCGCTTAGAGAATCTTTTCAATAAATATTTTCATCGTCTGATCAGCAGTTTTCTTGAGGTGTTTTCACTAGTCTGTCTGGAGTTGATAGGGATTGGAAATTAAATAACTTACACATAATTATTAAAAGATTAGTGCTGGCTTCAGCTTGCGTCACGGGCATCGCAAGATTCTCCAAATGGGGAAGAAGTTATTGAATTCGTGTTCCTAAATCTGTGAAATATTGCAAATGTGACGCTTCATGCCGATGACTGCTGATAAGTTGACCACTTTTCGTCTTTGCAATCATCTGATCCATCACAATCACAACGCGGCATTGTTTTAAAAATTCAAGGTGCTTGGAAGAGCGCCGCAGTTTAGAGGCATCCGCGTTGCTGATTACGATTACAGATGCACCCGAGCCTTTGGCGCGTAAACCTTTCACGGTCAACGGATTACCGGCAACGCGCGGCAATCGGCGGGCTGTTTCAAGTGTGGTTGAATAACCGCTGATACCATGTTGAATGGCAAATTCCCGGCTGATCACCGGTGGGCCGAAAACATTCTCGCCGTTTTCATCCTGAATAATCGGCGCCAGAGCAGGATTGGCTTTTAACCCTCTGGCATCTACAACCACACCGGTATAAGTTTTTTCCACGTCGCTCAAATCTATCAAATCATCGCGGGAAAGGGGAACCGACGCAGTTTTATCACTATTTTTCTTCAATATCTTAATTGATTCAAGTAATTTGATGTCATTTGGCAAAACCAGTTGGCTAAAACCGCCATATAAGCTCATCTGCAATGTAACTTTGACCGTTCCGTCAGATAAGTAATCCTTTTTCACAAGTTGAGCGCTTTTTATCATCGACTCAATTTCAGCCATGATAAAATCATTATTAATGGCGAGGTCTTGCACTAGGGTATCAGCATCAATTCGTACGGATTTGACAACGTCCCGAAGATTTTTGTATCCCGCTCTGAGGGCAATTGTAATCACTTTGTCAAGCAAATTACGATACGCATCATTTAATGCGATACGGACAAATCGCCCTTCATGTACAAAATTTCCGAAAAGTTGTTTGTCAGGGAGCATCACACCGGTCGCCTCAATTGCGCCTTTAGTCCAATTAATACGACCTTTTTCCAGGGTTTCAACCAAATCATAAGATTCATCCTGCGATTCATCGCTGTATGACAAAGCGGGCGCTAACATTACTATTGAAATAATCATTATGATGAGCAATCTGTGTTTCATTTTTCCTCCATTTTTTCTGTTCTTGACTTTAACCCGCTATTTAAGCGGGTTTTTAAACTGGGCACCGTTTCAGCGGTACGTTTGGGATGGACGGCAAGCGGGAGTGTTCGTGTTTTAAAGCGTGGAATAAGCGTAACAACAATACCTGCGAAATCACCTAACGGGCTTTGTTGAGCCATTTGGGAACGTTCGAACCAATGCGTCAGAAATCCTGATAGCAACGGCACTTGGCGCACAGTTTTCCATGTAATCGGGACATCTCCCAGAACCGTATGAAGTTTACGTTTGATTCCCCATATACTGAAAAATCGGGCGCGGTTATACACTGTTTGTGTAAACATGCCGCGAACACGAATTTGAACACTTTTCGCGGAATAACGGTTTAAAATACCGATAAACAGTTTGTTTTTGGCTACGCGACACGCTTCTTCGAGAACTTTTTGGGGATTATCGACAAATTCAAGGGAAGTGAACAAACAGGCATAATTAAATGAATTATCATCAAATGGCAAGTCTTCGCCAAAACAACGGTACAGGTCGGCTCGGTTGCCTACTTTTTTCCTCGCAGCATCTAGCATATAGGGGGATGGCTCTACGCCGGTCGCTTCGAGTCCGCAGTCCGTAAAGAACTGCAATGTTGTTCCAATACCGCAGCCGATATCAAGGATATTATATCCTCTTACGGGTTTGAGCAAATCAAGCATCAAACGATGTTCCAGTTCCAGTATAAATTGGTTGCGCGGCGATTTATGCCAAGCCTGATAAGTCACCGCATCCTGAAATTGAAAAATATATCCCATACTTGAAAGTTTAAAGTTTAAAGTTTAAAATTATATTCCATAACATACTAACTTGATCCCGTATAACGGCTGGCAAAAACATGGACATATTTTTATATGTTAATCATTTCAACAAGTTAAGAAAAATCATGCCAAAATGAATTCAATAATAAATTTAGTATCCCGCCTTAACTGGCAAACGGCTGAAATTATTAACTACCTTACATAACGGAAAAAAGTACGCAAATCAAATAAAAAATGTACCTTATTCATTTTAGCGTAGCCAAATATTGGCCCGCGCCGATCTAAACGTGTAATTCCCTGTTCTTTGGCGGCGTAAAGCGCTTTTTTATAAACTGCGCGAAGTGAGCGAAATTTTGGGAGAGATTGCAGAGATTGATGATGAATTAAAGGCTTTTGAAGCGGGGTTGGCGTTATGATTCGGGATGAATAGGTACATCTCCTCTGCTGTTTTTTTGATGCTCTCAGATTTTAAAAACCTGCATCCAATCACCCGGCGTAATCCCTGGAATGTCAATTTTATTCGTTTGATAAAAATCCTTAATTGCGCTGGAAACATTGTCCGCAGGGCAATCTTCAATCACAGTTGCCAACCGATCAACACTATCCTTTGGGAAACAAAAGAAGTCACCGGAAATATTCACGTCTTTGTATTTACCATTTTCAACGGCGAATTCGGCTCGGATTAATCCACCGGGTGCTTTATGTATGCGCTGAACAACCTCCAGACCAGAACGTACTTTAACCACGCGTCCTGCAACCCGCTTTCCTTTCTGAAAGAGCCAGGCATCATTGAGCATTGAGGCTTCCAATTCTTTCATTTTTGTAACGATCTCTTGATCTTTATAAGATGGTTTCAGCGGGCCTGACAACTTATCGAAGGCTTCTGCAATCATCTGGTTCAATGTCGGCTCGTCCCATTGCCGGTATTTTTCCTCTCCCAGTTCTTGTCTGATAGTGGTTAAATTTTCTTTAATGGTTTTCCTGACTTTGTCACGGAACTTTTCATCCGGGATTTTCAACACCCGTGACATGGTATCATAATCAAAATCAATGATCAAGTTGCCGACAAAGACGATGCAATCACCGATTTCACCAGCGCCGGTTCCTGAAATTTTACGATGCTTAACAACCAGATCGTTCACCGGCTTATATTTTGCCGGAATACCGATGCGATGGTGCACATTAATAACAGGCTGCAAGAATTTTTTATAAAAGGCATCGATTCTTTTGGGGGCGATAGGGTTGTTCTCCTTGAGAATAAGCTGAAAAAACAATTGATTGCCGTCCAGAAAAACGGCCCCACCGCCAACCTCCCGCCGGAAGACCGGAATGTCATTGGCCCTGCAAAAGTTCAAATCAACTTCCTGATCCACATCCTGGTGAAATCCGATGCATACATAGGGTGTGGAGGGTGAAAGTAAACACAGAGATTCACGCCCCAATTGCGCCAGAGCATGATACATTAGCTGGGAATCCTCCCAAGGGACTTTGCCTAAATTATACAGTTCCATCTTTATTAATCCTATTATTTTGCCAGAGCTTTTTGAATCAACTGAACGATATCCAAGACTTGAACAGGGATTTTATTTCTTCTGGTGTATGTGGTCATAGTGCGCACACACTGCTGGCAGGCCGTTACCACCGCTTGTGCGCCGGTTGCCTTAACTTCTTCAATTTTATTTCTGGCAATGTCCGCGGACAACTTGGCGTCGATTATCTCCAAGTTGCCGCCGCCGCCGCAGCAATTGCTGTTTTCACGATTTTTAGATAATTCAATAAACCGAATACCGGGAATGGATCGGATAATATCTCGCGGAGCGTCATACACGCCCGCCCCTCTGCCAAGATCGCAAGGATCATGAAAAGTGACCGTTAAATCCAGTTCTTTAAGTGCAAGACGGCCCGATTGAATCAACTCGTTCAAAAACTCGGTGATATGGGTGATCTCAAATTCATGCGGGTAGTGTTCCTGCCACATTCGATAACAAG
Source organism: Desulfococcaceae bacterium HSG9 (assembly GCA_030378005.1). Classification (GTDB taxonomy): domain Bacteria; phylum Desulfobacterota; class Desulfobacteria; order Desulfobacterales; family JAUCGF01; genus JAUCGF01. The sequence continues at coordinate 43,863 of JAUCGF010000079.1, read as the reverse complement.
AAGGGCAGGCAAAGACCACTTTCTTCGCTTCTTTAGCCTTTATGGCCCTTACATTGTTTGCAATCAAACCATCAAGTTGATCACCGAGTCCGGCACCGAGCAAGGGAAAACCGCAGCACTGTTCATCTTCGCCCAGTAGGGTAAAAGTGACTTGAGCCGCATCGAAAATTTTTACAAGCGCCATGGGAATCTGTTGTGCCATGGGAAAAAAAGATGCCACGCAACCGGTAAAATAGACCAGATCGGCGCGGTCTCTGATATAGCCGTGTTCCGGGGCATCGGGTATATCTTCCACCCATTCGGCCCGTTCTTCGTTGTCCTCTCCAAATACGTTGTGACTTTCATCCAGATTTTCCCGGATCATATCAATTTTTCCGGGATACGCATCAGAAGCAACCATATCCCGGCGAACACAATGCCAGATATGCGTCAGGTCAATTCCGACTGGGCAAATCAGGCGGCAGTTTCCGCATAGAGTGCAACGGAAAACCGTATCGCTGAAAGCGCGCAATTCTTCTGCGGTCGGTTCTTTGATGCGGCAAAATTTTCGCCAAAACCCCGTTCGCGTTTTCAGTATCCGGTTAAGCTTCGTGAGGCGGTAAACCGCGGATAGTTTTCCGTCAAGACTGCCGGCAACCGCCGGGCATACTTCAGCGCAAGCCAGACAATTCGTACACGCCTGTATCTGTAAAAGCTGGCTGATGCTATAAATCTGATTTGCCATGTTAATCCTGTTTGTATTTTTCAATATCTTCCAGGAGCCATTTTTCAATGTCCGCAGGATCATGAATCAGGTTGTTCAGCTCATTCAAGTCGGACGGTTCGATTTTATACATCCATCCTTTTTCATAACAATCCTGGTTGATAATCGCGGGATCGGTTTCAAGTTCTTCATTGCCCTCAATCAGTTTGCCGTTGACCGGCGCATAGACTTTTCCCAACCATTTGCCCGATTCCACCTGAGCAAATTTTTTACCGGCTTTCATTTTTTTTCCTGAAAAAGGGATCTGCACAAAGACAATATCACCCGCCATTTGTTGGGCAAAATCGTCCATCCCCATAACCAGTATGTCTCCCTCTTTGCGTACCCAATAGTGGTTTTTTTCGTAATATAAATCTTCGGGCAGGTTGTAGCCTTTAATTTTCATTATGGTTATTCCTTTCTGTTGTATAGCGGAAACCTGTTCCACTCGTGCAAGCTGACGCGGGACAGCTTCCCGCGCTACGTCCGCACCGGGGTTTTATTATTTGATATTCGTATGCGTTTCTGCCCGGGCATTTACGATTAACGAAATAGGGGCTGTGATGATATGAGACATGCGTGTAAAAGGAATCAGTGCCATAAAAGCGCCGACCAGGATCGCGTGTAAATACCAGACATAGCCGTAAGTATCGGTTAATCCAGTCATTCCCTTGAACATCAGACTGACACCATACCCGCAAAACGCCCATTCTGAACCAGCGGGCCATCCGGTCAAGGCGATCCGCATTCCCTCCAGAATAAATCCTGCTAAAACGATCAGGCCGAGCAAAACCGGCATTGCACAGCCCGGTTCGGGTAGCGATGATGCCTCAATTTGTGCCTTCCTCTCGCGGCCAATTGCTAAAGCCACACCTGTAAGAATCATGATGCCTGTCAGATCAAAAAAGCACGCGCGAACCGCATGGTTCTTATCCAGCATCGCCACAGTTAATGGCCAATCCGGCAGATAGATCGAAAATAATAGCGCTGTCAGACCGAAAGTGAAACGAAAGAGGAATGGGAAAAAAATCAACGCATGGATGATCCAGCGGGTCGGTGACAACCGGAAAAGCCGTTGCAACAAAAACACATCAAAGATCAAGGTATTGACCAGATGAGCGAATTTATCTGAAAAAAGGTCTCGGAATTCGGAACTTGTAATTCGGAAGCCAAGGGTTGCTGAAAACCAGACAGCGCCCAGCCCGATGATGCCGATCAAAAATATGAATACGGAGACAAGGGTTGTTGTGTCAGACACCGAAAAAGTAGCGACATGGCAGGGCATGCACAGGATACTTTTGGCAGGCAGTATCATAGATGCGGCCCCTAATGAATTGCCCTGAAAATGGCATTTTGTGCACAGTTCCTCCCCTTGGAGTCTAAGCGCCTGATGAATCCCGATTGTCGCTCCGGGCCTGAAAGCGCCGTTCCAGACGATGCGGTCAGATTCAGGTTCTGCTACCGGAACGCCTCCTTTGATATGACAGGCGTTACAGGCAACCCGAGTGTGGGCATCGTGAATTGATTTCTCATCGTGCGGCGCATGACATTGGCGGCAATCGACATAGGGCAGCTCTTCATGGTCTTCCTCAGCCGCCTGGGTGTGACATTCCAGACACTCAATGCCTTTGTGGACGGATTCCGCGTGATCATCCGGCATCTTTTCATGGCATTCCGCGCATTGGGTATCAGTGTAGCTGTCATCTGTATCTGCTTTTACAGACACTGGCAGGCATCCGATTAGAAATGCAAGAATGACGATCTGAACAAGAAACCTTTTCATGTCTGAATATCTGTTTATGAGTATAGGCATTTTAAAAACAGTTCATCACCGTCTTTTTATCGGTTTCAGTTTATATTCACATCCGATGCAAAGATTCTTTTTTGCATGGCATAAGCCATGGTCTGCTCAACATCCACAACCAAAGGGCCGTCCGTGGATAGGCGAATGGTCGCCTGTTGCCCCCGTTTTATTTCCACTTCGCGTTCACCATCCAACGCCACCACACAGGGGCTATGAGTCAGCGCCACTTCTTCGCCAGAAGCCATCATTCGTACATTTTTCACAGACACTGTCTCAACCACTCCGGGAGCGATTGGCGCTGTAACCGTCGGTCCGTTTTGGCCTAATTCCAGAACCATGCTGAAAGGCTCGTGCGGAGCGATGGAACGAAGCATCCCGCCGATGGAGGAAAAGCCGATACTTGCCGGGCTGGAGCGGTTTAAAAAAACCTGTTTGATTTTATCCATTTTCCATACAGCGCGTGAGCCGATAAATATATCATCGCACACTACCGCATCCACGATAGCCACATCGGTTAATTGCTGTTCAACGATGACTTCAAGCTGGGTAGAAGTAAAAGTTCCTTCTTTTTGGGGGACTTTGCCAGCAGCGATCAGGCCGGCGGCAAGCCCCGCAATGGTTCCTTCAATCATATAAGGAAATACGTTGTTGGTACCGGTTGAGACCGGAAGAATGGGAGTATTGCATGCGCCTTTGGCAACAACGCGATTGGTTCCGTCACCGCCGAGTGTGATAATACAACCAGCACCGTTTTGCGCCAGAATTTCGGCGGCGCGCATTGAATCTCTTTGGTCTGCCTTGGCGTTAAACACCAATGGCAAGATATTCATACTCGTTTTCAGGGCATCCAGCGCTCGTTCAACAATGCCATAATAGTCGGGCATGTAGCTTATTTGCTGTACTCCGGCAGCCTCCAAGCCAAGCAGTATCCGCCGTACAATTCTGACTTTTTCCTGATTATTGAACACGCTGCCGTAAGCGACCAGCCTGCGGATATCCGTTCCTGATGCCGGATTGGCGATAATGCCGACTGATGACATGTTTCCAACCTTTCTCTGAAATGTAGGGTGGGTGCAGCGTAGCGAAACCCACCGGATACGTGCTAAGATGGTGGGTTCCGTTATACTACACCCACCCTACATTTATTAATATTTTATAAATGACGCTCCAATTACTCCATCACTTTTTTGACTGCATCAATAATTTCTTCCTCGCTCGGTATGAACGCCTGCTCTAATGGCTGTGAAAAAGGAACCGGGCAAAAAGGCGCGGCTACCCGCAGGATGGGCGCATCAAGATAATCAAAAGCTTTTTCAGCTACTATTGCGGCGATTTCAGCTCCGGAACCGGCAAATTTCACTTCTTCGTGAACGATAACTAAGCGGTGTGTCTTTTTAACGGATTGGATAATCCCCTCTTCATCCAACGGGTAAAGCGTGCGCGGGTCAACAACTTCCGCACTGATCCCGTCAGCGGCGAGTTTTTCGGCGGCGCTCAAGGCGGTATGAACCATATTGGCTGTGGCCACGATTGTGACGTCTTGGCCTTCCCGTTTGATGTCAGCCTGGCCAAAGGGGATGGTGAAATCTCCTTCCGCAACCTCTCCTTCAAGGGCGTATAGCATTTTATGTTCCAGAAAAACCACCGGGTTGTCATCACGAATCGCTTCGATCAGAAGTCCTTTGGCATCGTTCGGCGTGCTGGGCATAACTACCTTCAAGCCGGGAAGGTGCATGAACATCGCTTCCAAACATTGGGAGTGCTGGGCAGCGGCTCCGATTCCGGCACCGCACGTCATGCGTAAAACCATGGGTATTTTGGCTTTACCGCCAAACATATATTTCATCTTGGCGGCCTGATTATAAAGCTGATCCAGGGCCACACCGATAAAATCGACAAACATCAATTCAATGACCGGTCTGAGTCCGGCGGTGGCAGCGCCTACGGCTGTCCCGACAATCGCGCTTTCGGTAATGGGCGTGTCCTTTACCCGTTTGTCGCCAAATTGGTCCAGCAGCCCCGCGGTCACACCAAAAATTCCGCCATAAACACCTACATCCTCACCCGCGACATAAATATTGGCATCACGCTCCATTTCAACCTTATGGGCGTCGTTTAACGCTTGAGCAAAATTCATATTCGGCATGTTTCAATCCTCCTTTTAGGTTTCAGTATTGAGTCGTTGTTGAGCCGTCAAGCGACTATGTATAGACATCCTCGGTCAGTTCAGAGACGTCGGGAAAAGGGCTTTCTTCGGCAAATTGTTCCGCATCAGCCATATCCTTTTGAAGTCCACTTTTGATTTCGTTGATTTTGGCATCGGTCAGCAGTTCAATCTCCATGAGCTTCTGTTCCAGTCGTGGAATCGGGTCTTTTTCTTTCCACTCTTCAAGTTCCGAATCTTCGCGGTAAGCGCAAGGGTCGCCTTCAAAATGACCCCGATGGCGATAGGTTTTGCATTCAATCAAGGACGGCCCCTTGCCCTGACGAGCCCGGCTGATGCCTTCGGCAGCGGCTTCACAAACAGCAATGACATCATTTCCGTCCACAACAACCCCGGGCATATCATAAGCTGCGGCCCGGTCGGCAATGTTGGGAACACACATGGAGTTGAGTGTGCAGGAGGAGATGCCGTACATATTGTTTTCATTCACAAACACCACCGGCAGCTTCCAGCAGGTGGCCAGGTTCATGGCCTCATGAGTAGTTCCTTGATTTGATGCGCCATCACCGAAAAAACACACCGCTACACCGTCGTTGCCCAAATACTGGCAGGCCAGCGCGGCTCCGGAAGCCAAAGGCGGGCCTCCGCCAACGATACCGTTGGCTCCCATAATGCCAAGATTCAGGTCGGCGATATGCATGGAACCGCCCTTGCCTTTGCAGTAACCGGTTTTTTTGCCGAACAGCTCGGCCATCATCAGCTTGATGTCACCGCCCTTAGCAATGAGATGTCCGTGGCCGCGGTGCGTGCTGGTAATATAATCCTGGTCAGTCAGACTCGCACAAACACCAGTGGCAACGGCTTCTTCCCCCACATACAGATGGACAAAACCGGGAATTTTACCGTCCGCAAAAAGTTCGGCCACACGATTTTCAAAAGTTCGAATCTTGTTCATGGTAACATACATATCTAACAATTGTTCATTGGTCAGGTCCATTGATCTTCTCCTTATTTTTAAGGTTGACAAATCAGTTTTACAAAACAGGTCAATTTAATATGCCGTGCTATCCCTCCTTTCCCGGGAGTTTTCCCAGTTTCAATTATTAATGAAATTGGAGAATAGTGACAACCTACGCATTCTTCCGAATAGAAACCGTCACCGCAGCATTGGCCACTACGATTCGATCACAGTTCGGAGCGAAATCAGGCACACAAAGCCCTTTGACGTTCATTCCTCCTTCAACAGATCGGGCGGTTTTTTGACCGATGGGAACGATGGCTTTTACCTGTTCCAGGTCCACTTCATCCGGTTTCGGACAGGCCACCTGAATATCCACCAGCATGGCCTGCAAGTCATCAATTCCCAGAATTTCAACCAATCCGCACAGACAGCTTCTCGAAATGGCGTCCTTTACAGCCCGACATGCGGCTTTGGTGACGTCTTCACCGTGCAGATCTGCGCCGGATCCGATTTCAACAATAAATCTTTTGGTTTCCATAGATTTAATCCCCTATCGTTACAGTTCTTTGGTAATCTTTCAGTTTCCACCCGCATCGCATCCGCCCGATAAGAACTGCGCACCAACGGCCCTGATGCCACCGCTTTAAATCCCATGTTGCGGGCAGTTTCGGCCCACATTTCAAATTCCTCTGGCGGAACATAACGCGCTACCGGCGCGTGATCTTTGGAAGGTGCTAAATACTGCCCCAAGGTAAGCGCTTCACAGCCGGTGTGTTTTAAATCCAAAAGGGTTTTTTTAATCTCGTCAGCCGTTTCTCCAAGCCCTAACATCAGGCCTGATTTTACCCAAAGCCCCTGGCCAAAAGCGTAGGATAGAATGCTTAGTGAACGCTGATATTTGGCTATGGGACGAATTTTGTCATATAATCGTGCCACGGTTTCTATGTTATGGTTAAAAACATCCGGTCGGGATTCGCATACGTTTTGCAAGGCATTGATGGCCCCGTTAAAATCAGGAACCAGCACTTCCACACAGGTATCTTTACAGGTCTTTCTGATCTGCCGGATAGTTCGAACGAATTGCCGCGCGCCTCCATCCGGTAGGTCATCGCGAGTCACTGAGGTGACCACAGCGTGATTCAGCCCTAGCAATTGCACCGCCCGGGCGACACGAACCGGCTCATTTTCATCCACAGGTTTGGGGGCATCCTTTTCCACAGCACAAAATCGACATTTTCGTGTGCAACGGTCGCCCAAAATCATAAAAGCAGCGGTTCCTCTTCCGAAACATTCACCCAGATTGGGGCAATGGGCGCTTTGGCATACCGTTGCCAAATGCAATTTGCCGAGCCTGGTCTCCATTCGATCAACGGCCTTTAAATCCGGAGCAGATCGAACCAGCCATTGAGGATGCCGTTCAATCTGTTTTGGGTGAGCTTCGTCAGCGTTTAATCTAAAAGCGGAGTAATGCAAAGTGCGGCAAAACACCTTGACGAAGCGCTTTTTTACTTGGGACATTTCCGGCGGAATTTCCAATTCACGTTTAAGAGATGTAATTTTTTCACCAGGCCGACCGCAAGGTATTATCAGATCGAACCATCGTGTGTCAATATGGACGTTCAATGCAATTCCGTGGTAAGCGACCTGCTTGCGGACAGCAATACCGACACTGGCAATTTTGGCATCTGACACCCAAATCCCGGGTTGGCCTTGCTTAAACTTCGTTTTGAGTCCGTAGCTTTCAATCACTTCGGCTGTTATTTGCAAAAGCTTATGTAAATACGCATGCAAGTCTTGGTCTCTGAGTTTTAAAACAGGGTAAACCACCATTTGTCCAGGGCCGTGAAAAGTCGCCTTTCCGCCTCTGTCTGTTTTGTGCAGCGCAACGTCTTGGGAGCGTAAAGTTTCTTGGTCAACGCAAAGGTCTGTAATCCCGCCGCTTCTTCCAATGGTAACAACCGGCGGGTGTTCTGCAAACACCAAATGGTCGCAGTAAGAACCCTCAATCCGATTTCGGACCAATTCTTTCTGCTGACAAAAGGCACGCCCGTAATCCAGTTTACCCCAGTCGCTAATTTGCAGATTGGCTTTTGCGCCGGCTTTCATTTTTTTATCTTCGCGGTAAATACAGGGCAGGGTCATTATTCAGCCAGGCCGAAATAAAAAATTTGCTCTCCGGGAACCACCCCCGGATCAAGTGCAAAACGTATCTTCTCTAAAAAACCTCGGTATCCGAGAACTAACGGTCCTTCCCACTCTTCTGAAACAAACACGGTACTTTCAACAGTAAGATTATCACCGGAATTTTGTCCCGCCAGCAAGGTGATGTTTACATGATGCAGAAAACCATCAATTAAGCCCAAACGTGTACTCATGCGGGATGATTCTATGGGTGAACCCAATTGTTCCTCAAGAAGTATTGCGGTCTCTCCGCCGATTACCGACCATTCCGCACCTGTGTCTAATAATGCGATTTCTGATTCCAAACGCTCGGTTTGGCATCGGACTGCTACAGTAGCCGGCCATAGACCTATCCTATGGCTAATCCAAAAAAATGCGCTTCCCGTACTCCATGCCCTCTTATTTCTCTCTGTCCGCTTGAATAACTGTTCCATGATTCTTTAATTTTCAACTCGTATGAACAAAGACCGGGCAAGCTTACCGGATTGTTTCAAATTGTGTCGCAACTCGGCACGGCTTTTATGGCTGCCAAGCAAAACACCGTTTTTCAAAGCAACCCATTTGCCTTTATAGTTGTCAGCGTTCTTTTCAAACCACAATATATCTTTCCTCATATCTCCGCCGGTTCCCGGCTCTCCTACTTTGGCTACGGGTTCGGTTAGCACTTTTTTCCAGTAGTCCAGTTTTGCGGAAACTCCGGGCCGGATCGCTGACACAATTTTGCGAGCCTCCTGGACACGGCTGCTTTCAATCAGTTTCTTTATATGATTGGAAATCCTTTCCGCATTTTCGACTGTGGCGTTCCAATCCGCGTGTTCTGATATGTCCAGAATTTCAGGATGATTATCTCCGCAAGCCTTTTCTGCCGGTTGGCCCCGCTTCTCCTGTGAGTGGATGAATGCCGTGTCCCATTGTTGTTTATCAAGGAATTTTTCTAATATCAGAGTGGCCATAGCATCTTGGTCAGCGTTAGGTAACATCCTGATTTTATTTATTACTTTTTTAAGAAGCTTGGTCATTTTTCTGTTTCCTTATCCGGTTTAGTTCATGCTAAAAGTTTTGCTGTGTTTCATTTTTTTAACTCCGCGGCAAATACAAAGCCCAGTTTTTAGCATCCCGAGCCGCGTCCACAACCGCCTCCGAGAAGGTGGGATGAACCCGGATACTACGGGCCAGTTCCTGAACCGTGGATTCCAACTGCATAGCCAAAACTGCTTCGCCGATAATTTCGGTGGCATTGGAACCCACAATATGCACGCCGAGGATTTCGCCATAACGGTCGTCTGAAACAATTTTAACTGCCCCATCGACTTGGTTGCGAACCATTGCCAGCCCGTTGATTGAGTATGGAAAAACGCCTGTTTCCACATCATAACCTTGCTTTTCGGCGTCTTCTTCCGAAAGTCCTACCGCGCCCATCTCAGGTTGCGTCCATAAACATCTGGGAATAAGATTGGAAGGATAACGGTTCTTTGCTCCCATAGCATTTTCCGCTGCAAAAACGGCCATGGACGATGCGACATGACTGAGCATCCATCCGTCGGTCGCATCCCCGATGGTATAAATTCCTTGAACTGAGCTTTCCAGCAGATCGTTTACCCAAACGCCATTGTCTTCATTTAATTTTAGGCCGATCTTTTTCAAACCCAGATCGGAAGTATTCGGCACTCTTTTTGAAACCAGGACTTTTTCGACATTGACACGACGCTCCTTAGGGCCTGAAAGCTTGCAAGTGGTTCCTGTTTCATCCGTTTCTACAGACTCAAGAGATGCGCGTGGAATAATTTCGACCCCTTTTTCCCTTAACACTTGGGCGATTCTTTGGCTGGTATCTGAATCTTCTTTGGGTAAAATCCTGGCGGATTCGGCTGCGATAATAACTTTACAGCCGAATGTATTCAGCAAAGAAGCCATCTCAATTTCGATATAACCGGCTCCGCATACCAGTATTGACTTGGGCGCGGTCGTCATTTCCAACACCTCGTCCGTGGTCATGGCGGCTTTTTTCAATCCCGGTATTTCCGGAGCGGATAAAGAACTGCCCGTGGCGATGATGATTCTTTTCGTTTCAATGGTACGACTGTCAACATCAACCAGTTGTGGACTTTTTAGAACAGCGCGTCCTTTGATAATTTCGACACCATTGTTTTGTAGGAGCGCTTCCATGCCCATACGAATTTCAGCCGATACGCCGTTTTTTCTTTCTACAATGGTCTTGAAATCAACCTCTTTCACTGACGCATTGATACCGAATTCTTTTCCTGTTTTAAGGCGTTCAAGCAAATCAGCCGCTCTTAGCCAAACCTTGCTGGGAATGCATCCCCGGTTTACACACGTTCCGCCTGTTTCAGCACATTCGGCCAGCACAACATTGGCACCTGATTGGGCAGCGCGAATAGCGGCCGCATAGCCACCGGAACCGCCGCCGATTACTGTTACATCATACATCTTAATACCTCTCTCTTTGTGGGATAAAGAATCGGGTTTCTGAAACAAAGAAAATCCGCGGGCCAAGCGATAAGATTAGCCCAATGATCAAGAAACCCGATTTTTAAACTGTCAGGTTAAAAGCAGCATCGGATGCTCCAGGTAGCGTGCCAAGGTCTTGAGGAAAGTCATGGCCGGAGCGCCATCAACAACTCTGTGGTCAAACGTCAGACTCAGAGTCATCAGATGACGAATGGCGATCTCTCCCTCGAATACGGCCGGCTTTTCTACAACACGACCCACGCCCAGAATTCCGGTTTCCGGCGGGTTGAGCACCGGCGTGAATCCATCCACACCGAGCATGCTGACATTACTGATAGTAAAAGTGCCGTCAGTGACTTCTTCAATGCACAAGGTACCCTCACGCGCCTTTTGCGCCAGCTCCCTTACCTCTTTGGCGATTTGCAATAAATTTTTCTTCTCGGCATTGCGCAATTTCGGCACAATCAGCCCTTCGGACAAAGCCACCGCAATACCCAAATGAACGGTGTCATGCAGCAAAATCTCTTCACCGATCAAGGTAGAATTCATAATCGGATGCCGCATCAATGCACGCGTGGCAGCCATGATAATAATGTCATTATACGAAATTTTTACAGAATCATCTCTTTTGTATTCTTCCCTCACAAGGTCTTTGAAACGCACCATTTCCGTGACATCCGCCTCGGTGAAAGCAGTGAGTTGGGCTGTGTTTTGTAAGCTGGCATACATATTGTCAGCGATCACTTTACGCAATCCTTCAAAGGGAATCGCTTTGACTTGGGAAGGCTCCTCTTCCGGAACAACTTTTGCCGCCGCAAGAGCGCGCTCGACATCTTGCTTGGTGATTTTGCCATTTTCCCCGGTTCCAGTGATTTCAGATATATCCAGGTCCTCTTGTTTGGCGATTTCAGCGGCTAAGGGAGTGATTTTAGGGGCGGGCGGCCCTTGTTCATGGAATTTGAGTACATCTCCCTCTTTTATTTTTCCATTAGGGCCCGTGCCAGGCACTGATGCTAAATCAACACCCAATTCTTTGGCCACGCGACGAGCGGATGGGGTTGACAATATACGCTTCTTTTGCGCCGGTCCGGCTTCAGTTTCAGAAGTTTGGGATTTTCCCGAATCGGCTTTCATTTCAACTGTTTCGCCGGCTTGAATACCTTCAATGCGTTCAGGTTGCTCTCCAGCCTGCGCAATAACGGCTAATATTGTCCTCACCGGTACGGTTGCGCCCTCTGGAACCACAATTTGAAACAGAATCCCGGTTTCCGGTGATTCTACCTTATTTGTAATTTTTTCCGTTTCAACTTCAAATAAATTTTCTCCTTTTTCAACGGAATCACCTTCATTTTTATACCACTTCGAAACTTTACCCTCTTTCATCGTCATGCCCAATTTCGGCATCGTTACGTTAACACTCAATCTCCAGTCCTCCTTTCTAATTGCATAAAACAAAAAATGACATGTTTATGCATTCCTCAGTCGGCATTACTTACCCATTCAGTAGAGGAGTGCGAGTTTTAGCTTATATATATGGCCAGGCAAGCTGAAAATTGCACTCCGAAAAAGGCTTTACAATTTAGTTTTTATAACCTATTTAAATTATTAAATTTTTTACCGAACTATTGATAATATCACTATGAGCATCGTGTACGCTTAATTTAGGCAAAATGTATGCCACCCTATAAATAAAATCAATAAATAAAATCATTTTATCATACGTATTCTGTTTTCAGCGAAAAAAATATCATTAAATAAAATCATTAAATCATTAAATCAATAAGTTAAAAATAAATAATCTGTAATTGGATGGGGCGTTGACATCACATCCCAAAAGATTAGGAAAGAACTAAAAAAAGCCGTCAGGCGTTTGAATATTGAACAATTGCGGTTTGGTTTATTCAGGTGGTCTGTTCAGAAAGAAGCCTAAGTGTTTGTCATATTTTCGAACAGTCATTCTGGCGGGAAACAATAAGTTCATGAATACTGAAACACTACATTTTCATCAGGGCTGTTCAGTTCTGCCTAACTCCTACATGATTAAGGACATTTTTAAAGTTCATGCAGTTGTAAAAAAGTTCTATACTGATATTTCTAAAATTGTTCTTTCTCAAAATATTGATGGCAAAACTTCTTAATTTTGCAAAGATGAGGGACGGTTATAATTCGGGATTTGTCTTCTTTCATTGATTGATACGTCACAGACATGATGGTTTCTGTTTTCAATGCAAGAGTGTTGGAACAATAGTATTCCGATTTTGGTTTTTCCCGATGGAATACGCAAACTGAAGTCAGCACTCCTATATTTTGGAAAAACCAAAATTGGATTTAGTAAAAACGAATTTTTTTCTAAGAGTTGATGCAAAATTCTTGACATAATAAAATTTTCAAGTATAATTGTAAGTTTATATATTCTGAAAGTGTGTAATTATATTAAATGAAGGAATAAGGAGCGATTTCAAATGTATGCGATAATAGGATCAGGTGGAAAACAATACCGAACAGAAGAAGGCGAATTTGTACGCGTCGAAAAACTTGCCGGCGAGGTGGGCGATGAAATCATTTTTGACAAGGTGCTGATGTTTGCTGATGGGGAAAACGTAAATATCGGCAGACCGCTTCTCGAAGATGTTGCGGTCAAAGGCCATATTATTGAACAAGGCAAATACCGTAAAATCATCGTTTTCAAATATAAAAGGCGTAAACGCTACCGCAGAAAACAGGGACATCGCCAGCGATATACGGCGGTTCGCATTGACAGTATCGGTGCGAAAGCATCCGAATCTTCTGAAGCGGCCGAAGTTGAAGATGCGTAACAAAAAAAGTGGGCATCTTTCAAAATAGCCCAAAGCGGCTTACATTTTTTTTAATTATAGGACGATTTTGCAAATCATTCTACATAAAATGAGTTTGTAACTCTTTGAAGCGTCCATTTGTTATGTCAGTGATTATAAACTGAAGGAGTGATAAAATGTTTGAGTCAATTCTCACTGGATATATTTGTAAAGCCTTATCTCATGCTGAATACGACAAATTGGATGATGGGTCTTTTTATGGCCGTATTCCCAGATGTAAAGGAGTAATTGTTTTCGGTAAAACGCGGCATGAATGTGAGAATAAATTACAGTCTGCACTTGAAGACTGGATATCCGTTGGTTTGAAGTTAGGGCATCAACTTCCTGTTATTGATGGATTTGATTTGAATAAGGAACCTACTCTTGAGACAATGGCGGCCGTGTAAACGCAGGCTTTTTATTAAACGATTACGGAAACTCGGTTTCGATGGGCCGTATTCAGGAACTCGCCATCATTTAATGGTATTTGGAAATCATCGTTTAAGTATTCCTTCAAACGCTGAATTTTCTGTGCCCCAATTAAAAATGATGGTTAATGAAATAGAATCAATCATTGATCGTTCTCTCTCCGCTTATGAATGGAATAATTTAGCATAACAATGCTAAAGGATCATATTTTGGTTGTTCATAGTGGAAATCGCAAGCTGAAGCTTGCAAAAATTAACAAGGAGGATAAAAATGTCACATAAAAAAGCAGGCGGCAGTTCACGCAACGGCCGCGACAGTAACGGACAGCGGCGCGGAGTAAAGCGCTATGCAGGTCAAACAGTAACCGCCGGCACTATTTTGGTGCGCCAGTTGGGAACCCGCATTCATCCGGGCAATAACGTCGGACTCGGTAAAGACTATACGCTATTTGCCAAAATAGACGGCGTTGTAGCTTATGAACGCTTAGGCAGGTCTCGTAAAAAAGCGAGCGTGTATGCGGCGTGAAATTTATTGATGAAGCCGTAATTGAAATTCAATCCGGCCACGGGGGGGCCGGGTGTGTCAGTTTTCGACGTGAAAGGTCTATCCCTCTAGGTGGGCCCGACGGCGGCAATGGCGGCAAAGGCGGAGATGTTATTTTGTACGCCTCGCCCGCCAGACGAACGTTGCATCAATTTCAGTTCAAACATTTTTTTAAAGCCGATAACGGCACTCCCGGCAAAGGCAAAGATAAAACCGGAAAAAGCGGCGCTGATCTGACTATTGACATCCCCCCGGGAACGATTGTCAGCGATTATGAAACCGGCAATTTGATTAAAGATTTTACAAATGCCGAAGAAACCGTCGTAATTGCCAAAGGCGGCCGCGGTGGACAGGGCAATGCCGGGTTTAAAACATCTAAAAGGCGCTCGCCTCGTTTTGCCCAACCCGGTGAGCCTGAAGAAAGCCTAAAGCTTAAACTTGAATTAAAACTTCTGGCTGATGTTGGCCTGGTGGGGCTTCCCAATGCCGGTAAATCCACGCTTATCACGTCAATTTCAGGCGCACGGCCGCGCATTGGCGACTATCCCTTTACCACCCTGACCCCCGGTCTCGGCGTTGTTCAGACCGAATGGGCGGAACCGTTTGTGGTCGCCGATATTCCCGGTTTAATTGAGGGCGCGCACAAAGGAACCGGACTGGGCGATAAATTTTTACGCCATATTGAGCGCACGCGCGTTCTGGTTCACCTCATTGATGCATCAGTCATTGATCCTGATAATCCGTTGCAAAATCTCCGGATCATCAATACCGAACTGGAACAATACAACCACGGACTGATAACCAAACCGCAGCTTATCGTCCTTAACAAACTGGATATTCCCGGCGCGCAAGAAAAAGCGCTGGCGTTTAAACAGGCTAGTGACGAAGCGGATGTTATCACCATTGCCGCAATCAACGGTATGGGTATTAAGGCGTTACTTTCTGCGATTCTTCTTTTACTGGATAGGGCTGATGCCAAAGTCGAATAATTTTGATTTCCAAAACGTCAAACGGGTGGTTGTTAAAGTCGGCAGCAATGTTTTAACAGAACCGGGTGGGCTGAATTTACGAGCGATACGCTCTGTCAGCCGCCAGATATGTAATTTGATTGACAACGGTGTGGAAACGATTCTGGTGTCATCCGGTGCCATGGCTTCCGGTTTGAAAAAAATCGGTCTTGACCGCCGGCCTGATGATATTGCCAAACGCCAGGCCATTGCGGCCGCAGGGCAATCCGGTTTGATTATGGAGTATGAAACGGCGTTTGAACGGTATGGCAACAAAGTCGCTCAAATTCTGATGACCGGTGATGACCTGAACAACCGCATACGCTACCTGAATGCGCGCAATACGCTTTACACCTTATTGGAATGGCGGGTGGTTCCGATTATCAACGAAAATGACACGGTGTCGGTCAAAGAGATCAATTTGGGTGACAATGATAATCTGGCAGCCATGATCACATTGATGGTGAATGCGGATATCTTAATCAGCCTTACCGATATTAACGGCCTCTACAATAAAGACCCGCGCACCGAACCCGATGCCGAACTCATTCCATCAGTGGAAACCATTACTGAACAGGTGGAAAAACTGGCCTCCAGTATTCCCGGACCGCTCGGCCGCGGAGGAATGCAGAGTAAAATCAAAGCCGCTGCCAAAGTTACGGCGGCCGGAATTCCGATGATTATCGCCAACGGCACCGAGCCTGACATTCTGCCACGGCTTTTTGAAGGCTCCAAAGAAGGCACGTTTTTTCAACCCAAAGCACGTAAACTGGCCAGTCGTAAATGCTGGATCGGCTATTCCGCCCGTCCCGAAGGCCTTATCAGCATTGATCAGGGAGCGGCGCTGGCCCTTGTAAAAAATGGTAAAAGCCTTCTTCCCAGCGGTATTATTGATGTTCAAGGTGATTTTGGCGTGGGCGCACCGGTCGAGTTAAAATCGGACACATCACAAAAAAATCGCGAAACCGTTTTAGGCAGCGGCTTGGTCAATTACAGCGCTGCGGATATACGCCAAATTATGGGATTGAAATCAGGCCAGATCCAAGCGCGTTTGGGATATAAACCATACAATTATGTGATTCATCGGGATAATTTGGTTATCAAGTCGGAAGGTTAAAACCAAAGAATACACCACGCCCTCAAAACGCCGCACATCGCAGGCCGTTTCGACAGGATGATTTTTTTCATTTTCATCGACCGTGAAGAGATACACCTTCATATCTTTGCTTCGGAATTGGTTCGAAAACAGAGAAATTCAATTCAAATTTGCAACCTGAAAATGAGATTTGAACCGCACAGGTCGAAAATTTTCATCGAAGGGTTCTCCATATAATTAATTATCCCTGGTTTTTATGCAATTGCCCTGTGCCGATGTGTGCTTGACACTGACGCTCGTTTACGGTATCAAGCACTGTATATGCCAGTGTACAATCAACTATAAATTCAATTTAAGGAGGTGAAACATGAAACGGATGAAACAGGTTATCGGTGGGTTAATCATCATTTTTTTGGCGATATCGCCGGTTTGGGCGGCCGAAGACGATTACTTTCCATGTGTTGCGGAAGGTCAGTTGGAAAAAACGGTCGCGCCTGAAGCCGAATTGGAAACCTTTTCCTGTCTTTTTAAAAAATGGGAAGGGAGCGACACGTTGCATTTTAAAGTGGTGATAAAAAACAAAAGTGACAAGGCACAACGTTTTCGAGTGAATATTTTCCTGGATAACGGCAAAGCGGTAGGCGGTCTGATACCTCGAAAAACTAAGAAAGGTTTGATCGAACCCGGTAAGAGCGGCAGTTTTGTTTATCCGGTCAAAGATATGACTGCAAAGCCCAAGTCTCTTATTCTAAAGATTAAAACGATGAGTCTTTAGTGAAATCAAATTGTCAAGTTTATTTGCAAGTACAAGATTGGCAGTTTTCAAAAAAGTATTTTTTCTCGTTCCAACGCTCTGGCGTTGGAACGTTTTTCAGGACATTCCAGCGTCCGTGATGTGTGTTCCAACGTTGAAGCGTTGGAACAAGATGGAACATAAACTATTAAATGAGGAGGTTAATTGATGAAACGTATCAGCATTATTATCAGTATGGTTATTTTAATGGCGTTTGTCGGCGCGGGGCCGGTTATTGCCAAAACACAGTTTATCAGTATTGGAACCGGCGGAACCGGTGGTATTTATTATCCTTATGGCGGCGGCGTTGCTGAAATCTGGTCTAAGAATGTTGACGGTATTAAAGCCGTGGCCGAAGTTACCGGAGCCAGCGTCGAAAATGTCAAACTTGCGCACAAGGGGGAAACGGTAATCGGTGAAGTGATGGGTGATGTAGCTGTTGCAGGTTACAATGGAACAGGCAAATTCAAAGGTAAAAAACACAACATCCTTTCCATGGCGATTATGTATCCCAATTTACTTCAGATTGTCACTCTCAAAAAAAGTGGCATTACCAATCTTGAACAGGTTAAAGGCCGCAATATCAGCACCGGCAGCCCCGGCAGCGGTACTAATTTTATGGCCGAGGCCGTTTTGAAAGCGCTGAACATCCCTTTAGACAGTTACAAAGACAGTCGATTGTCATTTACGGAAAGTGCGAATGCTCTGCGTGACGGTACAATTGACGTAGGCGTATGGTCCGTAGGGCCGGGCACCAGTTCGATACTGGACCTTGCCACAACGCATGAAATTCATATTATCGCTTTCACACCGGAACAAACGAAGAAAATACTCGCCGCCAATACAACTTATTCGGCAGTAGAGCTGGCCAGCGGTGTTTACCGCGGCATTGACAAACCGGTGGCCACTATCGGTGTATGGAATGTTATGATTTGCCAGAAATCGCTGGATACCGGTCTGGTTTATAAATTGGTCAAAGCTCTTTATGAACATAATGACTACCTGGTCAAAATCCATCCCTCGGCTAACTATACGACACCGGAAAATGCGGTTAAATATTCACCGATTCCGCTGCATCCGGGAACCTTAAAATATTTGGCGGAAAAAGGCGTCAAAGTTCCTGATAAATTAAAACCCTAATATCGCATGCAACCGTCCACAATCCTTCCTGCCTCAATGGATAGTGAACGGTTGCTATGTCATCCTGCCTGATAAATTAGAGATTTCCCCAAAAGGCAACGGAATTTGGGTGTATTTCGTCCTTTTAATATATTCATTCTCGAAATTGGATACGGTGATTCCCAAAAGACGAACTTTTTTCAACCCGACTTTCGTATCAAGCAGTAGCAATCGAATATATTTCATTATAGCCTTTTCATCAACCAAAGGCTCTGTAACGGTCATACTTCGGGTGATACGTTTAAAATCGAAATATTTGACTTTAAGCGTCACTGTAATGCCCTGACGCCCGCTTTGACGCAAACGCTTCTCAAGTTTAGCCGCGATTTTTTTTAATACATCAATTATCATCGTTTTATCGGTCATATCGTATGGCATGGTGGTTTCACTACCGATTGATTTGCGTTTTCGATGTGGCCGCACCGGTCGGTTGTCATTACAGTTGGCGATGTCATAAAAATAGTTGCCGGCCTTGCCAAAAGCGGCGATCAGCTTTTCCCGGTTCAGTTTTTTTAAATCCGCGCCCGTCATTATTCCAAGGCGGTGCATTTTTCGTTCTGTGACCTTGCCAACTCCAAAAAATTTTCTGATCGGAAGACGGTCAATAAAATAGTGCGCCTGAGAGGGAGTGATGACCGTCAACCCACGAGGTTTTTGATAGTCTGATGCCACTTTCGCAAGAAATTTATTAAATGAAACTCCGGCTGAAGCTGTCAATTGACCGGTTCTGTCATAAATCGCTTTTAATATCGCTTGGGCGATCAGTGTCGCCGACGGGATGCCTTTTCGGTTTGTGGTAACATCCAGAAAGGCTTCATCCAAAGAGAGCGGCTCCACAATATCCGTATATTCATGGAAAATAGTTCTTATCTCGGCGGACACCGCTTTATAAACTTCAAATCGGGGTTTCAGGAAGGTGGCTTGAGGGCATCTTTTATAGGCCTGGCTGGATGGCATTGCCGAATGAATACCAAATAAGCGGGCCTCATAAGAACAGGCCGAGACAACTCCCCGGCTTTGCGGATCACCACCTACGATAACCGGTCGTCCTTTTAATTCCGGTCGGTCCCGTTGCTCAACAGATGCATAAAAGGCATCCATATCAATATGAATTATCTTCTGGATTGGCGACATTTCTAAGATAGATAGTCGTTTGAGGTTTTTCGTAATAGTGGAGTACGAGCTTCGGAACAGGCAAGCTGAAGCTTGCACTCCGGGTAGGAATTTACGTAGAAATGAAAATTAAACAACTTACCAATCTCGAGTGTAAACTTCAGTTTGCTTCGGCAGTGACGCAAATTGAAGCCAGCGTTCCTCTTTGTTAATATGTGTAAGTTCTTTAATTTCTAATCCTTACTTAAACTTAATATAATCACCTTGTTTCATCTTCCCATCAGTTAAAAACGCCTGAGCTTTTCCGGGTTTTACATCCGTGATTTTTAATTCTCCAATTTTATGACCCGGTGCATGGAAACGTTGACCGGCAGCTCCTTTCAGGATCGTACCGGAACTAAAAATATCAAATAAATTTCCATATTTAACACCCACTTGGCTTCCCGAAGAAATCGTCGCTGTTTTTTCATTCACTTCAACAATATACGCTCGCCAGGGTTGTTTGGCAATTTTGTTACAAATTTCTCCCCCCATCGTAATGGCGATATTTTCGAGCGCAATATCCAGTTCAGGCAAGCCGTCTGCTTTTCTGGCTTTCATCATCTCATACTCTGTTTCACCAACTTCAGATTCATGAACATAAACATTGTCAAGTAATTTGGCGGCTGATTGGGAGTCGAAAACTTCAACAATCAATTTTGTGCTGATAAAATTATGAGTATCTTTAAACCACAAAATCCCTTTTTCTTCAGCGCCTTCGCTGATATCATGGAGGCTTCCGGTAACAATCGCACTAAGCCCCAGTTGTTTGGCCATATTCGCAAGTACCATATTGTCAATGCGTCCGGAGGGATGTCTTGGCATCCCTGTCAAAATATCAGGAAAATCCTTATCTTCGGGCATAACAACGGTGACAGAAGGACAATGTTGCTTTACCGATTCACCCAATCGTTTGGTAAAAACAGTTTCAAGATTGTTATTTTTAAATAACGTTTTGTTTTCGAAAAGGATGAATCCGATTTTTTTGTTTAAATTTCTTTTGGGTGCTTTAATATTCTGTAAAACTTTTTTCGTCTTTTTGCTAATATCGGTTCCGAACTTTGAAACGGTTGTGCAACCATAAGATATAAAAAGCAGCGCAATCAACAAACAGATGCCGTAAAGCCATCCGGACTTTATTTTAAAATATTTAGTGTTATCAGCTATCATCGGTTCCTCCATATTTTGCTGCCACACGAGTGGTTATACCTCCCCGTGCGGTAAAATCACCCGTAACAGACAATTGTTTCGGTTTTAAGACTTCGACCAAATCATCTAAAATACAATTTATCAGATGTTCGTAGAATACACCGACATTACGATATTGCAGAAGATAATATTTTAACGATTTTAATTCAATAATTTTTTTATCAGGTGTATATAGAATGGTTATACATCCGAAATCGGGCAACCCCGTCATCGGGCATACGGAAGTATATTCAGGTTGACAGATGCTGATCTCAATATCTCTTTTACCCCGATATTGGTAATCAATGGGATCAAGAATAGCAGTGCTGACGCTTTCAAGACTTTCGAGTTTCAAACTATTTATATCAAAATCAGGTGTTGGCATAATGGCGGCTCCTTACAATTTTTTCGTACCGTAATCTGGCAAGATTACGATGCATCGGTGTGCAATCTGATTTCTAAAAATCAGAAAAATTTTGTCAAGATACTTAACAGAATTAATAATGGAAAAAAACAGTTCTGTCAAACCCTCTGTTTTGGAAATGCGGAGCTTGATTCTTTCTTTTTTTTATGCTATCTTAATTGTTACTTACCATTAAACTCAAAGAGAAAATCAGATGCGCTCAATTGACGAACAAATTTTACGCACCACCAAAGAAATTGTGGTTAAATATATTGAAGCCGGAAGACTTTCCCCGACCGCTTTCCATGAAACTTTCGAAGCGATTTTTAAAACTGTTTCAGATACAGTCAGGAAGTCTATGAAACCAGAATCAGAAAAAAAATAGCCATACCCAAAGGAGTGCAAACTTCAGTTTGCGTGTTCCATTTATGTACTATACCTATTTTCAAAGCCCTTT
This sequence comes from Desulfococcaceae bacterium HSG9, assembly GCA_030378005.1. Taxonomy (GTDB): domain Bacteria; phylum Desulfobacterota; class Desulfobacteria; order Desulfobacterales; family JAUCGF01; genus JAUCGF01. Next base: position 22,461 of record JAUCGF010000079.1, on the reverse strand, counting down.
CTGTAAGCTTTTAATCGCCGGTGAAGACGGCATCCTTAAACAGATCGATTTTTTATCATCCGAAAATTCGGTTCCAATACCGCCGCCGGATTGGCATTTGGATGACAGTCCGCTTAAAGACGCTATCCACCAATTGGAAGCCTATTTTTCAGGTGAATTAAAACAATTTTCACTGGAGATCGCACTTGAAGGCACGCCGTTTCAATGCCTTGTTTGGAGCGCTTTGCAAAAAACAGCGTATGGCAGCACAATATCTTATGGGGAATTGGCACGTCTGATCGGCAATCCCAAAGCGTGCCGCGCCGTAGGCACTGCCAATGCACGCAATCCTTTGCCTATTATAGTTCCCTGTCATCGGGTTATCGGAAGCAACGGCAAACTGGTCGGATTCGGCGGCGGACTTGAATTAAAACAAGCTTTGCTTGATCATGAGCGAAGGCATTGTTAAGTTTATTAATCGGCAATTGAAATTTCTATTCTTAGAGCCTTTCTTTGGTGGTTCACATCGCATTTTTGCCCAAAATCTGATTGCCCATTCAAAACATACCATTGATCTTGTTACATTGCCGGACAGTTTCTGGAAATGGCGTCTAAACGGCGCGGCGTTGCACTTTTATAAAACAATTTCTGATTTGGATGCTTATGATGGATTGATTACAACCGGATTGATGCGTTTGGCGGACTTTAAAGCGCTGTGCGGTGCTTCCTGCCCTCCGGTTTTGGTTTATTTTCACGAAAGTCAACTGACTTACCCTCAACCGTCCGGCAAAAGTATGAATTTTCAAATCGGATTTGCTGATATTACCACAGCCCTGACCGCCAATCAGATTCTTTTCAATTCTGAAACCCATTATAAAACATTTTTTGCAAAACTTGCTGATTTTATAAAAAAAATGCCCGATTATCCGCCAGAATGGGTTACTGCTGCCATTCATTCAAAAAGCGGTGTGTTGTATCCGGGTTGTTCTTTTGAAGGTGCGCCGGATGCAGGTACTTTCTGTGACAGCACGCCTCCATTAATTATCTGGAATCATCGCTGGGAGTTTGATAAAAATCCCAAAGATTTTTTTGAAGTGTTGGAAACTCTTCTTGAAAGGGGCCATGATTTTGAAATAGCGCTACTTGGGAAAAATGTTCAATTCGTACCCAAGCAGTTTATCAAAGCGCGTAAACGGTTCGGTAATCGGATTGTTCAGTATGGCTATGTGCCGTCGAAGAAAAAATATTATGAATGGCTGAGGCGTGGAACAGTTGTTGTCAGTACTGCCAATCAGGAAAACTTTGGCATGTCGGTCATCGAAGCGGTTCGTCAGGGATGCCTTCCTTTGCTTCCCAAGCGCCTTTCTTATCCTGAAATCATTCCGGAAGAATTGCATTCTGATTTTCTTTATCAGGACAATCAGGATATGGTGAACAAACTGGCGTTTATTATTGAAAATGTTAGTATGTTTCAAGAAAAGCGTAAACAGCTATCAAAAAAGATGGCGCTGTTTGAATGGGAGCATCTGGGAGGGTTGTACGATGAGGTCTTACTACGACTTGTTTCGACTCGAAATCATTGAGAATTGAGAATGTATGTGAAATTTCCATCTACTGATAATATGAAAAACTGAATCACGCATAATTTTTTACAAGAATTTCGGTTATCGAACCTCTGCCGTTACCTTTTGAATTAATCGCTCTTTTAGCTTTAATAGGAAGAATCGTATAATCTTTATATAGATTTCTTATAAACCTTGTTGAAGAATTCGATAACAAAAATTTAACTTTTTTGTCATTAAGCCTGTCACAAACTTTCTTTAATCGTTTTTGCTCGGCTCTATCAAATCCGTTTTTTGTATAACCGGTAAAATTTGAACTGTTAGAAACCGGATCATAAGGAGGATCAAAATATACAAATGCCCCTTTTCTTATGTATAATAGTGATTTATCGTAATCCGTGTTTAAAATCCGAATATTATTTTTTGATAAATAGCTGCTGACAGCTCTTAATTTAATTGCATTTATAATGTTAGGATTTTTATATCGACCAAAAGGAGTGTTAAATTCACCTGAACTATTTACACGAAACAAACCATTATAGCAAGTTTTGTTTAAAAAAATAATTCTTGATGCTCTCTCAATATTACTGAATTTAAGATATTTTTCTTTTTCCCGGTCTGTTCCCCTGATTTTGTAAAAATATTTTTCTTCATTCCGGTGCTTTTTTAAATCCTCAATTAATTCTTCCGGCGTTGTTTTAATGACATTGTATAAATTGACTAATTCTTCATTGCTGTCATTTATTACGGCATTTTGGGGTTGTATGTGAAATAAGACGGCTCCCCCTCCGACAAATGGTTCATAATATCTTGAAAACCGCTCTGGAATATGCTTTTCTATTTCATTCAGCAGTTGTCTTTTTCCTCCAACCCATTTTACGAATGGAAGAACTGATTGATTATTATTTTTTGTTTTACGGTATTTCATATTTTTTTATAGCATTCCAATTTTAGTTTTTCCGGTGGAATGCGCAAGCTGAATGTCGCACTCCTCTAATTGGGCAAATGATTAAATCATCTGAAATCAATAAATTTAAAACAGCTTATTGTATAAGCTAGGCCGCGTCAAGGCTCATCGTTCCAATAGGGAGCATTTTTCCGTAGCAGAGTGTCGCATTTTAACTGATTCCATAGGTATAACTATGTCTGTCATAAAATCCGTTTTTTTCCTTGCTTTTGTGATTTGATTGTGTTCCAAAAGTGCCAAATACTTTTCATATAATTTACCAAAAAAAGGAAACTGAAATGAAAACAATTACCGATCAAAATAATCCCGGCCTTACCAAAGGAGATGCGCTTCACGGCTATACAATTAAAGCGATTGCCCCCTTGCAAGTTATTGACTCCGTTTTGTATGAACTGGAACATGACACCACCGGAGCCAGACATATACATATCAGCAACAAGGATGCGGAAAATACGTTTAGTGTGGCATTTAAAACCGTTCCGCAAGATTCCACCGGCGTTGCGCATATTCTGGAACATACCGCTTTGTGCGGTTCACGCCAATTTCCCGTGCGCGACCCGTTTTTTTCCATGCTCAAAAGAAGTTTAAGCACGTTTATGAATGCGTTCACCGCTTCGGATTGGACGATGTATCCGTTTAGCACCCAAAATAGCAAAGATTTTTACAATTTGGCGGATGTTTACTTGGATTCCGCTTTTTACCCCAATATTGATGAATTAAGTTTCAAACAGGAAGGTCATCGCCTGGAAATCGAACAGGAAACACAATCAGACAATTCCCGCTTAGTATATAAAGGTGTTGTTTATAATGAAATGAAAGGCGCGATGTCGTCACCGAATCAGGTCATGGCTCGTTCTCTGATGAACGCCTTGTATCCGGATGTAACCTATCGCCATAACTCCGGCGGAGAGCCGTCCGTGATTCCTTCACTGACGCATGCCGATCTGGTTACTTTTCACCATCGGCATTACCATCCGAGCAATGCTTTTTTCTATACCTACGGCAATCTTCCGTTAGAAAAACATTTGCAGTTCATTAACACGAAAATATTAAGCCATTTTGAACGCATTGATCCGCGAACTGATGTTCCGCGTCAACCCCGCTGGTCTGAACCGCGAACCGCTTCTTACCCTTATCCGTTAGGGCCGAATGAAAATCCGGAAAAAAAATATCAGGTGTGCGTTGCCTGGCTTTGCGCTGATATCAAAGATAGTTTCGAAGTGTTGGTTTTGACGCTCTTGGAACAAATCTTATTAGGCAACTCATCCTCACCGCTGCGTCGGGCGCTGATCGAATCGGGACTTGGTTCCGCCTTGAGTGACGGTTCCGGCTTTGACCCGGATAACCGTGACACGCTCTTTGCTTGCGGACTCAAAGATGTTAAAAAAACAGATGCTCCGGCAATTGAAACTATAATATCAGACGTTCTCAATAATTTGTCAAGCAATGGTATCGAATCGGAACGTATCGAATCGGCCATTCATCAGATTGAATTTCATCGCAAAGAAGTTACCAACACGCCCTATCCTTACGGCATTAAACTGTTGCTCATGTTTGCCGGCAATTGGTTTCATGGCGGTGAACCTTCAAAGAATTTGAATATTGATGCGGACTTGAAAAAGTTACGTGCGGCATTGGAGCAAGGTAATTTTTTGGAAAACCGGATCAAGCAATACTTTTTGGAAAACTCGCACCGGGTGCTTTTTACCCTGACACCCGATCAGACTCTGGCCGCCAAAGAAACTGAACTAACAGAACAAGAACTTGACGACCTGAAAAACCAATTAGATGAAGCGGATTTGAAAAAAATAGCCTCAGATACGGATGCCTTAAAAAAACTTCAGGAAACCGGTGAAGACCTCTCTTGCCTGCCTACCTTGGCATTAAATGAAATACCACCGTCAATTCAGAAAATCAAATCTGACAACACTTTTTCCGACGCATCGGCGACCTGTTACACACAACCTACGGCCGGTATCGTTTATTTCGCCGCTGCGACCGGTGCAGGCGCATTACCCCAAAAGTTGCTTCCTCTCACATCGCTTTTTTGCAGCACTCTGCCACGTATGGGAACTGCAAAACGCGATTATGCTCAGATGGCGCAGCGCATTTCCTTATATACCGGCGGAATCGGACTGGCCCCGGCCGTACGTACCTGTTTTGACACCAGCCAAAGCTGCATCCCTTTTACTGCTTTCAGCGGCAAATGTTTGGAACGTAACCAAGCCAAAATGTTTGCCATTATTGAAGAACTTTTGTGCCAATACGCTTTCACAGATTTAGACCGCTTAAAAAGCATTTTGTTCGAATATCGTGCCGGCCTTGAATCCATGGTAGTTCAAAACGGCCACCATCTGGCAATGGCGCTGTCTTGCCGGCATTTTTCGCCCACATTGGCGTTAAGCGAAATCTGGCAGGGAATTCACCAACTCAAAAGCATCAAGGCACTGACTGACCGAATCGCAAACCCTGAACTTGCTGAAAACCAGTTAGAACAGGTAGCTGCGGACCTTGTCGAAATCGGACAAATCCTTTTCAAACAGGAAAATTTTAAAATGGGTCTTGTTGGCGAAGAATCGATGTTGTCTGACGCGGTTCCGGCTGTCACCGCCTTACGGAATCAAATTCAGACCGGCGCAAAAAATGGATTTACCCCGCCGAATCTCAGTAAATCTGAAAAAGAATCTAACCGGGAAGGATGGAGTACTGCCACAGCCGTCGCTTTCGTGGCCAGTACCTTTAAAACCGTGCGCTTGAACCACAAAGACGCCCCGGCACTGTCAGTGGTTGCCAAACTGCTGCGCTCTTTGTATCTGCACCGGGAAATTCGTGAAAAAGGAGGCGCTTATGGCGGCTTTGCCTTATATAACGGCAGTGAAGGCGTCTTTTCATTGGCTTCATACAGAGACCCCCATATTGTCAATACGTTAGACGTGTTTGCCAAGGCCGCTGACTTTATATGTTCGGGACGTTACACCGATGAAGATATCAAAGAAGCTGTTCTTCAGGTTTGCTCGGTAATCGATAAGCCGGATACACCGGCAGCGGCCGCACGCAAAGCATTTTACCGCAACCTGATTTCCCTTTCAGATGAGACCCGTGAGCAGTACAAAACCCGCCTTTTGGCTTTAACGCGCAAAGATGTTGTTCGTGTCGCTCAAAAATATTTTGATCGCCAATCAAACGCGCCGGCTATAGCGGTTATCGCCGGTAAGGAACAATTGCAAAACGCCAATGCCAAACTTGGAGAACAGGCTTTGACACTGGAAGAAATCTGATAAAAAAATTCTTGGCATCCTTTATTGAAATTCAGTAGATCGAAAAGGAGTGCTGAACTTACAGTTTAGCGTTATTTTTCATGGGATTCCATGCTTCGGCCCCTTGCTAAACTATAAGTTCAGCACTCCTTTGGCGGCATTTCATAAAACTTTTCGATCTACTGAAATTATTTGAATGCGTTGAAATTTGACAATAAAATCGGTTCCCGAACCCTGATGCTCCGTCTATAACCGCAACCCATGGTCTCAGAACATCAGGATTCCTCCGTCAGGCATCTTCCATCTACTGAGTATCAGTAGATCGAAAAGTTTTTGAAAGGTGACGAACGGCATGTCTGTTTTCAGCTCCGTAGGAGCGGTATATTTGTAGAATCCGAATCCCCCGTGTCCGCTGAGTCCCGTAGGGACGGCATATTCCGATGAAGACATGCCGTCCCTACGGGACTCAAAAAAGGGGTACGGGGCTGACATCTGCTACAAACATGCCGTTCCTACGGAACTTTTAAGGAACTTTTCGATCTACTGAGTATAAACTTATCCCTGACATGGCCGCTTTTTTCTTAAGACGCCACTCTCCTTTGCCCTGACGTGCTTTTAATTCAGCGGCTTCCTTTTTTATCATTGGCACGCCTTTGCCATCTGATTCAACCGCTTGTATCACACCCTCACCACCAGATGACGGCTGTTCTTTTTCCTCATAAAATTTATCATAATTTTCACCGGTTTCATAATTCACAACTTCAAAACGGCCGGAACTCACTTCTTAAGCGAGTTTATATTTTTCAGCATACCCCCTCGGCGTTACCATAAAATCCATAAAGGCAAAAGTGGTGCTGTTGCCGATAAAAACTGTAGTCTGCATATCCACGGGAAAAGAGGTCAGCTCATCAAGGGTGGTGATGTGCGCGCTTTGTTGGTCGCGCATAGCCCGGTTGACAATGCCGACAGGTGTTTTTCCGTTACGGTACTTGAGAATCATTTCACAGGCGCGGCCAAGCTGCCAGTTCCGTTTTTTGCTTTTGGGGTTGTAAAGCACAATGACAAAATCGGCCATAGCGGCCGCATCCAAACGCCGTTCAATCACTTCCCAGGGAGTGAGCAGATCGCTGAGGCTGATAGCGGCGAAATCGTGCGTTAAGGGAGCACCTAATAAAGACGCGCCGGCGCACAGGGCCGGGATGCCCGGAATCACCTCTATATTTAAACCGTGCTTGCCGGCTTCAACACTTTTTCGCGTTCGCCGATCTGACGATGAAATCAACGCAATGTTTTTTGTTCGGCACACTTCAAACACTAAGCCGGCCATTGCATACACGCCCGGATCGCCACTGGAAACAATTGCGCATGAGGTTCCCTGCAAAGCCATATCAATGGCGGCGGTAACCCGGTCAACCTCTTTTTTCATAGGCGTGCTGATAACGGTTTTGTCTTTGATCAGCGGACGAATCAATTCTATATAGGCTGTGTAGCCTGCCACAGCTTCAACCTGAGTCAATACTTCTTTGGCACGTTGGGTCAGATGTTCGCTGCTGCCGGGGCCGATTCCGACGATATAAAGGGAATTCGGGCAATGGCCACGGTCACATTGGGGGTCTTCTGTTTGGGTGCGATCAGTTGTCCCTGATTCGCACCGAGAATCGCGGCTGCTTCGCATACGCTTTTTACTCCTACATATTTTTCCACCACAGCGGATGGATTTTCGATGGTTTTCACTGCATTTAACTCTTCACGATTAAAAAATACAAGAGGCCGGTTTAATTCCTCGGCCAGTGCCAATAACCCCTTTTCATCCGCCTTTACATCAATACTGGCAAGGCATTTCAAACTCATTTGGGAAAGCTTGAAACGCTCCAGCACATCTGAAAGCTGCATCCGTATTTCATCTAAAGAAGTATTCCGGTTGCAACCGATTCCCGCCACAAGTGAAGCCGGCCGCAGTATCAGGATTTTTTCTGACAGATTTTGACAGATATCATCTACAAATACACCAGAGAATTGTTTGATATTGGGTATTGGATGTTCGACATTCGCTACAGATTTAAGATCATAGTGCAACATCCGGTAGGGATCGTGGATTGTGATGGGTTCATCCGTTAGCAATGCCATGCTTACATATTTGATAGCATCGGGATTTTCAATTATAAGATTTTTTTCCTGAGCCAGCAGGTCAATCGCAGGCACTCCTTGAATATCAGTGGCGGTTGTGAGCACAGGATCGGCTCGGATTAATTTGGCAACCTTTAGTGTCAACGCATTGGCTCCGCCCAGATGCCCGGACAGCAAACTGATGATATGAAGCCCTTTTTCATCGGCTGCCAACACAGCGGGATCATGCGTTTTATGCTCAATCAGCGGAGCGATCATGCGCACAGCGATCCCTGTTGACATAATAAAAATATGCGCCGGATAATCCCAAAAGTTTTCAGCAACAGCATCTTTCAACCGCGCAAAACAGATCACATTCGCATCAGCACCGGTTAAGCAGGCATCAGCCAGGCGTTCAGAAAAAAAAAGAACACCGCCGGGCAGCAGGTCTGCTATTTTCAGGGCTAACCCGGCCCCGTCAGGTGTGAGTGCCCAAATCGCGGTTTTAGCCGGATGCTTATTCGCGAAAGCCATGGGAAAAGTCTTTGGCATACAATTTGGATTTATATTTCAAGGTTTCGATAGACACGTCCAGAACACGTCCCACGATAATCAAGGCCAGGCGGGTGATTTTTTCAGCATGTACGGTTTCGGCCAGTTGGCCAACCGTGGTGTGAATTATTTTTTCCTCCGGATGGCTGACCCGCACCGCCACCACGCAAGCGGCGTCACTTCCGTAGTTTTTGACCAACACATCCGCTACTTTATCAACCAGGGCAATACTGAGATAAATAGCCATAGAAGTCTGGTGTCGAGCCAGTTTTTCCAGCGCTTCAGTTTCGGGCGTAGGCGTTCGACCGGCCATACGAGTGAGAATCAGGGTCTGGGAAACTTCAGGCAAGGTGTATTCCAACCCCATGGATGCGGCTGCGGCAAACGCGGCGGTAACACCTGGAATAACTTGATATGGAATGGAGTGTTTTTTCAAAGATGCCATCTGCTCAAAAATAGCGCCGTAAAGACTGGGATCTCCGGTATGCAAGCGTACCACCTTTTGCCCTTTCTTGTGCCCCTGAACCATTTTGTCCACAATCTGCTCTAAGTTCATGGATGCGCTACTAATTTTGATAGCTTTAGCGCCGGTCCATTTCAGCACCGCTTTGGGAACCAGCGATCCCGCATAAATAACCAGATCAGCCGCCTGGAGCGCTTTTTGTCCTTTGACCGTAATCAATTCAGGATCGCCCGGGCCGGCACCTACGAATAACACCGGATTTGAGGTTGTGTTTTTGTTCATAATGCTCATAAGTAACTCTAAATTTAGAAATTATTTTATAACATGTTGGAATATCAGAATAAGAATCCTTCATTCCTTTGCGGTTAAAGTCATATTTTATTTTGACGTAGCATTATTTAAACAGTTTGGCAAGCATACAAATTCCATTAAAATTGACTTTGTTAATGCTTTTGTATGCCTATACAAATTAATTCATTGATTTTTTGAAACTGATATAATAAAAACCGGATTAATTTGTTAACAGGGAAAATTCGTTGCGTTTATCCATTTAAAAGGAGTGCTAAACTATAAGTTCAGCACTCCTTTTATAAATGAACGATGCCGATATTTTCAAACAAACTTTAAAGCAAGGGATAAGATAAGGAGGATTAACACATGTTGAACATCAAGGATTCTGTAGCGGTAATTACCGGCGGTGCCAGTGGTATCGGTCTGGCGGTGGCCAAATATTGGGTGGCACAGGGCGGTAAAGCTGTTTTAGCTGATATTGCCCAGGATGCGCTTAATCAGGCGGCCGCCGAAATTGACGGTGAAACAGCCACTGTCGTTTGTGATGTCACTCAGGAAGATGACTGTAGCCGATTGGCTGACACTGCCATTGAAAAATTCGGCAAGATCAATCTGGTGGCGCCGTTTGCCGGCATCATTATGGACGGCCTGATGATTGCGACTGATCGAAAAACAGGGCTGGTCAAGAAGAAAATGTCTCTGGAACGCTTTCAAAAAGTGGTGGATATCAACCTGACAGGTGTTTTTTTAACCATACGGGAATGCACAGAGCGCATGGTCAATAACGATTGCAAGGGATTGGTTTGCTTAGTGTCTTCCACAGGCTCTCTGGGAACTGCCGGCCAGCTTAATTACTCTTCCACCAAAGCGGCAATGTCGGTTATGCCCAAGGTGATTACAGCCGAATTTTTCCGTCGCGGCCTGGCTGATAAAATCCGCTGTGTAGCCATCGCTCCTGGGTATGTAGGTACCCCCATGGTAAAGGGAATGCCCAAAAAAATATTGGATAACATATTGACCAGCGTGCCTATCGGACGTCTGGTCGATCCGGATGAGGTGGCTTCGCTACTAGGCGAGCTTTATCGCAATGAGGCTTTGGCCGGAGACGTCTTTTTCATCCACGGGGGCTTACGTCTCGGCTCCAAAGGCTAGAACCGGCATATACCGTGTGACACTTTTTTATGCTTTCATACAATCTAAAAACCGTAAAACGATTTTGCAAGCGGTTCAGAATGGTTTGCAAAATCGTTTTTTATTACAGAATTAAAAATCGTGCCGTTATGATTCAATTTTAAAATGAATGGCATCCGGAGAATCGGGCGTTACATCGTTTCCTAATCCGACAACCCCTTTTCCTGTCAAAACAACTTCATCGTGTTTTACCCGCAAGCTCTTTTTTTTTTCGACAAGTAAATAGGTGCCATTGGAACTCTGCTCATCAATCAAGTAAAATTTGCCGCGCCGTAATTCAATGCGTGCATGGGAGCGGGATGCGCGCGTATCTTGCACTACCAGATCATTATGCGCTTGACGTCCCATTGTCACACAATTACGTTGATCATTGATTTCAATTATCTTAGCCCCCAAACTGATTTTCATTCTGGATGTGATAACCGGCGAAGGTGAGGACCGTCTTACAACCAGAGTGGCATCATTTTCTTCCCAAATAAGCTCATAGATATTTATATTACCCCTTTTGCCTTTCAAAACTGTACGATCAATACAACGGGTGCGCGCTTGATAATAGAGTACCAGTTCATTGACCGTCTTGGCAGTGGTGATAATTTGTCTTGGCTTGGCCATATCAGCCATTCGGGAAGCCACATTCACCGCATCGCCATACACATCATTATTTTCCTCAACAACCTCTCCGGAATGGAAACCAATCCGTATATTGGGCGGTTTGCTGATTTCAGAAGAGTTTTCCAACGCATTATGCATCTCTTCGGCCGCGGCCGCGGCATCATTCGCTATTGGAAATGTACACATGATCTCATCACCGATAGTTTTAATCACAGTACCGTTATGCTTTTCCGTTATATCTGCCATAAGTGACAGACAGGCATAAATCAGTTCGCGCGCTTTTATATCTCCAAGCGATTCGTAAATAGAGGTACTGCGGGAAATATCAGCAAAGAGAATCGTAACATCATCATCGCTTTCATTTTTGGAATCGTCTGTTTTCATCCGTAACACTTTTTCTATAAATGATTTCAAAGCAGCCTGCTTACTGTTTTTTTATCTTATTTTTGATTATCGATAGTCAGTAGATGGAAAGTTCAGGAGCGCAAAAATTAAGCGCAGCGATTTTCAGCATCGCCACCCGGAAAGGTTGCGGATTCAGGGGCCGGCAAAAAACCGCTTCGCTTAATTTTTGCGCTCCATGTCGTATTTTCAGGCATTTTCCATTTATTGATACTTAGTAGAAGTAGATTGAAAAGGAGTACTGAACTTACAGTTCAGCATTTTTTTCATTGAATTTCATATTTCGTCCCCATGCTAAACTGTAAGTTCAACACTCCTTTAGGAACAAAAATTTAATAAAGTAAACACAGAATGACATTTTAAAGAAAAGATTTAAATCGCTGATTATCAGTAGATGGAAAAAGCCTTTGGCGACCTCGTTCCCACGCAAAGCGTGGGAACGAGAATGTGTGTGAAATTTCCATCTATTGATTATAGCTTTACTATAATATAAGTTATTATTTTATATATACAGTAAATAAAAATACAAGTCAATATGACATAGCGACATAGCTTATTTTATTGCTGTTGCCCCGCAGACACAAGCTCCCCTACAAAGCTGCCAACAACCACTTTACTTTTAATTTTTACCAGAAGGCGGCGTGTATCCGCCGTTATCCACAGCTTAATCTTCGCATTTTTGCTTTTTTTAAAGACGCCTCCCACATGTTTTAATTCAGGCATTATCAGATAGGTATCATAAACCTTCTTCCCCACCTTTATTTTTTCTCTTTTAACAACGGTAACTCTTCCAACAACACATTTTTTACCATCCGTAATCGGCCTTTCGATTAACTTATGCTTCGCGGGATCAAAAAGGCGCGCATAATAAAAGGCAGACAAGGGATCAAACGCCCCTGCCAGCACTGAAACCGTTTTTTTTTCTTTGGCCGTTATATACCTTACCTGACTTTTTTTCCAATCAAAATTAACAACCACATCACGATGGGTTGAACCCTCATGTTGTTGTTTTTTATATAAAAGTGAATGCGTCATCGCCTTGTCTGTATAGCCGTCCACCTTATCCCGCACTTTGTAAAAAGTATCAGCAAAGGCATTGGTTTGAGCGGTTAGTGAAAAATGATACGCCGGAACACCATCAATAATTTTCGGACTCATCACCTCAAGTACGGCTTGGCCAATTGGGATAAAACTCCATTTCAGTTCAAAATGAAGTTTTTCGCCTACACTGAAGGGAAGTTTCCCATTATCCGCTTCAACCGCCTCACCGCCAATAAAAATAAACAACAGGATTACGCTATAAAGCAAATATTTATTTTTTGACCGCATGGTATCGTATTCTGATTTTGGTTTTTCCAGATGCCGCCAGCAACTTGTGAATTTTGCACTTCGCTACTTGGAGTGCAAGCTTCAGCTTGCGGGGCTACTGACGCAAACCGAAGTCAGCACTTTTCGTCTGAAAATAGGGAAGCTATTTCGCCCTCATTCATAAGGAGGCCGAATCATTCTTTAAAAAACAGTTCTACGGACGTATTTTATCAAGAATCTCACCATCAACATTTAAAATAAAAATCAAACATTTATTTTCAGCGGCATGTTTGACTACGTCTTCATATAGAATAGCCTGAATTTCATATTTGGACATTTTTTCAAGAGCCAAACGTCCATATACCATCTGGGCGCTATCTTTTTCAATAAATACCGGAATATATGACAACCCCAGTTCCTGATCAAACTGCCCCACAATTTTTTCACTGCTATCAGGATTTTGAACCACAACATAAACCCACTGTTCATCTTTTATTTTAACACTCATTTTTAAATCCTTTCCGTTTTTTCATAATCACAGCACGAAACTGTTGCTGAATTCATTCGCTACTTAAAGTTTTTTCCAATTCGCTAATATCCGGAATATCACTCATAGAATTGCCATAATAAACAAATTTCAAAATACCGGATTTATCAATCAGCATTTGAGCGGGCATTCTTCCCAATTTAAACAGTTTCACCTCTTGCCCGTAGAGTTTCATAACTGAATGGTTCGGATCAGGCAACCCCTTAAAAGGCAGCGATTCCTTTTTCCAATATCGCCTGAACGAATCTGAATTCTCCGGCCCTGCAACCAATACTTCAATATCCAAATTTGTGAGTCTGTCTGATTTATGGCGCAACTGCGCTAGATGCCTGCGGCAAAATGGTCACAGAAAACCTCTGTTCAATACAAGCAGAACATTTTTTTTGTTTCTGTAATCAGAGAGAGAAATTTTTTTACCATCGAAATCATTCAATACAAAATCCGGAGCTTCGGTATCGAGCTGTACTTTTGACATTATCTCATCCTTCCAATATCGTTCAGTTTTTATGTTTTAGAATTAGAAATTAAATAACTTACACATTTTCGATCTACTGATATTGTGACCAGCAAAAACGATGATTAACACAAGAATGATACCTGCGCAAATAAAAAAGCTGTCTGTAAAACTGATCCGCAGAATTGTTTTAAAATTTTGCAACGTTCATTTTTTAAACTCTGAATTGCTGTTGTAGCGCTTGACAATTTTCGTATCTTCATTAATAAAGAATGGTGACTGAATAAGGATTAAAAAATTAAATAACTTACACACATTAACAAAGAGGAGTGCCAGCTTCAGCTTGCGTCACGGTCAGAGCTGATTGAAGTCAGCACTCCAATTATAAAGAAAAGAGATATAATGTCAGCAATCAAACCGCTTGTGGCCCTGGTAGGCCGGCCGAATGTGGGTAAATCCACGCTTTTTAATCGAATCACACGCACCAAAAATGCCTTGGTGGATAATACGCCCGGAGTGACACGGGACCGGAATTATGGCGATGCCAAATGGGATGAGGCCGAATTTACAATTGTGGACACCGGTGGATTTGCGGATGACAAGTCTGACAATTTTGCCGATTCGATTCGTTTCCAGGTGCGCCAAGCCATTGAAGACGCCGATATCATTGTATGCGCCCTTGATGGCAAAGGCGGCATCTCGCCTTATGACGACACGCTGACGAATCTTTTACGGCCGGTTGCAAAACCGATATTTTATGTTGTCAATAAAATTGACGGCCCTGAGCAGGAATACGCTATACACGATTTTTATCAACTGGGGATCGATCATCTCTATCCGGTCTCCGCTGAACATCGGTATGGTATGAACGATTTTCTAAGCGCTTTGGCCGAGGCTGTCACCGCTATCAGCGCAGGCTCCTTTAGTGACACTGAATCGGAAATGATTAACATTGCCGTAATCGGGCGCCCTAATGTCGGAAAATCCTCTTTTATTAATTGTATTTTGGGCGAAAACCGCTTGTTGGTCAGTCCCATCGCCGGCACGACGCGCGATGCGATTGACACCGTATTTGAACGGGATAACCGCACTTACCGCTTTATTGACACGGCCGGCATTCGTCGCAAAGCCAAGGTGAAAAAAAAGCTTGAGAAATTTTCGGTGATCAAGGCGTTAAAAAGCCTGAGCCGTTGTGATGTGGCGCTGATTCTTATTGATGCTGAAGAAGGCATCACGGAGCAAGACATCAGTATTGCCGGATATGCTTATGAACGCCGTTGCAGTTGTATTTTTTTAATCAACAAATGGGATTTGGTCAATAAAAAGGAAACATCCTCCCAGAAGTACTATGATGATTTGAGGATGAAAGCCAAATTTCTCCCTTTCGCACCGATGTTGACAATTTCCGCATTGACCGGACGCCGCGTGCCACGTATCTTCAAGGTGGTTGATAATGTGTATCTGCAATATTGCTCACGTATCACAACAGGTGAATTAAATCGCATTCTGCAACGCGCGATTGACCAAACCACACCGTCACTTCACCGCGGAAGACGGATTAAATTTTATTATGCCGCTCAAGTCACTACCAAACCGCCGACAATTGTAATTTTTGTGAATTATCCGCAAGCCGTTCATTTTTCCTACAAACGCTATCTTATTAACCGGATACGTGAAGAAGCGAAATTGGACAAAACGCCGATTCGGATTTTTTTCCGACAGCGAGGGGAATAGCGTGGACTTATTTGAATATCAAGCCCGCAAAGATGTTGAAACGTCCAAGCCGCTGGCCGAACGGATGCGCCCTGAGCATTTGGATATGTTTGTCGGGCAAAAACACATTGCTGGCCGCAGCGGCCTGATTCGGAAAGCGATTGAAAGCGACCGTATTTTTTCCATGATTTTCTGGGGGCCGCCGGGATGCGGTAAAACAACCCTGGCACAAATCATCGCCCGCCTGACACACGCTCACTTTGTTCAATTTTCAGCGGTGCTTGCCGGAATCAAACAAATTCGCGCGGTGATTGATGAAGCCAAAAACAAGCGCAGTCTTAAACGCCAAAAGACAATTTTATTTGTCGATGAAATCCACAGATTTAACAAAGCACAGCAAGATGCGTTTCTTCAGCATGTTGAAACCGGACTGATCACATTGATCGGCGCGACAACCGAAAATCCCTCATTTGAGGTGATTCCGGCCTTAATTTCACGATGTCGCGTGATTACGTTGAAACCGTTATCATCCGAACATATCTGTACAATTTTGGAACGCGCCTTGAATGATCGGGATAACGGACTTGGCAGTGGCAATTGTAAAATTACCGAACAGGCGCTGGTTTATCTTGCGGATATTGCGGATGGCGATGTACGCACTGCGTTAAACGGTCTTGAGATTGCCGCCACTTTGGCAGTCTCGGAAAACGTCCACGCCGAACCGCCTCAAAGCGTTGAGATTACGTTGGAAGCGGTAACGCACGCACTGCAAAAAAAAGCGCTTTTGTACGATAAAAACGGTGAAGAGCATTTTAACCTGATTTCCGCTTTTCATAAAAGTCTGCGCGGCAGCGATCCGGATGCGTCTGTTTATTGGCTTACACGAATGCTGTCGGCCGGGGAAGACCCGTTTTATATCATTCGTCGGATGGTGCGTTTTGCATCTGAGGATATTGGCAACGCCGATCCCCAGGCGCTCACTATTGCACTCAATGCGATGCAATCTTTCAAATTTTTAGGCTCTCCCGAAGGCGAACTCGCTATTGTACAAGCGGCTGTTTATTTGGCCAGCGCGCCGAAAAGCAACAGCGTCTATATGGCTTACAAAGCGGTTCAAAAAGAAATCAAAACAACCGGAGCGCTTCCCGTGCCGCTGCATATTCGCAACGCCCCCACTGCGTTGATGAAAGGCCAGGGATACGGGCGCGATTATAAATACGCCCATGATTTTGAGGATGCCTATACGCAACAGGAATATTTGCCTGAAAAATTACAGGGACGAAGGTACTATCATCCGGTAAATAGAGGATATGAACAAATAATCAAACAGTATATGGAAAAACTGTCGCAAAAATCGGAATCAGGGTAGGAACGCCGCACCAATACACATAAAGGCAATTTTAAGGATTTTAGCAGTCATTTTCGAGCAATTTGTCCCACTGCAACAATTTATGCTCAGTAGATGGAAAATGCCTGAAAACAAGGCTGGCTGGTGCTGTTGTACCGAAATTTATTTTAAATAACCGAAACGATGATCAAGGCTGATTTCGGCATTTATGAACTTTCCATCTACTGATCATAGCCGCTATGACTGTTGTGTATTCATACGCATACTGGTATGCGCTCCGTACAACACCCCCGCTCTGAATCTCATTCTGTGTTAGAAAACTGTTTTCCAAACCTTTTCAATTTTATACATACATTTGTCAGTAAAATTCAAAATATTGACAATCTTTTTGAAATGCTCTTTTTCCTGATAAGTCAAAACTCTGCCTTTACGGGATTTCAGCCATTTGTCCAAAACCTTATACCCGCCGATATAAAACTCCCAGACATGAATCGGAATATCTCCGAAATATTGCTTCTTGTTGATAAAAAGATTTCCTGTCAGCATATTCTTATCTTGAACAAAACGGACGCGCTCCACAACATCATTCCCTTCCAGGGGAAATGACACCTGATTGTCAGGATAGGGTTTTTTCATAAGATGATGTTCAATGAGTTCCGCACCCAGGTCCGAGAATGCCTTGAAGCTGTTGAAATCATCTGTAAACGGAATACGGGGGAAATCTATTTTTAAAAATTCAAGAAAGGTTCGACGATAAACCGGGCAGTACATCACAGCGTAAATGTAGCCTAAAATCTGTTCTGGCGTCGGTGTGTGCGGGTGATATTTTGCTTTTATGAAATTTTGAAATTTTGTTGTGAAATTAGCCGAGTGTGACTGCTCAACAGTAAAGGCTTCGCACTCATCATCTTCAGATGCATTTATATTGTACAAGGGGGCTATATAAGTCCATTCCCTTGTTTTTATGGAAACTAAACATCCCTCTAAAATTTTATTGGTTATAAAAATGTGTCTCCAATGTTTAGAAACAATCTGCCTGGAAAAGCATAACCCGACATTTTCAACTTGAAGGAAATGTTTCATTGTTTTATGTCTTGGATAAGCTAAAAATCCTTTTGATTTATCATTACAATATGTCCATCTAAAATCAAAGGGGCGATAGTGTATCAAATTTATATGGTTTTTATCGTATTGAGTCGCTTCTAAACTTTTTCTTGCTTTTTCTATAGTCCAATCTCTACTATCAGCGGGAAGTTTATACTTTTTTCGGATATTCTCGACTGTCAAACGCTTCAAATCTGCTAAAACCTCATTTAGTTCTGTTTTAAAAAAATGAATTGTGAAACGATCTCGTTTTGTCTGAATACCGCTATTATATTCTGCAAATATTTCAGTTATTCCCCAAAATTTCCCATAATCTTGCATGACTTCGATGTTGCCGCTTTGCGTAAAAAAGCTGAGATTCTCTTTGAATCTGTTTTGTCCCCATCGTGTTTTTTTAAAGCTTTTATCAAATTCTTCGATTTCCAATTTCTTCCAATTCACTGATTTGATATTGTTTGCAATCAGAAAAGCGTATTTATGCTCTCTTTCGCCATACAGATCATAATAAAAGACCCGGCATGGTCCGTCCCGCTTCTCTTTCTTTACAAAAATATTAATGGAAACGCCCTGCATAATATCAAACACATTCTGATCAACACTTCCGTCAGGGCAGGTTTCTCCGATTCTTGCATTGCCGTGCAGGTTCAGAATATAAATTTCATCAAAATCGTCAAGCAATTTTCCACGCATCCGCCTGTGGGTAAGTCCGTTCAGAAATGAGTTGTTGGTTATGATTCCGATGACACCCAGTTTGACGGTTTCCATTTTGTTATGAGCGAACCGAATAAATTTGATATAGTCGTCATTCAGATTCAGCTTTTTTTCACCTTCGGGTTTGTAATCTTTTATCAAAGTTTCAATTTTTTGACCGGTCGAGCGGTTGCTGTACGGAGGATTTCCCATGATAACAAGAAGCTGTTGTTCAATTTTCACTTTTTTGGCTTCTTTTCCTTCAGCAGAGATAACAGGAAGCAAGGTGTTTTTTTCGTGGTCAGAATCATCAAGCGTATCGGTGAGATAAATCTGCAATCGCTCACTGTCTTTGAATCGATAGCCGCAGTCTTTCAGAAGCTGGGAAAGTTTGAGATGCGCCACAGCGTAAGGCGCGACCAGATATTCAAAGCCGTAGAAATTTTTCAAAATATGATCGCGGATAACGCCTTTCAGACTGCCCGCATCTTTTTCACGGATTCTGTTCAGAATCAGTTCAAAGACAGCGACCAAAAATGTCCCGGT
This sequence comes from Desulfococcaceae bacterium HSG9, assembly GCA_030378005.1. GTDB lineage: Bacteria > Desulfobacterota > Desulfobacteria > Desulfobacterales > JAUCGF01 > JAUCGF01. Next base: position 3,369 of record JAUCGF010000079.1, on the reverse strand, counting down.
TCCGGTTGCAAAGTCAAGAACCGTAACCGTAGGATCGGCAAATCCCGCTGATTTGGAAAATTCGTCACGCAGAATGATGTCGGTAGAACGGGTGATAAAGCTCACAACCTGGGGAGGCGTATAATAAACGCCTTTTGATTTTCTTTTCTGCGGATCAAACGCGCCGAGAAATGTTTCATAAAAATAAAGATACGGGTCGGTATCAGCAACCTGTTCAGTGTCTTTTTTGCCATAAGCAAGAGACTGAGTGATGCTTTTCAAGTCAACATTATTGATGAGATTGGCAATCTCTTTGAAAATCCATTCAACATGTTTCGGCAGGGAGTAATCATAACTGATAAAGCTGAAAAATTCTTTGATCACTTTGAATGAGACCGGAATAAAGCGGCCGGCGTCGTACAGGGTGATGTTCCGGCCGGATTGCAGACGCGCAAGGAAAAGGCCGTAAATGACGGTTTGGCGTAAGCGTCAGCGAATTCGTCCGCTTTCAAATCTTTGACCAATGTTTCCCGGAATGTTTCATAAAGGCCCTGAATTTTCTGAGAGAAATCATCATTCGCTTTATTTTTTAATATTTCAGAAATATACGTTTTAAGAATTTTCCCCCGCTCTGCAAGATAAATCGCCAACTCTTCAGAATCGTTTATCAACGTCGGCGCGGACATAAAAAAATTAGCAAGAAGTTTGTCAGTCTCCCTGACAGCGCTTTCTGACAGCTCGGATTTTTTGTTTTCCAGATCGATAATATCAAAAAGATTGCAATAACAGATCGGAGTCAGTTCGCCATCTTTGAAAAGCATAAATTTTTTGTAATTCGTAAGAATCAGATTGTCAGACAGATTCAGATATTTTTTTATCTGCGCTGACTTGCGAATTTTTTCCAAATTTTCATCCGGCTTTTTTGTTTCGATATAACCTGTGATCGCGCCGCTTTTTTCAATTCGGAAATCAGGTGCGCCAAAGCCTTTTTTGCGTTTCGGCTCATGGGTTATCCAGATATTTTTGTCGAGCTTGACCTGATTCAGCAGATTCTCAAAACAGGTTCGATAAGTGTGTTCTGTTCCATCTGGGCCGATTTTTTTGATTTGTTTGAAATATTCTTTATAGTGTTTTTTCATGGTTATCGTTTCTTATGAAGCACCCTAATGTTTTGTGATTAAATAACTTAGCCATTGAGTAAGAACAAAATTCCAGCTCTTAATCGAATGACATGAGCAAGAGCAAGAAAAAAACAATTTTTTTTTGCTTCAATCCCACCAGAAATACCAGGCTGTACTGTTTACAAGTGTCTTTGCCAGTCGTTCAACAGTCATGGTTCCCTGAAATACAATATCATCACAATAGGCCATCTGCTCTTTGGCTAAAATATGCGCCTTTTCATAAGTATCCGGCGGGTTTCCTGCTGACATTTCCAGAACCGCCCCGTCAGTACCGAAAAAAGAGGCATTATATGTTTCATTCCAATGCCTCAGCATTGCCGCATGTTTTTTGGGAAAGGGACATGCATTCCATCCGCCAAACTGCATATATACCGGAATTTCATAGCAGGGAATATCTCTGAAATCAACGATCTGCATTTTATCATATATTTTATTCGAAATGATCTCATAGAGCAGGGTGAAGCTATGAGCCGGTTCGGGTTCAGAAATATTTTCCCCGGTATGCTCCATCATTATTTCTTCCAGTTCATCATATTCATCATCAAAATCATAACCGCTCCATCGGCGCTCGCACCATTTCTGAATATCAATGCCGGTATATGATGATAAATCCGCACTGATCGATTTTTCATCATCACTCAGAATATCACCGTCATTATAGTTTTCGGGCAGAACAATTATATTTCTGTCTGTCTTTCTGAAAAGAATTTTCCATGCGTCAATGCAGTCTGAACCGCTGATAATATATCGATATATCTGATTCCCTTTTATACTGCCGCATATTTTCTTGTCAAAAACCGCAATCCCTTCCTGTTCCAAAATTCCAGTGATTTCATCCATATTTATCTGTCTTCCTTCTCATTCATTTAATCATGTATCTTGGCACTTTCGCTTTGTATTGTACATAGGCATCACCATGCACAAAATACAAATATTTCTCTTCCTTCATTATCATTTATAGAAACAGTCGCCTCAATATTTTTTCCACGGATTTGTTTTCCAATTTTTCTGTGAAGGATAATGTTTTTCATCACAAACATCCCCTGGAAAATCAATTGATGCAATAGTATGACAAGCCAAGTTTTTGGCATTTCAGACTTCTTTCAATTTTATTCTGCGTTTTCTATTACCACTTTGTCAGATTAAATATAACCGATAGAGGAAATCAAATAAAGAATCAAAGCCTTATTTCAATTTTTAAAAAACCTTAGTAGAATAAGAAAATCTGACAGACTGAAACCTTATCACCTTGTCAGATATCGCCATTTCGTTATGAAACAGGATATTTTGCATAAAAATAAGGTAAAGGACAGGACAATATTTCAGCTACTAAGGTTAAAAATTCTGAAATAAGGTTTGACAGTTACCGGTAATCTGACAAAGTGATGTTAGAATCATTAATTTAATTCTCATCTGCTATCACCTTGTTTATAGCAGTGTTAATCTTTTCCATTATGCCCGGATTTTTTGATAAATAGTCTTTCGATATATAGATACCAAAAGGTTTTTCCACCTGAATCGCTTTTTTGTAATTTTCCGGTTTTTCACCTGTTTGACCAGTGAGCTTGAAAAACACAACTTCGGCTATAAATATCGCATTTATACGGTTGTGTTTCAGCATCTTCGGTAAAGATCCAATTCTCGGCACCGCACCAGTCACATTATATCCGTTTTTGATGAGCCATTTATGGGTATTGCTATGCAGATATGTCCCGGCTCTCACTTTGGCTTTGAAGGCTGCATCTTTGGGATTAAGTGTGCTGTTTGCCGGAAAAAACCAGCACCACCGGTTGATGAGTACCGGATTTGAAAAACGCGCGATTTCATCTCTCTCGATATTTTGTGAAGCCAGAAAGAATCCGTCAGATTTTCCTGCCTTGACATCGTAAACAGCTCTCCCATAATTAGAAGTCAATTGAAGAGAATATCGAATTTCAGCTTCTTTCAATATCTTATCAACAAATTCGACACCTATTCCCTGAATTTTACCATCTTTTTCAAATGTATAAGGGGGAAAATCAGGTAGGTGAAATCTTATTGCATTTTGAGCATAACCGCAATCGCCCCCCATAAAAATAAGCAGCACTATGATTAAAACCGATTTTCTAAACATCCTAACCCCCAATCGTCTTTGCTTATATTAATATTGTCGTCAGGTTTGATTTCATTATTATCTTGCCTATATACAGGTATATATTCGAAAGCTTTT
>JAUCGF010000018.1 GCA_030378005.1 Desulfococcaceae bacterium HSG9 | reverse complement strand
TAAGTCTGCCTGTTTTCTGTTTATTATTATCGACTTTTTTATAAACGAAAACAAGTAACGCATAGCCTAAGCCGTATATTTTCTGTTTTGCGTACTTGAAAGGGCATGATGACTGAGGTTGTTTAATACTTGTTACTTTCATATCGACTCCAAGTGTCGGGAAGTCAATTCCTTTGGCTGATGATCCTTCAACATACTCATATTGCTCATGTAAATATTTTTGAAATTTATGCTCCAAATATGTCCCAACCGCTTTGCCGTCCGTTACTCCAAACAAACTCGGTTCATTGTGTGTTGATTCAGCAGTGGCAAATTTATTGGCTTCAGATTGAAGAAGATCAATTGTTAAAATAATTTTGGTCATTGTATTAAAATTTCTTTTTTCGCGTTATCGAACAACAATCTCAACGGCTCGCACCATGTAGCGCAGCGGAATGGTGCGAGTTCGCTGGAGCGACTGGTTGGGCGGCTTTTGTGTATTTTTCATCAGCTATTTTTATTAGCAATCTCAATGCTTTGTTTACGGATTCATTATCTTTAAAAAACTTCAGCCACATCGGGTTCCAATAAAATCAAATTGGTTCCTTCTTTGTATTTTATTGCGTATTTACCTATCACTCCGCCTTTTAATTTTGATAAATCATATTCGGGATGGAGATCATCTTCCATTTCATTATATTTATTATTGTTTATATCCTTTCCTCTCTTTCCGAGTCAGCTTTCTGGCACTGATTATTCGGATTTTATCATTTCTATATGTATGGGAAATAATGAGCTGATTCCCAGATGATGACATGCCAATAATTATAAACCTATCCTCATCATGAGAGTGATCAGTCAGTAGGTCGGGCAAGGGTTTTCCGCTTACATAATTTATTTCGTAATCGTTAGGCATGCCTGGTTCTCCTTATAGTGCATTGCGTATACGATTGAATTCTTCACAGGTCGCGACCAGTGAATCCGGCGGCGATTTAAGTTGTAGATTCTCTCTGCAATTATTTGCAAGATTATCGATAAAGGGATGGACAGCCTTTAGCACAGAGATTTTGCCATACTTTTTTTTGTAGGTTTCCTTGTCCGCTTCATCAACATTCTTGCCATGCAAGTAGGCTATCCATGTCTCAATATGCCACTTGGGTATGATGTAGGCTATCAGCTCATTATCGTTTCTGGAGGGTACAAGTTTAGCGTCCAGGTCAGATTTTACCTGGTCAACAGAGAGTTCATCCGCATCTTGAATCACCAGCAAAATCGTCGAGGCATGCCGCCTGCGCAGTGCATCGGTTTCCAGGGAAATGTTGTCCGCCACATATTTTTTGCCTGATCCCTTTCCATTTGGGTAAGGTGGCACCCGGATTGCGCGAGGCTTTACCCCCCACCCATTTTTCAGGAAACGTTTTACAAACACCTCATGGGCCTTGTCTTCACAGAGAACGATAATTTGGGATGCTTTACTCATTTTCCCACCCCCGCGCCATAACTTCTGCCGGCGGCAACCCGGCTGCTTTTGGAAAAGGATTAACCACAACATGCGCCCCTGCCTGCCTGGAAAACCAAAACTCCTCGCCTCTTGCCATCTTGTTTACAATTTCAGGATGATGAGATATGATCAGGGCCTGTTTATCTTGTTCGTCGCAAATGTCATTAAGGTTTTCAAGCCAGGGTTGGATTTCGCGCATTGAAACGAAGTTGTCCGGCTCGTCGATCAGCACAGTCGAAAAGGTTCCGGCGCGCAATGCTTCCAAAATCGTATAGAGAACGATCAATTGACGTTGACCATCGGAAATATTCATGAAGTTGAAATCGCGGTCTTTGCCTTGGATGCGGAATGTCGCTGTCAATTTTCGAGATTCGCCGATTTCTCTGAGACTCAACAGTTCGAAACCTGGGAGAACGTCCTCCAGGAGCAGTTTTGCCATGTAACCGATAGATGGTTGTTCCTGTAAGAGATGGCGGTACCACTGGGCAAAATTTTCAGCATGTTCCGACAGATTGCGCGACTCGGATGCAGCGGCATTTTTTACGACTGATGGAACCGGATGAATCAGCAGGATTTTTTCAAGTTCTTCCCTGAACCGGATTAAAGGCTTGTTGTCTTCACGTTGTGCAATTGTCGGAATCACCGAACGACGCTGATTCGCAGGAAAAACGGCACCCTCTTCTATTTTTTTCGTATTCTGATTGATACGGAAGAGATGCGCCTCCTGCCCATCGAACTGGAAGAATGTAGAATTTTTCCAGATTAATTCTTCTCGCTTAATGCGTTGTTTATCGTCCTGATTTGCATATTCAATTATCAATTCGTATTTGTATGCATCGCCGTCTATCATCAGGGAGAACCCTATGGTCTGGTCTCGCCTTTTATCCCAGGCAGTCAGGCTGTTTCTATTGAAAATATCCTCCACATTCTCTCCGCGCATCAGCCGTTGAACGCAACGCAATGCATCCAGTACTGAAGTTTTGCCTGAACCATTGTCCCCGAGCCAGAGTTGAAAGTCCCCCGGCCGGATCCGAAAATTTGTCAAACATCGAAAATTGTCGATATATATTTCGTTCATCATCGGTCGATTTCCTCTTTTACCGGTTGATGTTCTGTCGATTCATTCATATCAGAATGCCCTAATCCTGCATTTAATTGCCAACCGCTAAAGTCATCGGCAAATGGGGCTTCCGCTTCGTTCTAGCCTCATTTGTCCGCTGGACTGCTGGGTTATGCTTTTTACGGCATTATGCTCAAGATACCTTTTTATGAGACTGGGCGGCATAGCGTGTGCGATCTCCAATTCCCAAGAGAAGCGATTTAACAGATATATCCTCATCTAATTCATCCCAGTGCAGTCCGGTTCCTCCGCCGCTAATGATATAATTCTCAAGTTGTTTTTTCCCTGCTCCGAGAAGTCTGGGAAAATAGGCCAGCGGCACACCCAGTTGCCGTCCGTCTCTTAGTTCTACCCACATATTATCCGTATCAAACGAAAGTCTCGCTGCTAATGGATTAAAAGTTAAAGTGTTCATTCCAACACCTTTCTATAAGCTCTCTGTTTTCTGCGATTACCCTCATCAGCTTCCAGAGTTCCGAGTATTTTATTCCGTAAGATTCAGCAACACTTATTTGAGGGTATATCCAAAATTTTGCCACAGATTCTCCTTTGCGAACGTGTATGTGGAGAGGTTCCAAAGGATATCCCTCATAGAAAAAAATAGTCACTGTTAGGCGGTATTCGCAGTTAACGCCAGTGTTTCATAATCAACTTGTTTTAATGCATTTTGAATATGCTTAACTTCATTTTCCTCAAATAAAGCCTCTCCGCACTGGGTGCAGAGCCATGCCGGAACTGATTCCCAAGAAATATGATATCCGTTACGATCCGCACTAAAAGGCGCACTACCTTTAATCATTCTGCCTTTGCAGTGAAAACATTCCATATTATCCCCTCCTTTTGAAGTCTGATGACCATTGATTCGGGTCCGGCAAATAAGCAGTGATAATGGCTAAATATTCATCTTTTGGCGCACAAACAACATGCACAGCGCGATTTTCGTTAACATAAAGCAACAAACAACTCTCACCCCTTTGGTCTTCCGGATACTCCTCAATCACTTCACCATTTAGCACTGCTTCCTTTATCTCATCAACGGTTATCATTCTGTCTGGTCTTGACATCTGTTTTATCGCATGAGGTAAAAATAAAATCTTTTTGTTAGCTGACAAAATAATCTTATTATTTTTTTTCATCACTTTAATTTCTACAGTTCCGACTCCTCAACAGCTTCTTTGCTTTGATCCAGATGATAAGCCATCGTCCTGCGGGCTTCTTGGATGTCACCTTTTTTCACGGCTTTAAAAATAGCCTGGTGCTCTTGAATCACCTTTAAAGCGCGGCCTTCCAATGACAGGGCTTTTACGCCCATTACGTGAATCATATCCCGGATATTTTCCAGAATCGCAATCATGCGGCGATTATTTGTCAGCTCGCTAAAACATGTGTGAAACAGTCTGTCGGCCTCCATAAAAGATAGATAATCCTTTTGTTTTACCGCTTTGCGTTGGTTGATCAGGGATTCTTCGACTTCAAACAGATCAAACGGTGGGGTGGTGTCAGCGATTTTTTCCACGGCCGCCAGCTCAATCGCTTTTCTTAATTCAAATATTTCATCCACTTCACTCCGGGTAAAACGATTGACCATTAACCCCCTGCGAGGCAAAAATATGATCAAATCCTGAGAGGCGAGTTCCAAAAGCGCTTCTCTGACCGGTGTTCGGGAAATACCGAGATCGGCTGCAATCGCCTTTTCATTGTATAACTCTCCAATTTTCCACTGACCGGAAAGAATAGACTGGCGGATGGCTTGGTAGGCCATCTTGGCCAGTGATTGCGGTTGCTTTAGGGCCGCAAGTTTTGGCATTAACAATCCTCTTTTATTGTATTATTTACTTTGCGATAAGCGCTGAAAGCGCGAACTTCTAAAGCCCAGGACATCGCTCTGGGTTAGGTTCCCCTTTGAGCAAATCCGATTTTAGACAGTAGGTCGGGTTAGCGATAGCGTAACCCGACAATATTGCATGTTGATGTTGGGTTACGCTATCGCTAACCCGTCCTACTGCTATGGAAAAATCCGATTTTCCATAAATCCTTTTGTATAAATCAGTTACATGATATATTACATACAAACAAATTTTGTCAAGCCTTTGTTATGATTTTTATTTTAATTCTGCTTATCAAATCAATGCGCTACATTAAAATAGCAATTTATATTTATTATGGATAGTTACATATTGAAAACAAACATTTCAATATGCACAATACAAATTTTTATCGACAAATTTCCATTTTTTACTTGACAGTTGTTCGGCCATCATATAATTGCCTCTAATATATTACATGCGTTTCTTTTTGGGAGAGTGCATTATGAACGACAATTCACAACCGGGATCGCTGCTTCAGGCCAGAAACCTATCAATGGCTTTTGGCGGTTTGGTTGTCTTTAAAAATATCAGCCTTGATATTATTGAACATCAAATTGTGGCTTTGATCGGGCCGAACGGTGCCGGCAAAACCACGCTTATCAATTGCATCACCGGTGTTTATAAACCCACTCAAGGCAACATTGCCTTCCAGGGGCAGACCATATCAGGACTGCGTCCCCATAAAATTTGCCGTGCCGGCATTGGGCGCACCTATCAAATTCCGCGTCCGTTTATGAATATGAGCGTTTTTGAAAATCTCCAGGTTTGCGCCAAACCGGGAGACACGGATTTCAGAGGGTTGCTTGATCTGGCCGGTTTATGGGACAAACGAGATCGCTTGGCGAAAACCCTGACATTTCAGGAACGGCGGCTTTTGGAACTGTCTCGTGCTTTGGCGGTCAATCCCAAATTATTGTTGCTTGATGAAACCATTGCCGGATTGAATCCTACCGAGACCAAAGAGATGATGGCGATTCTGGCGCGGATTCATTCGGAGTTCAAAATCACCATCCTTTGGGTTGAACATGTGATGAGCGCTATCATGGAGACCGCCCATCATATTTTTTGCCTGCACCAGGGCGCGCTCATTGCGGAAGGATGTCCGGCTGATATCGCCAATAACGACAAAGTGATCGAAGCTTATCTGGGTGAAGAGTACAAGTTTCAGAAAAAGTAGGCGAGATATGTTGAATATCGAAAACTTGAATGTCTTTTACGACGGCCTCCAAGCACTTTACTCCCTGACGCTGGAGATACAGGAAGAGGAGTTTGTGTGTATTTTGGGGCCGAACGGCGCGGGAAAATCAACCTTGCTGCAAACCATCGCCGGCATGTTGGTGCCGGGACAAGGTACGATAACTTTTAAAAATCGCCCTATTCACGGCCTTGCAGCCCATAAGGTCGCTTCCCTGGGTTTGGCGCTGGTTCCGGAGGAAGGATGGCTCTTTGGTCAAATGAGTGTCCAAGAGAACCTTTTAATGGGCGCTTACCCTAAAACGGCACGCAGCACCATAAAGCGCCAGATGGATTTTGTGTTTGATTTGTTTCCGATTTTAGAAGAACGCAAAAAGCAGCAGGAAGAAACGCTCAGCGGCGGGGAGCGCCAGATGCTGGCTGTCGGGCGCGGCCTGATGAGCAACCCGGAAATGCTCATGCTTGATGAACCTTCCCTGGGATTGGCTCCTCTGGTTGTTAAGGATATTCTGAGCGCGCTCGTGCGGATCAATCAGGAAGAGAAAACCACAATTGTATTAACCGAGCAGAACATCTTTCATGCGCTTAAAATCAGCCAACGCGGCTACTTGCTTGAAAACGGCAAAATTGCCATGCAGGGAGATAGTAAAGTGCTGCTTGGCAATGAGCATATCAAGAAAAACTATTTAGGGATCTAACTAATAACATTATTTCACAAGGAGGTTTCAATGAAAAAGTCAGCTTTATTCACTGTTCTATTTTTTGTTTTATCTGTTTTATTTCTCCCTGGCGGGGCTATGGCCGCGGATACCATTAAATTGGGTCTGGTCACGCCCATGTCAACCGGTGATTTCAGGTCCGGCAAAATTAACGTGCAAACCGTGGAATTGGCCGTGGAGGAACTCAATGCCAAAGGCGGAATTTTGGGCAAAAAAGTTGAGGTTGTCACAGCCGACGACGAGGGTAAACCGGCTGCCGGGGTTATCGCAATCAAACGCATGATTGCCTCAGAAAAAGTCTCGGCTGTTGTGGGACTGTGGCACAGTTCGGTAGCGGTGGCGCAGGCCAAAGTCGCTATCCAGAGCCAAGTGCCGATTATGCTGCATTATAGCTGGACTGATGATTTAACCGCCGGCCATTCTGATTATGTCTATCGCGTCGGCCCGTTTAACGCCGAAATCGCCCAACTCGCATTGCCTTATATGAAGAAAAATTTCAAGAATATAGCTATCATGTATGAAACCAATGCGTTTGGCACAGGTTTTGCCAAATACCTGGAAAAAATCGCCAAAGCTGCAGGGCTGACCGTTTACAGTATCGGCTACCCGCAAGAAGCGACTGACCTGAAGCCTCAACTCCTGCAACTGAAAGCCAAATCGCCTAAACCGGAACTTCTGGTTATCGCCGCGGTTTATGAAGCCACCAACCTGATCCCCAAACAGTCTTATGAAATCGGCCTTTCACCCGAAATGCAGATTCTTTGCAGTTGGGATTGGCCCACCTATCCGGCCTTTCAGGAAATTTTGGGCGATAAGGGCGTCGGTGTGACTTACGCCACCTTTGAATCAGATAAGCTGAAACTGTCCCCTCTGGGAGAAAAGTTTAAAAAAGCTTACAAGGCCAAATATAAGATGGATCCTCCGGTTTTTGCCCTATTTTTGTATGATGAGGTGATGATTCTGGCAGAGACCATGGAACGCATCAAATCATCTGATCCCAAAGATGTGGCCGCGGGCTTGAAAGACACAAAGTTTCAAGGCACCACCGGCCTGATTACGTTTGAACGTAAAGAAGAGCCTGGCCCGATTTGGAATCAGTGGACAGGACACCAGCTTTTTATCAACAAGCTGACCGCTGTTGAAGGAAAAGAATACAAGCGTGAGGAAATTTATCCCTAACGGTAAAACCGTTCACACCCCTTCTGGTTCCCATGCTTTGCGTGGGAACTTTTACAGTGCCGCCGATTATTACTACTACTGTGCGTTCCCAAGCGAAGCATGGGAACGAGGTCGTGTGGAGGAAATGAACGATAATTTTCGGTCTGTGTTTCGGGAGATTAGCAGATGTTATTGGAACTGATTATTCGCGGTATAACCATCGGATTGGTGTACGCGCTCATGGGTGTCGGGCTTGCGCTTTTAAACGGCGTCATGCGGATCATCAATTTTGCCCACGGTGAGTTTTATATGATCGGGGGCTATATGGCCTACTATTCGATGGCCGTGGCAGGACTGCCATTTTATTTGGCGGTTCCCTCGGCCATCGCCATCACTTTTATACTCGGTGCGGTTGTCGAGAAACTGCTTTTAAGCCCTATTCATACGCAGGAAATTGAAAAGCCGATGGATTATGCCTTGATTATGACATTTGCTTTGCTGCTCTTTTTTCGGCAACTGGCGATTAAAATCTTCGGCCCTTTTCGTCATAAACCGCCTGACTACATTCCTTTTGATGTCCATATTCTGGGCGTTAAAATCACTGGTAACGAAATGCTGGCCGGTATTGTTTCCCTGCTTCTGGTTTTGGGGCTGGCCTTGTTTATCAAGAAGTCGTGGCGGGGGCGCGGTTGGAGAGCTACCACTTTGTCGCGCAAAGGTGCCAAAATAAATGGTGTCGATATCGGCAAGGAGAGCTGGATTTCCTGTGGCGTGGCATGTGCGTTGGCAGGGGCGGCCGGCGCTTTGGTCGCTCCAATTTTTACGTTATCGCCCACTATCGGCGGTTCTCCGTTGGTTAAAAGCTATGAAGTCATGGCCATTGGCGGCTTAGGCTCGATTGCGGGCGCATTGGTGGCCGGGTTGATGCTGGGTGTTACCGAAACGTTGGGCGCTTTTTACATTTCATCGGCTTACAAAGATGCCATCGGTTTTTTGATGATGGCTTTTTTTCTATTGTTCAGGCCCCAGGGACTCTTCGGACAGAAATAGCGGATTGATTGTCTTATGAAACGAAACGAAATTATCGTGGCTGTCATAATGATCGTAGCAGGCCTGATCGCGCCGTGGGTTTTACCCTCGGTGTGGACAACAATAGTAAGTATATTCTGCTATTATGCCATCTTGACCATCGGCTGGAATATCATTTTCGGCTATACCGGACTCTTTTCGTATGGCCATGTCGCTTTTCCGGCTATCGGAGGTTACACTTCGGCATTGCTGGCTGAACATATCGGCCTGCCGCCTTTACTGGGACTTTTAGCAGGCGGTCTTGCCGCGGGATTGATGGGAGTGCTGATCGGACTTCTCATTTTACGAGTGCGCGGTTTTTACTTGTGCCTTGTGACCTGGGCGTTTGCCGAAGTGGTCAATGTGGTTATCAAAGCCGAACACGAAATCACGGGCGGCACCGGGGGATTCCTGGCCCCCTCGTATGTGTCAGGGCCGAATGCCGAGCTGGTCGGCTATTTTATAGGACTGGGGCTGATGACGCTTGCTTTTGTGGTTTCAGCGATTTTGTATCACTCGCGCTGGGGCCTTTATCTTTTTGCGGTTCGTGATGACATTGACGCCGCTGAGAGCATGGGGGTCAAAACCAGATTCTGGAAAGTTTTCGGTTTTACGGCAGGTTGCGCCTGGGCCGGCGTTGCCGGCGCATTTTACGCCCACTATTTCAATTTAGTCGATCCCAGCATCGGCGGCTTGGATGAGATGGGCAAAGTGTGTTTGATTGTGATTATCGGAGGGCTGGGTACGGTTTACGGCCCGATTCTGGGATCGTTTTTTGTGGTGATCGTTGCCGAACTTCTCAGAGGCTGGATGGGCGGTTACAGCCTTCTTATTTTTGCCACCATCATGATTCTCGCTGTTCGCTTCGTGCGAGGCGGTTTTATGGAGATTATCCAGGTTGTCTCTCCTCATTTGAAGAATAAATATTTGGCGCTTATTGGCAAGTAATACCATTTGCGTTAAATAATCGCCTGATATTAAAAAAAGGGTTTTGTTGATCCTATCGCAGAACCTGGCACACAACTACAAGGAAAGCGGATAAGAAAAGGAAAATACTCATTCCTGTTCTTATCCGCTTTCCTTTTTCCTTGATTTGCGGACGTGATAAATTCGTCTGTTTCACCTCTTCATCCATCGGGAAGCCGGCGGTATGCTCGCGAATGGCCAGATCTAATCATGCTGCCATAAAATTGAGTACCCCGAGCCGAGGATCAATCACTCACACGATTCGCTCCGAACGGTTTAACCAGAACCAGAAGCTGCGGCAGCAGTGTCAGTGAAGCAATCATTGCGATAAACATGGCCAGGCCGGTGAACAGGCCGAAATAGAGGGTTGGGCGGAAATCAGACAGTGCCAGAATTGAAAAACCGATGATGATCGTTATAGAGGTGTAATACATGGCATGACCGATGCTGGCGTGACAGCGTTGAAGTGTCTGATAGTAGCTGCTGTCTGTGGGGAATTCTTCCTGAAACCGGTGAATGTAATGAATCGTATTATCAACCGCGATACCGATACTGATTGCCGCGATGGTGACAGTCATCATATCAAGCGGAATATCCATCCAACCCATCACACCCAATACGGCACCGGCTGAAAACAGGTTTGGAAACAGAGCAATCAAGGAAAGTTTTAAAGATCGGAAAAGTGCCAGAAACATTGCTGACAACGCCAGCGCGACAACTCCCAGGGTTTTAATTTGGGAATCAAACAGGCTTTGGAGCATATTGTTGTACAATATCATAGCTCCGGCCAGGCGCACCCGATCCTTTTGCAGATTGAGTTTATGTACCAAATCATGCTGAATCTGTTTCAAGAGGGGATCGCGTTTTAATGATTTCATCGAATCTTTGATACGCACCGTAAAACGCGCTTCATTTTTATCAAACGAAACGAAAGGTGTTAAAATCTGATTTTTATAATCATCAGGCACTTTGGTGTATAGCACAGCCAATTCAAAGCTGTCCAAAGATTTGCCATGATTGAGTTTGCGGGCGATTTTGAGCAGGGTTCCCAGAGAAAGCACTTTACCGGTTTCAGACAGCCCTTCAAGATAGTCATGAACGCTTTCAACTGTTTTCATGCGGTCATCCGTGAACCAGTATTTATTTTCATCCTCAGCTTCATCCTCGGCATCGAGTTCAGCGTAAAATTCCGCATCTTCCTCATCTTCTTCATAAGGCAGTTCTTCTTCAATTTCTTCATCGACTTCTTCATCGACTTCTTCATCTGAATTCTCGAATTGAACAATCACATCCAACGGAGTGGTGCCGCCCAATTTAAGATCAATCACTTTCATCCCCTGATAGATTTCTGTGGATTCTTTAAAATAGTCGATAAAGCTGTTTTCCACTCTTAAACGGGTAACGCCTGCAATAATCAAGGCCGAGAATATAATCGTTGCGATAATGATTGCAAAGCCGTGGGATTGGGTGAACCGCGCTAAAAAGTCAGTAAAAGAAAAGTTAAGGAGTTTTATATGGGAAGGTTTTGCGTCTTTTTTCAAGAGCATCACACTGGCCGGAAAAAGTATGAACGTCAATGCCAATGATAAAAGGATACCGGCACTCATCATCCATCCGAAATGAATAACAGGCTTGATATCACAGAACACCAGAGAGCTGAACCCGGCAATTGTGGTCAACACCGCATATAAACAAGGGATAAATTTGGAGTGAACCGTTTTTTTAACCAGTGTGCGCATGTCGGCTTGCGGCAGTGCGTTTTCATATTCACGAAAACGTACGATCAGGTGAACCACAATCGCCAAGGTGATAATCAGTTGTAACGATATGAAATTAGATGAAATAACGGTAACATCCCACTTAAAATAGCTTAACACGCCGATCATGGCAATCACTGACAGAAAACAGCACAGCATGGGCAGTACAATCCATCGGATACGCCTGAAAATAATTCCTAACATCACCACGAGAAGAATAAAAACACCCGCTCCGAAGAGTTTGAGATCATTCTTAATAATGGTGATCATATCGTCTCGAATCATGCTGACACCACCAAGAAACATATCAGCCTGGGAGCGGTTTTGTGCCATAAGCGCCCTGATCGCTTTGATGTTGTTATGTTGAATCGCATTCATGCGTAATTTTTGGGCACGCATCTTATTTTTAACCGCTTTTAATTGGGCGGCTTCCGTCGGCGTTAATGCACCCTCCGTTTTTTTATCCATGTATTCATTACGTTGGGATAGCAATTTGTCATAAACCGAATCTATTTTCAAATTAACAATCAGCGTCGTTGTTTTCATATCACGGCTTACCAGCAGGTCTCGGTAAAAAGCGCTGTCCCGAAGTTCAATCCGTGCCAGTTTTTTATCAATGGACGGGGATTCCAAATTCGGGATATTGCCGGATATATCTTTATATGACACGGGCGGGCTTTCTAAAAGAGGAACGTCCAGTAATGTCATAACGGATGCAACCTGATTGATTTTTTTCAAGTCAGCGCGCAAGCGGGCGATAGTTTTGAGATTGTCAGCGTCAAGCAGGTCTCCCTTGCGGGGAGTATATGAAATCAGTAAAAAATCATGAATACCGTAGCGGCGGCTGATTTCACGGGCGTAGCGTAAATCTTTATCGTTTTCCAGCAACAAGGTGTCTGCGGAAGCATCTATATTGAAATCTTTGGCTTGGTAACCCAGCACAGCGATGACAATCATAAGACATACAATGACTATAACAGGACGGTCGAGTACGAATGTGTCGTACCAACGCATCAAGTTTTTGGATTGTTGAGTTTTGATTTTATTTCTCCTGTTTAAATTGAGGGCTTGGAAAATTCAGCATCTCAAATTCCTATTGCCATACAATTTTTTTGGCTTTTAAAAAAGCCTGCGCTCTTTTGTGACCTAAGCGCGCGGCCGATTTTAAATCGATGATCGCCAGTTTGGGTTGGCCTGCTTTTTGATATGTAATAGCACGGTTATAATAGGCCAGAGGCAAATCAGAATCTAAATAAATTGCGCTGCCAAAAGCGTCGATTGCGCTGTTAAAATTTTCTTCTATGTACATTTTTTGGCCTTTTTTAAGCCAATCCGAGGCCGTTAATTTTTGGGTCGAAGTGCTTGTTACAGTGGTAGGAATATCTGTTTTGATTTTTTCATTTTGGGCGAGTGCGATTCTTTTTTCAGCAATTGATGGAGGCTCAGAAAGCCATTTTAAAACAAACCTGGCGGCAACGGCCAAAAGGATAGCGCTTACCAGCAAAATAGCACCTGAAAGCGGTCGCACCATAATCCAGGCAATTGCAATGGGCAACAAAACCAACCCAGGTGCGATTAAAACGGTACTTAATCCGGTGTCTGTGGCAGCCAAACGAGCATATAAAGAGGAAGATTCAGGATCACTTTTCGGCGCGGCTTTAAGAATCAAGGTTATCCCGAAACAGATTAAAATAAAGCCGCCCAAGCGGAAGCTCCATAGAATCCATGAAGGTGCCGCTTGCGGCATTGGCAGCATCACTTCGGCATCATAACGCCCTTGTCGAAGTATTTCGATACGTTTGCCTGTACTGGTGATATAGGGCTGTAAGAGGTTGCCTTCCTGTTTGGCGATAATACTGACTTCGCTTAAACGAACAACTTGCAAAGTGATACGCATATTACCGATTTCAGGTTTATCCGGGTTTTTGCCGATAAAATAGCCGTGGTTGTATAATTGAACTTTGTTTTTAATTCGTGAATCCAGATATGCTTTACTTCTGATTTGCAACGGTGTGTATATATTTAATTGATTGGCAAGACCGGCTGAAAGCTTGAAGTCGCCAACACTTACTCCCGAAACACGTAAAATCAGAGATGGGAACTGCATTTTACGCGGGTTCTGATGCGTGTCCGGTTTTTTAAATTTCGCTGAATCAATTATTTTGGACGACCACACTTTCTTATATATCGGAACAGACAGTGTCACTTCCTCGCCTTTAACCGTTTTCATAGTTTGAGGTTCATATTTTTCCTGCCATTGATAAATTTCAACCTGGCGTCTCAGAGCACTGGCTTTTAAAAAGATGGCTTTTGAAGTGGGTTTTAAAAAAAAACGATCTGTAATCGGCTTGTCGATATTGGTTATACCGGTGATATAAACCAATTTTCCATCATAAGCCGGGTTCGGGCGTCCATGTGTCAAACGAATCACCGGGCCGCCACTTTGATCAATGACCTGAACACGCCTGGCATTCCTGTTTTCATTCAAAAATAAAAGGCCCAAGCCGATCAACAGGAGAAACGCGCCTGCGATGAGCTTGCCTGCTTTGGGCGAATCTGACGTATTCTTAAACGAACCGGATTTATTCGGGTGTTTGGGAATCTTTTTTTTCATTTCCTATTCCTTATTTTTCTTGCGCTTGCTTTTAATCTTTAAGGTGTCATTCGATTAAGAGCTGGAAATCAGTGCGGTGTCCAGTGTATTCAGCACTTCGGCTCCGTCTTCACGGACAACCACCTGATTTTCAATACGGACGCCGCCCCAGTCAGGAAGATAAACTCCGGGTTCTACGGTAATGATCATACCTGTGTCAAGCGGCTTATCATATAAACGACTTAAACGGGGGCCTTCGTGTACCGCCAAACCGGTGCCGTGTCCGAGTCCGTGCCCGAATTTATCTTTAAAGCCATTACTGTGAATGTGATTACGGGCAACAGCGTCAACCGCTTTACCGGTAACGCCCGGCCGAATCGCATCAATTGCGAAACGTTGGGCATCGCGTACCGTTGAATACACTTTTGTAAACAGCTTGTCCGGTCTTCCCAATACAATCGTTCGCGTTGTATCCGAACAGTATCCGTTTAAACGCGCGCCCCAGTCAAAAAGAATCGGCTCGTCAGCCTGTAAGCGACGATTCGTGGGAATCGCATGGGGCAACGCGCTATTGAGGCCGGATGCACAAATTGTAGGGAAAGAAACACAATCGGCGCCAGCTTCACGCATCCCTTTGTCCATTGCCCAAGCGGTTTCTTTTTCAGTCATACCCGGTTTCAGCGTTTTGATAACATCTGCAAACACCATCTCAGCCAGCACCAATGCTTTGCGAGTGGCCTTGATTTCATCTTCATCTTTGATGATACGCAAATTCTCAACAAGGGTTTCACAAGGAATCAATTCGACTTCCAGACCATCGGACTTCAGTTTTTTAGCGATTTTCAGATATGCTTTATATGATAAACGCGTACTTTCAAACCCCAGACGCTTGCAGTGCATTGCAGTTAAAATATCCGGCAGTGCCTTCTCCAGCCCCTTTTCATATTTGACAATTTCAAATTTTTGGTTTAACGTTTCGTTACAGGCTTGTAACTCAAACCTTGAATCTGTGGCCAACACAGCGTGCGATGCGCTAATCAACAACGCACCGGCCGATTCGTCAAAAGAGTTGTCTTCACCGGTAAAACCGCTTAAATAGCGGCGATTTTCCTCAATCAGAACCAAAAAAACGTCAAATTGTTTTTTTGCAAGTAATTTTCTGAACTGTATCAGTCTGTTTTTATAGTGGTGCAAATTCGTTTTCCTGTGGTAAAGTCCGCTTTAGCGAATCGTCAATCGTAAATTCTCGTAAATTGATGAAATAATGCCATTATTTCCAACGTAATTCATCTTCTTCCAAGACACCATCTTCATTTTTATCAAGCGTTTGAAATAAATTGTCCACAATTTCCCGCTTGTCCGGAGGGTGTGAAAATTCCTGAATTGTTATAAAACCGTCATGATCACTATCCAATTTATTAAACATGGCACTGGCATCATCTTGTGTTTCCATCATCAACCATTCCGTTTTATTGATTTTACCGTCCCCATTTTTGTCTAAGTAAGAAAACGATACCTTAAAAAAATGCGCGGAAAATTCATCCATGGTTAATTTTTTATTCTGGTCGGTATCAATGGTTTTGAATAATGATTGGTTATTTTCAGAGGATTGGGCATGAACGGTGTATTCATTAAGTCCCATACATAAAACAAAGGTCATAAAACTGATCAAAAGGGTAATGGGCTTCATAACTGCCTCCTTCGGTAAAGTAATAATAATTTAATGTTGTGCCAAATTAAAAAAAATCTTGTATTTGATATAATGAATATTGTAAACTCGTAATAAGCAAGCAGGTAAGACGCTTCTTATTTTCGAAGAAGATAGCACACATCGCCCCAAAATAAAAGGATATACTGATCCAATTTCAATTTTTTCGGAATAGCGGAGTGTGAAACTAACAGTCTGCGGGCGTTTTACCATGAAACGATTTGCAAAATTGTTCTACGTTAAGGGTGAACCACTTTGAACGTATATTTTAAATCACCTCCTGAAAAAGAGATACAAGGCAGTGTTACACCCATCATCAGCGATAAGGTCGATGAAGATGATACTCCTGATGATGAAGACATTTTATGCCGTCAATGTTTGCAACCCATTACCCATGCCAGGGAAAGAATACACCGTCAGGGGGCGCATATTCACACATTTGCCAATCCGCACGGTTTTGTCTTTGAAATCGGTTGTTTTAAAAACGCCGATGGTTGTGGATATACGGGAATTGTCACAGGCGAATTTAGCTGGTTCAGCGGATACCTCTGGCGCATGGCCGTATGCCGCACATGTTTGGTACATCTTGGCTGGCTTTTTCTTTCCAAAGGCGGCGACCGGTTTAACGGCTTGATTCTGGAGCGGTTGCTATAAATATGATTTTCATTTCACTTTGTTTCCATCCAACCAGCGAAATTATAATTCAATTGTGATTTTTTGCGATCAGTCGTCACCTGGGCGGCGATACCACATCTTGTAACATGCGTTGCGGCTTTGAAGGGGCCTGAAATAAAAAAACATGCCAAGGATTATGAACAGCATTTCCCGTTCACTATACCACTCAGCCTTTCGGTTGCTTGTGATGATAGGTTCTTTTAAAATCACGAAACTTTGCCCTCGTTTTCGTCCCCACCGTTGCAAAGCCTGTGAAAAAAATATCTCTTCCGACGCATAATAGCGTTCATCAAATCCTCCTGTTTCGAGAAATGCCTTACGCTTGCAAAAAACATAAGCACCGCAAGCCCATTTGAAAGTTTCAGAGAAAAACAGCCACAGTTTCAGAACGCGCTTGACCCAAGGTGACAGGCATTCGTCGTACTCAACGATTGTACCACCTCCGCAACACTTTCCGGATTCAAGAGCCGTTAATGTTTTGATCAAGAGAGTCGGCGTTATTCGCGTATCTCCGTCAACAAAGATAAGATAACGACCCAAAGCCACCTTTCCGCCCGCATTACGCGCCCGCGCGATCTGACGGTGTTTCTCAAAGATAACCCGTGCGCCCGATTGTTCGGCAATTTCGGCGGTACGATCCGTCGAGTTGTTATTCGTAACAACGATCTCACCGCAAAACCCGGAAGTAGCGGCCATCGACTCTTTAATACTTGCAAGCGTTTTCGGCAGATACTCTTCCTCATTATACGCAGGGACTATAATGGAATAATCGACCGTCACAATATTTTCCTTTTAGTTCTTTTATATGAACTTGTTCTTGTTTAGGCGCGGAAAATCATTTTACAGGAGGGTTTTACGGCCGGTAAAGGGTAAACGGGTATTGGTTCCAAAAAATTTTCGATCTATTGAATCTTGATATAATCTTGCGTATATTTTTTAAGCTTGTCTTCGTTCAAAGCGATTCCGAGACCGCTGCCTTCAGGCGGCGTCACCACGGCGTGAGAAATATTGCGGTGGAAATCGGTGATATCGTCCGCCATCCGAAGCACGGACATATAGGCATGTCCCATGTCTACCAGATTCGGCAAAGTCAGACCCAGGTGCAGAGAGGCCGCTTGAGTGATGCCGAATTCGAGCATACTGTTCATCAGGCATTTGATGTCAAAAAGACCGGCGGTTTGGGCTATCTGAACTGATTTGGTGAGTCCGCCGTTTTTGGATACTTTGATGCTGAAAACATCTGCGGCGCGTTCCCGAATGATCGTGGCCGCATCCTGAGCGGTCATCAGACTTTCATCCACGGCAAGGGGGCAGGCCATGCGGTTGCGGATACGTTTCAGGCCGTCAATGTCCCATGATCGGATGGGCTGTTCGAGCAGGTCCGGGGCATGGTCTTTGACACCATTGACAAATTCCAGCGCTTCACTTGTCTCCCAGCCCTGATTGGCATCTGGGATCAGCTTCATCCGGTCGCCGAAGCGTTGCTTGGCGGAGATCATGCGTTTGATTTCGTCGGCAATGGGCAAAGCGCCCATTTTGATCATGACTGTGCGATAGCCCTCTTCATACAACGCTTCGATAGCATCGGCATCTTCATCCGGGGTTCCGCTTCCGATAGGTCCTAAAAGCGGCAGTTGAGTGTGCTTCAAACCGCCAAGCAACAAATAAACCGGAACATTATAGGCTTTTCCGACAATATCATAAAGAGCCATATTTACGGCTCCGCGTGCGGACAAATTACCGCTCACGCCCTGGTCCAAAGCCGCTTCCAGCATGGCGATCTGGGTCGGATCCTGATTGATGAGCAGCGGAGCGATAATATCCCGTGTCACGACCATGACAGATGAGGGCGTTTCGGCAGTGAAAGGGTTAAGCGTGTCCGATTCGCCCAGACCGACAATTCCGGCGTCAGTGTGAATTTTAAAGATTACTGCATGTGCATGCGTCTGGGTGCCGTACTTTTTTGAAAGCTTGTAGGGTTTTTTGAAAGGGATTGAGATATGGAACAATTCTAATTTTGTGATTCTCATACATGTCTCTTTCAGGCATTGATCGTTGTTTCGGCTATTTTTTGTACCGAATGGCCGCAACGACGATCAAAGCCCTCTTTTATTCTTGCGGCATTTTGCTCACTTCACCGTAACGACTGTGCAGGGTGCCTGAAGTATTATATACTGTGCGTTTGATCCGAAAAGCAGTTTACCGACTTTTGATTTCTTTTTGATACCGATGATGATTTCATCAATTCCGTTTTCTTTGGCGAACTGAACCAGTTCTTCTCCGGGAGATAAAAAACTGACGTTCGCATACGTCTTACATGAAATTCCCGCATCTTTGAAAGACATTTTTGCCTTTTCAAGTTGACGTTCCACCTTTTGAATATCTTCGCGTCGCAATTCAGGGCCTTGCGCCAATGAGGTTATCAAAAAGACTTGGGCATCAAAGGCTTTGGCATGTTTCTTAGCCAGTTCCACAGCACTCTTAACAGCATCAGATTGGTCGTAGGCGACTACAATTTTCATTCGGAACTCCTTTTAATTTATCAAAATGTTAAACTTCTTAACTATCTATTCCACTTGATCACATTGTCGTCAAATTATGAAGCGAATTCGACGATTTCTTCCATATTTTTATTCACTATTCCGATTTTGTCAAGAGTCGTCCCCTCTGAAAGATAATCCGTGCCATGCAATTCCGAAGCGAGCCGGACGACCAATTCGATAATCGGTGTTTCCAGCCCGCTGATTTTGGCCAATTGCAGAGCGGGAACGTTTAAACCCGGCACATCTTCCGTAATATAGCGACTTCTTACATTGTGCCCTATGACATCCGTGTAAGGGCTTTCAGGACTGTTCACATATTCATAATAGTTTTGCGCGTCGTTTTGCCCATAATACATTTTAAGCTGATCCATTGTGGACATGAGTTCCAATGAAAAAGCTTTTCCGATTGCAAGGCGTTCTTCATCCATCTGCATCATTTTTTCAGAAATCAACGGCGTAATCCCGTCCATGTAATGGCGGAAGGTTTCCGGATTTTTTTCAATATCGCCATAATTCAACAGCACCGGAAGCGGGTGAACGGTCTGGTTGGGATTGTCAAGATCGATTCCCAACAAATTTTCTCCAGAAATGAAATCGACATAGCCTTTGAATAGATCATTCATTATATCAATCACTTCTGAATTATTCCGACTGGGCGAGGATGCAATTTTGAGGCTGAATTTCTTTTTAAAAATTCTTACTGTGTTGTATGAGGTGATCCGGCAAGCATAAGGGAGCGAGGCCGTTTCCGAAATGGTTATCGCTTTGCTGACGCCGCTATCAGCCATCATCTTCTTTAAAAGGAGACCTCCGTAGTTGCCGGGGATGATAATGACATGAAGGCCGTCTCTAAGATGCGGGATTAATTTTTCAAATATAGGTTTATGCGCAAAAGAGGGGACAACGATCAGGATAATATCCGCATCCGCCACAGCTTCCCCAATATCCATCGTGGCTCCGCTTAATTTGCCGCCGGTTGTGATATCCCCTTGTAGAAACATCTCTTTTTCAACTTCTATTTTCAGATAATCGGCGGTCGCTTCCAAAGGTTCATACATCACCACCGGATAATCTTTGGCAGCGATCTGTCCGCAGATCGCTCTTCCGCCATGGCCGGAGCCAAGTACGGTATATTTTAATGAATTTTTCATTTTAAACCTGCTTTCTTTCTGATTTTGCTTATTTTGAAGATACGTTTTTCAATTTCCGTTTTTATATATCGTCCCTACGGGACTTGTCGTATTTGTAATCCTTTTTCTATAGATATTATGTCCCTAACAGGACAAAGTGTAAATATCCTGTTTTCGTACGGTAATCTTTCCGGATTGCACCGCTGTACCGTAATCTTTCCAGATTGCGGTACGCTATGCACGCAATTCGCCTTTCGCCCAATTCAGATTTAATAGAGATGACACGCAACCAAATGCCCCGGTTTTATCTCTTTCAAAGGCGGTGCGGTATTTCCGCAGATATCCATGACCTCCAGGCAGCGTGTCTGAAAACGGCATCCGGGTGGCGGGTCAATGGGCTGGGCGACTTCGCCTTTTATATTCGGGATGGGCCTTTTATAAGCGGGGTCAGGGATCGGGACTGCGGCTATGAGGGCCCGGGCATAAGGGTGATACGGCTCGGTAATCACATCTTTGGTTACGCCCAGTTCCATGATCCTGCCCAGATACATAATCATCAGCCGTTCCGAGATATTAGACAGAATGGAGAGATCATGAGAAATGTAGATACATGAAAAGTTCATGCGTTCGGACATGTCCCGGATGAGATCCAAGATTCCGGCCCGAATGGAAACATCTAACATGGACAAAGGCTCATCCGCAATGACCAATTCCGGCTCCAGAACCAGAGCCTGGGCGATACCCACCCGCTGTCTTTCCCCGCCGCTCATCTGATGGGGATAACGGTTTTTATACTCCTCAGGATCTAATCCGGCCATTGCGATGGTTTCAAAGGTTCTATCTCTGATCTCCGCTTTATTTTTATCGGTCAGCGCCCGGAGAGGTTCTGCCACCGTATCAAAGGCGGTGTAGCGTGGGTTAAGGGACTCATAAGGGTCCTGAAAAATGAGTTGAACTTCGCTGCGATATTTCCGGATTTCCGGTTTGGACATCTTGGAGATGTCTTGTCCTTTATACCGGATAGTACCGCCTGTGGGGTCCCGAAGTTTGGCGATAGCCAGGCTGCAAGTTGACTTGCCGCAGCCCGACTCTCCGGCCAACCCCAAAATTTCGCCAGGCTCGATGGAGAAGCTCATGCCATCCACGGCCTTGATGATTCTCGGTTTCTTGCCACTCACCAGTTTAGCCAGAAAAGTGGGTTCTAAATAGAAATACTGTTTTAAATCGCTGACTTCGAGGATTGCCATGTCTTTTTATCTCCCGCTCGGTTACGAAATTCTTCTACATGATCGGTTCGGATACAACTTACAAAATGCCCCGGTGCTACCTCCAGGTCCGGCGGACGGGTCTCTTCACATTCCGGAATGGCAAAAGGACACCGGAAAGAAAAGAGGCATCCCGGAAGGTCCCCAAGTAAGGACGGCGGCGAGCCGGGAATGGAAATCAGTTCCCGGTCAAGGGCTTGAATGCTGGGAAAGGCGTTTTTAAGGCCCAGCGTGTAAGGGTGATACGGCTCATTGAAAAGTTCCATTGATTCGGCAAACTCCATCAATCGGCCGGCATACATGATTCCGATCCGGTTGCTCATCTCCGCGATAACTGAAATATCATGGGTGATGAGCAAAATGGATACCGACGATTTGGACTTTTCACGAAGCTCCTTTATGTTTCTCAGTATGCGTTCCTGAACCAAGACGTCCAAGCCGGTCGTGGGTTCATCCATAATCACCAGGGGCGGATTCAAAACCAGTGACATGGCAATCATCGACCGCTGGCGCATACCGCCGCTGAATTCATGGGGGTAGGCTTTCATCATGCCGGCCTGGAGGCCCACCGCTTCAAAGAGCTTTCTGACCATCTGTTCACATTCAGCTTTATTGTGATTCGTGTGGGCCTGAATCGCTTCGATACATTGGTCGCCAACCCGGTAAACCGGATTGAGCGCGTTCATGGCGCTTTGAGGTACCAGGCCGATTCCTTGCCAGAGAATTTTTTCCCGAAAATCTTTCTCTGACATGGATAGAATGTCCTGTCCTTGGAAGTTCATTTTGTCGGCCGTTACATGGGCGCTTTTGGGAACCAGACGAATGAGGGTGCGGATAAGCGTGGATTTGCCGCAACCGGATTCACCGGCCAAGCCGACGACCTCGTTTTTATCAATGGATAAAGAGATACCGTCATTGGCTTTTACAACACCCTTTTCGGTCTGGTAATGTGTCTTGAGATTTTTTATTTCCAAAATCATAAGGTATTTTCTCCGCTATCGCTGTTTTAGGCGTGGATTGGCAACTTCCTCGTATGCTCGAGAGATAAAAACCAGGGAGCTGACCATTAAGATAATACAGATCGAAGGCCATGCGAACCACCACCATGCCGTTCTGATCTTTCCCGAAATCCAGAGGTTGTAAAGCATGCCGCCCCAGGTGAGGTTGTCCGGATCGCTGAATCCCAGAAAACTGGCCCCTGCTTCGGCCAGAACTGACCAGGCGATGTTAAAAGAGGTGTAGAGGAGCAAAAGCGGCAGAATATTGGGCATGATATGCCCGTAAATAATGCGTAAATTGCTGCATCCCCTGGCCTTGGCCGCCATAATGAACTGCCTTTGCCGAATAGCCAGAGCCTGGGAACGCACCACACGGGCCGAGGTGCGCCACACGATACAGCAGATGGCGATAATCACAAACCATATATTGCGGCCGAAAAGTGAGATCAGCACGATCAAAAACGGCAAAAACGGCATTCCGTAAACAATATCGGTGAAACGCATCAGGATTTCATCCAGTTTCCCGCCGTAATAGGCCGAAAAGAGTCCGATATTTGCGCCGATGATGATGGAGATCAGTCCGGACACCAACCCGATGAGAAATGTGGTCCGGGTGGCGTAGATCATCTGGCTCAAGACATCACGCCCCATGGCGGTCGTGCCTAGGGGAAATTCCCACGACGGCGATCTCAACATGGCCAGTTTGCCGTTGGAATCCCGAAGCGATTCCCATAGGTCATGGGGAGCAATCCAGGGGGCCAGCAACGCGACCAAGCCGAAAAAAATAAGAATCGAGGCCCCGAATATGCCGAAACGATTGCTTGTGATAATTCCATACTGGGTAACAAAAAAGTCTTTTATGCTTTCCAGTTTCATTCCATTGCCTCCTTTAATACTTGATTATCAGTATGTTATTCAGGTTTCAGCTGCGACACCACTGGCACCCGAAACCACAATTTGGGGATATTATTATAAGACTAATTCTTTAAGTTCCTCAGAACTTAACCCCTCAATCCCCAACTCTTTGGCCGTTATTCCATTGCTGAAAAAGTCAACCTCCAGCATGGTCGAAGCGATCCGGATGACCGCATCAATATTGGGCGTGGGCACATCCCACATCCGCCCCATCGAAGACCAGACCGTCAACGCAAAAGGCACATCTTCATCTAAATAGCGCGAGCGCACCTCCGATGGCGCCGGCATGGCTGAATTCGCATGAATCGGACTCTCTCTGAGCGTTTGAGAAACGCTTTTTTTGCCCAGGGAATATTTCTGATAAAGTTGCTCGAAAGAATCCTTAAAAGCGGTTCCTTTCATTCCGAGATGCTTCAGAAGCGCCATCCGTTCGTCATCCATTTGCAGCATCACCCGCACAACGGACTCGGTGGCTCCGCCGGCATACAGATTCCAAACCTCGTCTTTAGTAGACTCAATCCGACCGGCGTTAAACAGCACCATCGGGGGATGGACAATCGCATTCAAATTGCATAAACCGATGTGCAAAACATTTTCCGCTGCTGTAAATTGGGGAAATACAGGGGCGATCTTTTCAATAAAATCTTTGGTCCGGCTGGCCGGCAACGCGGCTGCGGGAAGATTATTCTTGAGGCCAAAGCAAGCCACGACACCAGGTTCCAAAGCACGCACGGCGTAAAGCAATGACATGGATTCAACCGGTGTGACACAGGTTTTGATGTTCGCCTCTGTTATCCATTGATGAAATCTAAGCGCCCCGAAATTTGAAGTGAAAAGAATAAATTGACCGTCTTCAAAATGGTTAAGCAACGCCTTGCTGAACGGCTCATGGGCGTGAGCCGAGCCACCGATGATGATAATATCAACCCCCTTGATCGCCTTTGCAAGATCGGTTGTGTACATGTTAAGCTTGGCAAAGCCATTGCCGGCATCGCCCGATAGCTCAATACCGCCTTTTTTTTCTATAGCCCGCAATGTGGGTTCAAACGCGGGAACTTCGGCAAGGTTGACCGAAAAACCCTTGAGAGCGATATCGGCGGCATAAGTCTGCCCCGAGTTGCCTGTTCCCAAGACCGCGAATTTTGGAGCATCTGCTGACATGTTAAACTTCCTTTCATTTGAGTGTAACTTTTTTGTGTATTCCGAAAATTTCTAACAAATCCTCTGCTTTTTTACGAAAACCTGCCCGTGACAGCTTTTTCGCATCTTTCTGGGCTTGTTTCGTGTAGATAATTTTCCACATCACCATTCAATACTTTCTTTGCATTCTTCAATAGGTGTATTTAAACCTTCTCGAATCGACTCACGCATCCCTGGTATGGA
This sequence comes from Desulfococcaceae bacterium HSG9, assembly GCA_030378005.1. Lineage (GTDB taxonomy): Bacteria > Desulfobacterota > Desulfobacteria > Desulfobacterales > JAUCGF01 > JAUCGF01. The sequence goes on along the minus strand of JAUCGF010000018.1, from coordinate 2,649 downwards.
TATCAAAAATAGTGTTTCTTGAATTGATTCCCAATCATCTTCAGATAAAAGAACCGCATTTGATTTTTTACCTTTAATAATGATAGGTTTATGAGAAGATGAAACCTGATTTATTAAATCGTGTAGTTTAGGTTGTGCTTCGATAATGTTTATGTGCATAATTCCATCTCATAATGTATGTTGCAAAAAAATATTGCTGCAACTGTACATTAGTGTAAATATTATAAAATAATTTTGTAGCAATGGAGTGATATCATATTTTTTCTTTTGATTACTGTCGAATTCAATCACCAAAGTATGGTTATCAATCGCTACTGCCGATAGTGTCTTTGGACATTTCATTTATTATTTCAGTACGTATGGCATAATGATTGGTTATAGTTCATTCTCAATTATTTCATTGCATAAGCTTTGTCATGCGGGCCGACAGTTAAAAAAAATATTATGTTAAGCGATTCATTATGACATCAATTGCCCATGACTCCATAGCTCATATTCGCTAAGATCAATATTGCTATCCCATGCAACTGCATACCCGCCTTGCTCTACCTTAACGGCTTTGAAAAAAGCAGGATTTTTTAAGGGAGAAAATATCTCTCTTGATAGCAATGGAGTGATATCATATTTTTTCTTTTGATGATTGTCGAATTCAATCATCAAAGTATTGTTATCAACCGCTGTTGCTGATAGTATTTTTGGACATTTCATTTATTACTCCAAAAGTGGAAGTTTACGGAATTCCTGTGTTTCCCACATACGCTTCAATTCTTCCCTGTTAATATTTGCCCATTCAATAACCAATTTCTTCGCCCGGTTTGGCAAATCTCCCTTAAATGGGCATTCAATATTTTGATTAAATATCAAATGGTTAAGTCAAAATTCAAAAATAATATGGTAAAAGAAAGCCTTAATTACCAACGATTTGGTAAAATTAGGAATGTCCATTTTAAATTGCAATTAATTTAAATAGTTATCCTGACTTTTATGTAAGAGCGTCAGGAGCCTGTATAAGCTATTTGAATGAAGCTGAAATAACATATAATAAATTTTGACATAGAATTATAAAAAATAAAATAAAGCCAGAAAAATACAGAAGCGCACAGATTTTTCGATAATTGCTATGCATGAAATCTGCTTTTTCTCTGAGATTCCAGAAGGAATTTCGAACATCAGTTTTTTCATTTAGATACTTCAAATAATTATCTATCTCATTTTCGTCTTTGATGATTTGAAAAATAAACTCTTTAAGTTGGATACCACTTCTACCTGTGATACCGTATTGGTTAAAATCATTAAATTCCTTTATAAGTTTGGGGCATTTTAAATTATATATAAAACTTGCTACAGAAAAACATATTGAACTAAAGTAAAATAATTTCCAACTAAAGGGCAATTCAAGACAAATTTCTAACTTTGAGTAAAACAAATCTATAGATATATCATCTACTTTTACAAGTAACTTCGCAGCTATTGGTACAAAAAAAAGCCAAAAATAGGAACTATTAAGAATTTTACTTTTTCCAAAGCTGTTCAATTGTGACCATCTTTGGTTGAAAATAGATTTGAACATAATTGATCCTATTATCACTTGGATAATTCTAATTGATTATAGATATCTCTAATATTGTCTGGTTGTAGTGCCCATCTATAGGCAGGATGGACTTCCCAGTCAAAACCGAAATCAGCGAATTCATTTGAAATATAACGGTTTTCTTCAAAGTATCGCCTTATTATTCTGCCATCTTTATTTTTTCTAGCGGTGAGAAAATTAATTTTATACATAAAAGCCGCAATATCTTTAATGCTTGCTATTTTGCCATTTGTAAATCTGAATTCACCCATTTCAGTAATATTTTTTATTTTTTTTAAAAGATCATCAGTCCTATAGTAGTGTATTTTTTGTTGTTTTTCTCTTTTTGTTGGTTTCATATTCATTAACAATCTTTCGATTTCTGGTAGCTCAGAACGAAATTCATTTATTGTATCTTGAAGTCTACCTTGTGAATATGCCTCAAATACCCTTTTAAAATTGATTGTTTTAATTATCGCACTACTATTAATTCTTGCATCACGAGCAGCTAATGTACATAATTTTACCAAATCTCGAGGTCTTTTTCTAATGAGCGATAATAGAACTCGATGTATTGGTGCATTTTGCCAATGCCCAGATCCCCGAAACCTGAGTTCCATGATAGGCTTCAAATATTTTGAAAGTACCTTTTGGTCTAATTTCAAGAGATTTAAAAGACGAGCTTCGTTAACCTCTCTTCCAAAAAATGTTTCAATTCTTTTGACAAGCAAAACAAATATTTCATGATTTGTCCAAGATTGCCAAATAACAGAACCTTCTATCTTGTCAGTAGTTTCATCAGATGTTCTATAAAGATAATAAACGTCAGATCGTAATCCTATTCGGAAATTGATTCCTCTGTTCTCTTTAGCAATATCTCTTACAGCATTCAAAAGTGCTGAAATTCTTTTGATATCTTCATTTCTACCTTCCCATCCACGATCAAGATCATCAATAAAAACATTAATTTTATTATTTTTTAAAAAATTTGAAATTCTTTCACTACAAACCGTAGAACTTCGGATGCTCTATGATCCCCTGTTCCGCGTTGGCCCCGATGGAAAAATGGTACCCTGGGC
>JAUCGF010000017.1 GCA_030378005.1 Desulfococcaceae bacterium HSG9 | reverse complement strand
TACATGTCAATTGAACTTTTTTAATTGATTCATTTAATTCTTGCACCATAGCAAAAATTGAATAAAAATTTTTCAAAGACTGGCAAATTATAATAACTTCAGAATTCACAAAAAGATTTTCGCATTTTTTTAAAAATTTCGATTCACATTTATTTGCTTCACAAATATGATTAAAAATATTCAAATAAATTTTTTCAATATCTGCAATAAAAGGTTTAAATTCTAAAACATCAATTTTTTTAATATTATTATCTGCCATATCCATGGATATCAGCAAAATATTTAACTTAGAATAATCTACATATGGATTTTCCCTTAAAATTAAATTCTGTCTATCATCTACAAATTCATTTGTAAGATTGCTTGTCCTTTTCTTAGCCGCTTTTAAATTAAAATAAATTGACCTAATCTCTGAATAAATATTTTTCAAATAAGCTTTTCTATCATGATAATAATGTACTAAACTAGTACCCAACGTCACAACTGAACCAGTGAATAACCCAACAAAAATATTTATAAACAACTCTGCTGCCTTTCCATATAGTTCATCACATACAAAAATAACTATTAATGTAACTACAGAAAAATATAAGCTGAAAAAAATTGTCTTTTTATTATAAGCAAGCATAAAAAATATTTATTTCTTAATTCAATAGTTGTATAGCCATCAGATACGCACATGGCCTTCCTTGAACGAAAAAGCCCGCTGCCAGTGTTGCTGGTCGCCCACAGGTCCGATGGTAACGGTGATTCCGAAAGAATACGCCACATAAGGGTCGAAGATGCTTGTGAATTTTCCGTTAAAACCGCCAAACCCGGATGCCACAGCCATCCATCCGCCGCCTTTGATTATTGCCCATGGAACGAGTATGGCCATGCCGGCCAGGATAATGATCATCTGAAACAAATCTGTGCGTATTGAGGCGCGCAGCCCGCCAATTAACGAATAGGAAGTAAAAGTGACTGCCAGCAGGATAACTCCTATCGTATAAGGAAAGCCGCTGATGGTGTTGAAAAGGGCAGCCCCGGCAATCAATTGCACTGCCAAAGAGCATATTTGCAGGCAGAGAAACGCAAAAAGATAGACTGCATGTGTTTTCGTGTCAAACCGGTGCGCGATATACTGGGGCAGTGTATATCCTTTGGGGAAGGCATTACGGATGCGTGGGGCGATAAAGGCGAACATCACCAAACATCCCACATTGGGTACGGTAAACCACATCAATCCGGGCAAGCCTTGTTGAAACGCTTTCTGAGCTGCAATGAAAAGGGCCGGCGCCCATATCCAAGTGGATGCCACACTTAAAGCGCCGACCCATGTTCCGATATTGCGATTTGCCACCAGAAATATATTGAGACTATCGGGATGCCGCCTTACGGCTCCGATGATAAACATCACTATTCCAAAACTCATTAAGGCCGTCAAAGCTGTCAGTTGAGATACCATAGGCTCCTCTGATTTTGAATTTAAATGAGAAGTTGAACCACTGTGCCTTTTTTCGAGGACTTCCGTTTATGAATAGCAGCTTCATACTGTTTTTTATATTCCTTCTTGTGTATTCTGTGAACAGGTGAACGGCTTCTTCCTCGACTTTGGCCATTTTGAAAGATATTTATATCAATGAATTCAAGTTATTGCAATATTTAAAATTTAATTATGTGAAATCATAGCCCTCATTTAGGGTATATGACTTCGTATATTTATGTTTCACATAAACAAAACCCTGATTTTAAAGGGTTTGCGCTTTTTCCAAAATGGCCAAAGTCGAGTCTTCATGATTGGTTATTTTCAACAGCAGTCGGTCGTGCCAGGCAGCCGACAGAGTCTCTGTTTTCATGGCTTCATGAAAAAAACCGGTATAGAGACAGCTTCCAAAGTGCATTCCTATAACGGCCTGACAGTGCATAATATTTTTCGGTAAGTTGGCCGCATCAATGCTGATGCTAGCTCGGAGGGGTGGATTCTTTATGCTTTTTAAAATTTTTCTCCGCGTTTTTTTGTAGCAGACACGACTGCTTCAACAATGTGTGTATAACCAGTGCAGCGGCACAAGTTGCCGCTAATAGCCTGTTTCACTTCTTCTTCCGTGGGATTTTTTTTCCCATCCAGAAGACTTACTGAAGCCATAAGCATGCCAGGTGTACAGAAACCGCACTGCACTGCGCCTTTTTCGAGAAAAGCCTTTTGCAAGGGGTGAAGGCCTTCATCCGTCTCCATCCCTTCGACTGTCAGAATCTCTTTGCCATCAGCCCGGACAGCCAGGTAGAGGCAGGCATTGATGGGTTTGTTGTTGACCAAAACGGTACACGTCCCGCAATCTCCTTTGTCGCATCCCCTTTTTGTCCCTGTCATTCCAAGTTCGTCGCGAAGCATGTCCAATAAAGTCTGGTGCGGTTCCACTGCTATAGTACAGGGCTGGCGGTTGATCGACAGTTGAATCGTTTTTTTCATTTCAAGTCCTCGCGATAGATTTTCGAATTTCATTCAAGGATGTATGAAGGGTTCGGCTGGTCAATACCTGAATCATGTCGCGTCTGTATTCGGCCGACCCTCTCAAATCGTCGATAGGGTTGCAATCGCCAACGGCAGCCATGCCGGCCTCCAGAAAAAGTTCCTTGCCAGGTTTCTCACCCATAAGTAATTTTTCGGCAGAAGATGCCCTGACAAGGGTGGGTGCAACGGCTCCAAGAATGATCCTTGCTTTTTCTATTTTGCCGGTTTGCGGGTCTAAGGCGATGTAGCAGGCGCCGTTTATGATGGAACATTGCAGGGCATTTCTGTGGCCAAGTTTGAAGAATCCTGCCCCGGAACATTTCGGAGGTTTTTTAAGGTGAAGGTCAGCCAGAATTTCATCCTTTCGGATGTGTGTGGCACCAGGCCCGCGAAATATTTGGTCCAGGGATAGAAATCTTTCCTGTTCCCCCTGTTTAAGTCGTGCTTTGGTGCCGTATGCGGCCAATGCCGGGGGCAAATCGGCAGCGGGACTAGCCGTCACAACGTTCCCCCCTATGGTGCCGAGGTTACGCACGGCAGGGGAACCGAGGTGTTCGGCACCGGAAGAGAGGGCCGGAAAAACGGATCGGATGGCCTCTGAATCGGCAATTTGGGAAATCGTACAACAGGCGCCAATGGATGTATGACGGCCGGTAACGCTGATTTGTTTTATCTCTTCGAGTTCGACCAGGGAGACGATGTTTTGCGGTCGGAGTTCTCTATTTTTCATCTTGACCAAGAGATCGGTGCCTCCAGCCAGCAGGGCGGCGGTTTCACCATATTCCTGGATCATCTGGCAAGCTTCAGCCAGTGAAGTCGGTTCGTGGTACTGAAAACGTGGCAAAGCCATGCAGAAAACCCTCCTTGATAATTACCGTAAACTGTCTCGAATGCTGATATACTCTCAAAGGCCATAATTTGTGATTTTACAGTTTAGGTTTCAATCTTTAGCGCAAACATCCTGACACCCGACACCATAATTAAAAAATCACCAATTATATCTTTGCCGAGTACATCTTCTTTTTGTACAACCTTTAAGAAAGTTTCACTAACCGCTGACGCACAAAGTCAGTCATCATGACTTTTCCATCCACGGCGATATATGCGCCGAAAATCAGTCCCTTCTTCATAAGCTCCTCTGTTTTTTTCATGGCGCCTGAAAGAGCCAGGTCTTTTTTTGCTTCCGTGAAGGGGCCGGCCTGGATTGTTACATCAATACCCGGAATGTCAGTTTGTTCATCAAGTTCCTCGGCTGGTCGCTGAATCACCGTTTTATCCTCTATGTAGCTCGCATTGGCAATGGATGTGGCTGCGGCATCCGCCACGGAAGCACGGCCGGCGATGACAGTCGCGGCAGATGCAACCCCTTGGGTCATGCTTCTTCCTTCCAGTCCGCTGGTGGCCACGCCCCAAGAAGTTCTTTCATCTCCGAGTGTGATGACATCGGTTATTGTGCTTTGGGTTAAATCAGGCCTGATGCCAACATTGACCGATTTGTCGGAACCGGGTCGAATTGCCATGTCTCCGCCGTTGTTCACGATGATCCGGGTCATCCCCCACCGGTTAAGGAAAGCTGCCACACCATCGGCAATGGTTCCGGCCACGGCTGCCATGGGGGTCAATTCTTCGTCAATCGCCAGGACGCTACGAACCATTTTTTCGGCCATAAAATCATACCGCCCATCAGGGACATTCCTGTAATGACGGGATAGAAACTGACGCTGTTGCGCAATCCTTTCAAGTAAAAGAAAAGCTTCCTTTGCCGCACGAATACAGATATCCTTCTGTGGAATACGACCAATGCAGGCCTCAATGACCAAACGCATGGGGCCGCATTCGGCAAGGATTCGCCCTCCGTCGAGCCATTGGATGTTTGTTTGATAGCTCATCCCGTTTACCTTGAGGGTTGGGGTTCAAGAGCCTCAAAGGGTCTCATTGCTTGCACATGCCCCCCCATTTTCTCGTAATCCGAATGAGTCATGGTGTATTCGATAGGACAAATGACGGCCGGTGTGGGTGTCCAGTAAAAGAAATCTTGTTTGACCTTTTCCACATCCACCATAAAGTTGATGCCGCCGCCGGGAAATAGGAAAACCGGAGATCCTCCGACCGTCAAGTTCGCTTTTTGCCCGTGGACAGCGCGGGTCAGGGCGAGGGGAGCCTGTGTCACACCTGCTCTTGCACTGCCGCCGGCACCGCCGATATAGACACCTGATACCATAGACATCTCACAGCTCTCTGAAATGGCTTGGAGTGCGTTTTTCACTTCGGGGGTTAAGCTTAATTCCCGAAGTTTTCCTTTTTGGTCTGCTTCGTAAAGTGCCGCATGGGTTCCTGTTGGCTCAGTTATCAGAATCCTTATACTTGGTTTGCCTTCATCTAGTTCCACGGTTTTAATAACAGAGGCGGGATCGGTAATTGAAGTTCCACCCCACCCGGAACCTGGCGTAGCAATATATCGTCCAGGTGTCCCTTGTTTCAAATTAAATCGCACCCCGGTTTTGCTGACGTTCAGAAAACGTCCTGCCGCATGTTCGCTTAATACACCTGTATGTGGCGGATGTGAAAGAATAATCACCTCGTCCGCCGCTTTTTTGAGAATCGGTGCAAACATGCCAACGGTCGCACTTCCACATCCCACTATCCTTCGACCAGCCGTTTCTCCATTAATTGTCGGAGGCATTCCTACTTGCAGCTCTAACCGTAGTATATTATTGACTTTCATCTTAACGGGTTTTTTATTAGCCAGATTTGTCAAAGTCCGTGCTACGAGCAGACCGCTGGGGCCGGCAAGGAGGTTAGGTCCGCCGATGGAAAGAATTTTGGAACCGTACTGATCGGTAGAAACCATGCCAATTTTTTCTTTTTTGGTCGTCACGACTGAGCCTTCATCACCCAGGGGAATATCGGTGTCGATTTTCAGCATGACGGTACTGTAAAGAAGAGGCGCTTCCGTAGTTACGGTAACGACATCCACATCGGCCTGCTTTCCTTTGACGATGTAAGGGGCCGGCCTGCAATCCGGATAGGTTGTTCCGGAACCCAGAGCGGTCACCAACGGGCGACGGATGGCTTCCTCAGCCTCCGGCCCGACGACAGACGCCACTTCACTGAAGAGGTGTGGGTGTTCGATCCTGACCAATTGATCGTCTTTGTTGGTGTAGCGCAGGCAGGCGCCCTTGTAACCGGGTCTGATAAAGCATCCGATGGGACATGCGTCACACTGCACGGCATCGGGAGCAACGGATGTTTCCATCTCAAGCGCACTTTCCGGACAGAATTTGACACAAGCTCCACATAGGCTGCACTGGTCGTTTACTGTGGGTTTGCGTTTCAGGATTTGCATTGCTCCCAGCGGGCAGTCTCTGGCACAAATCCCACAACTTGTGCATTTATCTGTATCTACAAGCATGAAACTCCTCCGTTCATGATCGATGCCTGCTTAATTGCCGGTGGGGTATTCCGGCTTTTCATAACTTTAATTTCGCCATCTACCAATACCATTGACACACCCGGAACATCTCCGGCTTCAAGTGCGGCAAGCGCGTTTTCCCCCACAGACCCTAGCGGGGCATCCATAATAACTAAATCCGCTTCCTTTCCAGGGGTAATTTCTCCCCGGTTGAGTCCGAACACACGAGCGGCATTGCCCGTGATCAGGCAGATAGCCTCTTCCGGACGCATCGGCGTCAAACTGGAAAGAAAATTCAGCATTCGTAACATGCCTAAGGGCATGACGCCCGAACCGGTGGGAGTGTCACTTCCCATAATGAGCCGTTCCAGTGCTTCATTCTCAAGAACAAGCTTTACCGTCTCCACAGCGACTCGGGGATTGCCGCAATGAACGATCTCCAGTGCATAAGCGGTATCCGTCACCAGTTTTTTAACCTCATCCACGGAGATGGCCGTGGTTCCCCCGTTGATATGGGAAACCACATCAGGATCCATATCCATCACCATCTGTGCCGTAATCGTGGAACTGCCGGGCATGGAAGTGCCTCCGGTATGCATTACTGTGGTCATACCGTTTGCTTTAGCCCATTGCACCATCGGACCGGCATCCTCAACAGTTTTGGCAGAGCCCAGACCGATTTCTCCGACTAAGCGAACCCCTTCCCGGCTCATTTCCCGGAAGTCGTCCTCTGTCAAGCCTTTCTCCAGGATAACCGCACCACCCTCAACTTTGATACCGCCCGGCCTGAAATTTGCGTAAGATTTGGCAGCAAGGATGGCCAGGGCCTTGACTCCGGCCGGGTCGGTCGGTCTTCCAGGCAGGTGAATTTCACCTGCGGAGATGGCTGTTGTAACCCCGCCATGAAGCATGCTATCCAAAAAACCGATCTGGTTCTGTTTTGGGGTGTAGTCCCCGAAAACAGGATGGCAATGGGTATCGATGAGGCCGGGAGTCACCGTTGTGCCATTGCAGTCGATAACCGTTTGGGCCTCCTCTTCAATCATTTCGTCAGTCTTTCCGACATGATGGATAAGGCCATCCTTGATCAGAACGGCATTCGCATTCAGGACAGGCTCTTGGAGCCTCCCGCTCACCAAAATACCGATATTTTTAAGAAGAACCGCGGTCATAAAATTTCCTCCTTTTTTATCAGAGTTCAGCACGGCGGACGGCCGCGCGCACGACTTCAGCCTTGGCAGGCAGATGGTAAACTCTTGTGCCGAGAGAATCCGCAATAGCATTCAGGATAGCCGGTGCCGTGGGGGCCAGGGATGGCTCTCCCATACCTTTAGCGCCGAAAGGGCCGGTCGGTTCCGGAGCCTCTACAATTATGCATTCAATTTGAGGCATATCCAGGCTGGTGGGGATGTAGTATTCGTTCATCGAAAATGTTTTTCCAGGCAGGAATTCTTCCATGAGCGCGAACCCCAAACCCATCCCAATCCCCCCTTGAATCTGCCCCATAATAGCTTGGGGATTAATCGCCTTGCCCACGTCTTGAGCCGCCACCACTTTGACTGCTTGCACCTTGCCTGTTTTTTCGTCTGCCTCCACCATAGCCAGATGGGAGGCAAAAGTATAGGTGGCAAACGGGACACCCTGACCCGTCTCAGGATCAAGTTTGGTAGTGACCGGATCAAAGCATCCTTCCCATTGAAGCGGCCCTTTGGCAGCAGTCATTCTTTCCAGCATTTCCGTTAGAAGCATGAGGCGGTTGTCATTCGTATCTACAACATAAGAATCTTTTAACGATAACTCTTTTTTGGGTCGATTTAAATACTGCGAAGCCTCATCCAGCAGATCTTCGGCCATCTTTTTCGAAACATTCAACACAGCGTTTCCGGAAATATATGTTTGGCGGCTGGCGGATGTCGGGCCGGCATCCAGAGTGCGACCCGTATCAGCGGTGACCATGCGGATAAATCCCGGTTCGACCCCGAGGATTTCTCTGATGATTTGGCATAGAATCGTGGTAGAGCCTTGGCCGATATCGGCAGCACCTGTGCAAAGAGTGATCCGGCCCTTTTCATCGACTTTGATCGTGGCATGAGACGGATTTTTAACGGACATGCTGCCGATGCCGTACCACATGGAACCGATACCAACGCCTCGTTTAATATGACCCGGTCGGCCTTCCTTTTTCCAGGAGATAGCCTTTGAGTATGCAGGCTGCAAGCTATTAAGCGTTTTAAGAAATCCTACGCTGTGGGTTAATTGTTGGCCGGTAGCCGTCTTGCTACCAGGCTTCATGGCATTGATTTTTCGAAATTCGAGGGGATTCATGCCGACTTTCCGCGCTAGAATATCCATTTGGGATTCGCTGGCAAAAGTGGTCTGTACAACGGATACACCCCTCATGGCTCCTGCAACGGGGTTGTTTGTATATACTGAAATGCTTTCTACATCCACGTTTTCAACTTTGTATGGCCCTGTTATTTGGATGGCGGCACGCATCGTCAGGGGCATGCCGTACGACGAGTAAGGCCCCGTATCAAAAAGCATCCTAGCTTGCAGAGATAGAAGCTTACCGTCCTTGCTGACACCGCTTTTTAGATGAATTCTGGAGGGATGTCGCTTTGAAGTCGCTATAAAAGCCTCTTCTCGGGAAAATACCATCCTGACGGGTCTTTGGAAATGATAAAGCGCTAAACCGATAAATCCTTGAACTGTCAGGTCCAGTTTGGAACCAAAGCCCCCGCCGGTGGTCGTTTGTACAATTCGAATGCGTTCCTCTTCAAGGCCAAGAAGGGCGGCCACGTCTTTTCTATCGTAGTGAGGATTTTGGGTGCAAACCCGAATGATCAAATTCCCATTTTTATCAATGGTGCCGTTACCCGCGTCAGGTTCCAAATAACCATGTTCAGCGAGTTGAGTGTGGTAGGTACGTTCCACCACAATGTCGCTTCGCTTGAATCCTTCTTCCACGTCCCCTTTGCGCACAGTTTTTCGACTTAGGAGGTTTCCCTTTTTATGAACGAGTGCTGTTTCGGAGGCCAAAGCGCTTTCCGGGTCGAAAACGGGCGGCAGGTCTTGAAATTTAACAGCAATCGCCTGAAGCGCTTCTTCCGCGACTTCTTCATTTTCCGCCGCCACAAGTGCGATGGCTTCTCCGGCAAATCTGACTTTGTCTTCCGCAAGAAGGGGTTGATCCTTGATAATGACACCGTATTGATTAATACCGGGAATATCCGAAGCGGTTAGAATTCCTGTGACTCCTCGGATACCCCGTGCCTTTGCGGTATCAATACTCAGGATTCTTGCATGGTGTTTTTTAGACCTCAAGACCTTTAGGACGAGAGCCTCTTTAGGCAAAAGGTCGTCTTCTGCAAATAAAGAACGTCCTCTGACCAGCGCCCTGCCACCATGCCGTCCAACAGAACGGCCAACATAAGTTCGCACGTTTTTATTTCCTTTTATCGGCATCCTTCATTTTCCGATTGGCAGTTCAACGGAGTGCTAAACCTTCGGTTCAGCACTCCCTCTCTGAAAGTATTAACTGCTTTTAGGGCAAAATGAAGGATTGCCCTAACATAAAGGGTTCCCACGCAAAGTATAGGAACCAGAGGGATTAACATATAAACGGTACTATTCGATGGACGAGGTTTCTCTACGGTCCACCAGCCCAATGGTCAGTTGGCTCTTGACATCCTGAGTCTTGACATTTAACAAAGCCGGAACTCCCGATTCAAAGGCTCTCTGAAGCGCTGGTTTCAAATCTTCCGCATTTTCGACCAGTTCGCCGTAACCGCCGGCAGCCTCTGCGATCTTATGGAAGGGAACGTCTCTGAGGTCAGTGGCGCATGTCCTGCCCCAGATGGCCTTCTGCTGGTTTCTAATCATACCCCAAGCTTGGTTGTTGAGAACCACGACTACAATTTGCATATTTCTATGAATAGCCGTTTCCAAAGGAAGGCCCGGATTCAGGCCGAACGAGCCGTCTCCTGATATCACCACAACTTTTGAATCAGGTGCGGCCATTTTCGTGGCAGTGGCAAAACTGGTGCCAACTCCTAATTGAGCAAAAGGACCGGACATCATCAGCCCTTTAAGGTTTTTATTTTCAAGCGATGTGATGTTCAGGGCCGTTTCCTGCCAACCGTGGGCATCACCTCCATCCACAATGAGGTAGTCATTTTCCGTCAGCATTTGCAAAACATCCACGGAAGCTTGTAATGGATGGATCGGCGTTTCGTTTGAAGATGCGGTCGCCAGCAATTTGTTGTTCTCTTCAATCCTTCTGGCACGAATTGTTTCACACCACTGCGGATCAATATTGTCACATACCAGCTTCTCGTTCAGAGTTTCCAGGAAAATTTTCGAATCGGCCAGAATCCCATGGTCTGCGATGTGGTTGTCTGATAATTCCCTTGATGTCGGATTCACACAGACCAGGGTGCTTTCCGCGTTAAACATGGGAGATTCGCCGAAATCCAAACAATAATCCATTTTGGTACCAAGGCAAAGGACAACATCCGCTTTTTTATGAATGAGTCTGGATGCCGGATTTTGGTGGATGTCAGCCAGCCCCATGTAAGTCGCTTGAGTAAAGTCAGGCTGACGAATTTCAAGATGGTTGGAGTGAAAATAGGGAATCTGGAACCGGTTGCTGAAGGATTCCAACGTCTTTTCGGCATGGGACTGGTGAATGCCTGCACCTGCGATGATAACCGGATTTTTAGCGTCCTTCAGAAGGTCTGCCGCCAGTGTCAGATCGTTTTGATGCACAGGCGGTAAATGTACCTTTTTGCTGGAAATATCGAAAGAACGCTTTGTATTGCCCATTTCGTAATGGGAAAAGACAAAATTGATGGGTATGCTCAATTGAACAGGCCCCGTGGGCAAATTGGCGGCAATATCATAAGCTTTGTCGAAAAATTCGTGAATTCGATCTCCCGAAGTGATCCTAAAGGAATATTTGGTGAAAGATTCCACAACCCTGTGCTGAGGCATCTCTTTGAAGCCCATGTGGTCTAGGCGGTGAAAAATACTGCCCACGCTGATAAAAATCACGGGATCGCCCGAATGAAACGCTTCAGCCACAGATGAAATGTAGTTGGTGAAACCGCTTGGTTCAGCAAGAACCACTGTCGGTTCACGACGGATCCGGCTTGTAGCGCTGGCCATGAAACCGGCTTCCATTTCATTCCTGGTTCCCACGACTTCCACATCATACTCCAGGCAGCCGTCATAGATGGGATTGAGAAACCCTCCACACAGAGAAAAGACTCTATTGATGCCTTTCAGCGCCATTGCTTTTGCGAGGATTTTTCCCCCTTGCATGTTTCCGTTAAAAGAATCGTTTTTCATTTTTTAGCTTCTCCTTCTTCCTTCTTTTAATATTTTTGATCTTGATCGTCGTTTCGGCCATTTTTTGTACCGTAATCTTTCTATATTGCGCTTTTCATACACTCAAATTCTCTCGAACGCAATTTGGAAAGAGTTACGGTACATTTCAGAAGATCAAGGCCATATTTCTTGATATTATGAGGGGTAAAGACCCTTTGTTAAAACCATCCTTCCGTCTATTAGAGATGGCTTAATTCTCTATAAATTCGGGCCGCGCTATCTTTCATTTCTTCTATAATGCCGGAAATCGAATCTTTGGTGAAACGATCGATCGGCCCTAATACATTCAGGATTGCCGGGCAGATATAATCGGTGATGGGGACCGCAACAGAAGCGCTGCCCGCTACCCTTTCGCCAAAACTGGTGGAATGGCCTAAATTTCTTGCCAATTCAATTTCTTTCCACAGCTCCTCTGAAGTTTTGATAGGATTGGGTGCTGATGGATCAAAATTAAATTTTCTCATGAGTATATCTATTTGGTCATCACCAAACATAGATAAAAGCATTTTGCCCGCTGATCCGACAAATATAGGATATATGGAACCTTTTCCAGAAACATATTTGATGGATTCCATGCTTTGAATTTCTTCTAAGCAAATCCTTTCGGTTCCCATTGATATTTGTAATGTTACAGTCTCTCTGCTCAAATCACGCAGTTTGCGCATCTCTTCGATTGAGCAGACGATCAGGAATTGATGTTCATTGATAGGATTTGCTGCCAACTGGGAAATGAGAGGTCCTATATGGTAGCAGCCGGAAAGTGGATTTTTTTTGATCAATTCTGCTTGGTCAAGCGCTACTAACAAGCGGTGCACCGTGCTTTTGGTCAGTTGAATATCTTTTACGATATCCGTGAAACGGCGAGGATGCTCGGCCAGGAGTTTCAGGATTTTAGCGGTGCGTGTGATAGAGTTCATATTCTCAGTTTATATGTTCCGTACTATTTCCCCGACCTACTGCTTCTACGAAGAGGGAGAGGGAGTGAACGGTTACGTTCCGTATTATTTCCCCGAAATCAGCGCCGGTAACCACAAAACCAACTGTGGAAAGATAATCAGCAGAATAATGTTAACATAAATTGGTATTAAATAAGGTAAAGCGCCCTTGACCACGGTGGCCATTGAATGTTCAGGGACGACGGTTTTCATCACAAAAAGTACCAGGCCGAAGGGCGGTGTGATAGTACTCTGTTCGGCGGCCATGACATAGATCACTCCCCACCAGATCGGATTTATCCCTGCGCCTATTATAATAGGCATGACAAACGGAAAAGTGAGAAAAAGCATTGACCACGAGTCAAAAAACATGCCCATGATAAGATACATGACGAAAAAGCCGACAAGTATGGTGTATTTGCCTAATTGCAGAGCCAAAACATAGTTCTTAAGCATAGGGATTATGCCGGCGGAATTGAAAACATGCGAAATCAAAGTGGCCATAGCCATGATGAATAGAGAAAAAGCAGTCACCCGAACCGTATCCAACAGACTCTGCTGCAAAATTTTAAAGGTCAACTGACGATAGTAAAGTGTCAATAAAATGCTCAGGAGCGCGCCCAGTCCACCGGCTTCGGTAGGCGTCATCAACCCACCGAATATCGCTCCCAGAACGCCGAAAATTACCACGGCAAACGGTGAAATTTCAATAAGCGCTTTTCCTCTTTCAGCCCATGTATATTTGACAGGCGGCGGAGCCAGACTCGGATTTATTTTTACCATTACGATCGCGGTTAGGATTAGCAACATGGTTAACATAATCCCCGGAACCAGGCCGGCGGCCAGAAGGTCAACTATAGAAAGACCCTGCCAGGCACCGTAAAGAATCAAAAGAATACTAGGGGGAATAAGAGGTGCTAGAACCGATCCGGATGCGATAGAGCCTAAGGCAAAACTCGGTGAGTAACCCCGCTTTTCCATCGCTGGGTAAGCAATTTTACCAAAAGTGGCTGTTGCGGCCATGGCCGAGCCGGACATAGCGGCGAAAACCGCGTTCCCACAGATCACCGAAATTACCAAACCGCCAGACAGATGACCGGTCCATTTGTTTACGGCACTGAAAAGTTTTTCGTTCACGCCGGTGTTTCCGAGCACCGACCCCATTAAAATGAACAGCGGCATGGCTGTAAGGGCAAACGAGTTTAGGGAGTCCCACATGGTGTAGGCGATTTGGTCGATTGGCTGATCCACAAAAAAGACCAGACCGATAAGAGCGATCACGCCCACGGACCAGGCTATCTCAAGACCAATCAGAAGAAGGAAAAGCAACCCGACTAAAAGGCCGATGGCAAAAATTATGTCAGCACCCATTATTCGCCCTCCTCTTCCGCAGCGGAAAGTTTTGTTATCTGCTTGATGATTTCCACGATAAGCTGAAGAAAAATGAGAACAGCACCGATAACTATGGCCAATTGCGGCCAAGCAACCGGCGTTCGGAGCCAACTGGTGCTTCGGGTCCCGAACATCAGCGATATGCTGACCAGTTTATAGCCCCCGTACACCATGAAGCCGGTAAAACCAATGGCCAGGAACAGGGTGAATAAGCGCAGCCACCGCTGCACCCGGACAGGCAGCTTTTTTATTATAAACTCTACGCGGACATGGCTGCGCGTCTTCCAAGCATAAGCAAGGCCGATGCAGGTAATAGCCACCAGGCAAAAGCCGCCATACTCGTCGGAGATGGCCAATGGGTTTTGCATCACATAGCGCGAGGTGACATCGACCATGACCAGAATCATCAGGGCCATGGTAAGCCACGCTTGAACATATCCACTGAAAATCTCTGTCACCGTCTCTATGATTCTGACCAGAAAGCGCATGATTCCTCCTAAATGCGTTGGTGAGAAAGGGCGGCCGGGCCTGAAATAACGACCGTCCGTTCTGCTTTATTGGGTTTTGCAGGTTTAAGGCAGGTACATGCCCCAAGTCTGCGCGTAACCGTTCACTCTCCCTTGAGCGGAACAGCTTTCCGCTCTACATAGAGCCGCCGTGCGCAAGGCAGTAGCGCGGGAAGCCGTCCCGCGTTGTTATCCCAAACATAGGGGGAGTGAACGATTACGTCTGTGCCTACTTACAGAAGTTTCGATAACGGCTCACAGCTTCATTAACGGCTTTGAGCAATTCCTTGCCTTTGTCACCGGTTTCTTTGAGCCACTTTTCCTCAACTACCTTGCACTTTTCCAGGGCTTTCTTCTGTTCGGCCGGAGGTAAAGATTTTTGCTGGACGCCAGACAGAGCGACCGTGTCAAGGCTCATAACGTATTCAGCCGTTGTGGAAAGGCAGACCATGCGTTGAAGTTCCTTGCCCACATCCATCAGGGCTTTTTGAAGATCGGCTGGCATGGAATCGAAGGTCTTGCGGTTAATAACGGTGAACGCCGTCCAAGTAGGATTAAGCGGCGTCAGCGTGTAATATTTGGACACTTTAGCCAGGCCGATAGAATACCCGTAACCCAGGCTGGTCATAACTGAGTCAACCGTGCCGGCCATCATAGCCGGAGCCAGTTCGGCGCTGGTAATGGCCACTGCGCTGGCACCCATGTTTTTAGCACCGAGATTGCCATAAAAACCACCGGCCACACTCATTTTCATTCCTTCTATATCTCCGATGGTCTTGATCTCTTTCTTGCTCCATATCCCGTTGGCCGGATCCCACTGAGTGACGAACCAAAACTTGAGATTGACTTCTTTCAGGCGAGCATCTAAAATTTCGATCACCTTCGGATCTTCGTACGCGGCCAACTCCTCGCCAAGGGCCTTGACCGGGTCTGCATTCACGATGTTTGGAATTATCCCCCAGTTTAATAATGGGTAAGTACCTGATAACCAGGGCATGGCCAAATCAGCAGCATCGGCTTTGCCAGTTGCCACGGACTCCAACAGTTGGCTTGTAGGAAACATTTTTGAAATGATTTTCAGTTTGACACGGCCATTGGTGCGTTCATTAACCATGCGTTGCATCTCACCACAGGGACTGTACACCTGGGAAGCCCTGAACTTGGGCCCCCAGATGTCGTTCCAGGCAAACTTCAATTCATATACCTTGTCCTCAGCAGAAACATTCATGGGCATGAACATCCCCAGAAACAGGGCAGCCAATGCAACTGTCACAACAAACAATTTTTGTGCTTTCATCTTTTCCCTCCTTAAAGTGTTTTTTTGGGGTGATTCCCAAAAATAAAGTTATCTCACTGCGTGTTTTCCGCAGTGAGTTTTGCCTATTCGGCCAGAAAATCATTGGTTATGTGCGCCGCCGATGCGGGAACAAAAATCGGGTTTCTGAAACGAAGAAAAGCTACGGGAACTACAATGGTCGAGAAACCCGATTTTTAATTGGTAGCCGTAAATGTTTTTTTTCGCTGCTTTTCCCTTTTCTTTCGCCTGAATGATCAGGTATTCAATTTTTTGTCGGCTGCTTGGACGATGGCATCGATTTCTCGGGCCAGTTCAGGTGATGCGGCAGCAGTATTTTCCAGGATCATCATTCGTTTGTAATCTTCCCGGATCCTTTCCATAAGCATCTTGCTGTTATCACGCTCCCAGACGTCACGGGCCATGCGCGTAAAATTTTTAGGGTTGAAGCCTTCCCGGCAGTGTTTGAAGGTATGGCTGGAAGTCATGAAATGTTGTCCGGGACTGGTTTTTGTAATTGCTTCCCACCCCATTTGATCATCATCCAGGCGGACAGGTGCAACCATCCTCCTGGCCATGGCCAGAACCTCGTTGTCCATGATAAGCTGAAGCGGGCTGGCTGTTGTGGCCACCTCCAGTTGGCCGGCCCCGCCCAAAATATCCTGTCCGGAAGCAGCCATCCAAGAAGTCAGCATTGCGCTCTCAGCAGCCGACTGTTGATCTACGATAGGGGAATCAGAGCCGCATCCGTAGTTGTGAGTGGGCAGACCAAAGGCTTTTTTGATGAACTGTACGGCCATACACGCCGCGCGCATACTCTCTACGCTGGATTGCAGACTTCGGCCGGTGCGCATATCCGTAGAAAAAATTATGGGGCAGCCTATCACCGGCGCGCCCGGTTTGACAGCTTGAGCTATGACTGTCATGGCAAGAATTTCGGCCGTAGCCAACAGAACAGTGCCTGGAACGGTTACCGGCGAAGTACCTCCCGACCCGGGAAGGGAACAAGCCTGGATAGGTACGCCAGCCTTGGCCGATTGAATGATGGCTTCCAGATCCATCGTTTTGAAAGTCCTGGGTGTAAGGGAACAAACAATCATGGAAATAACCGGATTAGCAGCAAGTTCCTCGCCGCCGCCGGCTGCTGTTTTGCCTAAGGAAATCAGGTATTCGACACTATCCGTACTATAAGGCTGGACCCAGATGGACTTGTCCGTATGCTTGAGCAAAACAGCCAGAGCGTGAACATCCGCGGTATTGATAGGAGCGTCGTCGCAGAACAGCATGGAAAGAAGATTTATTTGATCCAGATGATTTATGATGTGAACCCAATCGGCGAGTTTTTTTGCAGTTACTTTTTCATGCTCTCCGGTCTCCGGGCCTATCCATCCGGGACAGCCGCCTGCGCTTCGGCCGTAAAAGGTTCCGTCAGGACGCGGTAACGTGAGGCTCTTTTCAGGGTTGCGAGCTCCCAGATTGAAAGAAACCGGGGCCAATGCCAGCAGGTCTTTCATAACTTGGCGTGGAAACTTGACCATACCGCTATCACGGTCTGCTTTCGCGCCGACTCCTGACAGAAGGTCGAACAGTTCTGGATGCGGGTCTAATTTAACTCCATAATCAGCCAGTAGATCAAAGACCCGATCCCTCATAAGCCCGGTTTGTTCATCAGTTAAATAATTGAACTTCGATCCGATCATATCACGGCCTCATAGCCTTGCAATTCTTATTAATACATCTTTTAATCGCCAATGTCTGGTATGAAGTCACCATCTCTACATTTAAGGCACCAGATTTGGAATTCCTTCAATATTAAAGTTCCACTATATGAAACTTAATTTTCTATATTTGATACACATATAAAAACAACCTGTCAAGCAAAAAAAATTACTGATGCGAATTATTTATTTTAAAGGAGGCACACGATGATTGCCATCCAAAACAAAATACACATTTTTGCTCTGGTATAATTTTACAGGCGGTAAAAGTGTGCCTGGCGCATCAGTTCTCTGATATTTTTCGAACCGCAATTCATTCAGAATCCTATCAGGGTGGCATATTTGTATTGTAATTGCGTATATTCCGTTGTGTTGTACTAATATGCCGCTCCCACGGAGGTCGTGATGAATATTTCATTTATTTTTCCCCTTGTTAAATAATTAAATTTCCTTTACTAAAATTGATGTATGTTTCTATTTAATGTCACCAAACCGAAAAAAAAGGAAACACCATGGTTAGACTGATCATCTATGAAAACAATGGTGTACGAGAGCTGGAGCTTAACAACGGAGATGAAATTCATATCGGGAATCGACGTTGTTTATTTATCGAAGAGGCGCATACGACCGGATCTGTTGATACTCAGTAGATGGAAAGTTTGGGAGCGCAAAAATTAAGCACAGCGGTTTTTTGTCGGCCACTGAATCAGCCTGCCTCTGGGTGGAGCGATGGGTTATAGGTTTACCGCTATTTATGCGGCTCTTCCTTTGCCATTTTAGCCATAATTTCAACGGTGATAACTGAAACGCGACACACCCGTTTTAGCAGATTGATAACCGTTTTTTTGTAATCCGCAAATCTGTAAGTGTTGAATTTTTCCGCGATGGTTTTATCACGCGGCTTTTTTTCTTTATGTTGGTCAAGTATCCAATGAAGGGCCGAGCGGTTGCCGAGTTTGTAATCCCATGCACGGGAAGGAATCCCGGTTACAGCGGTGTTTTCATCCAAGATGATTTCACCCTTTTCAGGAATCGCCCGGAGTTTGGGTTTGGGATTCTCTTTTTCCGCGGTTTTATGGATTTTCAGCGTGTATGGTTTGACAGTTTCATAATTGATGTGCAGCTCGGCCAATTCCAGTCCCCATTTCACCCATTTGTCAAAATCTTTGTAAAACGGCAGCCGGGGAAATTCTCTTTTCAGGTTGATTTCATATTTCAGGCGGTAGGCCGGATTGTGCAAAACCGCGTAAGTATAGTGAAAAATATCTTTTTTGGTAACAGTTTTATCCGGGTAATGATCGGTGAATTGTTTAAGGCCCCAGTCGGTTATGTTGTCGGTACGGGTGCCGTCGGGGTCGTAGCGGTATAGAGGGAGGCAGATGGAACCGCTTGCTGCGCCAACAAAGTGCCAATCAGCTATGTATTTAGTAGTTAAGGCTAAAAAAGGCTTCTGTGAGTTCGGACCGGTAAATATAATTGTTCTGTTTTCTTTGTTTAAAATATTTCCATTTATGTTTATATGATTTTGTGTAAGAACGTCGCTGAAGATTTTTTCTGAATAGTAAAGTTGAGTAAAAAATGGCCTGTAAGAAGCATTAACAATTTTTCCGGGATTAAAATTAGCTTGTAATTTTCGCTTCAGCTTATTTTTTAAATCTCTGCTCCATTTGATAGTGTAATCAAGTTTGTCATTTTTCGTTTGATTTGATGCTATTTGATTATTATATGATTTGATAAAAAAAATAACTTTATCAATCAATTTTTGTTTATTTAGGCTATAAATCCATTCGTCTCTTCCGGTTGCTACTCCGTTTGAAGAAAGATTAAATAATGATTTAGCACCCTTTACTATTTTTCCCGTTTTTTCACTTAATGAAATCAACTCATCAAAATCATTATCCGTAATATTCAGCCAGTTATTTTGCTTATCCGGCTTAATTCTCTGAAAAGGAATATTCTCGATTCTATTATCCCTGAACCATTCCAGTTTTTCACGTTTCCGCATTTCGTCTGTCAGGGTGAAATAATGAATGCTGGCTTTTTTCTTTTTATTAGCGGCAGTTTTCGTCAAAAACATCACTGCAACGCCTGTTTGAATCCCGAAAACATTGTGAGTTGTTCCTGCAATTTTTGGATTTTTTCGCACATCACTTTGCGTGTCCACGATATAAATATCATCAAATTCCTTTGCAACAGTCTTGCGAAAGCCGTCAAAGGTGCGACTTTCAATGTAACTGCGATTTGTGATAAACGCAATAATCCCATTTTCATCAATCCGGTCTGACGCCCAACGCAAAAAACGGGAATACATATCATAAACTTTTGTTTTTTGGGCGGTTGAATATTTTACATAAGTATTTTTTATCCGTTTATCAATCTCAGGATATTCCCGGTTTTTATTATTGTCATTCTCATTCATCTGATTTGCATTATAGGGCGGGTTTCCGATAATCACAGAGATTTTTCGTTTATTCTGTTTTTTGATGCGCACAAGATTTTCCGCACTCAATCCAAAACCATCAAAGGTCAACTGCTTTCCCTCAAACGAAAACCCCAGATTATCCAGGGTATCGACAAAAACAATATTTTCAAAAGGGCGGTATTCACCCGTTTTTTGCTGATAGGTGAATTCGATATTCAGGTTAGCGATATAATAAGGCAAAATGGCAAGTTCGCAGGCGTGTATTTCGTTTTTATATTTGTATTCAAGATATTGTTTCGGAATATATTCGATGATGTCCGTGATAAAAGTTCCGGTGCCGGTGGCGGGGTCGAGGATTTCCACGTTTTCATCGGCAAGCGCTTTGTCGAAATGTTTTTCAAGCAGCCGGTCTGTGCTTTCAATCATAAACCGGACAATTTCGCCGGGTGTGTAAACAATGCCGAGTCTGTCCGCAGCTTTGGGGTTATAGGCTTTATAAAAATTTTCATAAATCACCTTTAAAAATTTCTGCTTTTCGTGATGATTGTCGATTCTGCCGGCTTCGGCCTTGATCGCTTTGTAATAACTGTCAATGCGTGCAAGCGTGTTGTATCGCACCTGTCCGGTGAAGAAGGTGCGGACAACGGATTCAAGTTTTTTAGCGATATTGTTTTCACGATGAAAATGGCTCGCTCCGAAAACCGTATCAAATATTTCGGCTGTGAGGATATGCTGAATCAGCATCTCTTTTATATCAGATTCCGTGATGTTGGTATTGATACTGTCTTTACAAAGCTCCTGAAATTCGGCATTGGCTTTTTTAAATTTCTTATTGGTGCGTCCCTGCCTGGCAATCATGGCGCGCAGCGCTTCGATAACTTCCGGTATATCTTCTTTAAACTTCTCAACAGCGAGATGAAACTCTTTTATTTCCGGGCGCACATAACTGATAAATTCGGTCAGAACGGCGTCAAGTTTGTCAGCATCTTTCATCAGACAGCGCATGATCCGGCTCCCCTTCCGTATCAGCACAATCTCTTTAGTGTTTTCAAAAAGAATATTGAACTGCGGGTATCCGATTGCCAGTTTTTTATCTATTTCATCATCAAGATTATCTTTGGCATCTTTGCTTTCCCAATGCCCCCAATCAAGGCTTAAAGCATCTTTTACGGTTCCGTCCGGCCTTTTCTGCGAAGTTTTCAATGCGATTTCATCAACCAAAACCAAATTCTTGGTGCGGCAATATGTTTCCAAAAGGTTGGCAAATGCGCGGCGAACAGAGCTTTCGTTACCTGTGCCGCCATATCTTTTATAGCGGTCGATTTCATTGTAATATTGATTTATAATCAGTTTTGACATGATATTTAATTTTTTATATTCAGTAGGTCGGGTTAGCGAAGCGTAACCCGACATCATCATAACCTTTTTTGTCGGGTTATGCTTTGCTAACCCGACCTACTGGCTGATGTGCTTCAAATAAATACCCTTTTTGTCGGGTTACGCTTCGCTAACCCGACCTACTGACTGATGTGCTTCAAATAAAATACCCTTTGCCCACCATTTTGAAAAACTCTTAAGTGTCATCATTATCAGGGTTTGTTTTGGTCACCATATCCCAGTATGATGATGAGTCCATAACCATAGTCTCATCCATCTGGACAAAGGCATCCTGTATTCCGTCGTCTGTGGCCTCAAAATCAATGGTTCGGTCGCTTGGAATAGCTATGCTCTCTGCGGCTTTTATAGCGTCCTGATTAGCCGCAAGAAATAAAAATTCCCAACCCTCTTCCTTTTGAAGTTCTATCATATCAAATATTTGCTGTCGGCTATATTCTTCGCTCGCATTTTCTTCTCCATCGGTCAGAATAGCCATGAGCACTTTTCCGGGACGTTTTTCTGTATTCATTTCGGCATGACGTCCTTTTATAGTGGCAATGGTTTTTCCGACGGCATCCAGCAACGCAGTCATGCCGGAGGGTTTAAAGGTTTGATTGCTCAATGGTTGTACGTCTTTCAGGTTTACCCCGTTATGAATCAGGAAATATTCATCGTTAAAAAGTACAAATGTCAGCAACGCATTTTCCTGAAAATCTTTCTGTTCTTCAAGAAAAGCGTTAAAACCGCCGATAGCATCAGACTTAATTGAATTCATTGAGCCGGACTTATCAATAATACAAACAATTTCAATGAGATTTTTTCGTTTCATGCTTTTATCCTCCATATATCCATATTCCGTTAAAGGGTGTTAAAACAGTCATTTGATATTGTTTGGAATGCAGCGATTGTTTTAACACCCAGCGTTAATGTTAATGGCTCAACCGTAAAATAGATTTATGCCGTGAGAAAGGAAAAAATTTTATCTTCAGGTTGTTTCGCGGGGCTTGCTATCTAAATAATTCGGAAGAAAATCAGTTCTACAATTGAAAAATCATTTTCCGGGCTATCTATGATGTCATAAAAACGTTTAACCACACCGGAACCTTTATTATTTGCGTCAGGTGTGCCTATCCGAATATGTTTTATTTTTGACCCTTCAGCAAATGAACGGGTCAGAAAATCGTCCTTTGATGGGATAAAAAATCGATAGAAATTCTTATCAACGGATATGATGTTAAATCCAAAATGGACATTCCGGTTGTTATTCAATTTAAATGTAATAACAATTTGTAGCAAACAGGCTTTGATTTGGCTGTTGTTATAGGGGGGTATTAAGATGGGTTGGTCACTGTCCCATTTTATATGATTGTCTTTAATATATTTACGATATTGAGGATCAACTGTTCCGAGCATATACTTGCTTTTGGTAATGGTTTTCACCACTCGGTCTTTTGCGCTGATGATCTGTGATGTCCTGATTTTTTTATCGGATTTTTGAGAAATTTTTATCTTCGAATGTTGTTGGATGAAGCCGGACAGATATTTTTTTTTCGGTCCGTCATAATTCGTATGTATGTACTTTCCAAAATCCAGCAAGCGCCAATGATTAATTTTTATGGGTGGTTTCACGGTCTGTTCCTAAAATGAAAGGCCTGAAAACTGCCATTTTGGGCTTGCACGGCAACACCTTCAGTTTTCATTGTTTATCGGTTCAATAAACACTAGAGCCAAGCAAGCTCCTTCATAGCCCAAGGTGCGTTCCAAATCTTCACCATTTTCTCTATCTTGTCGTCTGCATCCATGGCCAGTGCATATACATAGTGGGAGTCAGTCTCTTTGTTGGTTGGGGGTACCGGACCGCCATCACCAGTATGCTTCGCATGATATGTAGCGAAAAAGACCGCTAATCTGGATTCTTCGTTATAACTCGACGTATGCAGAATATATGTTGACTCAGGAACTGTGACTTCAGCAAAACCAGCCATCCATTCACAGTAATCTTTTACGGTTTTAATCTCAATTAGCGGTTCGCTTTGCGCCTCAAATGAACTGTACTTTATTCGAAACCAAAAAAATAAGCAAAAATGTATAGTAAGACGAATCAATAGTCAAGACAAAATAAACAAAGCTACCAACAATCACAGGGCAATTGCATGAAAAAGTCAGTAGTCAGTAGGTCGGGTTAGCGTAGCGTAACCCGACCTACTTATACGTTACAGCCTGTAGAGCCTCAACGGTGCAAATGGAACACAGCGTAATTTGAATCCGGGTTGATTGGCTTTGTCAGGTGCTACCTTCGGTTGACCTCGTTCCCATGCTTTGCGTGGGAACGAGTTTTTCTATTTGGCCATCAGCCCAATTCTTCCAAATTAGTAAGTCATTAAATTTAAAACGTTTTGAAATGACTTACTTGGCAGGATATGTGCGAAGTTTCCATCTACTGACACTTGATTGTTTTTGCAGTCGTGCTCATTATTACGATTTTGCGGTAATCTACAAGGATTCGGTTTAGTAAGGATTCCAAATCTTTTTTAAACTGAATCTCTGTGATTTCTACTGAAATTGAGTAATCAACTCTTTTTTAACTAATAGCTGACATGCATCTTCTTGAAAACCCCATACCCAATTTTTATCTTGGCTCATCTCTTGTATGGCCGGGTTCCCTGCTTCAACCAGGGCAAAATCAGCACCATATTTTTCAAGCAATTTTTTCCACCGGCCACCGGTTCCGTGGTAAGCGAAATCCATGTTGTCTTGCATTACATTGTGAGGATATAGCATTGCCCAGCGACCATCGATGGAAACTTTAATGTCAGGGTATAAATGGAAAAGAGCGTAAGCTCCCCAATGAAGCGGCGTCCAAAGATTGCCTTTAAAATTGTTTGTTTTTAAAAATGCAACCGATTGAAAGGGCAACGGATCTTTATCTGTTTGAATTTTCCACGGCTGAGACATACCTGTGTAAAGAAAAAATGCCGCGGTAACCAATAATAAAACTGTTGAAATATAAGTTGCTATCGGCGGTGATGGTTTTCCTTGCGGCAATTTGTTTTTTAATCTTTGCAAAGCGCCATCAAAGTGATATGTAACAGAAGGAAGGGTTAAGATTACAAATAAGGGCGTGTGTCTTACCGCCATAAATCCCATCAGACTTGCCAGACAGAGGACAATCGTTTCGGCGAGACCTTTAGCCTTTCCGCTAAACAGAAAGGCCGTCCATGTCAGCAGGAATACAAGCAAAAATGAAAGTTCTCTGGGTTCAAATGAAAATCGCCGCCATTCAGTGATATACTGGCCGCTGATCGGATTACTAAGCTCTCCATAAATAAATTCCCATAACCGAATTTCATAAGGGGTGATTAATGTTACACTGACCGGAGCTAATATGACGATAGCTGTACTGAAATTCAGTTTGTATGATTTAAAAACCAATTTTTCAAAAATATAGATATACCAAATTAACAAACCGAGGATAAACGCACCATGAATATTTGCCCAAATTAAGAATAATATAGAAAGTAAAGGCCAAACGGAAGTGGTTTTAAGATGCGTACTATAAACCAAATTAAGCAATAATAAGACAAATAAATAGGAAAAAAGTTGTACTCTGAATGAAATTCCCGGTGAGATCACTATTACAAAACATAAAAAAGTAAAAATCTGTGTTAAACGGTTCTCCGTTCTGATTTTTATCAATCTAAGGCAAGCTAAAACGATCGCCAGCACCATCAGCCAACGCCAAAGAATCAGACCGGAATCTCCCATAATCTTATAGGCGCCAACCATAATAATATCGGCAAGCCACTCATGATTGATAACGGGTAAACCATAAGCTGTGAAGGAGTAAACATCAATTTGTCCGATAGCTGCGTTGGCAAAGGCTTCCCTGCCTAAAAACAGATGAAACCAGAGATCGTAATCCGCGATTAACTGGTTAAACGACTTAAATGTTATTGCAGCTGCCAAAATCCAAAGAGACCATAGCAGGGGGGTGGGGAGTGTTTGTGATATTTGATCTTTATTTTTCATATTTTGACAATAAATTTAATATATTAATCTAAACTGTTATTAACACATAATCTGATAATTATCAATCATGTTGCATGCTTTGACCATCGGCCTTTCGGCCTTCCTTCTTTTCAACCTTCAACCCATGGTTACCAAACTCATCCTTCCTTTATTTGGCGGAGGTTCTTCTATTTGGTTAACCTCCCTGATTTTCTTTCAAGCTCTGCTTCTTGCCGGTTACGCTTATGTCCATTATATTGTACTGAAACTCAGTGTTAAACAACAAATATTTTGTTTTTTTTCTATTATCACTCTTGCGCTTTTATTGATTCCATTACAAATGCGATGCACTCTTATCGCCATGCAACCAACGGCCAAGATTCTATTGGTTTTATTAACATCAGTGGGCATACCCTATTTTTTACTTTCATGTACGAGTCCGCTGGTGCAGTTCATCACCGGAATCAGTGAATCTTCCCGTTTTCAAAATCCCTATGTTCTATATGCGGTTTCCAATACAGGTTCCATGACCGGGTTATTGAGTTATCCCCTTCTGATTGAACCCAATATGCAAAATAAGCAACAAATTTATTTTTGGTCTGCCGGTTTTCTGATATTCGCTTTGTTATTAGGTTTATGTTTATTTACTTATTTCAAAGCATTAAAACAAAAACAGGAAGGAATATTTGAAAAACGAAGCCAGGATAACCGATTTGACCCCAATGAAAGTAATGGTGCCGTAAAAGCCAAATGGTTCGTAAATGCTTTCATACCTTCTTGGGCGCTAATGGTTTTCACCCATTATATGACAATGGATATTGTTAATCTTCCTCTGTTGTGGGTGATGCCGTTAAGTTTTTATTTGCTTTCATTTATTGTCAGCTTTCTTTGGTCTGGCCTCTCAAAACCGTCGCTGATTCGCACCATAACAGTTCTGCTTCCTGTGGCTGCGACAATTATTGTCGTTTGGAGTGAAATACGAATCGGTTTTGTATTTAAACTGGTTTTAAGTTTGGTTTGCCTGTTTGCGATCTGCATGTTTTTCCACGGTAATCTTGAGCGTCTGAAACCGGCGCCGGCAAAACTCACCTCATTTTACCTTTATCTTTCTCTCGGAGGTTTAGGCGGTGGCCTTTTTGTCGGAATATTTGCGCCGGTGATTTTTAAATCGACAGTTGAATATGATTTATTGCTTTGTATCGTATTTTATTTTATTATTGCGCCTTATTTAACACAAGTTCGTAAAAAGATAAAAATATTTTTTCAAATCGTATTCGTTTTGCTTTTAACAACTGTTTTTATACTTCAAGAAACTATCTTTATGCCGCCTTGTACTTATAAAGCGCGAAGTTTTTACGGTGCCTTCAAGGTTAAGGAATGGCCTGCCATTCCCAATCAGCAGGTTGCCCATCGTTTGCTTAAAATGGGAACGACAACTCACGGCGGTCAGGCTGCCGATGCTCTGGGACATCTTTTCCCTATTGCCTACTACCATGAAAAAACCGGTGTTGGCAAAGCTTTTCTGCGGTTGCAAAATATTCAAACAGTAGGATTTGTGGGCTTAGGTGCAGGTGTACTCGCCTTATATGGTCAAAATGGCCAAACTTTTGATTTTTATGAAATTGATCAAACCGTTGTTGATATTGCCAGGGAAAAATTTGATAATCTGCGTGTCAGCCCTGCGAATATCCGCTATTTTGTCGGTGATGCTCGTATTTTGCTTCGTAAAGCACAGGTTCAATCATACAACATGCTCATTTTAGACGCCTTTTCCAGCGGTGCTATTCCGACACATCTTCTTACACTTGAAGCGATGGAGGAATTTGGTCGTATCATTAAAAAAGATGGCTTGCTACTGTATCACATTTCCAACCGTTACATTGATCTGCTGCCGGTGTTGCAGTGTAACGCTCAAAAATTGGGCTTATTAATTAAAATTTACGAAAATCCGCCGGATAAAATGGTGCTGAAATATTCATCCCGCTGGGTGGCAATTGGACGCGACCAACAGACTTTTGACCAACTTACCAAAGACGATTCTGGCTGGAAAGCACCTCATTGTAAAAATGTGTGCTGGACAGATAATTTCTCTAATATTTGGTCGGTGGTGAATTTTTAATAATCCGATTAGCCAACTTAGCTCGGTACACTATTGTAACGTAGTAAGCATAAAAATCTGAATAATTTTCCGCCTTACATCTGAAATATAGATTACAAATCTAAAAATATCGTAACTACTCAGGTGTAGAAAAACAGTAAGGAATAAAAGGTTTGCCTTGAAAAGCATTCTGGATAGCGTCAATGACGTTGATCCCATTTTTACAGGATGTAGAGATGTAACTTCGGATAGCGCAAAA
>JAUCGF010000145.1 GCA_030378005.1 Desulfococcaceae bacterium HSG9 | reverse complement strand
CCGTTACGATATTGCTTAAAAACGGATATAGTACAATAGGTAGCGCTGATATTCAACCGTTTTTCTATTTTTTAATAAATTCAAATTTAACCGTTCACTAAAGTAACGACACATGAAAGGATGTGAAACAATGAAAAAATCAAAGACCGGTATGAATACTTCTGAACAACAGGTCGAATCGTTCCATCGTCATGGCATGATTAAAAAAATAGGAGGAAATACCGTGAAAAAACGAAATGTCATCTTAGTGAGTACAGGCTTTATTGTTCTTAGCATAATCGGCATGGTGTGGAGTTGGCAACTCCGCTTCGCCCTTGCTGACACAACCGAAAGTCTGAAGTCCGCCATACAATTTACGCCGGAAGAAAAAGCCTGGCTTGCCGAAAACCACACAGTTCGGGCTCGCATCGGTAATTTCCCACCTTATGTATATTGGAAAAACGGGCCCAAAGGGATAGCGGTTGATACGATCAGACTTATCGCTGCTAATGTTGGCTTTGAGGTCAAATTTATAAAAAAGCCTTACAAATGGAAACAGGCGCTGGATCTGATAAAAG
The DNA here is from genome assembly GCA_030378005.1 of Desulfococcaceae bacterium HSG9. Classification (GTDB taxonomy): domain Bacteria; phylum Desulfobacterota; class Desulfobacteria; order Desulfobacterales; family JAUCGF01; genus JAUCGF01. The sequence continues at coordinate 26,817 of JAUCGF010000145.1, read as the reverse complement.
AACATCGTGAGTTTGATATGATTCCGGCCATCATAAACACCCCTGAACGACAAAAATATATCAGATTTACAAAAGATTACATATTTGGGACGTGGGGGATTTTTACCCGTACCAAAGGGGATTTCGTGGGAAGAATTGAAGATTTAAATGGAAAGGTGGTTGCTGTCCCCAAGGGTTTTGTGGCGCATGATAGGCTGAAAACACACTATCCTGAGTTAAAATTGCTAATTGTCAGCGATGATGAAGAAGCGCTGAAAGCCGTTGCCACATCGGCTGCGGATGCCTATATAGGCTATATTTCGGTAGCAACGTATATGATCCAAAAAAACGATTTAACAAATCTGAAAGTCGCCGCGCCCGCAGGGTGGGATGAGAGACCAAATGCGATGGCGATGGGAATCCGTGATGATTGGCCAGAACTGGTTTCAATTATGAATAAGGGTTTAAATTCTATCTCTGCCGAAGAACACCGTCGCATTCTACAGCGCTATTTATCATTACGATACGAATACGGGATTTCATCGAAAAAGATTTGGTTTTGGGGAGGCGGATCGGCAATTTTAATTTGCGTGATATTGGGAGTTACGCTGCTGTGGAATCGCAGTCTCCAAGCCGAGATTATGAAACGAACACAAGTCGAGGAAGCGTTGCGCCAGTCTAAAGAAGCCGCTGAGTCGGCGAACAGAGCCAAAAGTACCTTTCTTGCCAATATGAGCCACGAACTCCGTACCCCGCTCAACGCTATTCTCGGTTTTGCTCAGATTATGACCCGCGACCACAGCCTGCCTCGTAAACATGAGGAAAATCTTGCCACTATCAATCAAAGCGGAAAGCATTTGCTGACCCTGATCAATCAGGTTCTTGATCTTTCCAAAATCGAAGCCGGACGCATCACCCTGGATAAGAGTGACTTTGATCTGCATAACATGCTTTCCGAATTGGAGGAGATGTTTCGCATACAAGCCGATAAGAAAGCGCTGCGTTTTTCGTTCAAATGTTCCGAAGATGTTCCGCGTCACATCCGCACAGATGAAGTCAGACTGCGGCAAGTGCTGATCAACCTGCTGAACAACGCGCTCAAATTTACGAAAGTGGGAGGTGTGGCGGTCAGAACAGGAATTGCGGACTCGGAAGATCGTAAATCCGGTATCCGAAAATTAAAATTTGAAATCGAGGATACCGGCCCCGGCATCACATCCGAGGAGACAGACAAGGTGTTTGAAGCGTTTGTCCAGACCGAAACCGGCAGGAAGGCACAGGAAGGCAGCGGTTTGGGACTGCCGATCAGCAAAAAATTTGTGCAACTGATGGGCGGCGACATCACGGTCAGAAGCGAACCCGGACGCGGAACGACATTCACGTTTGACATACAGGCCGGCATCGCGGATGCGTCTGAAATGACGGGCATACAACCTGCCCGTCGCGCTGTCGCGCTCGAACCCGGTCAGCCGCGTTATCGTATTCTGATCACGGATGACAAATCGGACAACCGCAAACTGCTTGTCAAACTGCTGAATCCTTTTGGTTTTATACTTCGGGAAGCCGTTAACGGGCGGGAAGCGGTTGAAATATGGAACCAATGGCAACCGCATCTCATCTTGATGGATATTCGGATGCCGGTTATGGACGGCTACGAAGCCGTAAGGAAAATCAGGGATGCGGAATTAAAAATTAAAAATGAAAAATCGGAATTCCGGCATACCGCTGTCATCGCGGTAAGCGCCAGTGCGGATGAGGAAGAACGCGCTGTCGCCATTTCAAAAGGGTGTGATGGTTTTCTGCGAAAGCCGTTCCGGGAAGCGGCTGTCTTTGAACTGATGGCCAGACATTCGGATATCCGGTTTGTCTATGAAAATGAAAAAACAGACAGCGAAAAGCGCAAAAAGGCGCTGACACCGGAGGCGCTCGCTACGCTGCCGGATGATGTGATTGCTGAATTCCGAAAAGCCGTGCTGATCGCAGATTTGGACGCGGCAATGCGCCTTTGCGAACAGCTTCGTTCAGAGAATGAACTGTTGGCGGATGCTTTGGCGGAATTGGTAAGCGATTTTCGGTTCGATACGTTGCAAGAATTATTCGGGAAAGAAGAAAAAAATGAAGCGTCATCTCACACTTAAAAACCCGAATGTTTCAGAAAGCGTATTGGCGTACATGCCCCCGAAGCAAATCACTGAAGTAACTGCAAAGGAAAGGAGATAAAACTATGAATGCTTTTGAAAAACAGGCCAAACTATTCCGCAGTCATGGCATGATTAAAAAAATAACCGTTGTGGCTATAACGCTGTTGACACTCATTTGCATAGGGTCTGACATTCGAGCGCAGCAAGCTGATAAATCGACGTTGCAATTCGACCATCCTCTGAACACTGAAGGAATGATATTTAACGGTGGGTTCATCCAGGATCGGGACGGCTTTTTCTGGATAGGCACGCAAAGCGGCCTGCTGAAATATGACGGATATGATGTCAAAAAATATGCCACCGGCCCTGGTTCCATATCATCAGACTATGTTTTCGACATCCACGAAGACAAAGACGGTCTGATCTGGCTGACGACTCCATACGGGCTGAACCGCTATGACAAGGAAACCGATACTTTTGCCGTGTATAAACATCATCCTGAAAACACCGACAGTATCAGTCATAATGTGTTTAATTGGACAAACCAGGCCATTGCGGAAGAAAAGGATGGAAATCTCTGGTTTGGCACCCAGAACGGTCTGAACAGGTACAATAAGAACACCGATACTTTTGTCCGGTATCGGAATGATCCTGATAATCCGCAGAGTCCGTGCAGTAATAATATTTGGTCATTATATATTGACAGCAACGAACTTTTGTGGATCGGGACAGATAAAGGGCTTGACAGCTTTGATAAAATATCCGGAACATTTAAGCATTATAAACATGATCCGGATAATAGCGACAGCCTGAGCGATAATAAGGTTATTGCAATTCTTGAAGATAGCAACGGCGCTCTCTGGCTGGGAACTCAAGAAGGCGGCTTGAACCGGTTTGATCAAAAAACTGAAACTTTTACCCGGTATGTGCATGACAAAAATAATTCTCACAGTATAAGCGATAACAGCGTATTTTCAATTTATGAGTTAAAAACCGGTGAACTCTGGATCACTCACGGTGCCAGGGGAAACGGTCTTGATGTATTCGATCCGCGGACGGAAATATTTGTCAATCACAGACGAGATCCCTCTGATCCGGCCAGTCTGTCCTTTGATCATATAATGACGATATATAAAGATCGTACAGGTATCATCTGGTTAGTAAGCTTAAATGGAAAACTTGATAAGTCTGATAAAGATAGTCGGAAATTCAAGCTTTACCGGCATGATCCGGACAATGACAACAGTCTGAATGATAATCTGGTGACGGTCATAATTCAAGACAGGCATGGATTTATCTGGATCGGACTCGCAACAGGAGAGCTTGACAGGTATGATCCGAAGACAGGCACATATCTGCATTACGGACATGAGAACACTGACAGGTATCTTGATGTTGTCACAGGGATGCTTGAAGACAGCGAGGGGAATTTCTGGGTCTTAGGCAACAAGTTATGTTTATTTGACAGGGAAACCGGCAAGTGTGTAAAGGTTTATCCGCTGGACTGTCAGGACGGTTCATCTCTTATTGAAGATAGAAACAATCCCGATACGCTCTGGTTTGCCACAAATCTGGGCGGCCTTGTCAAATTCGATAAGGCTGTAGAAAAAATCACACAGTATAAACATGACCCCCATGTTCCGGACAGTATCGCTAATAATGTGGTATGGCAGATATTTCAGGACAGGGCCGGAACAATCTGGGTTCCCACATGCGGCGGAGGACTTGACAGGTTTGATCCGAAAACCGAAAAAGTCATTGCCCATTATGAACATGATCCCGATAATCCCGCCAGTATCGGCTCTGATACGCTTAATCATGTCTATGAAGATTCGACAGGCGTTATCTGGGTCGGGACTGTCGGCGGCGGACTGAACAGACTGAATAAAGATGGAACATTCAAGCGCTACACAGAGGCAAACGGATTCCCGACGAATAGTGTGCAGAACATTATTGAGGACAATAACGCTTTTCTCTGGCTGGGTACAAAAATCGGGTTGATAAGATTTGATCCCAAAAACGAAACCGCGAAATTATATACACAAGCCGATGGATTACAAGGCAATGAGTTCTGGGAAGTGCCTCACTTTAAAACCGAAGACGGCGAGTTATGGGTGTTTGGCGGTAATGGAGCGAACAGTTTTTATCCTGATAGGCTGAAAGACAATCCTGCCATTCCCCCGATTGTCATTACTTCGATGACTCAGGGAGGCGAAAAATTGAAATTGGACAAAGCCCCTGAAAGAGTAAGGGAAATAACTCTGGATTGGCGGCATAACTTTTTCGAGTTCGAGTATGCCGCCCTCAACTATACGAATCCAGTTAAAAATCAATACAAATATAAATTGGAAGGATTCGACAAAGATTGGTACGATGCCGGAACCAAACGATTCGGAAGATATTCGAATATTCCGGGCGGGGCTTACACGCTTCGAATCATCGGGTCGAATAATGACGGCGTTTGGAATGAAGAAGGCGTGTCCCTCAATGTGAAAGTGATTCCCCCGTTCTGGAAAACATGGCTGTTTCGACTTGTCCTTATCTTTATGATAGCCGGCGGTATCGGTGGCGGATTTTTCTTGCGAGTCAGCCGGATCAAGAAACAAAAACGCCAGCTTGAAATTAAGGTGGACGAAAGAACTAAAGATTTAGCCCAATCCAACGAACAATTGAAAGCCGCCAAAAAAAGAGCGGAAATCGCCGATCAGACCAAAAGCGCCTTTCTTGCCAATATGAGCCACGAACTGCGCACCCCGCTCAATGCCGTGTTCGGTTTCGCCCAACTGCTGAATCACAGCCGGAATCTTGATTCTGAAGAGCGGGAAGATGTCGGCATCATCATGCGAAGCGGCGAACATCTGCTGACCCTGATCAATCAACTGCTGGATTTGTCCAAAATCGAATCCGGACGGATGACTTTGAACGCAAAAAATTTCGATCTGTATCGTCTGCTGGATGACATCACGGAATTGTTCCGGCTGCGGTCAGAAAAGAAACATCTGCAATTTCTGTCAGAACGTTCTCCGGATTTGCCCCGCTATATCCGAACCGATGAGGTCAAACTTCGCCAGGTTCTGATCAATCTGCTCAACAATGCGTTTAAGTTTACCGACGAAGGGGGCGTGGCGATGCGAGTCAGATCGAATGATGGAACGACAAAAGAGGACAAGAACCAGGATGCGACCGTCAGGATTCAAGTTGAAATCGAGGACACCGGCCCCGGCATCGCGCCTGATGAATCGGATGCTCTGTTTGAAAGTTTCGTGCAAACCAAATCCGGACGGGATTTGCAGGAGGGAACAGGGCTGGGCATGCCCATCAGCCGGAGCTTTGCCCAAATAATGGGCGGCGATCTGACTTTCAAAAGCGAGGTCGGCCGCGGGTCATTGTTCTCTTTTGATATTCGCGTGAATGTGGCTCGCGCGGATGATCTTCAGATAAAACCGCCCGCCCGCCGAGTTATCGGACTGGAACCGAATCTGCCCCGCTATCGCATCTTGATTGTAGATGACAAATGGGAGAATCGTCATCTCGTGAAAAAACTTCTCAAACCTCTGATGTTCGAACTCCGGGAAGCGGCTGACGGCAAAGAAGCTGTAAAAATATGGGAACACTGGGGCCCGCATCTGATCTGGATGGATATGCGTATGCCGGTTATGGACGGCTACAAGGCGACCGAAACAATCAAAGCGACCACCAAAGGCCAGGCAACCGCGGTGATCGCTCTGACCGCCAGCGCGTTTGATGAAGAAAAAGCGGTGGTTCTGTCGGCCGGCTGCGATGACTTTTTGCGCAAACCGTTTAAAGAAGCGGAAATTTTCGATCTTATGAGCAAACACCTCGGCCTGCGCTATGTGTATGAGGAAATTAAGAAGCCGGAACCTGTAAAACAAAAACCGAAACCCGAAGATGTGTTGACGCCGGAGGCGCTTGCCTCGCTACCAGATGATGTGCTTGCAGGGTTGCGGAAAGCCGCAAATATAAACGACATTGAAACGGTAAAGTGTTTTATCGAACAGGTTCGCGGACTGAACCGGCCCGTGGCTGATGCAATAGCGGAGTTGATGGATGATTACCGGTTTGATATATTGCAAGAAGTATTTGAAAGAATGATATAATTGGGATATGTACTTGACTCAAGTAAGTATCAGTAGAACGAAAAAGTCTTTGGCGACCTCGTTCCCACGCTTTGCGTGGGAACGCCTTCGGGACGCTTCGCGTTCAGGACAGCGCACAAAACAGGACGCGAAGCGTCAGTGCAGCATTCCCACGCAAAGCGTGGGAACGAGTTTTTCCATTTGGCCATCAGCCCTATTCTTCCAAATCAGTAAGTCATTAAATTTAAAACGTTTTGAAATGACTTACTTGGCAGAATGTGTAAAATTTCAATCTACTGAGTATAGCGTAAAGGTAATGACACTCGACACCTGATTGTTTAATTCAAAAATCACAAATTATGACCTTGTCGAGTATATTTTGAAAATTAGGAAATGACTAATGAATGAAATTGCCATAAAAGATACAGTTGTCAATCGCTTGAATAGTAAATTGAAAAACATTGTTGAGTATATACCGCTTCGTGTTGTACTCATTGTACCGTTTATTTCTCTTACTATAATTACCGTAGGTTTTATAGGATACCTATCGTTTCATAATGGTCAGCAAGCGGTGAATGATGTAACCACACAGCTGCGGAGTGAAATAACTGCCCGAATCGAACAGCGTCTGGAAACCTTTTTAGGAGCCCCCCATCTTATCAATCAATTCAATAATCAGGCTATTTTACATGGCTTGTTAGATATAAACGATCAGGCCGCTTTGGAACGTTATTTCTTGGAGCAAGTTCAAATCTATGATTCGGTATCAGCCATTTATTTTGGCAACACCGAGGGAGGACTGGCGCTTGGCGAACGTGAAAGCACAGACGGCTCACTATATACGATCACTACGGAAAATTTTACTCGTGGTGTCTTCAACAAATACGCCACAGATAGTCAAGGCAACCACACCGAGCTAGTGCTTACCTTTCCTGGCTTTGACGCGCGTACCCGACCCTGGTATAAGGGGGCCGTTGAAACAGGCCAGGCTACCTGGAGCGATGTTTATATTCTTTTCACCGGACAGGATATGGTCATTTCTCCCAGCCGCCCTGTTTACAACCAGTCCGGTGATTTGTCAGGAGTTGTAGCAATTGACATTTTTCTCTCACATATCAGCAATTTTCTTCAAACCTTAAAAATTGGTAAAACAGGCAAAGCATTTATTATTGAACGCACCGGATTGTTGGTTGCTTCTTCAACTGATGAAAAACCGTTCACATCCGGCGATGGTGACGAGGAGCAAAGACGGCTATATGCCAACGAAAGTAACGTAGCCCTTATTCAAGCCACCGCTGATATCTTAGTCGAACAGTTTGGTGATTTCAACGCCATCGATAGTAGTCAGCAGTTTGATTTTGAGATAGATGGTCAACGAGAATTTGCCCAAGTTGTACCATTTCAAGATGGACGAGGCATAGATTGGCTGATTGTGATTGCCATCCCCGAGTCTGACTTCATGGCTCAAATCAATCAAAACACGTACATCACTCTGTGGCTAAGTTTAATTGCCCTGTTCGGGGCTGTCGGATTGGGTTATCTCACCGCCAATTGGGTTGCTCAACCAATTTTAGATACCAAGATAGCCGCTAAAAAATTTGCGGATGGCATGGAAAACATAGAAATCCAAAGCCTTGACCCTGCCTTATATCGTATTGGTGAGCTAAAAGAGTTAACCAGTTCCTTTAACTATATGGGGCAACAATTACAAGCAGCTTTTGCGGCATTAAGCCAAAGCGAACAGCAATATCGGGAATTGGTCGAACGTGCGAACTGTCTCATCGTAAGAATAGATATGCAAGGGCACATTACCTTCATAAACGAATTTGGCTTGTTTTTTCTGGGCTATACAGAAGACGAACTGATTGGCCAGAGTGTGATCGGAACCATTATAGCCCAAACCGAAAGCTCTGGGCGAGATTTGCAAGAGATGGTTGCCAGTATATTGAAGCATCCGCAGCGATACAAGCGTAACGAAAATGAAAATATGACCAAGGACGGGCGGAAACTTTGGATTATTTGGTCAAACGAGGTGATTTATGATAGCGGCGGCAATCCCATCGGTTTGCTGTGTATTGGACAGGATAATACGGCCCGCCGGCAAGCGGAACATTTATTAAAGAGTTATAACCAGAAATTGGAACTCCAAGTGGCCGAGCGCACCGCCGAATTGACCCGAACGAACGCGGCTTTGCAGGATCAAATCAAAGAGCGAAAGCTGACGGATGCCGCACTGCGGAAGAGCGAAGCAAACCTGTCTCATGCACAAGAAATCGCCAAGCTGGGGTACTGGACATGGGATTTGAGAACAAATGAACTTGTGTGTTCCGATGGTTTATTCTTGATTTATGATTTTGAACCCGGAACCCGCAATGATCGATTTACAACCTTTGAAAATATTATTCATCCCGATGACTTTGAATTTGTTCAGGAAAAAATGCGGGAAAAGAAGTCGGATGAGTTTACATATCGTATTATCACGAAGAAGGGAATCGAGAAGATTGTATCTGTCCAACAAAATAAACATTTTGATGAGAAAGGGAACGCAATTCAGCTTTTTGGCATAGTCAGAGATGTTACAGAGCAGGAAACAAATAAGAAAAAACTCCTTGCGGAAAAAGAGTTCTCAAAAGCAATTATTGATACAAATCACACAATTATAGTTGGTATGGATAGAAACCATATCACTAGAATATTCAGCAAGGGGGCGGAAAAAATAACCGGCTACTCAAGATCCGAAGTGCTTGGAAAAGACTGGCATTCTTTATTTCTCTACTATGAAAATCAAGATGAGCTTGATAAAGCATGGAAAGCGGCCTGGGAACAAGATTACAACTCGATATCTCAATGGGAGGCTGTTCAGAAAGATAATGTTTACACAATTACGGGTCCATTAAGGGTTAGAAACGGTGACACCAAAACGATACTATGGCAGAATACAAAAATTAACATAGGCGATGATGAAAGCAAACATCTGCATATCTCAATCGGCGTTGACGTCACCGAACAAAAGCAGGCGGAGAAAGCACTGCAGGAGAGCGAGAAAAAATACCAGGACCTCTTCGATTTGGCGCCGGACATGTACATTTCGGTGGATGCAAAAACAGCGTGTGTTCTCGAATGCAACCTGACACTGGCAAATACCCTGGGATATGGAAAGGAAGAAGTTATCGGTCGTCCGGTTCTCGATCTGTACACCCCCAAAAGCGCGCAATATGCAAAAGAACATGTGTTCCCGATGTTTGCCAAGACAGGGGAAATCAAGGGAGAAGAACTTCAAGCGCAGCGCAAGGACGGCGGTGTAATCGAGGTGCTGTTAAAAGTCACCGCTGTCCGTGACGCCGGTGGAAATATTGTTCAAAGCAGATCTAGTTGGCGTGATATTACGGGTTTGAAGCAGGTGGAGGAAGAACTCCGAAAAGCCAAGGAAGTCGCTGATGCCGCCAATATTGCCAAAAGTGTGTTTCTTGCCAACATGAGTCACGAACTCCGCACCCCGCTCAACGCTATTCTCGGTTTTGCCCAGATTATGACCCGCAGCCGAACCCTGCCCCGTAAACATGAGGAAAATCTTGCCATTATCTGCCGTAGCGGAGAACATCTGCTGACGTTGATCAATCAGGTTCTTGATCTTTCCAAGATCGAAGCCGGGCGGATCACCCTTGATGAAAGTGACTTTGATCTGCATAACATGCTTTCCGAATTGGAAGATATGTTCCGCATACAGGCGGATAAGAAAGCTTTGCAATTGGTGTTCAACTGTTCCGAAAAGGTTCCGCGCTACATCCGCACCGATGAAATCAGACTGCGCCAAGTGCTGATCAACCTGCTGAACAATGCGCTCAAATTTACAAAAGAAGGAGGTGTGGCGGTCAGAACAGGAATTGCGGACTCGGAAGATCGTAAATCCGGTATCCGAGAATTAAAATTTGAAATCAAGGATACCGGCCCCGGCATCGCATCCGAAGAGACAGACAAGGTGTTTGAAGCGTTTGTCCAGACCGAAACCGGCAAACAGACAGGGAAAGGGACAGGTCTGGGACTGCCGATCAGTAAAAAGTTCGTACAATTGATGGGCGGCGACATCACGGTCAGAAGCGAACCCGGGTGCGGAACGACATTCACGTTTGACATACAGGCCGGCATCGCGGACGCGGCTGAAATAACGGCGGCACAATTTGCCCGTCGCGCTGTCGCGCTCGAACCTGGACAACCGCGTTATCGTATTCTTATCGCGGATGACAAATCGGACAACCGCAAACTGCTTGTCAAAATGCTGCATCCTTTCGGTTTTATACTTCGGGAAGCCGTTAACGGGCGGGAAGCGGTTGAAATATGGAACCAATGGAAACCGCATCTCATCTGGATGGATATTCAGATGCCGGTTATGAACGGCTACGAAGCTGTAAGGAAAATCAGGGATGAGGAATTAATAATGAAAAAGGAAATACCGGAAACCCGGCATACCGCCATAATCGCGGTGAGTGCAAACGCGTATGAGGAAGAACGTGATGTCGCCATCTCAAAACAGTGTGATGATTTTTTGCGAAAACCGTTCCGGGAAACGGCTATCTTTGACCTGATGATCAGGCATTCGGATATCCGCTTTGTCTATGAAAATGAAGAAACAGACAGCGAAACGCAAAGAGCGGAGCGCAAAAAGGCGCTGACACCGGAGGCGCTCGCTACGCTGCCGGATGATGTGATTGCTGAATTCCGAAAAGCCGTGCTGATCGCAGATTTGGCCGCCGCAATGCGTCTTTGCGAGCAGATTCGTTCAGAGAATGAACCATTGGCGGATGCTTTGGCGGAATTGGTAAGCGCTTTTCGATTTGATACGTTGCAAGAATTATTCGGGAAAGAAGAAAAGAATGAACCCCAAATTTTATGTTAATGCAGTACTGATACTGTTTCTGATTACGTAATGAATAAAATATGCCAAATGATGAATAATTCAAAAACACCGCAAAAATAAATAATGAGGAAAAATTATGAAAAAACGATTTATGCTGTATCTGTTGATGGTGATTGCTTTTTCTGTTTCTATCACCGCCTTTATCGTTGGCGGTTACGGACATTTGAAAATGAAGCAGACTTTAGAAAACCAGAAAGAAGACCTTTATGTGAACATTAAAAATTATCTTGATACTTATGATAAAATGCTCTTTCTGATAGAAGCACAAATGAATGACTATACAAAAAACGCCACTCTTGCCATAGCCGGAGAGGTAACGGAAAACGGAGTGCTGAAAAAGGGCTATTCTGTCAAACAGCTCAAAGAAATTGCAATTTCACACGGTGTGACCGATATAAGTTTTGTGAACGAACAGGGAATTGTAATCAACAGTTCTGTTGAAAAAGATATTAACCTTAATCTTTTCAGCATTTCTCCCAAGGTCAGAGAATTTATTGAATCCGTGTATGGTAAAGATAAAGTGGCAGGGCATCGAATTGCTCCTAACGTATATACAAAAAAACTTACCATGTTCAGATATTACAGCCCATTGAACAGTAATTATATTGTAGAGACATGGACAGATGTGGAAGATTATATTCTTATGAAATATTCTCTGAAATATTTGAATTTTTTTAACAATTTCTTTTTAAGACTGAAACAGGAAAATCGGTATTTACAAGATATAGACCTTTTTTTTGGAAATATGAAACCCAATCGCGAAAGATCTCTTGTTAATGGAAAAGCCATGCCTGACATGGAAATTGCCATGCTTACCGACAACCTTGAATTTAAAAACAAACAAGAATTGAAAATAGTTAAGGGAGATAATTATACATTCTATAATGCTTTCAGTCTTGAAAATGAGCCTGAATTTCCATTCATCAACAACATTGTTGTAAAAATTGAATATGATTTTAGCTTTTTATCTATATTTAGACGAAATATTTTTTTATATTCTATTCTATCAGGTTTTTTGATTATCACAGGGATATTTGCAATTTCATCTTATGTTTTCAACTCTTATATTATCAAACGAATTAATGCTATTAACCAAGGCTTGGATTATATTGCAAAAGGGCAGTATCATAATGAGATTACAATACAGGGAAATGATGATATCACCCGGATTGCTGAAAATATTCTTGGAATGAAAGAGAAAATTGTCGCCAGAGAAACAACACTCCGGGAAAATGAGCAAAAATTGATACAATACAAGGATGAATTGGAACAAAAGGTAAACGAAAGAACTGTTGAATTGGCAGAGGCGAATCAGGAATTGCAACATAAAAAACATCAGGCGGAATCTGCAAACCAGGCCAAAAGCACCTTCCTGGCAAATATGAGCCACGAACTCCGCACCCCGCTCAACGCCATCCTGGGATTTTCACGTATGCTCGGCCGCAGTGCAAATCTCGCGTCTGAAGAAAAGAAAAATTTGATGGTTATCCGACGAAGCGGAGAACATCTGCTGAACCTGATCAACAATGTGCTGGAAATATCCAGGATCGAAGCAGGACGCATTGTATTCTGCGAAAACGATTTTGATCTGTATCGTATGATTGATGACGTAAAAGATATGTTTTCTCTGAAGGCCAGTGAAAAGGGACTGCGCCTGATTTTTGAGTGCGATGCCGCCGTTCCCCGGCATATACGGACAGATGAAGCCAAATTGCGGCAGGTGCTGGTGAATCTAATCGGTAATGCTGTAAAATTTACGAAGAAAGGAGGGATTTCCATTGGGGTCAGACAATTGTCAGATAAAAGCGAGGAAGGGAAAAAATCAAATTTTCAATTTGAAATAGAGGATACGGGCGAAGGCATTGCACCTGATGAATTGGGCAGCCTTTTCGATGCTTTTGTCCAGACTGAGACAGGGCGGAAATCTCAGGAAGGAACGGGACTGGGGCTGCTTATCAGCCAGAAATTTGTGCAGACGATGGGTGGTGACATCGCGGTTGAAAGCGAAGCGGGCAAAGGTAGTGTTTTCAGATTCGGAATTCAGGCATGGATCGCGGACAGCTCGGAAATTCTAACTGAAAAACCGGAAAGACTTGTCATAGCAATGGCTCCGGAACAGCCGAAGTACCGGATTCTAATCGTTGACGACAACGAGCCCAATCGCATGCTGATTCTCAAACTGCTTGCAATGCCGGGTTTTGAACTCCGTGAAGCGGAAAACGGCAAAGAGGCTGTGGAAATATGGGAAAAATGGGAACCGCATCTGATTTTCATGGATATGCGGATGCCTGTCATGGACGGATACAATGCCACCAAAGCCATCCGAAGTTCCGCAAACCGTAACGGAACCCGCAACCCGGTCATCATTGCCGTGACCGCCAGTGTGTTCGAAGAGGACAAGACTCTCGTGATGTCCGCCGGATGTGATGATTTTATACGCAAGCCCTTTGAGGATGCGAAGGTGTTTGAGGTGATAAAGCAACATCTGGGCGTGCAATTTATGTATGAAGATACTGAAGGAAGCATGAAAAGGGAAAACGGAGACAAGAACGCCGCCTTAATGCAGGAGAATCTGGCCGCTTCGCCACCTGATTTGCTGAACGCACTGAAACAGGCTGCCATAGACGGAGATTCTCAAAGACTGCACCAAACCATTTCCGGTATCCGGTCGCATAATGCCGGGTTTGCCGATGAGCTGGCCGGATTGACCGATGATTTTGCATTTGATACGATTCTTGACATGATTCAAAAACTTTTACAAGAGGACCGGTCGTATGAATGAACCCATTTCAGATGCCAGTATTCTGATTGTTGATGATAGTATAGATAACCTGCGCGTGTTATCGAACATTTTGAAGGAACAGGGGTACAAAACCCGTTCTCTGCGAAAAGCAGAGGCCGTGTTCTCATCCGTTATGCAATTCCCACCGGATATTATTCTGCTTGATATCATAATGTCGGGCCTTGATGGCTATGAGGTCTGCGGACAGTTAAAAGCCGATGAACGCACCCGCGATATTCCTGTTATCTTTATCAGCGCGCTGCATGAAATCGATGAGAAGGTCAGGGCCTTTTCCACCGGAGGGGTGGATTACATCACCAAACCTTTTCAGGAGGAGGAGGTGCTGATTCGGGTTGAAACGCATCTGGCCCTGCGAAAGGCACAGCAACTTCTTGAAACGCAGAACCGGCAATTAAAGCAAGAGATTGCCGAACGCAAACGAGCCGAAGACGCCCTGCGTCAAAACCAGGCGCTTCTCAATGCGACCGGACAGATGGCAAAGGTGGGAGGTTGGGAACTGGACGCGGAAACGCTTGACGTGACCTGGACGGAGCAGACCTATCGCATCCACGAAATCCCACTGGAGCACAAACCACTATTGCAGGAAGCCATTGATTTCTTCCATCCCGACGACCGCGACAGGTTGTCGCAGGCCATTCAACGCGCATTGGAATACGGCGAACCCTACGATATGGAAATCCGCTTCATCACGGCCACAGGCAAGCATTTGCAGACACGCACCGTCTGCTCCCCCCAGGTTGTTGACGGCAAGACGAGCAAGCTCATAGGCACGTTTCAAGACATCACTGAACTCAAGCAGGTGGAGGACGCGTTGCGGGAGAGCGAAGAAAAATTCAGAATGCTTTTCGACAATGCCCCGGTGCTGATCAATGCGTTTGACGAAAACGGCCGGTGCCTCCTGTGGAACAAGGAGTGTGAAAAGGTATTGGGATGGACAATTGAAGAACTCAGTTCCCATGACAATCCGCTCGCCCTGTTTTATCCGGATCCCAAAATACAACAAGAGGTGTTGAATACCGTGTCGTCAAAAGCCGAAAGGGTTTTCAGAGAATGGCGCCCGCTTACCAAAAACGGAGAGGAGCGGATTGTATTATGGGCAAATTTTCAACTGCCCAACGGAATGGTGATTAATATCGGGTATGATGATACCATGCGCAAGCGGGCGGAGAAGGAACTCAAAAAAACGAAACAGGCCGCCGAAGCCGCCAACCAGGCCAAAAGCGTCTTCCTGTCGAATATGAGCCACGAACTCCGCACTCCGCTCAATGCGATCATGGGGTATGCCCAAATCCTGCAACGCAGCCAGGAAGTCGATGCCGACCATCTGCACAGGCTGCGCATCATCCACAGCAGCGGGGAACACCTGCTGACCCTGATCAACGACATTCTGGACATCTCAAAAATTGAAGCCGGTAAAATGGCGCTTCTGCCGGCTGACATTCATATTGTGTCCTTTCTAAATGGCGTCGCCGCCATTATCCGCGCTCGTGCCGAGGAGAAAGCGCTTGATTTTACCGTGGAAACAGACGCGCTTCCTGAAGGCCTCCGGGCCGATGAGTTCCGGCTGCGACAGATATTGCTCAATCTGTTGAGCAATGCCGTCAAATTTACCGAAAAGGGCTGCGTGACATTGAGTGTCAGTGCAATCAGCGGTCAGGAGGACAAACGACGTGCCATCCGCTTTGAGGTGACCGATACCGGTGTGGGGATATCACCGGACGATCTCGACCGTGTCTTCAGGCCATTTGAGCAGGCCGGCGGCATCCTGGGGCGGGCTGACGGAACCGGCCTGGGACTGAGCATCACGCAAAATCTGGTGAATATGATGGGCGGGAAACTGAAAGCAGAAAGCTCGCCGGAACAAGGGAGTACTTTCTGGTTTGAACTCTCCATGCCGATAGCGGCTATAAAAACTGAAGAGTTGTTGCATGATCGAGAAATTATCGGCTACACAGGCGCTCAACGGAAGATCCTGATTGCGGATGACATGCCGGAAAGCCGTATGGTGTTGCTAAATATGCTGGAATCGGTTGGATTTGAACCGGTACTGGCTGAAAACGGTCAAGTGGCTGTGGCCAAATCGCGTGATATTCGGCCGAATCTGATCCTTATGGATCTGCAGATGCCGGTGATGAACGGTTACGAAGCGATGCGGGCGATTCGTCGGGAGGCTGCCCTACGCGATGTGCCGATCATTGCGGTATCGGCCACCGTGCTTGAATCTAACCGGAGGAAGTGCCGTGAGGCCGGATGTGATGCGTTTCTTCCCAAACCGGTCCATGCAAAAGAATTGTATGCTCTTCTGGAAACACATTTAAATCTGACCTGGACGTATGCGGAACCGGCAGAGGGAACCATTCCGGAAAATGCAAAACAGGAACCGCTCATTCCGCCGCCTCCCAATGAACTGGCTGTCTTGCACAAAATGGCCCTGTTCGGGGATATGAGCCAGATCGAGGAACGCGCGGCGCACATTATATCGTCAGATAAGCGGTACCGCCCTTTTGGCGAAAAATTAAAAAGGCTGGCAAAGAGGTTTGAGGAAAAGAAAATCCAGTCTCTCGTAGAAAACTTTATACAAAAAGGAGATGAAATATGACTGCAATTACAGAGCAAGACAACCGATCCTCAATAATTTTAGTTGTGGACGACGACCCGCCGAGTATCGGCGTCATCGTGACTTATCTAAAAGATCGCGGTTTTCAGGTTGTGATTTCACAGGACGGGGAAAGCGGATTGAAACGCGCCGTGTATGTGCGTCCTGACCTTATCCTGTTGGATGTCACGATGCCCGGAATTGACGGGTTTGAAACGTGCCGCCGCCTGAAAACGAACGAAAATACCAAAAATATTCCGGTTATTTTTATAACCGCGCTTTCAGATACCGTTAATAAACTCAATGGTTTTGAAGCAGGCGGGGCAGACTACATCACCAAACCCTTTCAGAAGGAAGAGGTGCTGGCCCGTGTCGAAACGAATTTGAGTCTGCGAATTCTTCAAAAGACGCTTGAAGATAAAAATGCCCGGTTAGAGGAAAAAAATACTCAGCTTGAGAAAGCTCTCGCTGATGTCAAAACACTCAGCGGGTTGCTGCCGATATGTTCAAACTGCAAAAAAATCCGTGATGACAAAGGCTATTGGAATCAGATCGAGGTGTATATCCAGGAACACTCAGATGCATTTTTCAGTCACGGTCTATGTAAGCCATGTGTGGAAAAACTTTACGGCAATGAAGATTGGTACAAGAAAAAATTCAGAAAAACAAATAAAAAAACCTGATGAGGCATCTCCGAAGTGAGGAACGCGCAGCATACATTATGTGGAAAATTTTATTCTGAAAGGAGATGAAAGATGAATGGAATTACTGAACTGGACAACCGACCCTCGACAATCCTGGTGGTTGACGATGACCCGACCGGTATGGGGGTCATCGTGGAATACTTGAAAAACAGCGGCTTTGAGGTTGTGATATCCCAGGACGGGGAAAGCGGATTGAAACGTGCCGCCGCCTGAAAGCGAACGAACATACCAAAAATATTCCGGTTATTTTTATGACCGCCCTTGCAGATATCATTGACAAGGTAAAAGGGTTTGAAGTCGGTGGGGCCGACTACATCACCAAACCGTTTCAGGAGGAAGAAGTCCTGGTACGAGTTGAAAACCATATCACTCTTTTTCACTTAAAACAGGGGCTTGAAAAAGCGGTCAAAAAAAGAACGGCCAAACTGTATGAAGAAATCACCGAGCGCAAGCAGGCTGAAAAGAATCTGCGCAACGCTCTCAACGAGATCGAAAATCTGAAGGAACAATTAAAGGCGGATAATATCTACCTGCGGGAAGAGATTAAAACAGAGCATAATTTCGAAAATATCATCGGTGGCAGTGATGAATTGAAATATGTGATGTACAAGGTTCAGCAAATCGCAGCCACGGAGACCACGGTGCTGATCCTTGGTGAAACCGGTACCGGGAAGGAGTTGATAGCCCGCGCAATTCATGATACCGGCCAGCGTAGCAAACGTCCCTTGATCAAGGTAAACTGTGCCACGCTGCCATCCCATCTTATAGAGAGTGAACTTTTTGGCCATGAAAAAGGTTCTTTTACCGGCGCTGTCAAACGGCAGACCGGCAGGTTTGAAATTGCAGATGGCTCGACCCTGTTCCTTGATGAAATTGGAGAATTACCCCTGGAACTGCAGCCCAAATTGCTGCGTGTGCTCCAGAATGGGGAATTTGAAAGATCGGGCAACTATAAAACCATAAAAACGAATGTCCGGGTCATTGCGGCCACCAACAGAAATCTGGAGAAAGAAATGCAGGAGGGCCGATTCCGAAAAGACCTGTGGTATCGTCTCAACGTTTTTCCCATAACCTTACCGCCGTTGCGTAATCGAAAGAAAGACATCCCGGAATTGGCACACCATTTCCTTGAAAAATTGAATAGAAAACTGGGGAAAAAAATTCAATCTGTTTCCGCTGACCTCATTCAATCGCTTGAATCCTATTCATGGCCGGGAAATGTACGGGAATTGGAAAACATCATTGAACGCGCTGTGATAACCACCCAAGGAACTTCATTGAAATTTTCGAATCCACTTGAATTCCGGGAACTGTCGGATAAGCGGGCCAAGGACGAAAATTCCGAAACCCTCAATGACGTTGAGAAAAAACAAATTATCAAGGTGCTCACTCTCTGTAATTGGCAGATAGGAGGCAAAGACGGTGCCGCAAAAATACTCGACTTTAAGCCTCCTACGCTCCGCTTCAGAATGAAAAAACTGGGAATAACAAAACCTGTCGCTTCATGATATAAGTACTTGGTCAAAAGTTTTCGGGTATTTTACAGACCGCTCAAGGCGGGTTTGCAACCCGCCGCACACTGTCGCCGGGTTGCAAACCCGTCGAGAGCGATGCTGGAAAACTTATGGGCAAGTACTTAACTGTTGAATAGCCTGAATTTATCATTCTTTTGATATTTCACGCCGGTCGTTCTCCACCTTTGTAACATAAGGAGAGCGGGCGGCGTTTTTGTTTTTTCAGCCCCCGTTGCAGTTGTAGGGTGCGTTAGGCGATAGCCGTAACGCACCGGAATAATGTGGTGCGTTACGCTTCGCTAACGCACCCTACTTGCTGAACAATCTTTCTGAAATTTAATATGTGACTGTCTATATTACAACCACCCGCAATATATTGCGGCTGCCCTCAATATATTGAGGGTGGATTTATCGCATACGTTTTTGCCACCGCTTTCGGCTGAAATCCAGTACAGCCGCATAATCCAGCGCACTCCGATTTTGATTTTCAGAAGGTGAATTCCGCAATATATCACAACCACCCTCAATATATTGAGGGCAGCGTCACCGCATACTTTTTGCTTGACATTCCTATTTCTTATAATTTCAAATAGTTATATTTATTACCTGAATTGGCATGGATTTTGCAATAGAATAAAGAGAGCGGACAGCGTTGTTTTGGTATTGTTCTGACGCCTGAAAGAAAGGAATGAGGATGAAATAATTGGCTACCCACATAAGGCGGGACAGTCGTAGTCGTAGGTTGGGTTGAGGAACGAAACCCAACGAATTCAGGCTGACGTCAGGTTTCGTTCCTCAACCCAACCTACGACTGCATTTATTGTCCCGGCTTATGTGGGTAGCCAAATAATTTCCCCATACGTAAAACGTGAATTCATGCATCACGTTTCATAAATCACAAATGGAGAAGTTATTTTGTCCTTAATATTTATAAAAGGTTTTTTTTCTTTTTTCAGTCCGTAGGGTGCGTCAGGCGGTAGCCGTAACGCACCGGTGACATTGAAGGTGCGTTACGGCTGTCGCCTGAGGCACCCTACGGAATAATTATAAAACCCTTGTTCTGCATGAGGCGAAGGAAGATGATTATCAAAGGAGTTCTGAACTTGGAGTTTAGCAGACACATCCTGACTGTAAGTTCAGCACTTCCGAGCGTTGAATTTGGGTTTGGCGAAATATCCGGATTCTGTAAGAATCAGGCAGGCCCTTTTATTATTTTAAGCCGGTCGTTCTCCGCCTTGCCGCATAAGGAAATCGGACGGTGTTGTTTGGGGTATTGTTCTGACGCCTGAGCGTTGGAACGAAAGATTAAGAGTGTATAACAATGTATCACATTAACAAAAGGAGGTTTTACCATGCGTTTTGTAGTCAGTCTGACAGTTTCAGTTTTATCAGTATTTGTATTTGTATCGTTCGCGGCTTATGCCGGGGACTTGAACCCGACCACCGCGCCCGGTGCCACAAACAGCTATGGCGTGAATGACATTTACAACCGGCTGGATACCGGTGCGGTCGGTGCGCAAAGCGTTTTTACCGAGCCGACCACCGGTCCGACAGGTACGGCAGGCCCCGTTCACACGCTGAATGAAGTGATGGAAAAAGCGCCGGTCAAGGATGACACTGACGGTGCTACTTCCGGTGAAGTGATGACCGGCAAGAAGTTCTGGGGGTTGACCGCAGGAGAGTGGGGCCTTCAAACCGGAATCCTCGCCACTCAGACACCGGACAATACCACTGTAAATCAGTCGGCCGGCAATTACGTCGCGTTTGATTTGTCCGCGGTCGACACTGACCTGATAGCCGGCAACATCAAAGACACCGTAGAAATTTTCGGTGTGACCGGAACTTACACAGGCGATTACCCCGCTCCAGTGCCGGATACGGGCATGGCTGAACCTGGACTAAACGGTGTGGATTGGCCGAATCCGCGTTTTACTGTTAATGGCGACGGCACTGTCACAGACGAACTGACCGGGTTGATGTGGCTTCAAGATGCGAATTGTATAAGCAAGCAATGGACGGATGTGGATACCTCCGCTAAAGTTACGAATCTGGTGGACACGGCGTTGCCGGTTTGTGCGAATTATACAGCAGTATATTCCGACTGGCGCCTGCCGACATTAAGAGAGCTGCAAAGTCTGGTTTATTATGGTGATTACGATCCGGCCGTGCCGAATACTGCCGGCATTGGCAAATGGGATACTGACGGTGCTCCCTTTAACGCTGTGCAGTCGGCCTACTGTTGGTCAGGCACTACCACCGCAGGCGGTGCGGGCTACGCCTGGAGCGTCAGTATGAACGACGGCGTCGTGAGCGCCGACGTTAAGACCCTTACCTACTATGTTTGGCCGGTTCGCGGAGGGCAATAGAATCTTAGGTGATTTGATTCTTTGAGTTCTTTGACGGGGGGTGCAGGGGGGTGTCCCCCTTGCTCTCCGCGAAGCGGAAAATTTTTTTTTAAATAGCGATTTTAAGGCATCCTTCATTTGCCGGTTTACACATTTTTAAAGTAGGGTGGGTGGAGTGTAACGGAACCCACCGTTTACGGAAATGCGGTGGGTTCCGCCAAGCTCCACCCACCCTACAAGAATTTGAAAATGAACAGATCGAAAAAGTGTTAACCACTTTCGCTGTCTTATGAAGGATGCCGATTTTAATATGATATTTTCACAAAAATTAGCGGAGCGGTATAATGAACTGAAAAAGGAGGTTCCTGACTGTATTTTGCTGATGCAGGTGGGGGCTTTAATCTGCCAAGTAAGTCATACCAAAATGTATTAAATTTAATGACTTATTGAAATTGAAGAATCAGGCCGACAGCCAAATAGAAAAGCTCGTTCCCACGCTCCGGCATGGGAACATACAGCGCAACACCTATGCCTTTGATTGGCGCGGCTTTGGGTAGATAAAGGTTCCCACGCCGGAGTATGGGAACAAGAGGGGTATGTGAACGGTTACCCGAAATTATATACTTTTAGAAGGAGGTTAAAATGAAAAACAGTCATACAAAAAACGGTTTTTTTATAACAATCACGGCATTGCTTGTATTCGGGATGCTTTTACCTGCCGCCGCCATCGCGAGCAATATCGACACTGACGATAAATACGCCTGGAACACCAACGCCGGCTGGATGAATTTCAGACCCGGATTTTCGGGTTTTGAAGGCGTGACGGTCTATGCGGACCATTTGGAGGGGTACGCCTGGTCGGAAAGCCTGGGCTGGTTTCGATTAGGCACACACACCGTGGGCGGCGCGCACACTTACGGAAACAGCACGGCGACCGATTATGGCGTGAACCATGACGGGGCCGGCAATTTGTCCGGTTATGCCTGGAGCGCGAACGCGGGCTGGATAAATTTCAGCCCGACTGACGGCGGCGTGACCATCGACACGGCAACCGGCTCTTTTGACGGCTATGCCTGGTCGGAAAGCGCGGGGTGGATTCATTTTAAAAACACGTCACCGGCGTATAATGTGGTCACCGCTTACAGGCCTGCAACCACCACAACGACAACTTCCACCACCGCAACAGCACCGGTCGTAGCCGGCGTAATGTACGTAACCTCGAGTGCGACAGCCGGCACATACACAGTAGGCGATGTCATTCCGATTGTTGTGCATTTTAACCAGCTGGTCTGGGTTTCAGGAACGCCTCAATTGGTGCTGAATATCAACGAATCACCTGTGATGGCATACTATGGCAGCGGCAGCGGAACCGACACGCTGACTTTTCTTTATACCGTCGCGGCAGGCGATATGATTTCCAATCTTGAATACTGGAGCGAATGGGCTTTGGACCTCAACGGCGGTCGGATATGGGACAATATGGATAATGACGTCATCCTGGAACTGCCGGCACCGGGCGCGCCAGGTTCACTGAGCGGTGACATCACGTTGAGCCTTGTCACGGATTATCCTGTTTTTCGGCTTTATTGCCATGTCACGAAAAAGCATCTTTTCACAATGGATGAAAATGAAAAAGACACTCTGATCGCTCTGACAGATGCGGACGGCGCGGCAGTTTGGCGAGATGAGAGTATCGCTTATTATGCCTTTCATCCGCTGCAATATAAGGCGGCATCACGTCTTCAAAGAAACACGCTTCAGGCGGTTCATCGTTTTTACAGCGAAAATTTGCAGACGCATCTTTTCACAATTGATGAAAATGAAAAGGAGACGCTGATCGCCAACGCCGCGGATGTGTGGAAATATGAAGGCCCGGCTTTTTATGTTCCGGCCTCTGAACAGGATGGCACTGTGCCTGTTTATCGTTTTTACAGTGAATCTTTGCTGGTTCATCTGTTTACGACAGATGAAAATGAAAAAAACACGCTTATCGAAACGGCCGGGGATGTGTGGCGTTTTGAAGGTGTGGCTTATTACGCTTATCCGTAATTGTACAAAAATCGGGTTTCTGAAGCTGGGTGAATTGACATGAATCACAATTTTCGAGAAACCCGATTTTTCAGGATAACCTACTTTCAGACATTTTCCATCTTCAGTAGATGGAAAATGCCTGAAAATACGGTATGGAGCGCAAAAATTTAGCGCAGCGGTTTTTTGCCGGCAGCTTTCTCGTTCCCACGCTCCAGCGTGGGAATGCATGGCCGGGCGCTCCAGCGCCCCGTACCGTCCGCAGCAGCCAGGATACGCGTTGACGCCGGAGCGTGGGAACGAGAAAATGCAGTACAGCCGCATAATCCAGCGCACTCCGATTTTGGTTTCCGGAAGGTGAATTCCGCAATATATCACAGCCACCCTCAATATATTGAGGGTGGATTCACCGCATACGTTTTATTTGACGTTCCTATTTGTTATAATTTCAATTGGTTATATTTATTACCTGAATTGGCATGGATTTTGCAATAGAATAAAGAAAGCGGACAGCGTTGTTTTGGTATTGTTCTGACGCCTGAAAGAAAGGAATGAGGATGAAATAATTGGCTACCCACATAAGGCGGGACAGTCGTAGGTTGGGTTGAGGAACGAAACCCAACGAATTCAGGCTGACTGTAAGTTCGGCACTCCGGAGTGTTTTTGTAAGAAAGGCGGTCGATGTTTTTGTTTTTTTAACCTGACAATGTGAATTGTACAATTGTCAGAATTACCTTGTTCTGACGCTCCGGCGTCAGAACGCTAAAATTTTTATGACAGGAGGTCAGTTATGCGTTTCAAATGTTTTTCACTTTTTTCAGTTTTGTTTTGTTTCAGTTTTATTTCGGCAACGGCTTTTGCAGGTGATATGGCTCCGGCTAATACACCTGCCAATACTTACAGTTATACTTTGGAAGATATCTATCAGCGCCTGTTTGACGGCACTGCTGGAACCCAGAGTGCGTTTACGGAACCGGCCGACGTCCCTGGTGCGACCGGTTATACGCTTGACCAAGTTATGGGAAAAGCGCCTGCGAAAGATGACACGAATGGCGCGGCGGTGACGGATGTGGTTAAGGACAAGACCTTTTGGGGACTGACCGGTGCCGAATGGGGATTGCAGACCGGAACCCGCGCTCTTGCACCTGTGGAGAAAACCGGGCAGACCAAATGCTATACTGATGCCACATCTAGTGAGCAAACCTGTCCGGCGACTGGCTTTCCAGGTCAGGACGGTGATAATCAGGCAGGCGTTGCTTGGCCGACTGATCGGTTTACAAACAACAGCGATGGCACGGTGACAGATAACATGACAGGGCTTATTTGGCTGAAAAATGCGAATGTTCCGGCGGGTACCAGAAATTGGCAGAATGCTCTTAAAGATGTGGATGAACTGAATACTTCAGGAACGATGAATGGCGGCACTGACGCCGGAGATACAAGCAACGGCGGCACCCATCAGGCTGACTGGCGCTTGCCCAATCCAAAGGAACTGTATAGCCTGGTTGATCTTGGACAGAGCAGTCCGGCTTTGCCTTCAGGTCATCCGTTTACAAATGTTCAGTCGAGCGCTTATTGGTCGAGCGCGACGCGCGTAAGCAATACGTTTTACGCCTGGTACGTGTTCATGTCGTACGGCCGCGTGAACTACGGCCCTAAGGTGAATTCGAACTATGTCTGGCCGGTTCGAGGCGGGCAATAGAAACTTTGGTGATTTGATGCTTTGGGCGCTTTGGCGGGGGGTGCAGGGGGGTGTCCCCCCTGCCGCCGTGCGGCGATTTTTTTTGAAAAAGGAGTGCCGAACTTGTAGTTTGGCAAACGCAACCGGCCAAAAGGAGTGCCGAACTTGTAGTTTGGCATACGCAACCGGCCAAAAGGAGTGCCGAACTTGTAGTTTGGCATACGCAGCCGGCCAAAAGGAGTGCCGAACTTGTAGTTTGGCAAACGCAACCGGCCAAAAGGAGTGCCGAACTTACAGTTTGGCATACGCAACCGGCCAAAAGGAGTGCCGAACTTACAGTTTGGCAAACGCAGACAGCCAAACTGTAAGTTTGGCACTCCGGATTTAAATGCTCAAGACAGCCAAACTGTAAGTTTGGCACTCCGGATTTAAACTACTCTAAGGAGGAAATAATGATGAATATAATAAAAAGGAATTTTTCACGGCTTTTTTTCATCTCCGTATATGTGGCGGGGATATTGCTCTGCACCGGCGGCCTGTGTGCGGCGGTGTCCAACATCGACACCACTAACAAATATGCCTGGAGCGGCAATGCGGGCTGGGCTGACTTCAATGCCAATCAAGGCGGTGTCACGGTTTATTCGGATCATCTCGAAGGCTATGCCTGGATGGAAAATATCGGATGGTTCCGGCTGGGTTCGTATTCAGGCGGGGGAACGCACACTTACGATAATACCAGCGGCACAAATTACGGCGTCAACCATGACGGAGCCGGCAATCTTTCCGGTTACGCTTATAGCACAAATGTCGGATGGATCGATTTCGCTCCGGTCAACGGCGGGCCTGTGACTATTGACATGGCAACCGGCTCTTTTGACGGTTACGCATGGTCGGAAAATACAGGCTGGATTCATTTTAAAAATGCGTCACCGGCGTATAATGTTGTTACCGCTTATAGGCCGTCTGACCCTGGAACTGACCCTGGAACCGACCCTGGAACGCCTCCGGTTGCAACAGTGATGTATGTGACTTCGACCGCGGCAACCGGTTCGTACACCGTCGGCTCTGTCATTAAAATCACCATGCCTTTCAGCTATTTGGTATGGGTTAAAGGCATACCGTCGTTGGCGCTGAATACCGGCGGGCCTGTCCCCGGATATGCCTATTATAGCGGCGGCAGCGGAACGAAAAGTATCACTTTTGAATATACGGTCGCCTCCGGCGATGACATCACTGAACTGGATTACTGGAGTCCATGGGCGCTGGAATTGAACGGCGGCCGGATTTGGGATAATATGGGCAATGACGTCATACTGGATTTGCCGGCACCCGGCACGCCCGGTTCTCTAAGCGGTGACATCACGTTGAGCCTTGAAACCGATTATCCTGTTTTTCGGCTTTATTGCCATGTCACGAAAAAGCATCTTTTCACGATGGATGAAAATGAAAAAGAGACTCTGATCGCTCTGACAGACGCGGACGGCGCGGCTGTTTGGCGAGACGAGCACATCGCCTATTATGCCTTTCATCCGCTGCAATATAAAGCGGCATCACGTCTTCAAAGAAACACGCTTCAGGCGGTTCATCGTTTTTACAGCGAAAATTTGCTGACCCATCTTTTCACTGTCGATGAAAACGAAAAAGAGACACTGATCGCTGAAGCCGCGGAGGTGTGGAGTTATGAAGGTGTCGCCTTTTATGTTCCGGCCGATTATCAGGAGGGAATGCTGCCGGTTTATCGTTTTTACAGCGAAAGTCTGGCAGTGCATCTTTTCACGGTCGATGAAAATGAAAAAAACACGCTTATCGAAACAGCCGGTGATGTGTGGCGTTTTGAAGGGATTGCGTATTACGCTTATCCTTAACAGTACAAAAATCGGGTTTCTGAATCTGGGAAAATTGACATGAATTACAATTTTCGAGAAACCCGATTTTTTGGATAATAATATGTAGGGTGCGTTAGGCGATAGCCGTAACGCACCGAAATTATATTATGATATCTATATGGTGCGTT
>JAUCGF010000016.1 GCA_030378005.1 Desulfococcaceae bacterium HSG9 | reverse complement strand
ATCATTAAAGTGACCCTTTAAACCGTATCAATTAAGGCTGTTCGTCACTCTAAATTTCTCATCTTTTATTGATACTCAGAGGGAATTCAGCTTCTTTTGAGTAACGAACTTATGACTGTCGAGTGTATTATAAAAATAAATTAATTTGGTAAAACGATTTTTTTAACTACTTTTTAAAGTTGCTTGAATATAATTTCAGGCGCAGAGAGCAATATTGATATTATCGGTAAATGGGCAGTGCGTAGGGTGGGCAAAATCATGGTTCAATTGATATTTATTGCCTGCAAGGCGGCAACCTCTAAATACAGTAGCCCTTCTACAAAACTTCAAAATTGACTTCATAGGAGTTTTCTGATATTTATCCAAGAATTTTTTACCGCTTAATAGAACAGGAGGTTATAACCTAAGGTCGCCGCCTCCACCCTCACGCAAGGAACAATTGCAATTTTCGGCTGATGAGCCGGGGATTGAAATCCGGATTGTCTGTTATCCGCCGTACACTTCAAAATATAGCCCAATAGAACACCGGATGTCACCTCATGGCACCGTGCCTGTCAGGGGCGGATTTTTAAAAATCCGGACATTGTGAAAGATGCGATGGGACGAGCTGAAACACGAACCGGATTACAGGTGGCGGCTTCTGTCTTGGATGCGGTTTATAAGACAGGTGGAAAAGCCGCAGAGGGCTTCAAAGAAACCATGAAAATCATTTTTGATGAGTATCATCAGTAGATGGAAAGTTTAGGAGCGCAAAAATTAAGCGCAGCGATTTTTGCGCTCCATGTCGTATTTTCAGGCATTTTCCATCTACTGATATTGGGAAAATATGGTAAAAAATGGAATAAAGCGGAGGTATTTATTGGGAGATGTCTTATGCGGACAGTCGTATTGGGCTGTCCGCATGGGTTGTTGTTGTAGGGTTTACATATTTTCTTTTAACTGAGCCGCCAGTTTGACTTCAGCATCTGCAATGGCTTTTTCGTATGCTTTGAGAAGGGCAGCACCTTCAGCACCATATTTATCAGTGTACCATTTTTTCAAAGGAGAAGCCGCTTTTCTGAAGGCGTCTTTTTCAGAAGCCGTGGGAACGTAGATTTTTCCGCCGGCTTTTTTAAAAGCTTCATAGGCTTCGATGGCGCGTCTTTTCGGGAACGCAAAGCAGACTTGTCCCAGGTGACGGAAACCATCATTGACAACCCGTTTCTGCTCATTGTCCAGCGCTTGATAGGATTCCTCGTTCATAATCCACAGGCTTGCCATATAGGCATGTCCATCCAGTGTAAGATGTTTGATGTGTTCATGGAATTTCATACCAACGATGTCAGTAATACCGTTTTTAGAACCGTCAATGACGCCGGTTGCAAGAGATGTGTAAACTTCAGGCCAAGCAACGGGTGTGGCAGAAGCGCCCATGCTTTTAACCAGGGTTTGCTGCAACGGAGAGTTGATCGTACGGATACGAAGACCTTTCATGTCCGCGGGAGACTTGACAGGGCGTTTTGTGTTGGCAATGTTTCTCCATCCGCCGGTATTGGTCAGTGTCATAATACGGGGGCCGCCTTTTTTGAGCACATGCTGACGAAGAACATTCAAAAAGGGGCCGGTAAGCACTTCTTCCGCCACAGAGTCATTATCCATCATATAAGGCAGATCCATTACCTGAAGTTCAGGAAAGGCAACCGAGATACCGCCAATGGTCATCTGGTGAATCTGGATAATGTTGCTCTGAGTCGCTTCGTAGCATTCGCCGGCATTCCCGCAAAGCTGGGCGCCGGAAAAAATTTCCACTTTGATTTTTCCATTGGATCGCGCTTCAACGTAATCCTTAAAAGTCATGGCGCCATCGTAATCTTCATCATTGGTGTTGGAAAGATGAACGATGCGCATAGTATGATCCGCGGCAAAAGCGGCGGTCCATCCAAAAATGAGTGTGAAAGCGGCGAATACGATTAACAATTTTTTCATAAGATACTTCCTCCTTAAATAAATTAAAATAAAAATTAATATTTCTTATCCACCGGCCGCTCCGGTTCCGAGTAACCAGCTTGCGGCGGCGGGAACATCCAAATAACCCAACCAATTAGGGATGGCCAGGGTCAGGATCGGTATATAGGATATGAGAAAAATCACCAAAAATTCCACAATTAGAAAGGGAATCATTTCCAAAGCGATTTTCTCAAGTGATTCGCGACTTAAGCCGGCCGCCACGAACAGCACCAGCCCCATGGGAGGGGTGGCAAGGCCGACAGTAACATTGACACACATACAAACCGCAAAATGAAGTGGATGGATACCCACACTCACCATGGCAGGGCCTAAAATCGGACCCAGAATGAGAATGGCCGGGCCTGCATCTAAGAACATGCCGACAATAAAGAGCAGTATATTGACCATGAAGAAGACGGCATAAGGATTCTCACTGACGGACAATACCAACCGGGCCATTTTTTCAGGTGTATGATAAAAACTGACAATGGAGGCAAAACTGACAGCCGCAGCCACCAGCATCAGTATCACACCCGAAGAGATGGCAGCAGAGGTAAATACTCCTGGGATGTCTTTAAATTTCATCTGCCGGGTGGCCAGCGCTACAACAAGGGCATAACCTGCGCCCACTGCCGCTGCTTCGGTGGGGGTGAAAATACCAGCCAAAATTCCCCCTAACATAATCACCGGTGTCATTAAGGGGATAACGCCATCCATGAGTGCTTTAGCTCTTTCATTCCAGGGCATGGGATCATTGGCCACCGGGAAATTACGCACTTTAGCCAGATAAGCGGTAAGCATCATCAATCCCAAACCAATGGCCAGACCCGGAACCAGGCCCGCGGCAAAAAGGCCTGCCACGGATACGTTCATGACAAAGGCATAGAGAATCATTAATCCTGAAGGGGGGATAATCGGGCCGATGACCGAACTTGCGGCCGTGACGGCAGCGGCAAAACGCCGTGTATATCCGTTTCTTTCCATGGCTGGGATGAGCATGGCTCCCAGGGCTGAGGTATCAGCGACTGCGGAACCGGAAAGGCCGGCAAAAAGAATGGAAGATGAAATGTTTACATGGGCAAGCCCGCCTCTTCGATGGCCTAGAAAAGCCTGAGCCAGTTTGACCAAGTTTTTGGTGATTCCACCCTGATTCATAATTTCGCCTGCCACAATGAAAAAGGGCAAGGCAAGCAGCGGGGGGCTGTACATCCCGTTAAACAGCCGGGTGTATAAAAGCTTAAGAAACAAAATTTTACCATCAAGGACAAAAGCCACGCCCGGCCCGAACAACAAAGCAAAAACAACGGCCAGGCCGCCGAACATCATGATCAAGAAAATCATAAAGTACATCATATCTGGTCACCTCCCGAAGCCTGTCTCTTTTTGGCATCTTCTGCTTCCTGAGCAGCCGCTGGATTCAAAATACCCATAAAATCATTTGCAAATCCTTCGATGACGGCCAGCATGAGCAATACCCATGCCGGCGGCATGATAATATAAACCCAGGCCTTGCTGATTTCAAGGGCCGGCAGTTCCAGGCGATGTCCGCCTTTGTACATGAGCCAGGCCTGATAAAGGCAGACTCCGGCAATGACAAGCACTATGATATGATAAATACATCGGACAATGTATTCGACCCTGTTTCGTTTGAGCATGTCCCGAAAAAGCATCATGCTGATATTCAAGCCTTTGCGATAGGCCACCGGAAGGATACAAAAAGTGATCCAGACCATCATCCACAAGGAAGCCTCTTCAGTCCATGACAGGGCATTGTTGAGTACATAACGATAAAAAACCTGGATGATGTTGAGGATGGTGATTGCAAAAAGCATAATCCAGGCCAAATTTACCGCCGTCCATTCCACAAAATTATTGACCTTGCCGATAGCGGATAGCGCTTTGTTCGATGTTGCCATATTGTCTCCTTAAAAGGGAGATGATACTGTTTTGGGTTCTATTATCGTGT
Organism: Desulfococcaceae bacterium HSG9; assembly: GCA_030378005.1. Taxonomy (GTDB): domain Bacteria; phylum Desulfobacterota; class Desulfobacteria; order Desulfobacterales; family JAUCGF01; genus JAUCGF01. The sequence continues at coordinate 23,699 of JAUCGF010000016.1, read as the reverse complement.
CAATTCAATAACTTCAATACCCAGCAGCCCGGCCAGACTTCTCAAGGCCGGACGATGTTCACCATATACAATGCTGGTGTGGTGTTCGAGTCCTGCCTGCATCAGATTTTCCAAAACTTCCGTCACCGGGCTGTCCAGTCTGGCCACACCGGCAGTGCCGGAAAAGGCCAGGGGTTCGCGCTGCATGTCACCGCCGCCCAAAACTATGCGTGTACGGCCCTGTCCTTTGCTTAAACGGGCCATGGTGAATCGTCCGGGTTTTAGGGGAAACTCATTGAGCAGCGGCAACTGGCGGTTGGAGTGGATAGTAGCCCGGATTTCAGTTTCAGGGTCCGCCATCTGAACCGGTGCCTGGCCACAGTGCCAGAACACACAGGTATCCGAAGCAGGGTCAATATCCACAAGATCGGTGTTAAAGGCAGGTTCCGATGCCAGCCGCTGAAGGATAAGAGAGGTGATCACGCCGTGAACATCCGCCTCACACCCGCCAGGGATAAATTTTTCATTCAACAGCGCCACAGCGCCACAGGCTGCCGCACCATAATGGGTGAAAAATTCCGGCCAGCAGCGAACGGCAAGACCCGAATATCCTTGACTGGCAACCAATTGCCACATAGCCTCAAAGGCTTTCAGGGTTTTAAGGGTCGCGGCCTTGTCCATATTCTTTAGATTCACCAGGATATTTTTTCTTTCTTCATAATGGGGCAGGGCCAGATCATCATCAAGCGCTTTGATACCATCTAAAAATGCAATCAAATCATGCTCTTCAACCGTGATACCAAACAGATCATCCAGTTCGGATGGGGTGAACATGCAGGCATCAAATCCATCGGGATGTTTCCCGATAACACCTATTTTAACACCCTCAAGACTGCGTTTTACCGCCGATGCCTTGGCAAAGGTCATTACACGTTCAAGGGCGGTAGCGTCATCAGGGGCGCCATGAACATACTCATAAGAGAGTTGTTTTCGGGAAAGGGCATGGGCAGCCAGGTTGATCCCGCAAAAAGAGTTGAGCCTCAGACGTCCGCCGGTGTGGGGTTCCGGAAATGACCACAAGACCAGAGGGGCGGATATTTCCTGAGCGACTTCGAGCGTCATGGAAGCGTCAGTGAATGTGACCTGCAATTGTAAAAGGATATCAATGGGCTGTCGCTTAAGTTCATCCAGGGCATCTCGCGCTTCCTGAGCATCAAATAGCAGTCTTTTTTCCCCGATAATTTTTATATCAAGATTTTCGAGAGACTGCCATGCACCGGAAAGCATCTCTTCGGCATAAGGAACATCAAAGGTGTTTCGAGCCACAGCGAGCACACCGACAACAGGTTTGATTGCATCCATTCCTCTTCGCTCCTTCTTAAATTCATACAGAGGCTGCTCGGTGAGAAGCGGCCCTGTTTAGAAAACCCTAAAGGGTTTGGAAAGCTTTAGGATTTAGTACACTGCTTATGCCGAAATTGCCAAAATAATAAGCAATCTACTGAGGTTAGGTAAATATACCTTTAAGGGTAAAGAAGAAAAACATCGCCAGGATAGCTCCGGCCGGCAGGGTCACTACCCAGGAAATAACGATATTTAAAACCACTCGCAAATCCAGCGCCCCCAGGCCACGGGCCAAACCGACTCCCAAAACCGAGCCTACCAGAATGTGGGTTGTGGATACCGGCATACCGGTGCGTGATGCGATCACGACTGTAGAGGCGGCTGCCAGTTGAGCGCAGAAACCGCGTGAGGGTGTCAGTTCGGTGATTTTTTTCCCTACGGTAAGCATCACCCGGTAGCCGAGCGTAACAAGGCCCAATACAATTCCGGCGCCTCCCAACAAAAGAATCCAGATCGGCAGTGCGGAGGATTGGACCACCTCGCCACCGGAGTTGACGATACTCACTACTGCGGCCATTGGGCCGATGCCATTGGCAACATCATTTGAGCCGTGGGCAAAGGCCATAGCGCAGGCGGTAAATAACATCAGCGGTGTAAACACTTTTTCAACGCTGGCAAATTGAAAACTATGCTCTGCATCCGGGTCTTCTTCAATTCTTCTTACCAGCAACCAACCGACAACACTGATAACAATTCCAAAACAGATCGAAACTGCAAGGCTTCCCCAGATGGTGAGGTCAAGGTTAAGATGTTTTAAACCTTTAAACATCGTAACCAATGAAATGATAAAAGCCACAAGAAATACATAAGCGGGAGCGTATTTTTTTGCATTTTTAAGAGGTGTGTCCGTATCCAAAATCAGCTTACGCGTACTTATCACCAGAAGGTAAGCGATAACTCCCCCCATGGCCGGGGATATGACCCAACTGGCAACGACTTTGATAATTTTATTCCAATTGACCGCTTCGGGACCGATACCCACAATCGCAAAACCGACAATAGCGCCGACAATCGAGTGGCTTGTGGAAACCGGCCAACCTTTGGTAGTGGCGAACATTAACCAGAATCCAGCCGCCAAAAGCGCGGCCAGCATCCCAAAGACCAGAATTTCGGGGTTGTTGATGAGAGGGGCGGGATCAATGATCCCTTTTCGAATTGTTTTGGTTACATGTCCACCCGCCAGTACGGCTCCTAAAAATTCAAAAATGATGGCGATTACAATGACTTGCTTAACAGTTACGGCACCGGAGCCGACAGAAGTGCCCATGGCATTGGCCAAATCATTCGCTCCCACGCCCCAAGTCATAAAAAAACCGAAGACCATCGCCATAATAATCATGGCCGTTCCATAAGTTGCAATGATATCCATTTCTGTTTCCTTTCCTTTAACTTGCGATGAACAGTGTTAAGCGGTCCCCCATATTTTCGGCCTGATTGGAAATGTCACCGATCAATTCGATTAATTGATACCAGAACATCGCTGACACCGGGTTCAACCGGTCTTCAATTGAAAAGAGCGTGCGGTTAAGATCGCTTATCAAAAAATCAATTTTATGTTCGCTACGCTTCACATTGGTGATCATTTCAGAAACGATACCAGATTGTTTGCCGCCAAAGCCGACAGCTAACAGTTCATCCAACTGTTCAATCATTGCCGCTGCCTGGGAACATATATCTGTTGTATGTTGAACCAGATTAAGGAGCAGCTCTTCAATCGCTTCGGGGATTTCCATGTCACGCCAGGCTACGATTTGGCTGATTTTTTCCACTGTATCGGCAATGGCGTCTTGCTGCTGGATAAGGGACAGCAGGTCTCTGCGGGCGACCGCCATTAATAATCTTTTCGGCATACGAAGGCGCAACTCATTTTTAATCTGATCGGCCTCGCCTTCCAGCTCTCCGATTTTTACAACCAGGGCGTTTATCTGCTCCCGGTCTTTTTTGATCATTGCATCAAACAATGGCCGCATCTCCGCCACGCAGCGTGATACGATCCGCATATGTTTCTGAATTGGTTTGAAAGGGGATTGCCGCATTAAACCGGCAAACGGACTGGTTGTTTTCATAGCATACGAGCCTCCTTATTGATTACTTTTGTCGCGTATAACAGGATGCCAAGCATATTGTCAAGCCGAATTTACTCTCAAGCAATTGGGATAGTGCGTTACACTATGCTGACGCACCTACATTTGGGTAGTTTATTTTTTGGGAAATCCCTAAATTCAGCACTCCTTATGATAATTTTTGGCAATAATTTGAAGGAATTCCAAAAGCGTATCAAATTTATCATTGATACATAAATGTATCACAAAACATTCGAGAACGGTTACGTTTTAGCTGAGCGATTTAAGTTTGTTGGTCAGAAGCACGATGTGGCTCTTCTCTTCCTTGATAATCGCATCAAGACGCTCTTTGCCTCGTTTTCCAGGAACCAGGTCTTGCATACCGACATAAAAAGCAATCGCATTCTTTTCGGCCATAATTGCGGTTTCCAGAATATCGTGCATTGATGATGTGTCTATTTTGTCATCGGAAAAAACTTTGGTGTCAGCCAAGGCTTGCAGATAAAGGATCGTTTCATCTTCAGGATCGAAAAGAGTCGCCTCTGTTTCGCCGGCATCCAACTCAGCGCGCATTGAAGCGAAGACATTTTCATGTTCATCTTCAATTTCAGCCATAAACTGTAAAAATTCTTTGGCTTCCGGATCGGTCGCATCTTCCGCCGCTTTTTTATAAAAAATAACACCGTTTCTTTCGATCTGTTCCGCCATCTTAAAAATCTCTTGTGCATTGAAATCATAGCTCATTTTTATCTCTCCGTAATTGTAAGTAGTTTATATTTTAACAAAAAATATTCTTATCCTATAATAAACGATTATGCAACAATTATGCCAAACTCCAGATGATTTCTTTTCAATCTATTGCTCGCAGAACGATTTTACAAATCGTACACGTAAAAATTATTTGATGATTTGTTTACTTTGATGGCATGAAATTTGCAACAATTAAAACCGGGTACGAAATAATTTCCCTATTTCGTATTCGTTCAGATGAAAGTAAAAACTTAAAATTACAATTTAATCAATAGCAAGAAGGAGGTATATTGCATGGGAGATTTAAAAGGAACTCAGACTGAAAAAAATATCTTAACCGCTTTTGCGGGTGAATCTCAAGCCCGCAACCGCTACACCTATTTTGCCAAGCAAGCTAAAAAAGACGGCTATGTGCAAATAGGGGCGATCTTTGAAGAAACCGCCAACCATGAAAAAGAACATGCCAAACGCTTGTTTAAATTTTTACAAGGCGGCGAAGTCGAAATCACAGGCGCTTTTCCGGCCGGTGTGATCGGAACAACATTGGAAAACTTAAAAGCATCTGCCGGAGGGGAACATCACGAACATACCGAAATGTATCCCGATTTTGCTAAAACTGCCCGTGAAGAAGGCTTTGAAGTCGTTGCTATGGTCATGGAAGCGATTGCGGTGGCCGAAAAAGAACATGAAGAGCGCTATCTGGCGTTAGCCGCCAATATTGAATCAGGAAGTGTTTTTAAAAAGACGGAAAAAGCGGTTTGGCGTTGTCGTAATTGTGGATACACCCACGAAGGCGATGCCGCGCCAGAAGGATGTCCGGCTTGCGCTCATCCACAGGCTCACTTTGAGGTGAAAAGCGCAAATTATTAGAGATACAACCTTTTTGTGTTTTTTCGGACATACCAGGTGGATGCAGCGCAACCCACCATTCATCTAAAATTTTACACTATAATTCAAGGAGAATGAAAATGGCTGAAAGATTAGAAGTTTACAAATGCGAAGTATGTGGTAATATTGTGGAAGTGCTTTGCGGAGGTGCCGGCACTTTGGTTTGTTGTGGTGCGGATATGACGCTTTTCAAAGAAAATTCGGTTGACGCCGCCGTTGAAAAACATGTGCCCATTGTTGAAAAAACTGCCGATAGTGTGACGGTAAAAGTGGGTGAGGCGGCTCACCCTATGCTTGAAAAGCATTATATCGAATGGGTCGAAATCATAGCGGATGGCAAAGTGTATCGCCAGTTCCTCAATCCCGAAGATGCACCGGAAGCGACCTTCAATATCGCAGCGGATGCTGTAACAGCACGCGCTTATTGTAATCTTCACGGCCTTTGGAAAGACTAAAGGCACATCACAGGTCAGGCCGATTGCCGGCCTGACTCTGTTGCATATAACCAAAATCAAAGGAGGTTTGTTATGTCAGATTGGAAATGCTCAAACTGTGGCTATATGGTAAAAGCGAATCAGCCGCCGGATGAATGCCCATCGTGTAAAAAGAAATGTGAATTTGTTGACAATACTTGCTACACACCGGATTGTCCGGCAGGCGGCATTGATAAAAGGGTTTAACCATTAAGGATAAATGATATGGCTGGAGAAGATATAAAAGTTTTTTCGTTAAGCACATGTAGTCATTGCAAATCTACGAAAAGACTTCTTTCAGACTGCACGGTACAATACGACTTTATCGATGTTGATCTGCTTGATGGTGAAGAAAGAAAAGCGATCATCGCGGATGTGAAAAAATTTAATCCTAAATGCTCTTTTCCGACGATTATTATCGGAGATACAGTAATCGTAGGGTACAAGGAAGATAAAATAAGGGAGGCGCTGAAGCTGTGACAGATGCTGTGACAGATATTGAGGAATTGTATCAAAAGCTCAAAAAAATACAGGAGCCGAAAGGCTATTATTTTGAAAAAGATAAAGAAAGAGTCCTTGATCTGTTAAAAGCGCTTGTTTTTAACAAGGAGCGCTACGGCTATATGGCCTGTCCCTGTCGGCTGGCCTCCGGAGACCGGCAAGCGGATAAAGATATCCTGTGCCCCTGTGCGTATCGTGAATCTGATGTAAAAGATTATGGCAGTTGCTACTGTAATCTTTACGTTTCAAAGGCATGGAATGAAGCTGAAATTCCTCATGAATACGTTCCAGAACGAAGGCCGCCTGAAAAAATGGGGTTTTAGTTGTAATTGTTGATTCCCCCTCTGCAAATTGAAAAAAGTAGGTCGGGTTAGCGATAGCGTAACCCGACATTAATCTTTTAATCGTTGGGGATTACGATTACGATTAAGAGCAAGAGCAAAATTGTGGGATATCTGAACGGTTGCTTTTAAAGTAGGTCGGGTTAGCGATAAGCGTAACCCGACATCAATCGGCAATATTGTCGGGTTACGCTATCGCTAACCCGACCTACTGATTGTCATGCTTTATATTTCTCTAATCCCCCTGCTCCGCCCTGATATCGTCAAAGATTGTCTCTATGCCCAATTTATGTTTGGCTTCTTCCTGAGCGAGCATTTTAAATAACTGAATGCACGCATCATTGTCGGTTTTTCCCGCCAGTTCATTATAAAGCGCAAGGGATTTTTCCTCCCGCTTCATAGCGAGCAACAAAATATCCTCGTAAGGCATACCCGGCGTATATTCAACGTCAGTCATATAATCGCTACGTTTTATATCAGGAATCCATTTGTATTTATACTTGGCGATTTGATCTTTATCGGCACTGAAATCTTCCAACATCTTTTGATGTTTCTTTTCCTGATCCGCAAATTCAATAAACGTTTTCTTGGTACTCGAAACGGTTTCCCGCTCACTTAAATCTGTATAAAACGCAACGGCATCTTTCTCATTTTTGATTGCGAAATCAATGATTTCTTCTATTGATTGGAAACTCATATCATCCTCCTTTTGTTATGGTATTTTAGTTTTGTTGTTTCAGGAAACATTCGCAACCTGAAGCTCACACTTCACTATTCCGGGCTCGGTGCATAATAACACCTTTTCGGAGATATCACCTTACCTTGTTTTTTAAGGGCACTGATGGCTTTGGAAACGGCTTTGCTTTCTTCACCGATAATTTGGGCCACTTCACCGGGACGAACCGGTTTGCCCGCTTTTTGCATCGCTTCCAACACTTTATCTTCCATTTTCGTTTCTCCTTTTGATTATTGAAAATATTATTTACTTTATACGCTGTATAACTGTGTTTGCAACCACTTTTTTACATCTCCTTCAATAGAAAACACACCCTTGGCACGGCCATTTTTTTCAAAAAAGCGGTTTATCAAATTATCCGGCATATTGATTTCAGCCAATTCAACAGCTTCATCGGAGTTACGCCGGATAAAATAAATGACCGGTTCAGCCGCCCAGGTGTTTACCACAAAATAGTGAGTCACATCATCTTTAGACCGGATAACGTAGTCGCCTCCGACCCAGTTATTGCCCCATTCAAGATACAGCCTGACCGCTTCTTCCGGGGTCATATTCCAATCTATCGCATCTATCAATTCATCATCATTTTTTATATCTTGCAATCCTATCATCACAGCACTCCTTTTCGATCTACTGATTTTGTAAAACCTTACTAATATCATTTAAATAATAAAGCAAAAATCGTGCCATCATAAGGTTTAATATTGATGATCGCTGTTTTTTATGATTTCATTGATAGTATTCTATAAATATTCAGATAAGGATTAGAAATTAAATGACTTACACATATTAATAAAGATGAGTGTCAGCCTCAGCTTGCGTCACGGGCAAAGCTGTCTGAAGTCAGCACTTCTGATAGGTAAGTTGTTTAATTTACATTCTTAATTAATTTCACAAGGATAGTGGGAAAATGTATCATAGGTCGTTTATGTCTCATTTTTAAATTTGAAACAGATTTGTTTATCAAAAATTTTTGCGCCGCTTATATTTGCAATTTGATTATTTTTATGTTATGCTTAATTTAACATAAGGTGTGGCGACAAAATATCACTTGATTATTTGCAAAGGGAAAACGATGGATTCTTTTGAAATATTATTGGAAGGTTCAGCCCGCGAACATGGCCATCTTTGTCCGGGACAGGTGGTTGGCGTGCGCATGGCGATGCTGGGATGCGAACGAATCGGGTTGAATGATCCGCGCAACAGCCTTGAAGAGATTAAAAAGCTGATTGTATATGTAGAAATTGATCGATGTGCAACCGATGCCATCTCTTATGTCACCGGTGCCAAACTAGGGCGCCGATCATTAAAATTTATTGACAACGGCATTATGGCCGCCACTTTTGTCAATTTGGAAACGGACATCGCCGTGCGGATCGCTTCAACAGAAACTTCCCGCGATTTGGCGGCAAAATACGCCCCTGCTATCATTGGTAAAGGGCAACAGCAATTGGAAGGATATAAACGGATGCCGGAACACGAAATGTTTGTCATACAGTCGGTCAAAGTTGATATACCTATCCATGATATGCCCGGCCCTACACGTTTTAAAGCGGTTTGCGAGCAGTGCCGGACCGTTGTCAGAGATAAAAAAGAGGTTTTTTTAAACGGGCGTATTTTGTGTCGCACATGCGGACTGGGCGGCTATTATACGGTGCCTGAATAATTATAATAACAGTTTTTATTAAAATTGAAAAGACAGATAAATATGAATAACATATCACCAAAAATCAGGATTGAAGACGCAGTTGGCTTAAGGCTGGCCCATGATATAACCGAAGTACGGCCAGGCGAATACAAGGGGCCTTCGTTTCGCAAAGGGCATAAAGTTCGGAATGAGGATTTATGCCATTTAATGCGCTTGGGAAAGCGCCATCTTTATCAATTGGATACGGACCAAAACAAAATCCATGAAGATGAAGCGGTTTTGGAACTGGCAGCCGCTTTAGCGGGTCCGGGAGTAACATTCGGACGTACACCGCATGAAGGCAAGCTACAACTGAAAGCGGCTTATGATGGTCTCTTAAAGGTCAAATGCGAACCGTTGATCGATTTCAATATGATTCCTGATGTGATGTGCGCCTCGATGCATAATAACACGCCCGTAAAAAAAGACGCTTGTTTAGCAGGAACGCGGGCGATACCTTTGGTTATCGACAGAGCTGTTTTAGACAGTGCAGTACTTACAGCTCGCACACATGCCCCTGTTTTTTCAGTAAAATTATTTAATCCGCTAAAAAGCAAGCTGATTATCACGGGCAATGAAATTTATGACGGTTTGATAGAAGACCGTTTTGAATCGGTGGTTGGCGACAAGTTGGGCGCTTATGGCCTTACTCTGTCAGAGAGCGTTATTTTACCGGATGATGAGGCCCGTATTGCCAAACAAATACAAACCTATCTTGAAGATGGCACTGAATTGATTATTACAACCGGCGGGATGTCAGTGGATCCGGATGATGTAACCCGTGAAAGCATTCGTCGTGCGGGCGCGGATCCGATGTTTTACAGTGCCGCTGTTCTTCCGGGAGCTATGTTTCTACTTGCTTACAAAGGTAACATACCAATTGTAGGAATGCCTGCTTGCGGCCTTTTTCATCCTATCACAATTTTTGATCTGATACTGCCGAGGCTTTTGGCGGGGGAAAAGCCGGACAATCGTGATCTTGCACGGTTGGCACCCGGCGGACTCTGCCTGAATTGCCCTACTTGTCATTTCCCGAATTGCTCTTTTGGTAAATCCGGCTAAGGAATGCGAATAAAATAAATTCCCTGACCATGAGTGAAACGTGAGTCGTGAATTCACGCATCACGTTTCACATTTTAAAAATCACACTCGTGTCATTCGATTAAGAGCAAGAAATCAGTTCTTAATCACATAAATGGCGATCTTCCTCACTGACCAGAGGGTTGTTTTCCAAGTAACCTTTGAGGTGGCGGCAGCCATCAGCTATAAGTTCACCCAAATCGGAATTGGTAAACGCGCTTAATTCCCACAGTTTGATGCTGCTATCGCCGCTGCCGGATGCTAAAAAATGCCCGTCCGGGCTGAATGCCACGCTGTAAACGATTCCGGAGTGGCCTCGTAACGTGTTGATTTCCACGCCGTCGGCCAAATTCCATAGCTTGATTGCAGTATCATCACCGCCTGACGCCAAAATCAGGCCATCGGGGCTGAAAGCGACACTGCGAACGTTGCCGGGATGCCCGGCCAAAGTGGTCATCAGCTCTCCCTGTCCATCAAAATTGTCCCCCGTCACAATTCGCCATATTTTGATTGTGCTGTCAAAACTTCCCGATGCCAAACGTTGACCCGTCGAATCAAAGCCCAGGCTGAATACGGCGTTATAGTGGCGCGTCAGGGTATCAAGCAGGCGGCCGTCTTGCAAGTTCCACAGCTTGATAGTTTTATCATCACTTCCAGAGGCCAACAACTGTCCGCCAGGGCTGATGGCAACGCTTAAAACACTTCCTGAATGGCCTTTAAAAGTATGAATCGCTTTACCATCATTGATGCTCCACAATTTGATAATACGGGCGTCATCACCGGATACCAACAGGCGACCGTCAGGACTGAACGCCAGACAGCGAACATTGGCTGAATGTCCTTTCAAATGCCTGATCTGCTTGCCTGTGCGGACATCCCACAATTTAATCGTATGATCACTGCTGGCCGAAGCCACAATCTGTCCATCCGGATGGAATTGAACGGCAGAGACAGCTCCGAGATGCCATTTCAAGGTCTTTTCGGCATTATTCAAATCAACAGGCCACAGTTTGACCGTGTTATCAAAACTGCCGGAAACCAGCGTTTTGCCATCCGGACTGAAATTGACGCTGTAAACAGGCCCAAGATGATTTCTGCGCGTGACCACGTTTCGGCCTGCACCGCCAGAAAAATATGAATAGCACCATAGCCTGACAGAACGGTCAAAACCTGCGGATGCCAGAATTGTACCACCCGGATTAAAGCATAAATCTCGGACGCTCCCGGAATGACCGAAAAAGGTCATAACCACCGTGTCGTCTCTCATATCCCAGATTTTGACAGCGTTATCATGCCCGGCCGATGCCAACGTGTTACCATCAGGCGCAAACGTCACACTGAAAACACTGCCCGCATGTCCTTGAAGAACGCGCGGTTCGGTGTTTCCGGTAACATCCCAAATTCTGATCGTATGGTCATCACTGCCGGAAACCAGGGAGTGACCATCGGGACTGAAACTGACACTATGGACATCTTTGTAATGTCCTTTCAGAGTGGTCCGGCGGCGTCCTGTTTTCACATCCCAGAGATTAATTTTATTGTCATCGCCGCCCGAAGCCAGCAGTTTGCTATCCGGGTTGAAACTGACGCTGAACACAGCACCGTCATGTGCGGTGAATGCTTTAAGGGCCGTACCGTCAGCAACCTTCCATAAACGAATTGTTTTATCACGGCTGCCGGAAGCTAACATATCACCTGTACTGCTGAAAGCGATACTGTTCACAGCATCTTTGTGTCCTTCAAAAGTGCGGATCAATTTGCCGCTTTGCGCATGCCAGAGCTTGATTGCGGCATCAGCGCCGGCGGTGGCCAGAATCTCACTGACAGGACTGAAACAGACATCCAAGATGCTGTCCGTATGTCCGTATAAAGTGTGAAGCAGACGACCATCACTGACACGCCATATTTTAATCGTATTATCATAGCTGCCCGACGCGGCTAACTGGCCGTCATGACTGATACTGACTGCGGCAACCGGTGATTCATGGCCTTGGAGACGATTTTTTTCGTGAATATTCGAAACAACTTCACGCAGATTCGCAATAGCCTGGTGAACTGATTCCTGTGGCAAGTCGCTATTTTCAGGCATCAGGCCCGCTTTCACACCTATTAAAAGAGCGTCTAAACCGTTATTAGATAAAAAATGAGCTTTTGATGATTGGAGCAGAGCGTTCATTGCGCTCACTTCGGCTTTTTTCAAATTTTCATTAAGAATTTTGGTTTGTTCCTGTGCCAAAACCAGTGTTGCTTGGGCTAACTGTTCCTCTTCCTTCTTGCGCTTGATTTTTTCTTCCATCATTTTCAATCTTAACTCAGCATTCTTCTTTTCATCAATGGCTTTATACTCAGCTAACTCAGCCTGCTTTTTTTCTTTCACGGCTTTATAATAAAACAGTAAACCGGTCGTGGAAAGCAACAAAGCGATTAACACACCCAAAATTCGGGAAAAACGCAATTGGCGTTTTAACACCTTGCTTAAATTTTGTTCGGCAATTTTACGCTTTTTTTTCTCCGCCTGCACCTGCGCCAGCAGTTCACCTCCCCTACCTTTACGAAACAAAGGCGTTAAGTAATCATGCACAATTTGATAACGATCATGCGTTTTTCCAGGAATTTGAAAAATAAGGCCGGTTCCCACGAGAATTTCCAAAATCAGTTCCAATTGAGCGTCGTCCGCTTCCATTTCAGCATCTTTCAATTCTTTGGCAAGTTCGGATTTGGTCTTTAACGGCCGGGTAAGCAGATTATATTCGCCTGGTCCATCTGTGAGAAGATACAAAACCACACGAGTGAGCTGTTCATTGGGTGCGCCGCAGTCCTGTATCACCTCTTCAATAAAGCCTTTAACCAACTGATCTTTAGGTTTATACTGCGCCAGTGTGCGTATCTGTTCGGTCTGTATTTGCACACCGACAATCTGAAGTTCGATAGGGCGCACTTCGCCTGTATCCCTGGCCAAATCTTCAACCAGTTTATCAATCAGTTGCGGCGAGACATGGAATTGGTCAGCGCTTTGGGTTAAATTTTCAATCACAGCGCGGGCATCTTGCGGGGTAAAATTGCCCAGTGCATAACGAATGCGTTTGTTTAAAATATCGTTATTGATTACATCCGTTTTCAGCACTTTATCCAACTGCAACAGCAGATGCAGATAATCTTCACGCAGAGATAAAATGACTTTGACAAAAGGTGTGTTAAGACAGTCATTTAAAAAATCATAAAACAGACGCCTGCCCGGATTATGGTCTTGATTTCTGATTGAGGGATTTTCCGGCTCGACGAAAAAAAATTCTTCAAACTGGTCAAAGATCAGCACGGTCAAGAGGTTGCGTTCATCATTTAAACGCAATTCGCAGAGAATGTCATCAATATCAGCAGGTGGGGTGGGTTTATCGGGACTCGCTTGCATAAGACGTTTGTTAAGCTGTTCCCTTAGCTGCCCGGCCCAGTTAAGGTAATTACGGATATGTAACGGCATAACATCACGCATCGTAATAACAGCCTGATTTAAAGCGGGTACCAGGCCTGCTTCCAGAATTGAACTTTTACCGACTCCGGATGGGCCGTGGATAACAATCAGTTTACTATCAGGGCGTCCGATTTTTTCAATCAGGCGATCCAAATCAATCTGGCGTTCCGAAGCACTGATTTCCCTGGCGATATCAGAAGGGTTATTATACGGTTGGCGCTGTTGAATCTGGCGCAACGGTTTGAGACTGCCGGCTCCGATAAAAGCGCGGAAACCATACTGCTTTTCAAGTGAGTGTTGCTCCAGCTTGATTCGAAATGCCTTGAGATAATCTTTTTCTTCAATATAGAGCAGGTGCAGTCGTTTCAAAATTTTGATATATAAAAAGGGGTCTTGTTGCGGCTGACCTTGCACACGGGCGCTTTCTAAGTTTTTAATAGCCTGGTCAGTTTTATTTAAGTGATATTGGGCTGAGGCCAGCAAATAGCGGTGGTTGTCCCTGATTTGTATTGTTATCGCAGTTTCATCTTTTGCTTTGAGGACCGCTTTGATATTATCAAGCGCCCGTTGCGTTATGGTAACGGCCTGTTCCCATTGTTCGTTGTGTAAAGCGGCTTCAGCCAGAAATTGTTTTATCGCGGCGCGCATGATAAGTTCATAATGATGCTCGAACCCTGAGCCTTCTAACGGTAACACTTGGGCCGCGGCCGCCTGCATCTCTTCCCATTTTTCCAGTTGCAGCAACACATTACAAAGTTTTAGCGTGTATTTTTGGTGTATTATCAGATTGATTTTAAAAGTTGATTTTAAAGACTGATTTAAATCGTCGTGAGAGCGTATCAGGTGCAGCCCTTTTCGATAGTGTCGGCACGCCTCTTTAAGCTCACCTTTCTGCTCATAGCACCCGGCCATATAGTAATGCAAAGCCGCGGCATGTTTATTGTTTTGAGTCTTTTTCCAAAAAAACAGGCTCATATTAAACTGATTAAGTGATGTGATATAATCACCGCGTTGCTGCGACGCATAACCTTGCAGCAACTGCAGCCCGGCGTTTAATTCCAGGTCAGACTCCAAATCAAGTATTCGCGCATCCACCCTGAACGCATCCAACTCTGACGGTTTTAATAAATTGGCAATCGGTTCAGGCTTATCATCGGCCACACGGATGTCTTCGGCCAGAGTGCTTTCTTCTAATGTTTCCGCAAACAAAAAGGCTACATAATAGTGTAAGGCGGCCAGAAGATCATCAGGTTCCGGTTCAAACCGAATCGGAGAACCTGACCAGCTTTTAAAATCAGGCGCCACACGCATAAAACGGTTTAAAGCATTATCATTCACCCAAAGAACCAACGGACAGCGCAAATTTTTGCGAAACTCTTCCCGCACTTGATTAGCGGCTATCAGAACACGGTCGATTTCATCAATCGACTCAAAACCCATAACCATCACAGCTTGCGGGGATACATCGCGCAATTGGGCATTGAGATATGTATAAAGTGTTTTTACTGATGACGGCAGGGCTACCTGATGAATCTTGAGGGGCGCATCGTGAAGCATCTGCTCGGCAATTTTCAGACGCAGGCCAATGTAATTGCAATGCGCAATAATCAGGGTGAACACACCTTCCGACAATGTAAGTGTGCGCATAATTCGTTTTAATGACCGTTGATTAAGCTGGGCGGCGCTTTGATTATACAAAGAGGACGGCATATTTGCACCTTCTTAGAAATCGGGTTTTTCCAAACAACCCGATTTCTGAATTTTCAGAGTTTATCCGTTTCTTTTAACAAGGGATTGACACCAAACCATATTCCCTTTTTATCCTGATACTCAAAAACAAACATGCTGCGCAACAATGTCTGATAGTCGCTTTCGCCGGCAACATTTTGTTCCTTGACGATTTTATCTAAAAGCGCCCATTCATCGGGTGTCACCTTTT
Organism: Desulfococcaceae bacterium HSG9; assembly: GCA_030378005.1. GTDB lineage: Bacteria > Desulfobacterota > Desulfobacteria > Desulfobacterales > JAUCGF01 > JAUCGF01. Next base: position 8,389 of record JAUCGF010000016.1, on the reverse strand, counting down.
TAACCATGTCATCCCGATATTCCTGAATGACTTCTTCGAGAATATCTTCCGGAAACGGCGGGTCCTCTTTTTCCAGGCAACTGAACAAAAAACCCAGCAGGTTGCGCACATGTCCGCCACTGATCAAACATATTCGGGTCAACATCTCTTGGGTCTCGAAAAGTTCGACAGCACGTTGCAATTGCTCGACTTTATCTGAATCCGGAAACGGTTTGACCATCACCATCTGCTTGAGCAAGGCCAATCCTTTTTCAAAAGGCAGGCCGTCTCGTGATTTCACCGGTACCATTGACAAAACCTTGGGTTTGCCAAAACGGCTGTTCAGGATACTGGAATCATTTGAAAAAATAAGCGTCAACGGAATGGTATAAACCAAATGGCAGCCGAGTTTTTTCAATTGCTCACCACGATCAATAAAAATATATTCAGGTTGTGTCCGCCCGGCTGCATTCGGCTTGTTATCAATCCGGTCCAAATTATCCACAATCACAACCAACCCTTCTTTACCGATCATTTTCAATTTTTGTTCGGCAACCGCCAGAACTTCCGAATTGATTGATTCAATGATGTTATCGGTGCGCACTTCCAGATAGTCCCTTAACCGGGTACGTGACTTCGGGCTGTCTTTGGTTTTAGCTGTGATTTTGGCCAGCCCCAGAGAAAATTGCACGCCCGCCGAAAGATCGATTTCAGTTTTTAGAAGGTTATTTATTTCACCGAAAAGCTTATTGAAGTAGCCAGGCCGGATATCAATTTCGATTGCTGACAGACTCTCACTGATTTTACGCGCGATCACCAGCAAAATATCAGTGATATCAATATCCCCCATATCCAGATCATCACTGGATTCAAAATAAACCACATGATAATTCAGCTCTTCAAGTTCGGCTTTTAAGCGCATCAGCTCGGTCGATTTGCCACAGCCGATATGTCCGCTGAATAATTGGCAGGTGGATTGGTCCGAAAAAGTGATCGTGCGCTTTAATGAACGAATTAAATTAGCGGAGCGCACCGATGCAAAATCAATATAATACCTTCTGTCTTCCGGATCGGCGTAATTCAAAGTATTGCTGGGGTTGCAGACGCGAAATAATTTTTTCACATTAACAGGCATACGTTTTTACCTCCTGAATTCAGATTTGTCGTTCGCCTCTTGAAGATCATATTTATTTCACAAACATGGTAAAATTTCAAAATAATCGAACGAATAGTAAAGAATAGCTTGACCTGAAGAGATGAATAGGTTTATAAATTATTATTGTTTTATTATGTGGTTTTATTGCTAACGGAAAAGAGCGCAAGCTTCGGCTCACCTGCTCTGAATTTTCAATACAGGAAACTAAGCCGTTTAGCAAATAAAATACTTCGCCTTATTATACATCTTTCCTATAATAATAAATCCTGATTGCTTATAAAATCGCTATTTATCAGTATTTCCCGGTAATAATCTCTAAATCGGCAAAATTCTGTAAACCCTTGATATAAAAGAGCTAAGAATTATTTAGGAAGGATGTCTATTGTTTACCAAGTCGGCATCAGCCTGAGAATACTTTAGCCATGCCCGACATCCAATATTCAGAAATACTTTAATCTTGGACTCTGGACAAATAATTTCTCTATCGCTTTAAACCCTTATAATAACAGGTATAGCTGTTAATTGCAACTGGTTAAGAAAATGTCAATTAAAATCAGTTGGTTATAAATGCTATATTTTGCCTTCTGATTTTATCCAAAACCCGATAAACAAATATCGTGATAATAAAAACAGACAGTTAAAGCCCATAATCGCCCTGAAAAACTCATTTAGGAACTTACTTATATGAATGAACTGGCCGACATCCAAATAAAAAGCTGGTTCCAAGACTGCTGCGTTGGAACGAACCGAAATTTACCACCAACAGAGTATCATATAAGAGCAGTTCAATAATTTAGATTTTTGGAAAATTTTACGTTTTAATTTATTAATTTATTGATTTTACTACATTTTTGTAAAACGAATGTCTATTATCAATTAACCATAAAGAGGCTGAACAGATGAAAAAAAAAATCAAGCAACTCCCAACAGAATTTCGACTTGATTATGAAAAAGGCGACCTGATAATTAAAGAAGGAGACTTCGGAATTTCGATATATAAAATTATTAGTGGCCAAGTTGAAATCTTTATCAAGTCAGACGGAAAAAATGTTAAAATCGCCACACTGGGGCCTGATACGATTATCGGTGGAATGGCGCTTCTTACCGGTGACTATACTCGTCGAGTTGCATCGGCCAGAAGTCTTGAAGATAGCATACTGGAAGTATGGCACCCTGCTATGATTAAAAATGCTTTTAAAGCAATGCCGAATATTTTTAAGCTTATTGTCGGCCAAGCACTAAAAAACCTTGTTCGATTGAACAAAATGTCCTCTACCTTAAGTTTGGAAAAAGAAAATGTTGATAGCGGCAAAACTCAAGAGCAGGCTGACGAGATTTGGGCAGAACGCAAATTCTATCGGAAAAAGGTGAACTTGGAATGTTATTATAGGCCAGTTGGCAGCCCTGAGGAAAACAAACTGAAAGGCCAAATCATAGATATTAGCAAGGGAGGGTTTCTGCTTGAGATCGATACATTAAACTCGGTTGAATTTTCCCATCTTCCCAGAGACAAATTTATTCTAGATACGGAACTAAAGCCGGATGTTGAATTGAATGCGACCGCCCAAATTGCTAATATCAGTAAAGGAGAAAAGGATGATACACTTTGTTTGGGAATGGCTTTTAAAACCATCAGCCATGAAAATGAAAAAAGGCTGGGTTTCTATTTAATGCCGTAACAGGAGGTTACTACATACATGAAAATTACTTCAGATATATTATGCTACGTTGTGAACGAGGAAATTTTTCCAGATAAGACTCCAATAATTATAGAAGGAAATATCTCTAACTGGATTTATGTAATTCTTGAAGGCAAGGCCAAAATGATCAAGAAGACACGTAAAGAAAATATTATCATAAATACGTTGAAGGCAGGAGATTTCATTGGAGAAATGGGCCTTTTACAAAAAGGAGAGCACACGCAAATTTTTACTATTGTTGCAGATGGCTCGGTTACTGTCGGAACTCTGGATATTACACAATTAACAAAGGAGTGGAATACTCAGCCGGAAAAATTACAACAACTCATATCAAACCTGATACAAAAGATGGATAATATGATCGAAAAAGTGGTTAGTCAGGTTGAAACATCAAAATAGCGGTGGTCGGTATAACTCGACCAATCAAAAAAGAGATAGCTAAGAAAGCCTATAAGTACTTGGACATATATTTTCAGGTTACAAATTCTGCTGGAAATCGGATTTTTCTAAAAAATCCGATTTCTAAAATACCGGAAAACTTTTGTCCAGGTACTTAAAGAAGGAATTGATGAACGATAAAATAAACATAAAAGTATGAACAGAGGTTGACAATAAATTATTTAGAAGTATATTGATAGAAATACTTTCATTGCCCAAATAGCTTTTTTCAATAAAACAAGAATTGAAATGAAGTGTATTGTTAGAACAAATTATTAAAATGTCCATTAAAACAAGGATTTATTGTTACTACTTTGTCAGATTAAATTTAACCGATAGAGAAAATCGGACAAAGAATAAAAATCTTATTTCAGTTGTATGAGTTTGAATTGTATCACTACCTGTTTTTAAAGTGAATAATTCATTTTAACAACAAGTTTCAACCTTGACAGATCACTATTGACGTCGCTAAATTTAGCGTTTAAGCGCAAAAGCATATCGAATGATATGCAATATAAAAGTTATGACAATTCCTATTAAATGTGAGAAAACAGAATTATGGCTAAAAACTGTCCCTTCCATCAACCATTCGGACGGAAAAGCTATAAGAGGCTATTTGGGTAAACTGTACAAAAACAGACCGGAATTTCATCACCATTTGGGAAACCGTTTTCTTTATAGCCATCCGCTAATTCAATATAAAGTAGTGGAGAATCAGGCATTATTAGCGGGAATGCAGGAAGGTGCCTACATGCTTAAAGCGATTACCAATATTGACCATTTAGAACTTTACAATCAGAGATATACTGTTACCGAACAAAGTTTAAAAACTGATATTATACCTTTTGGCCTATGTGCTGACACCATTTTGTATGAGTTTATTAATCCGTGGTTAGGGCTTAATCAGAAAAATTATTCATTGTATGGGAAAATGAAATATCAAAAAAAACACTTGGATCGGTTTTTAAGTAAAATTATCGTAGGGAATATACTTTCCGTATGTAAATCACTACGGTATGTTGCTGATCTTCCGATTCATGTTCGTGCTGAATTATATGAGGTGGGTGGAATTGAAATAAAAAAGAATGTTAATGTACTCGGATTTAAAGGTGTGTTTGAAACTAATTTTCGCCTTCCTGATTATTGGGGAATCGGTAAATCTTCATCACGCGGGTATGGCGTCGTTTTAAAGAGGAAAAAATGAAAGAAGCTAAAACAGTTAAACTGATTTTTCCAAAATTGGGCCATTTTTGGTTAGATTCCGGCCTGATCGGATTTATGAAAATTCTGAACAAAACCAAACCAGACATTCAGATTATTGAAAACGACACTAAGCTGGTTTTGAAAGGCGATCAGGAATCGCTTCAGAATTGTCTGGAAAAAGCTTATGATCAATTAATAGCCGATTATTACAACCTTTCAACAGAGAAGCAACGGAATACAAAACATGCGTATAATTTTTACTATGACTCAGAAAAAGATAATTTTATCGCTTTTCCGAAAAAAAAGTCACCAGGGATCGCGTCTGTTATTTTCAGCAAAGCGCCGCGTCCTTCAGGAACTTCTGTAAAATGGTATAAAAAAGGAAAAAAAGAAATCGTCATCAATGGTAAAAAAGTAAACAAAAATCGTCATCAGCTCCCTGAATCGCACCAGCATCTTCAACAACGCATGACTGAATTTCTGGATGCAAATAAGTTAGACATAACAACTGCAGGATTGTTAATTGATGGCGAGAATCAGATACGCCCAAAGGTAAATATTAAAACCAAAATGACCAAAGCGAAAGGGGTATGTTATCTTTGCGGTAAATCAAGCCATGCCCTTGAAGATGCGAAAGAAACTATATTTCCTCTTATCACCGGTTCAGCAGGTGTGCTGTCATTTAATTCACAAGGACATAAACCGGAAAAAGTATGTTGGAAGTGTTCTTTACTCGGCAAATTTATCCCTGTAAATGGTTTTTATTATTCTCAAGGAGGCAACCTTTATATTTTTCTACCCTATTCTGTTTCCTTAACTAAAATGTCTGATGTATGGGCTCCGATGCAGGAATCCAAATATGATGATCCAAACTTGTATAAGAATTTTGACCATCCGTTAGGCGGTTATTTTCAACGACCTTTTGAAGTATCTTTCGCTTTTTTATATAATGTGTATAAAAAGGTGCTTCAAAAACAAAAAACTGAGCAAGAAGATCAAAATGATGTGGTAACCGTGGAAGAACTGTTTGAACTAACCCTTTCCAAAGCACAGCTTGAGTTTTATGTGTTGCATTTAGAGTCGAAAGGCCAGACGAAAATGTGTAAAATGGCTTGGCCTTTTAGAGACTCCGTCTATTTTTTCAGGTTGCTCAAAATGCTGAAACAGCAAAATATTAAAAGCAGAGAAATAATGCGCCTTTTAATTGATTTTACCCAAACAAAAAATGAAAATAAAACAATCATCAGAAATCGAGTATGTGAACGTATTTTAAAGAAGCAATCCGTTCTTGATCTTATCGAAAAGCATGTATTTCATGCCGCTTTGAACTATATCGGACCGCTTCTTGATTTTGTTGTTATTTATGAACCCATTGTAAGAGCGGAGGATGATATGACCGAAGAAGAACAGGAAACTGCCGTTAAATTAGGAAAACGGCTTGGCGTTGTAGTTGGCAAAGAGGGTAAAAAGGGAGATCTGTTCGCATTACGCAAAGCCAGAACAAAAATTGATTTTTTAGAACAATTAAACCGTTTGCAGTTTAGACTTGGCAAGAATTTGGTTATCCCTCCAGGTGTTTATGAAGGCCACCTGAAGGATGATAATTTTTCGGAATTCAAACAATTTAGTATGATCTCAGCCGTGAACAGTTTTAATGCGATAACATCGGTTAAAAAAGGAGAAAAATGATGAAAGCAGTCAAAGCGCTAACGATTACCTATCTTACTCCGATTTCATTTGCGAGTTTGAACGGTTCGGATAAAGAAGCTGATAATATTTCCAGCATAAAAAAACTGAGTCGAGGTACGGAACAATTCCCTTACGGATCTTCGCAATGGGTTCGCCGGGCATTACGTGACCAGTTAGCCAATATGGGGTGGCCTTCATCTGAAGGCGTAGCGGCTTCAATCAGTAAAGGAGCCGCTACGACACAGCAAAAACCCGCCAAATATATAGACGATGATCTTTTCGGATATATGGGTACTGAAAAAGGTGGTGAAAGCAGTAAAGGAAGCTCGATAACAAGGACATCGCCGGTAAGAGTTTCACCCCTTGTCGCAATGAACAAATATGAAGGTGATTTGGATTTCGGAACCAATTATATGGGCGTTAAAGCCGGAGGTAATCCCAATATTTTTGAAACTGAAATCCACTCCGGGATTTATCGTGGAACGTTAATGATTGAATTAGACCGTGTGGGCTGCGGCGACGGATTTGACGACAAAGAAGAGCTTACACCGGATAAACGTTGCAAACGGGTTGAAGGTCTGCTTGATGCTTTTAAAAACCTTTGGTCTTCCGGACGGCAGACACGTTTTCTGGCTGATATTTCGCCTAAATTTATCGCTGCCGCTTTACTGACCGCTAAGAATCCTATTTTTCTTGAATCGGTTTTGCCCACCGCAAAAGGCGTTAAAATCGAAACACTCAATGAAGTCATTCAGGACTTTGATGCTGAAATTAAAGAATTTACTTTTGGCGCCAGAAAAAGCATCTTTTCAGAATTGCCATCAGACACGGTTTCGATAGGAGAGGCCTTTAAAGCTATGAAAAATTGGATGCAAACGTATTATAGCCCGCGAGGTGCATAATGTATTGTTTCCATATAAAAGTATTTGCCGTTACCGCTTCTTTCCGTATCCCTGAATCGCATACATTTCAGCAGAGCCTTCCGCTTCCGCCTCCTACAACTCTGACAGGTTTAATGGGGGCGGCCATGGGCTTGAGTTTTGAGTCGGCTGTCGGATTCAGAGAATCAAACGGCCTGCGTTTCGGCGTTGTCGGAACACATCGCGGCGTGTTTAAAGACCTCTGGAAATATCGTAAAATAAAATCGAAAGCGATTATAACAGATGTACTTTTGAGAGAATATTTAACTGACTTGGAAATGTCCCTTTATATCGCTTCCGAATCACGTTTATCTGTTAATCAAGTCAGGGAATCTTTTTTGTCGCCGTGCTACGCTTTAACGGCAGGCAACAGTGATGACCTCTTGAAAATCATAAATGTGGGCGAAATTATTGATATTAACGAAATACCCGTGGCCGACTTTCAACAAACCATACTGCCGGGTAATCATGTTAACAATTATAGCCCTCTTGCAGATTTAGAGAATTTACCCATTACAGAATCAATTCGCGCTCCCCAAGTATATCTGTTGCCCACAGCATTTGCATTTAAAGGTAAGGAACGACGCATCAGTTGTCGAGAACATTTTACTTTTGTCGGTTCTTCCGTGATATTGGAAAAACCGATTCCCGGCATTCGGATTAATGATGAATCAGTTGTATTATTATGAGTAAAATTTACTACGCCAAGCCAGATCAGACTTATCAAGAACATTTTGATTATGTTTTATCGGCTTGGCAGGATGTACGCATAGCCAAACAAAATCTTGTTGAAAGACTGGCGCGGAAATATGATTTTGAGGCAGAACGCTTTTGGCAAAGTTCGCTGCTTTGCGTTGTTTTACACGATTTTGGTAAAATGACAGCCAATTTTCAGGAAATGATGGACGCTCTTAAAAACGGACGACGATTTGACTTTCAGAAAAATTATCGCCATGAATTAGCCTCATTTCTATTTGTGATTGTATCTGGTAAAAAACTTGCAACTGATTATGGCTTGCTATCCGCAGCACCCGTTGAATCCCTGGCGGTTGTCGGGCATCACAAACCTTTGAATCCGGCACTTTCTTCGTTTGACAGGGAAGGTTGGTCGCCAGTTCCCCAATTTGCACAGGAGGGACTTGAGCAGGCATTTAATCTTGCGAAACAAGCTTTTAAGCAGCAATTCCCGGAGATATACCTCCGGTAAAAATATTATTAACAATTGTTTATAAAAATCAATTAAGTGTAAATTTTCATCAAAAAAACAGAACTGATGAGCTGGTTTGAGGCAGACCAAATAGAGG
>JAUCGF010000015.1 GCA_030378005.1 Desulfococcaceae bacterium HSG9 | reverse complement strand
CGTAACGGATGCCTGATTATTCGAATCCAAACTATTTTATATTATATAAGGAGCGGAACATGTCTGAATTGAATATTAAAGAGGTAAAAAGCTTTACCTACCCAAAACCCTTGATTGAAAAAGGGTATGCCAATCAAACGTTGTCAATTGATATTTCCAAAGCTGAAATAAGTGTTAAACGGATGCCTGAAAAAATCAAGCAATTATTTGTCGGAGGCAAAGGTTTTGACCTGTGGCTTTTGTGGAATGCTGTTTCCGGCGACACGAAATGGAATGATCCTGAAAACGCTATTTGTATCGCATCCGGGCCGTTGGGTGGCACACCGGTTTTTCCGGGATCAGGCAAAAGCATTGTCACTGCCATATCACCGACAACCGGATCGGTGATTGATTCTAATGTGGGAGGCTATTTTGGCCCGTATCTCAAATTTTCCGGATTTGACGCCCTTGAATTGACAGGCAAAACCACGGGTGACACTGTCATTGTGATCGATGGTATCAACCAAAAAATTCAAATTCTGGAGATTCCCGAGCTGCCCGATGATTCTTACGCGATGTCAGCTTTGTTGACCGAACATCTTTCCAAAGGCAAGCAAGGCCGTGTTTCGGTTGTTTCCGCGGGTTCAGGAGCGAAACACACATTAATCGGATGTCTGAATTTTTCATGGTATGACGCCAAACGGAAACAGGTTCGTAATAAACAAGCCGGCCGCGGAGGAATCGGCAGTGTGTTTGCCGACAAAGGCGTTCGGGCGATTGTGGCCTGCTGGGATACCGTGTCTTTAAAAACCAATCAACCGGCTGATATAGACGCCTTAAAAACCGTGGGACGCTGCTATTCCCGTGAAATTGCAGAACTGGACCCCAAACAAAATGAGATGGCTAAGATAGGCACAACCCACTTGGTGCCGATTATGGATGATTTTGATCTGCTGCCGGTCAATAATTTCAAGTTCGGACGGCATCGCTGCGCCAACCTGATCGGCGGTGTTGCGTATCGAAGTCTGTTTGATCCCGGTTTTGACGGATGTTGGAAAGGATGCACCGTGGCGTGCGCTCACGGAGTTAAAGATTTTACACCTATCAGCGGCCCTTATAAAGGACTGAAAGTCTTTGTGGATGGGCCGGAATACGAAACCATTGCCGGGTGCGGTTCCAATCTGGGCGTTTTTGATCCGTTTTTTATTTTGGAGATGAATTTTTACTGCGATGCTTACGGCCTGGACACTATTTCCGTAGGCACGGGCATGGCCTTTGCCATGGAATGCTTTGAAACTGGGTTGATTAATACAGATCATACAGGCGGCTTGGACCTGAGTTTCGGGAATCGTTCCACCGCTCTTGAATTGGTTCATCAGATGGCTTCAGGCAAAGGTTTTGGCGCTCTTGTCGGACAGGGTATCCGCCGTATGAAAGCGATTTTTGCCAAGGAATATGGTGCTGATGCCGCGATCATGCAAGATATCGGGATGGAATCCAAAGGGCTTGAATTTTCCGAATACATGACCAAAGAGTCTTTGGCTCAACAAGGCGGTTATGGCATGGCCTTGAAAGGCCCTCAGCACGATGAAGCCTGGCTGATTTTTTTAGATATGGTGCATAATTTCATGCCGACATTTGAAGAAAAAGCGGAAGCCCTGCATTGGTTTCCCATGTTCAGAACCTGGTTCGGCCTTTGCGGGCTGTGTAAACTTCCCTGGAATGATATTGTTCCAGAGGACAACAAAGACACGGCTGAACCGGCTAAAGTGATGAAACATATTCAATGGTATGCGGAATATTTTACGGCGGTAACAGGAATAAAATCCACGCCGGATGATCTGATTGCTACCAGCGAGGCAGTTTATAATTTCCAGCGCATTTTTAACCTGAAAATGGGTTACGGACGCCGGGAGCATGACAGCATCCCCTACCGGTCAATGGGCCCCGTAACCGTAGAAGAATACGAATCCCGCGCTGAACGCTATGATAAACAACTTGTCGAAAAACACGGCGAAGATATTACTGGAAAAACGACTGAAGCAAAGATGGCTATTTTACGGAAATATCGTGAAGCGCAATACGAAAAATTGCAAGACGCCGTATATAAACGCAGAGGCTGGACAGATGACGGCATTCCAACAATTGCGACCGCTCGGCGATTAGGGATTGATTTGCCTGAAGTTGTTGAAATTTTGGAAAAACATGGTGTAAACTGATGGTGAAAATTGGTTTAAAATAGGAGTGCCGGCTTCAGCTCGGGTTACTTGCCTCGCAAGCTGAAGCTCGCACTTCCAACAGATAAACTCTGACAGCATCTCATGTAATACGTGTTTTGGCCTCAAACTGACTGTAACCGCTTTTCAGCGTTAATTCACGCATCTCGTTTTAAAAATCACAATTGGGGTGGTTATTTTGTCCCTGATCCTTAGCACTACAATTCTCCATAAGAACTATTACTTTCAACTTCAAATTCGTATCCTAATATTACTGCTCATCAAATCGCACAACATCAATGCCATCAGGCATATCAAACGTAAATAAAGCATCATCAATATGCTTTTTAAACTCAATATCAGTAAATTGAATCCGCGTTTCATCCTGATAGGCATTGTAGGTGATGATTTCGGTGAGATCGAATGTTTTTGTAGAAATCAAAATATAGATAACGGCAAGGTCGGATGTTTTTTTTAAAGGGATCAGCTTTAATTTATAATGACTGGCGGTGCTTTCTTCAGTCATTGTAATTTTAAAATTTTTCTTGATCTGATTCATATCAGTCAGAAAACTGGCCCCTTTGCCGTCACCGAGAAGCGCAGGTGATTTGCCGACCATCACCTGATTTTCTTCCGGTCGGTGCGCCCATAGCGTTTTACCGTCGGTGATGATAATCTGATTTTCAGGTTTTGTATATGTCCAGCGCATTTTGTCCGGCCTTTTAACCGTAATGTTTCCGACAGCCAAATCGCTGATTTCCAATGCTTTAACGGTTGATTCCTGAGCAAAACGTGCTGTAAAACCGGTCGGTTTATAGCGGTTTTCAAGTTTTTTTAGTATTTTAGTCAATTTCGGATTCATTTCAGGGGAAGCAGGCGTTGTGTCGGCACTTAGAGCTGAGAGGGGATACAGCCCGATCATCAGACATAACATCATCGTAAACAATTTAATTCTTAGCATAGTAGCATCATCCTTAGTCATTAATTTAAAAGTGATTATCATATTACCGATGTTGGCAGCCCTATTTCATAAATGGATGTTTGCGGCGGGTTTGTTCAGGCGTTACCCAAGCAAAATCAGCCACAGACGGGTCTATCTCCGTACCGACTGAAGCCAAATAGATAGTTTTAAACGGTGTCTGGGTTCGATTGTACGCCCGGTTTGGGACGCCATATTTATGAACGATATGACCATTGCCTACCAAAATAATCATCGGACTGTCACTTTGATGCCTGGCGATAGCTTCAGCCATAACATCTTCCCAAACACATTGAGCTTCATAGAAATATTCAAAATTAGTGCGTCCGGGTATGCGGTGATGACTGAATATTTTTTTTAAATAGGCGCGATGATCGGGGTCGGTCGTGTTGATATGCTGAGGCAGATGTTTCTTTTCTTCCGGCGATAAACTGTCTGAGCCGCCTATTGATATTTTTCGAGGCAGATGAAACGGGATGTTTAAACCAATCAGGCGGATATGTTTTTCCTTAATAAAATCAAGAATATCGCTGTACAAAGAGTAGCGGTGACGCCAGTTGGCATACCAATGGGTTTTTTGCAGAAAAACATCTTGCTCAAGCTCTCCGGCAGACCATCGCTTCAATATGGGCTGGTAAGTTTGGTCAAACATCTCCATACCGACCGTCAAATCGGGATGACGTTTAAACAATGCCTGGATAATTTGAAGCTGAACTTGGTGATGCGACGGGTCTGCATGATTTTCGCCAATATAAATAACACGGGTTTTTTCCAAAATATCGCTCAATTCTTCAAAAGAGAGTGTCTGGCGATTCTGAAGATTGATAATGGTTCCTGCGGGAAAAGTGAGTGATGTATCTTTTATTTTTAATTGTTTAGGTGTGGTCATACAACCCCATATAAAAAGAATAAGTATCGTAAAAATTGCGCCTGCAATCATGTTGCGATTGGGAATCAGGCGCTTTCCAGTTGCCAATTTTTTCATAATAAGATTTTCCTTTTTAATTTTTTGGGTGAAACGCGCAAACTGAAGTTTGCACTCCATTATTTCCGATATGTTTTAGACCTTGTCATTATAGGTTTTAAAGAATTTTTGACCGCATCCATAACGGCGGTCGGCTCAAAACCGGAATGCGGCCATGCAATTGGCGCAATGCGGGTTTTTCCCTAAGCCGTATTGATTTCATTGAGTTTTATTCATTAACTTCTGAAATGATAAAATTTACTATTTGAGCATTATTCAGATTGCCAGAATTAATAACAAGATCATAATGAACGGGATCGGAAATGTTGGCATTAAATGATCGCTTCACAAACATTGCTCGTCTGTTTTCGCGGTTGGAAATACGTCGTTTGGCTTCATCAGCAGAAACATCAAACCGATTTGTAATATTAAGGATACGTTTTTCCATTGGAGCAATGATGCGCACACTTAATTTTTTTTCTTTGGGGATGATAAAGTTAGCGCCTCGGCCGACAATAACAGCGTGTCCGTGTTCGGCGATAACAGTTACAATTGGCGCTAAATGTTTTAAATAGTCGCTCGGCTCCAGGTATTCATCGTAAATCAACATATCAACAAATTGTTCAATACCGGTCAGGCGTGATTTTTCAACACTTTTAACCACTTTGGCGCTCACTTCGGCACTTTCCGCAATCGCATTGATTAGCAGGCTGTCAAACAGATCAAATCTGACGGTTTTGGCCAGTTGTTGGGCAATGAATCGCCCATCACTGCCGGCTTCCGACGAAATTGTAATAACGGACTGATACTCGTCAGTCCGATGCTTCCATCTATATAGCACATCTTTCATTTGCTTTGCAGGCATATTTTCTCCATTAATTAGATGTTACATTATTCGCAACAGTGTCTGGTTTTAGAAACATCCGGATAGCATCTTTCAGACGCCGGAGTGAAACCTGAGTGTCGAGACAGGGGCCCAACGGACGATAATTCAATACGCCAAAAACAGGTAGTGGGTAGGCGTCTTGAATACCGCTGACCAGGTCTTTTTCACAGGCCACCGCTATAATCAAGCGGGGACGTTTTTGTACGACAACGCGGCGGGCGATTGTTCCGCCTGTGGCTACGGCGAGATGAATGCCGTACTCCTCACTCAAAACCAGAAGTCCCGTGATTGGACATTCACCGCAACGCTTACAATTATCAATATAGTAGGTCAGTCTCATTTTGCACTTGCTGTTTTGTAAACAGTGCGGCATTAAAAGCAAAATTTCATTAGAAGCATATTTTTTGCTGGCAGAAGCAACCAGTTCATTATTCACCTGGATAAAAGAAGAGTGGATTTTGTCTTTGGAAATTCCCAGCGAGCGACCTAAAAGCATCATCAAGGGCAGGAACAATTTGACAGTTATACCGCGCATACGCTTGAAAAACGGGAGGATTTTTCCTGATACAATATTGAGTACCAAGCCAAAAGATGACCATATAACCAAAATAACAGATGCAAGAATCAGTGCGCTGAAAACCCAGGGCGCAAGCGGATGAATCGCGGCAAAACCGATGTATGGAATCACCCAAAGCAGTGCCATAAAAAAGCTGACAAGCGCACTTGCGCCCGTTACCAGGCCAATGAACAATCTTTTTTTAGCATTGACGTAGCGATCATCCTGCCAGATTTCAGATGAGGTGGCCACGATTTTCAATTGAGGTATTGTCTTATCGTGTTGCTCTTTTTTCATAATTGTCAATACGGCGATAATTATACAAAAATAATCTTCAGAACATCTTTGGCGGTTACAGACAAATGCGGTAAAACGTTGTCTTCAGAACCGTCGTGTATATGGTTAGGATGAGAAGCGATTTCAGGATGGTGGGCAGCATTATCCCATCGTTTTCGTATTGTTCCATCAGCGTTTTGCCAGTGAAAGCTATATTTTAAAGTATTTACTCCAGTGTCTGTCATCTCAAAACGTTCAAACATTTCTAATAACGAATTGTCATCTGACAATATACGATACCGATACAACCCGATTTTTCCTTGAGATTCTTCTCTTATGATTGAAAAATCAGTGATACGCAGTTCTGAAATAAGAACAGATTTTATATCAGCCAGATAATCAGCGGCCTCTTTCATCAGGCATCTCCGGATGGTTCAACTGATTCAACAAAGCTCGGCGCATATCAATCAGCCCTGACCATTCAAAAAAATCTGTTGCGTCTCCGAGTTCGCCAGCTTCGAATTTTTCATAAAAAGAATCAGATGACATCCTGTAACGAGCTTCAAACTCTTTTAAATCGGCTTCGTATCGTTTCAATCGGCTCAGGTGCTTCTCTTGAGCAAGAAGCAATAGTTTATCAAGAATTGAATTGAAAAATAGTTTATCTTCTATAAGCTCATTTAATAACATCAATTTCGTTTGAACATCCGCCATTTGTCACCTCTGGAATTATTTCGCAAAAACAAACTTGAATTATTATGGTTACTAAATTGCTTGGCATGGGTTCTAGCAGGCATGTTTCAACAATTTCATGGCAGTTTCAACGATTGCTGTCGTATCAATACGATATTTAGCTCTAAGCAGTTCCTGGGGGCCATGTTCGACAAAACTATCTTGAACAGCGAGGCGTTTTAAATGAAATCCGGTAATCTCGTGATCGCATAAGCACTCTAAGACAGCACTTCCGAAACCACCTTGAGCGGCATGTTCTTCAACAGTAATGATATGAGTGAATTTTCTAACCAAAGCAGTGATTAAATCCTCATCCAGCGGTTTGACAAAGCGGCAGTTGACAATTGTTGCGTTAATGCCTTTCTTTTCTAATATAGAATGCGCCGCCAGCGCTTCGGCCACTGATCCGCCGATAGCGAGAATCAAGATATCATCCCCTTGTTTCAAAACTTTCCCTTTGCCGAAAGGAAGCGGAACAATATCTTTGTCTAAACCTGCCCCGGTGATTATGCTCCGTGGATAGCGAAAAGCAATAGGCCCTTTATGATCAAAAGCGCTAGCCATCATACGGCGGAGTTCATTTTCATCCCCAGGTGCCATCACAACCATATTGGGCAGGCATCTCAAATATGCCAAATCAAATAAACCGTGATGTGTCGGTCCGTCATCGCCGACAATTCCGCCCCGGTCAATGGCGAAAACCACGGGCAGTGCTTCAATACAAACATCGTGCATAATCTGATCAAAAGAGCGCTGCAAAAAAGTTGAGTAGATCGCCACAACCGGTTTTAAACCCTCAATGGCCAGACCGGCGGCGAACGCAACCCCATGCTGCTCCGCTATGCCGACATCATAAAAACGCTCTGGATACTTGCGCCTGAATTCGGAAAGACCGGTTCCTTCAGGCATTGCGGCAGTGACTGCAACGATTTTTTCATCCGCAGCAGCCAATTCAACCATTGTATCACCAAAAATTTGGGTGTAAGTCGGAAGGGCGCAGCTTTTGCTAACGCCATTGCCGGTTTCGACTTCAAAACAACCTACTCCATGGAAATAAGTGGGATTTTTTTCGGCTGGCGCATAGCCCATTCCTTTTTTGGTTTTAACATGGAGAAGTGCCGGCTGATCAAGATGTTTTATATTGTTTAAGATATCAATCAGATGATCCAGATTGTGTCCCTGAATAGGGCCGAAGTAATCAAAATTGAACGCTTCAAAAAGAATACCGGGGGTTACAAAGGTTTTGACAGAATCTTCCCAGCGCTTGGCCAGTTGATAGACATCATCTCCGATTCGGGGCAGCCCTTTAAGAATAGTCCCAATATCTGATTTGATATTCTGAAATGATTGGGCTGACAAGGTACGGCTCAAAAAGGAAGAAAGCGCGCCCACATTGGTTGATATTGACATATCGTTATCATTCAAAATGACGATCAAATCTTTGCGGATATCGCCAGCTTGGTTTAAGCCTTCGTAAGCCAGGCCAGCGGTCATGGAGCCATCGCCGATGATTGACACCACTTTGGATTTTTCTTCTTTTAAGCTCTTGCCGCACGCCATGCCCAATCCGCAGGATATCGACGTGCTGGCATGACCGGTAGTCAACGCATCATGCTTGCTCTCACTCATACGCGTAAATCCGGAAATCCCCTGATGTTGGCGCAGTGTATGAAATTCGTTGCGACGGCCGGTAAGCAGTTTATGAGCATACGCCTGATGGCCGACATCCCAGATCACTTTATCATCCGGTGTGTTAAAAACATAATGAACCGCGATAGCCAGTTCCACTGTGCCGAGACTGGGTGCCAAATGCCCGCCGTTTTCAGACACAACTTTCACAATCAGTTGACGGATTTCATCTGCAAGCACCGGTAAATCAGTACGTGCCAAACGTTTCAAATCATTCGGAGAATCAATTTTATCTAAAAAATTCAATGTTGTTTAAGCTCCATTTCTTATCTGTTGCGGGCGATAATATAACGGGCGATAGCCCGTAACGGTTCCGCTTTATTACTAAAAGATTTAATCGCTTGCAAGGCTTTGTCAATCAATTCATGGGAAAATGTTTTGGAAGCGGCAAGCCCTGATAAGGCCGGATAGGTATTTTTATGGCGCTCCATATCCGTACCTACGGCTTTACCAAGAAGTTCCGGATCGCCCTCAACATTCAAGATGTCATCGGTTACCTGAAAAGCCAGGCCGATATGGCGGGCATAGATTTTTAGCTGCTCAATCTGCTCAGACATGCCACCGCCCAAAATAGCGCCAGCGCAGGTGGATGCTTCAATCAGCGCACCTGTTTTCAAAGTATGCATCGCTTCCAGCTCGGTTGGCGTCAACTTAGTATTTTCCGATGCAATATCACGCATTTGGCCTTCAATCATGCCTTGATAACCGATACCGGCAGCAATGAGTTGAATGACTTTGAGCCATGACCTCACATTATCAGCACTATTCGAAGCCGCCTTAGCCATGATTTCAAATGCCAGTGTTAATAAGCCGTCACCGGCGAGAATCGCGGTGGCTTCATCAAAAGCGACATGGCAGGTGGGTTTGCCGCGACGTAATTTATCGTCATCCATTGCCGGAAGATCGTCATGAATCAGCGAATAGGTATGGAGCATTTCAAGCGCACAAGCGGCTGGAATTGCATTTTCCGAATCACCTCCCACCGCTTCAGCCGCCGCAAGGCATAAAATCGGTCTCAAACGCTTGCCTCCCGCCATTAAAGAGTAGTGCATCGCCTTGACAATACGCGGCGACTTATCATTTTTTACAAGCGTAGCTTCAAGCGCCGTATTCACCTTTTGCCTCTGGGCCGCTAAATATATTTTCAGGTCAGACATTAAGCGATCCCATTTTTAAGGGTTTCATAAATTTGATCAATGATCCAATCCGGTGTAGATGCGCCGGCACTGATACCGATGCTTTGTGCGTCTTTCAGTATTTCTGCATTAAGCTCCCCGGCAGTTTCAATATGCAACGCTGATTTACCGCTTTCTTTGACAATTTCTGCCAGTCGTTTGGTATTGCCACTATTATAGCCACCAACAACAATCACAGCATCCACTTCCAAAGCAAGCTGTTTGACTTCATCCTGACGTTTAGCGGTAGAGTCGCAAATCGTGTTAAATATTTTGTAATGCGGCCGCTCTTGATTCACCCAATTTTTCACTTCGGCATAAGCGCGCATATTCTGGGTTGTTTGAGCAACAATAATAGCGTTTTCAAAAGAAGGCAGCGTGTTAAGCTGATCAATTGTATCTGCAACAAAGCCCTTTTTGCCGGTGCAACCCAATAAACCTATGACCTCCGGATGATCGGCCTCACCCCAAATAATTGTTGCGCAACCTTGGTTAGCGTACCTTGTGATAATCGTGTGAACTTTGGTTACGCGCGGGCAAGTGGCATCAATTATTTTGAATCCCGCTTTACGAATTTGAGCTTTGACATGAGGCGTTACGCCATGCGCTCTGATCATCATTGTGCCTGTTCCCTGTTCCGGTATCTTTTCAATGACAGTCACACCTTTGCTTTTCAGAACATCAAGAACTTGAGGATTGTGTATCAGCGGTCCGAATGTATAAATCGGATTGATATGTTCAGCCGGCGCGGCCATGGCCAATTCAACAGCCCTTTGAACGCCCATACAAAAACCGGCGGTTTGAGCAACGATTAATTTCATAGCATTTTCCGGTGTTCTTTATTAACTCGTCAGTTACAAGTTTTAAGTTTAAAGTTTGAAGTTATTTTGTAACTCCCTGAATTCATTCAAACTCACAAAATTTGTGTCGTTTTTTCATTTTCAATGATTTCAACAACTTACAAGAATTTATGACTGACGAGTTATTAAGTAAGTGTGACACAATAACTTGCAACCTGGAAATGCGGACAAAACAACTTCCCCATTCTGGAGTGCAAACTTCAGTTTGCGATACTGTGACGCAAACTGAAGTTTGCACTCCTCTTCTTCTGAAAAGGGTAAGTTATTTTGCCCCCATTCCTTGAAATTTATAACTTGAAAATTGATCAATCCAACTCATATTCATCCCGCCAATTAATATCATCTTTTAAAGCCTGTTGTTCTTTTTTGTCGAACAGCAAATTTCCTATCACCAAATAATCCATCTCGGTACGCATGAAACATCTGAAAGCATCTTCGGGAGTGCGAACAATCGGTTCACCGCGGACATTGAAACTGGTGTTGACAATAACGCCATATCCGGTGACAGTTTTAAATGCATCAATCAACTCCCAGTAACGCGGGTTGGTGGCTTTGCTGACACTTTGGATGCGCGCCGAATAATCCACATGCGTAATAGACGGAATATCAGAACGCAAATGATATAAACGAGTGTAAAGATCGAGCTCGGCATCGCCCTGGGGTAGCGGATTGCGTCTGTCTGCATTTACTGGCGCAACTAACAGCATATACGGCGTTGCGCACTCCAAATCAAAATAGGTTTGGATGTCTTCTTCCAGAACAGACGGCGCAAAGGGCCTGAAACCTTCCCGATATTTAATCTTCAAATTTAAAACTTTTTGCATTTCCGGATTGCGCGGGTCTCCGACAATGCTACGGTTGCCCAGAGCGCGCGGCCCGTATTCCATGCGTCCCTGAAACCAGCCCACAACTTTTCCGTCAGCCATCTGAGTGGCCACATCCGTACATAATTGGCTGAAATTATCATAGATGTGGTAAGGCGCGGCATATTTGCGCGCGGTGCGCTGCGTGTCAAGATCGGAAAATTCGGGACCTAAATAAGCGCCTCGCATGGCATCCTGATAGCCTTCATCCATATCGCGTGCCTTGTTTTCGTGGATGTGCCAGGCAGCATAAGCCGCTCCCAATGCGCCGCCGGCATCTCCGGCCGCCGGTTGAATCCAGATGTCGCCAAACAGCTTTTTACGCAGCAGTTTGCCGTTGGAAACGCAATTCAGCGCAACCCCTCCGGCCAACACCAGATTGTGGCTGCCGGTGATTTTATGGGCGGTTTGAGCCAGGTGCAGCATAATCTCTTCGGTCACTTGTTGAATGGCCAGCGCAAGGTCCATATATTCGGATGCCAAATCACTTTCCATTTTGCGGGCAGGAATGCCGAATAATCGCTCCCAGCGTTTGGCATTGTACATGGTCAGACCGGTGGCATAATCAAAGTAATCCATGTTAAGAAGAAAAGAGCCGTCCTCCCGCAGATCGACCAAATTTTCATAGATTGCCTGTTTCCAGGTCTGTGTACGCGTTGCATCAGGATTGCCGTAAGGAGCCAGTCCCATCAGTTTATATTCACCGCTATTCACCCGAAAACCGCAAAACGCAGTAAACGCTGAATACAGCAAACCAAGAGAATGGGGGAAATCCAGTTGCAACAGAATTTCGATTTTGTTGCCATCACCCCGACAGATCGTGGTAGTAGCCCATTCGCCCACGCCATCAACAGTAAGAATGGCCGCCTGGTCAAACGGCGATGGGTAAAACGCACTTGCCGCATGGGATAAATGGTGTTCCGGAAACAGCAGCATCGGTCGTCCGGGACCGATTTCAGATAATTCATCCCAAAGCATACGCCGCATAAACAGCTTTTCCTTGATCCACACTGGTATTGCCGACAGAAAACTGCGCAATCCCTTGGGAGCAAAGGCATGGTAGGTTTCCAGCAGCCTTTCAAATTTGAGGAAAGGTTTATCGTAAAAAGCGATTGCCGTCAGATCATTCAGACTGATGCCAGCTTCATCCAAAACATATCTGACCGCCTGTGCAGGAAAGGCGGAATCATGCTTTTTGCGTGAAAAGCGTTCTTCCTGAGCCGCGGCCGTAATATGTCCATCGGTCAGAAGAACGGCGGCACTGTCATGATAGTACGCGGAAATTCCTAATATTGTGTCAGGCATTGCTTTTTCCTGTTAAAAAAGAGTGTAAATAAAAGGTGCCACCGCGGTACCGCTGGTTAACACGATCAATGCGCCGAATAAAAGCAGGGTGAGAATGATAGGCAATAGCCAATATTTTTTGCGTTCTTTCAAAAATCCCCATAAATCAGTAAAAAAATTCATTGTTGTTCCTTATTCTATTTGCTGTTTGTTAAAATGGTTTTTCAATATCCTTAGCTTGAAATTGATAATTACGTTTTTTAAAAACAGATAATGATCCTTTTTGCCATTGTTTCAGTAACATGGCGTCAGCGCCCGCTATTCGGCGTACTACACCGATTGGCGTCACGAGGCCGAAATAAATGACTGTCAGCAATATTTTGGATACAACGGTTCCTAATAAAATTGAGCCGCCGATCCAGATACGGGCTACGAGTCGGAAAACAGTCGGCCAAATCATATTGATAACCAAAAGGAGCGTTGCGATTTTAAAAAGCAAATCGCTATGGGTGAACAGGCCTATCAGCAAGCATATTAAAACCATGGCCATACCGGTGTCGCCAGCCTGTTTTGCATTAATAGGTTGCTTAAAAAAGTTTTTCTGAACATTTGAAAGTGAATCAGTCATTTTTTTTATCCTCGTTTAATTTTGCATTAATAATATCCCCAAAATATTTGGCGCCTTTACGGCTGAGGTGATCCGGATTGGAAAAAAAATCTCTATTTTTTATCTTATCTGAATAATCCCAAATCTCTAAATCATATTTATTAGCAATTTGAACATAAAGTCGATCAATGTCAAGCTTCAATTGAGTATCAAGTCGGTTTAAATATTCTGATGACAAAGGATATTTGATCAAAATCACCTGACAATGGTGTTTTAAGCCAAGACGGATGGTCTTTTCATAAAAATGCATTAGATAATCATATATTTTTCTATTTTCTTCAGGCAATTGCTTCTTGATTCTCTTTTGGGTGCTTTGCGAGGCTTGCAATGGTGACAAATATTTCCATCCTTCATCTGTCAAAATGGTTCCGTTGGCGGTTAATTCAAAACGGTTTTCAAGGTGAAAACCGTCAGTGATATATTTCCAAAAGGTGTTATGAATATTCGCAGAGTATGTATTTTGAAATTGGATCAGATAGTTGGCAATGCTATTTTCCTGCCTCAAAGTTACTTGCAGATTCAATGAGTTCATTTCTTCTGAATCTTGTTCTTCAAAAAAATCTGTATAGCGATAATAGTCTGTCATTCTAGCCCGGTAAATCGAAAACAGATGATAATCGGCCTGCAACAAAATAAATTCAGGTCGCATCCCCATTTTTATATAATTCCGTAGCTTGATATACACTTTATGCGTATTTTCAGAAGGATAGGACATATTAAAAAAATCTTCGGTACGAATATCCAAATTGTAAGAAGGGTGTGAGTCACCGACAGCGATTTTTTTAATCTTGCTTAATCTCGTAGGCGTGAGTCGCGCATTGATCACCTGCCAGTTATCCATGGGCATTAGTTTATATCGAACAAACCATTCTAACACTCCGATATTGATCAGGATAGCACTGATAGAAAACAGAATGATCAATTTGAAAAAAAATTTAAATGGCATCCTTAGTATCGTCCAAAAAGCAGTTAATATTTTGGCATCCTTCATTGAGTGGTTTTTCCCAGATGGCGTCATCGCACTACATGAAAATGGATACAGTGGGCAAAAGATATTAAATCAAGAGTATTTACAGGAAGGTTGGATGAGGAAGGGGCGTAGGGGCTTCAGGATTCGTTTCCCGGAGTTTACAGGCAAGGCCGCAACTTTTTGTTTAAATTAAACCGATCAATTAAAGCCGATGTTTCCGGGTTGTGCAGGCAGACAACGCCGACAAAGGCTACGGTTGATATTGATTGCTTTTCCGGCGTTTCCCGCCCTACTTAGCTGAGTTAGGCATAGCTTATTTGTTTGCGGTGTTTACGCACTTTTGCTTGTAACAGCTTAAGTTTTTTTGTTTCATCTTTCCAGAATTTCAGTTCCTGCTCTGGCTGAATCCCGATAGTTTGGATGCAACATGTTCAGCACCGCGACGCTTCCATTCGACGCATTTCGGTTCACGAGTTATCATAGTCAATTACCTGTGAGGGTGAAAATATATTAATAGTCTGATAGCCTTTGAGCGTATTGACTGCGAAGTATCTGCATATCAATTTATAATTGATAGTATACTGCTAAAGGTTATTCAAGATGCCTAACGGCAGACTACCGGGATTAAATTCTGAACACGATCAACATCGTTCTTTTTTAAGAAATAATTTCAATACCATATTCTTCAAATACAGAGTCACCAGTCACAATAGGAAAATTATGATGTTTGGCAGTGGCAATAATTAATCTGTCGCAGGGATCTTTGTGAAGGAACGGCAAATCATTCGTTGCTACACAGATATCCAAGTCTAACGATATAACTGAAATATCATGGTGTTCCAAAACCACCCTGAGCCATTCATCAGGTAAAGCTGGAAGTTCAAGTTTGCCTTTTCAATATTTCAAACTTATTTCAAAACCGCTGATGGCTGATATGCAAACAATTGGAGATATGTTTATCTGCTCTAAAGCAAAGCAACCTCACTCAATTCTCCTCCACCGCTTGCAAGCCACAACAGAGCGCAGGTATCCAACAGCATTACTCATTCTCCTCAGGCCATTCATCCTGACTTAATGTTTCAGTAGGATCATAATTGATTTTGATAGCGCTCATAACTGGATGAGGATTAAGGCGATTTTTCCGTGTATGAGGTATTAAATTCGCTATTGGTTTTCCATTTCGGTAAATAATAAAGATTTCACCTGTTTCTTCAATCTCTGTTAAAGCTGAAGAAAAATTTGAATCAAATTCATTTATACTTATTGTTTTCAATGGGTTAATATCAAATTTTTTATTTATCCGCTATCAAACTTGGTGCCATCCTGACCCGCTTCGTTATCACGAAGGACGTGGGGTGCGTTTTAACGCACCTTATTGACATTGCAAACATTGATTGGTGCGTGGGATACACCCTACTTGGCTGAACCATTTTTATCAGCGGCAAAACGCCGCTAATCAGCCAAGCCAAGCAGGAAGGACAAACGCATTCTTCAATCGCCCTCGATTGCCAAAAACAAACCGATGAATTAAAAGCCGATGTTTCCAAGTTGTGCTGATTTGAAATGCGATTCGATTTTTTCAGGTTTTTCAAACAGCTTTAGAATCTTCATGACATAATTTTCAATAATGGGGTTTCACTTCTCGTTATTAAGCCAGCTAACGACTGAGTTAAGCGGCGGGTCCTTTCGCCCGCTTAAACGATGGGTTATGTAATTGCGTTTTTAACTGTTAACAATTTCCTCTGACAATGTTAAGCGTATCTTTCTTTAGTTTGAAACTATAAAAAATTAATAACTATGGAGGAACTTATGGAATCCCCGCGACTTGTTTTTATCCCCAAAGGTAAAAAAATTATTATCACGCTGTATGAAAACCCGATAGTCGAAACAAAGAAAGGTGGTTTTAACTTTGCCCTTGATGCACCTGATAGGCCGATTATGCAAATGCCAATAGCAATGAGAATGTATATTGTCTCTCTACCGGTGTTGACGAAGACCCTCGGCAATTGGACATTTAGACCAATCGCATGTGTAACCAACCCCTTTTTTAGTTGATACAGCGCATGACATTGAGGAATCGCAGTGTTTGACAACAATATCATCACCTCTTTGACCTTCTGATTCAAACCACGAAAGAGTAACAAAAACCTTTTTGCCTAAAAATTGACAATGTTTTCTCACCGTTTTATTTATTTGACCGGACATTCTGCTTGCTCCTGTTGTGGTTTTCACCCAGATGAATTATAATAGCCCCTGCGCCCATCCCCCAAACATCAATCGGTAGATAACAGGCTTAACGCCTAACACACCTTTAACTGGCCCGTTTTATCTATATTTTATTATTATTCATGTTTATTCCATTGATTGTATTTGATATTGTACGTGGCCTGATTTTATAAACACTTGAGGATAAATCCAAGCGCATTATTATTTAGCCCTACGCCACCCTGATCCCACCGCCCAAACGGTTTGGCCGACTTTATTATCAGTCGATATTCTCATGTGAAGTTCTTTGCAACACTTTTGCATGAGATACTCTCCTCACAGGTGCAATTGAGTTCCTAATTGCAGATGTCAAATTAACTCCTTGTGTATGTACAAAGTCGGAGTCACATAACAATTGACAATTTTCTGACCTTACTTCTTCTAATGCATGACATTTAAACCAAATTCGTGGTTCACCATCGAACTCATAAACAAATACATCGTTTTGATTAGCAAAACCAGCTTCTGAGTATTCTGTAACTCTTGCTCGATATTGTATTCTTCGTTTGAGATTATGTTCTTCGGTTCTCGCGTCAGAAAAATAGAAATACATCCAAAACGAGCCAAATTGTGGTGACGGTAATGTTGTGGGCCTAAAGCTGAGAAATGAAAAACTAAAATAAGGTAAACAGCTTTGCATCCATCCATCACGCATATCTTCAATCCATCCGGGTTCTGTTGGGTATAAAAAGGCAGTCATTTAATCTCCTCCAAATTTTTAAGGATACCTTCTGGTATCATATCATAACCAGTTGTTATACGGTTTTTTCCGGCCAATATGAAGTTTAACATATTAGCCGACATAAATTTTAAGTTTATTTAAAATAGCTATGCGAATTAAGGGTTGGATTCGGATGTGTAAATTCAAAGGGTTACAAGCCTGTTTCAAACAATAATTTAATCTGAATAAACGTAACTCGTTGTTTTTATTATATCTTAAAATTTCAACCCTTAATTGGCATTTTATTTAAAATAGCTATAATATTCCAAATTTAGATTTTCCATGGCAGAACACGCAAGCTAAAGCTTGCACACCTTTTTAAGTTGACAAATTTTTATCCGAAATCACTTAAAACTAAAGAAACCCGGCCTTAGCCAGCATTTCACGATCAATCCCAGATTTTGCGACCGGATCTTGACCCGCTTCATTATCACGTAAGATAACAAAACGCTCCACATATTTGCCGATCATGTCTGTTTCGATATTAACGCGGTCGCCTTTCTTTTTGTCTGTAAGTGTGGTGATTTGGGCTGTATGGGGAATGATGCTTACCGTAAAATTATTACGGCGGCATTCATTGATTGTCAGGCTGACGCCATCTACCGCCACCGAGCCTTTTTTGATCATATAGCGGCTGATGGCCGGCGGTGTTTCAATCGTGATAATCACCGCGTTGCTCGTGATCCGTTTTTGGCGTATCAGGCCGACCCCGTCAATATGCCCGGAAACAAAATGGCCGTCTAAACGGCTGTCTAAACGCATGGCGCGTTCAAGATTGACCCGCTCACCTGTTTTTGAGGCGCCGAATGTTGATTTGGACAAGGTTTCAGGCGAAAGATCGGCGCTGAAAGAGTTGCCGTTAATGGTAATAACAGTCAGACAAGCGCCATTTACAGCGATACTGTCGCCAATTTTAACGCGGTCTAATAAAAAATCGGCTTCAAACGTGAATCTTTGGCCATGCCCGAATGATTGCATGGCCGTAACCGTTCCTAAACCCTCTATAATTCCGGTGAACATGGCTGTTATTTTTTTATATAACCTTGAATCATCACATCATTATCAAATTGTCGCGTGGTGATATTATCCAAAAGGATGCAATCTCTGATCAAATCCGGGCCGGGACCTTTGCAAATCGGAATCCCATCATCACCGCCTGAAATTTTGGGTGCGAAAAAAAAGATTGCCTTATCAACGACATTGGCCGCCAGAGCCGAGGCAACCACACGACTGCCGCCTTCGATTAACAAACTGGTCACGCCCATAGCACCCAAACGTTTCATCAGAGCATTGAGATCAATCTGCTTATCTTTCAGGGGGACGCATAAGACTTGGGCCCCTTTTTGTTCAATGCATTTCTTTTTTGTTACGGAAACCGAATCTCCCGCCACAATAATTGTCGGAACATCGGATTTCAGTTGAAACACCCTGGCATTCGTATCAATTAAGAGCTTCGTGTCTAAAACAATCCTGAGCGGGTCTTTAGTGTGAACATCTTTCAAGCGGGTCGTCAAACTGGGGTTATCCGCTTTGACCGTGCCGATACCGACCATAATGGCATCCACAGCGTGTCTGAGGTGATGAACGTATTCGCGGGAACGTTCCCCGGTGATCCATTTGGCGTCTCCGGTTCGAGCGGCAATGCGGCCATCCAGAGTGGAAGCGCATTTCAAAGTAACAAACGGACGCTGGGTCTGTATATATTTGATAAAGGCTTCATTGATTTTGCGAGCACGTTTTTCACCCACACTCTCTGTCACCTCAATTCCATGACTTCTCAAATAATCATTGCCGCCCCCTTTAACGTCCGGGTTCGGGTCTTTCATAGCGACAACCACGCGCTTGATGCCGGCTTTGATGATGCTTTGAGTGCAAGGTGGTGTGCGTCCGAAATGATTACACGGTTCAAGCGTTACATAAAGCGTCGCGCCTTTGGCCCGGTCGCCCGCATCGTTAAGGGCATTGACTTCGGCATGGTTTTGCCCTGCCGCTTCATGAAAGCCTTTGCCAACTACAACGCCGTTATTTACAACCACGGCACCGACTAACGGGTTGGGGGAGGTGTAACCGCGTCCTTGTACTGCCAGATCAAGGGCCATATCCATCAAAACGTTATCATTCACGCGTTAAACTCGGTTTGTTTTTTCATTCAGAATGTGTTTCAGTTCATCGAAAAAATCATTGGCATCTTTAAATTCACGGTAAACAGAAGCAAAGCGGACATACGCAATCGCATCCAAATCATGCAACCAGCCCATAATTTTTTCACCGATAATGGAAGACGGCATCTCTTTGGCGTCACTTTCTTTGAGGTCTTGTTCCAGATCGTCAATAAAGGTTTCAATAATGTTCATACTGACATTGCGTTTTTCACATGCTTTTCTGATGCCGGAACGCACCTTTTTAGGGGAAAAGCGCTCGCGTCGTTCATCCTTTTTGATAATCATCAACGGGATGTCCTCAATGCGTTCATACGTGGTAAAGCGCCGTGAACAGGCGACGCAGGCCCGCCGGCGGCGAACCACATTTTTTTCCTGATTCAATCTTGAATCAACCACCTTGTCATCAATCAGACCGCAAAACGGACATTTCATAACGGCTCTCCGTTTTCTAAATTGATCACTGACACATTGCCTTCCTCAAACATTTCTCGTGACAGATCGTCTGCATAACCAAATTGATGATAAACCGTTTTAATTCCGGCGTTGATAAGCATTTTAGCGCATATAGAGCAGGGATGGTTGGTGCAAAAAAGGAGGCTTTCATCAATAGACACACCGTGAAAAGCGGCCTGAATGATCGCATTTTGTTCGGCGTGGATACCGCGGCATAATTCATGCCTTTCACCGGATGGAATCTTCATACGTTCGCGTAAACAGCCTGTTTCCTTGCAATGTCTGATTCCGGACGGGGCGCCGTTATATCCGGTTGATAAAATACGCTTATCTTTAACAACCACCGCGCCAACCTTGCGTCTCAGGCATGTGGAACGCAAAGCCACAAGAGAGGCAATCTCCATAAAATAATTTTCCCATGAGGGGCGGTCTTTTATTGTTGGCATATAAAGATTTCGTCAGTTACAAGTTATTTAATAACTCCCTGAATTCATTGAAACTAACAAAATTTATGTCATATTTCCACTTTCAATGATTTCAATAACTTGCAAGAACTTATGACTGACGAGTAAAGATAATACGTTTATTATTTAACGTGTTCACCCATCATATCAAATTTTTTAAGACGCTCTTTATGCCGCGCACCCTCAAATGAGGCGTTGATCCAGGTTCGTACGATTTCCCGTGCCAGACCTTCGCCAATCACGCGTCCTCCCATGACCAAAATATTGGAATCGTTGTGGCGTCGGCTCATATCGGCCTCAAAAATTGAGTGGCAAAGCGCGGCACGAACATGGGCGAATTTGTTCGCCACCATTGTCATTCCCTGACCGGTGCCGCAAAGCAACACACCACGTTCAAATTGCCCTGTGGAAACTCCTTGAGCTACTTTTATGCCGTAATCGGTATAATCGGATGAATCTTCGCTATACACGCCGACATCTTCCACAGTGATGTCAAAAGTAATCAGAAAGGCTTTAATTTTCTCTTTTAGTATGTATGCGGCGTGATCACTTCCTATTATTATAGGTGATTTATATTTCATTATATGTACTGACGTTTTGCGGGTAAAATGTGGCGTAGCGCTCTGATTCAGACTTTTTCAAAGAAGAGCGCAAGCTTTAGCTTGCACATATCAAATCAAAAGAAAAAATCTGAACCGGAGTACTGAATTAGTGCGCGCGCAGGTAGTCGATAGCGTCTTGCACTGTTATCATCTTTTCAGAATCTTCATCCGAAATTTCAATATCAAATTCCTCTTCCATTGACATAATCAATTCAACCAGATCAAGTGAGTCAGCACCCAAATCATCTACAAAAGAGGCTTCCGGAACAACATCAGAAAGGTCAACACTCAGTTTTTCCGCAATAATTTTTTTGACTTTATCTTCCACAGGCATAGTTTAATATCTCCTTATTCTTCTTTTATTTTAAGAACGGTGCGTCCTCTGTAAACACCGCAACTGGGACACGCATGATGGGGAAGTTTAGCTTCACCACATTGAGGGCATTTGGCCGGATTAGGTACCGCCACCTTTTGGTGCGCCCGCCGCATGCCCCGTTTGGATTTCGATTTTTTCCGTTTGGGTACAGGCATTTATTTCTCCTAACTATTCAATTTTAAAACATATTTTTATTAAATGGGCAACATTCCCAAAATTTCATGTTAAGTATGTAAAATTGTATGCATTGTCAAGCTATTTCAGCATACATTGTACATTTTTCTGTTGTACTAACCCATAAAATATGCCATATTTATCAATTTTAGGTATTAATAACAGTTTGTCAAGAAGTTACCAAAGGAGCAACTTTGAATAAACAGATCATCACTCGTTTTCCGCCCAGTCCCACTGGCTATCTTCATGTGGGAGGCGCCCGAACCGCGCTTTTCAACTGGCTCTATGCACGTCACACTCAGGGCAAATTTGTCCTGCGAATTGAAGACACGGATGTCGCACGCTCAACCCAGGCTTCGACGGATGCCATTTTAGAAGCGCTTGAATGGCTGGGAATTGATTGGGATGAAGGCCCTTATTTCCAATCCCAGCGCTCAGACATCTATTCCGAATATATTGAAAAATTGCTTTCCACAGGCTTGGCCTACTATTGCACCTGTTCGCGTGATACTTTAGATGCGATGCGCCAAAAAGCGATGGAAACCGGCGGCAAACCCAAATATGACGGTACTTGTCGTAATAAAGGGCTTTCAAAAACAGATGATGCGGTGGTGCGCTTCAAAGCACCTTTGACAGGTTCAACCATAATAAAAGATGTTGTCAAAGGCAATATTGTGATTCCGAATGCGGAGATGGATGACTTTATTATTCAAAGAAGTGATGGCGTCTCGACTTATAATCTCGCTGTGGTGGTCGATGATATTACCATGGCCATTAACACGGTGATTCGCGGTGACGATCATGTCAATAATACACCCAAACAGATATTGCTTTACCAAGCCTTGAATGCACCATTGCCAACCTTCGGGCATGTGCCCATGGTGTTGGGAAAAGACCGCGCCCGACTGAGTAAACGCCACGGAGCCATGTCGGTTACCGCTTATCGGGACATGGGCTATCTGCCGGATGCTTTTTTAAATTACTTGGTGAGATTGGGTTGGTCTTATGGTGATCAGGAGTTTT
The DNA here is from genome assembly GCA_030378005.1 of Desulfococcaceae bacterium HSG9. Lineage (GTDB taxonomy): Bacteria > Desulfobacterota > Desulfobacteria > Desulfobacterales > JAUCGF01 > JAUCGF01. Next base: position 5,356 of record JAUCGF010000015.1, on the reverse strand, counting down.
TTACCAAAGACGAACTGATCGACAAATTTACGCTTGAAAATATTGGCCGTTCCCCCGGTATTTTCGATACTGATAAATTATTAGCGCTCAATGCCGAACATATTCGTAAATCACCACCGGTAGCTGTCGCACGTCATCTGATTCCTTTTTTAAAACAACGCGATTGCGAAGCTGATGCAAATGAATTTACCCAAGCGGTTATTCTGACGTTGAGCGTCAGAAGCAAAACGTTAGCCGAAATGGCGGATGGCGCTTTATTTTATTATGCGTCTAAGATAACTTATGATGCCAAAGCCGCTAAAAAATTTTTAAAACCGGCAATCGCGGAACCCTTGAATTTGCTGATTAAGGCATTGGAAGCCTTAGATGTTTTTGATGAACCGTCCCTTGAGAACGCCTTTAAAACGGTGATGGAAACTGCGGGTATGAAATTAGGCAAAATCGCTCAACCTGTGCGCGTGGCCCTTACAGGCAAAACGGTCAGCCCGGGGATATTCGAGATGATTGTCGTGCTGGGACAAGACACGGTGATTGAGCGGTTAAAAGATGCTGCAAAATTTATTGAAAACCGGCAGACTTAAAAACAATTCCGGCTAATTTTTTTCTTGACTGTCTGATTATTTTTAGTTATATTACAAAAATAATGTCGCTGGGGGATCGTCTAATGGCAGGACGACGGGTTCTGGTCCCGTTAGTCAAGGTTCGAATCCTTGTCCCTCAGCCATTTTCATATTATGTTTTGTATCGGGGCGTAGCGCAGTCTGGAAGCGCACTTGAATGGGGTTCAAGGGGTCGGAGGTTCAAATCCTCTCGCCCCGATCAAACACATATATCAGCAGTGTCGAGTTTAAAGTTACTTCATAATAAACAGACTAACGTCTGTGACACCAATTGATCTTAAGATCGTTCAAAGTAAACGAATAATCTTCTTTACGCCCGGCCATAACAAAACGCACAATGGCTTCGCTAGCCAACGCCACAGCAAACTGAATCAAATTGCGGGCCATGGGATAGTCACAGACATCTTCGGTATCCGTATCCAGAGGCGGAATATAATTTTCATTCCAAATAATCTCGGCATAATCGGCACTAAGGCCCACATGCAGGCAGTCAATAGCGGCTTCGCGGCAATACTCTGTTACTATTTTTCTGGAAATGTGGTTGTCAAATCCGTCAACGACCAAATCTGCATTTTTAAGCCATTTGCGGATATTGCGCTCGATTAACTTTTGGCGCACCGCCTTGATTTCGACACCTGCGGCTCTGAACATTTCTGATTGCAGCGCCTCGACTTTAAATAACCCGATATCGTTTTCCGTATAGATCTGAGTGCCGATGTTATGCTGTTCCACCCTGTCAAAATCAATCACCGTCAGGGAGATTATCCCCTGACGCACCATATTATTCACCAAGTGAGACCCCACCGCACCGGCTCCGCAAACGGTAAGACGCAACTGTCCCATCTGTTTGATAAAAGCATCACCGCGATATAAACGTTCATGAAAGAATTTGCTACGCATAGTGTTAGAACCTTATATTTTTGGGTTTAAAAAAATTTTCTTGCAAAGGCACAAAGGCGCAAAGATAAAAAAATGAATCCGAATCTTTGCAGGCTTTGCGCTTTTGCGAAAGAATAAAAAATACCCGCATCGATGATCATCGACGCTTATTCATTCTTCATAGAGTTTGCCACTTCGCCGACCTTCACGAATGACCCCCACCAAACTGTTTAAATCAAAACGTCGATCCTGCCCATCCAAACATATTCCGGCTGAAAGAACGGTCAGGTCATCTTTGCGCACAGTTGAACGATGATGATAGCCATCAATTTCAAAAGACACCGTATAGACATCTTCCCTTTCAATGTAGGATGCGAGATGAGCGCCGGAGTGTGCCAGTGCGTGAGATAAGCGCGTTTCCCCGACGTCCCGCCGGGCGGCTGCCATAGCTTCAAAAACGCGCGTATAAGCTTCGCGTTCTTCTTTGGTAAGTGTGGCTTTACGAAGATCGGCAGGCTTAACAGCTTTGGCCAAGGATGCACGTAAGTGCGCTGCCACAGATGGGTTGCGTTGCCGGTCTGTTTTCTGAAACCAAAATTGAGCGCCATCAAAACGCGCAATAATTTGACAAAACGGTTCAACGCTTTCCGCAAGGAGAACACGCACCGCCTTTTTACTATCAAAGCGGCTATCACTCGAATAAGCTGGCCAGGCCATCTGATAATGGCGTCCGCGTGTCAGCAAGATAAGACGGACAGCCGGAAATATCTCCAGATAGGATTTAATTTGTCTGAGACCGGGTTTGCCGCAAATTTCCGCCTGATCGAACGATAAAGGTTTTAAAAAGGCCCATCCGGGTTTAGGATTCCCTTTAACCTGCAACGTGCATATAACGCCGGCAATGCGCACGCGCACCTGTCCTTGAGGAAGCACCGGTGCGATAAATTCAGTATTTAAAAATTGATTTTCCGCAGCCTCCATTTTGTCGATTAAGTTGTGAACACTCATATTATATTTCGAGGCAGGTGAGGCGGAACAGGTTTCCGCATTACAGTTGCGTTGCAGTTTAAATTGGCTACCGTTGTTAAATTAACCCCCGACGTCCCAACCGGCTCAGACTGGCAGCCACTTTCCCGCGTCCGCTTTCCAGTTCCGCGGCAACGGCATCCGACGACCATTGGGCGCTGGCTTTGCAGAAGTCCAGAACACGCTGATCAAACGCTAAATTTTTAAATTCGGCGGCCAAAACGGTTTTCAGCACTTCAATCACTTTATCTCTCTCGGTGGCATCGAAATAGTCACCGCCGGTGAAACAGGCCAAGTGTGAAAAGCTTGGGCGCACACCTTGCGTCAAACCCAGCGCGTATAATGTGATGCTGTTTTCTTCAAACAAAGCGGTTGTGCTATCTGCTGTCATGCCGCAAGGGCAGCCATCTGGAAAGCCGTCTCCGCTGTCACGATGATAACCATGAGGGGGCGCATCACCCACCAACACACCGATGCGCCGGCTATGGGGCCGCCAGGCAAGCTTGTCGCAGGCGGCTTTTAAACCGTCGTAAACCGCTTCGGGCGCATCACCGCCGCCATCCGGCTTGAGCTTGTTGATCGTTTTTTGAAAACGTTTTAAGCGCGACTCGAACTTATGAACACGATAAACAAAACTTCTGTCCTGCGGCGGGTGATCCCGATATTGCACCAGCCCTGCTTGCAGTTCAACAGGCAAAGACGCATCATTGGTCAAGGCTTGCAAGGTGGCGATCATCTGCTGGCGCGCCAGATCGATAAAAGGCCCCATACTGCCGGTGGTGTCAACGATAAAAGCCAAATCAACCTGATTTAATGAGTTTTTCATCTTATCGCTCCTTGCGTTTCGGCAACGGATAATTTAACACCTCCATCATCAACTCTAACATGGATGGCCGCGTCAACAAGGGAATCACATTGGGCAGAGAATAGTAATCACCCTTAAATTCAAAAGCGGTGGTTACCACGCCGATGCGACCGCAATCTTTTTCCAGAATATCAATGGCGGTTCCGATTTTGATAATAATGACATCCGGTTTTACATTCAGCGTTTCGGCGTAAGATTGGTACGCATCTATAAAACGCGGAGTCGAATTTTCACCTTCATCAGTGATTATCACAATCTGCTCGGCACGCTCGCCTTTGAGAGCCATCCATTCCAGCGCCACACCGCAGGATGTGGCCCCGCCGGCGTTAATTCCCAGCAACGCCTTTTCCCAATCTGCAAGTGATGCGCCACCGGGTTCAATGGGATAAGCAATGGTGTCAAACGCGTAAGTAAACAGATCGGTTTCGCAGATAGCTGAAATCATCGCGCCCAGTTGCCGTCCCACTTCAATTGCCATGTCCATGCTGCCGGATTTATCAATTAGCAATGCGGTGGGTCGTTTGATTCGGCCTGTTTTTTTTACTTGGGTTTCGGTCACCGCTTCCAGTTGATCGGCCAATTCACCGCTGGCATCGGCCGCGTCAGCCGCCACTTTGGCTTTATAAGCCGAAACATTTTTGTCTGATTTGGCCTTTTCCAGTTTGTCTTGGAGCAGCATCTTGACGTCCGGATGCTCAAAAGCGCCACGCCGTTTCAGGGAGCTGATATTGTTGATCAACTCCTGAGAACTCATCCGTTCAATCAAAGCGACCAGTACAGTGGGAGTCATGCGCGTAATCACTGACGCCGCCACCCGATATGGAATTTGGTTGTCCACAATCATACGGGCTTGCTCGGCCGGTGTTTTAGCCTGGGCGATCAGTTTGAGTGCGAAAATGCGCGAATCCGAAGGCGGCTGCTCATCAAACAGAATGGACTGGGCGCGCTCGGACGGAGCCAGCCGCAAGCTGGCGTACATGCGTTTTATAGGCCGACGCGCTTGCAGCACCGCCGCGTCAAACCATTCCGGTTTAGCCTCCCGTTCACGCAAATAACGCTTGATTTCCGTTTTCATGGATCGCGGAATATTACGAAACAGCCCTTGTTTTACGGATACGGTTTCCGAGGTTTCACCTTGTTTAATATTGCGTTTGGTCACACGCCCTTTGATAAAATCAAACACCCGGCCGACTTGGTAAGGGGGCAATTCACGCAGCAAAGCCAAGCCTGTGTCACGATGTCCTGGAAAACCGCTTAACACCAGATTGACAATAAACATCTCTTTATGATCACGAATTTCGCCTTCATCAGAGTACCACGCCGCCAAATGAACATAAAAACGGGGGTCTTGCTTAATAATTTCCTGATGAATCGGATAGATGCCGGCCAGATCGCGATGAGGGGTTGTCAAAAGCGAGTTAAACAATTTTAACCGCAGGTCTTGTTCGTTGTCAGTGCTGGTGCGTCTCATAATGTTGCCTCATGAAAAGAAAGCGCATCTGTTATAACGATGCGCCTAATGTTTTTAATCAGGCATGCACAAGTTCTCGAAGCTGGTTTTATTCGCAGGTCTTTTGCCTGCTTGCTTTAACAGAGCAAGTATGTAAGCTTCGATTGTCAGGGTGCATGCCTGATCGGATTGTAATCCGGCCGGTGCTGCTACAAAAAGAGCAAGAGTCGTCGGTCATTCGATAACCGTGATATAACCAAGTGTTATGAACGGGGATGCAATGTTTATGTAACCAAACCAGCGAATTGCGGACAATTCTCGGTGGTGATTCAAAACTCGGACGGTTTCTGTCGGCGGCAGGTATGCATGAAATCTAAAGTATGATTCCATGTGACCGATTGATTTTTGTAGCAGCACCGGCCGGATTACAATCCGATCAGGCATGCACCCTGACAATCGAAGCTTACATACTTGCTCTGTTAAAGCAAGCAGGCAAAAGACCTGCGAATAAAACCA
>JAUCGF010000014.1 GCA_030378005.1 Desulfococcaceae bacterium HSG9 | reverse complement strand
TTTGGGCCTGAATTATTTTTTCTTTAATTAAATGGTTGGATTGCTTAATCTGATTGAATCCAAATATCGAAAAGATGGATATCATAACGGTTAAAACAATCGGCAGTGAACACCCCATAATAATTTTGTTTGATAATGATATTTGTTTCATGGTTTCCTCCTTTTTCAGCCCATATAAATCACCCGAAAAAGCACGCCTCAAACATGCCTTGCGTAAACTATACGCAGCCTTTGCCGAATTGTTATTCTGGACGAAATAACGAATATCTCACCGGCGCAAGCAGGTAGGATACGTCAGGCGGTAGCCGTAACGCACCCTATTTGCTCCTGTCATTCGAGTAAGATTATGATTATGATTAAGATTAAGAGCAAGTATTTATTAACATGGTGTTTATGCTTCGCTAACGCACCCTACTTGCTACTTGCTTGCTGATTCGAGGCAGAGCCTGACGTCTCATTCATATTTGTCATAAATCTTTTTTAATACACCGTGTTTTCTCATTTTTCTGAGCGTTTCATCAAACCGGGGAAGGATATTCGCATAAGGCGATTTTTTTCCGACGCACAAATTGAATGATTTACGGTCAATAACATTGGGGATCTCAATGAGGTCATCCTTCAAACCGAGTCTTCTGATCTCAAAGCGGACGACCTGGGAAACGCCCGGATGTATGTCAAACCGGCCATGGGCGAGTTTCTTCAATGTTAATTCCAATGTGAACGCCCAGTCCACATTCAATCCTGCGAGGTTCTTTTTTGCCCAGCCGGCTCCCAGGAAATGCCCCAAGCTGAAATTCTTCAAATCTTTAATTGTTCTGACAGTTCTGATCTCTTCAATTCTGGGATTTTTGGCCATTGCAAATAAAGTGAAGACAGGCGCAATAACAGGTTCCGTACTGATTTCCGTATATTTCCTGCGTTCAGGGGTCGGAACAGTACAAAAGGCATCGGCAGTTCCTTGCTGAACATACTTTTGCGCTCTTTTCCAGGGATATCCCAGATGGATGACGGGGATGCCCATGCGAATACGGAGAGCCTCATCCAGAACATCTATCAAAATACCCTCCATTTCATGATTCTTATTTTTCCAGGAAAACGGCGGATAGTTATGAAAATAAACGAGGTTCATCTCATTTTCGGCCCAGGATGGCAACGGATAATTTATTGCAATAATTGACAAAACAAAAAAAAACCCCAGTAATTTTGAAACAGACTTTCTCATCATTTTTTCCTCCTTTTGCGTATGAACGAAGATCAACAGATCGGAACTTTCCCTCCGATGCCATGCTCCGCAGAACCTTTACACTAGATCATCAAGTTTTTTGGTAATGGGCGATGGCCGGTGACATTTGAGTCAACAATATAGTCTCCTGCCATTATTATTTACAAGGATTTTCTTTAAAAAGGATTCAAAACCGTAGAATCAGTCGCTCATGGCATCTCCTGACAAATAATCTATCCAAAAAATCACAAAGTTTTACTAAACTTTCAAAGTTTAGTAAAGCAGACCGTTCACATCCGCAACAACCGCCTTGAGACAACTGAATCCTTTCTAAATAAAATCCTTGTAGATAAAAACCGCAAAGCCGTTTTTGTCGGGTTACGCTTCGCTAACCCGACCTACCGGCTCAACCCAACCACCTTCTTCAGCGCCTTGCCAAACTTAGGATAATTCACTTTGACACCGTCATCAAGATCAATCTTCACTTGTTTGATTGCCAGCGGGTAAAGCGTTTTTCGTTCGTAAGCGTTCAGTTCATCCAGCACTTTTTTTATTTTTTCGCTCTCTTTCAAGGCTTTGGTTTTTTCTCTTGGCGATGCGGATGCGCTGATGCCGACCTTTTCAAGACTGTCTTTGCGCGCGGTCAGTTTGGTTATGTATTCGCGCAGGTACTCATTGAGCACAATCGAAACCGTATCCGGTCGATAACGGTGCATATAGATCAACGCATTGAAATTGCCTTTCGGAGATGCGAACATCCAGTAAATCGGGCGTTTTTTGTACCTTTTGACATGATCGGCGTAAAAATTCTTGAGAAAATATTTACGAATATCTTTTCCAAGCGCCTTTTCAATAAACGCAAGGTTTTCAGCATAGTTTTCCACACCGAACGCAATCTTTAAAAATTGTTTAAAACGTTCGCCCATATCATTCTTAAACCAATCCACATCCGTGATCGGAATCACATTTTCGTCATCCGGCTTGAAAGAAGGCTCCGGTATCAGAGCAAGATAATCGTCAATCGTTTCGCCCTGATCAGCCAATATCAAACCCGGCTTGTCCAACGAATAGCGCCCGAACATGCAGCCTGCCGCATAAGAGATAAACTCTTTCATGGTGTCAGCTGATAACAGGGCTTCCCGCTCTTCATCGGTTTTTTTGCCGCCGTAACGGTAATGAGGATTGCAGGTGAGGGTGATTTCAGAAAGAGGCACGTCAGGCGTGAGTTCCTCTTGCAGTCCGTAAGCTTCAATGAAAATGCGGTTGTTTTCCTCTTCGAGGCGCTGCATTTCCAGGGTTGTTTTTTGCCAGTAGGTGCGGAGTTGGGTGTAAGTCGTTTTAAGTGTCGGCTTGTGATTTTCGGCTTGTAAGATAGGAAGGGTGGTGAAATCCCATGAGGTTTCGTAGGAGTTCCAGTCGGATGACGTTTTTTTTATTATTTTGTTTATCAAAACGTCGATTTTGGTAATAATTACTTCAATTCTTTTTACAGGTATTCTTTTCAAGTCCCCAACTTGAAAATTTAATGTTGGATTTAACGTCTTAAGGAATAACTCCGTAAGTTTACTATTAAGAAGACCTAAAAAATATGACATCGACTTTTTAGGAGGAAATGCTTTTGAACCGCCGACATCAAAAATTCCACCTTTTGGTGAATATCTCGCACTAAATTTTGCACTGGTTATTAGCCCCCAAGTTATCCCTTCTTTAAAATAGTGTATTTCAGATCTTGGAATGTTTGGATTTTTACCCATTAGCGCGTTGCGGATACTTTTTCCATCGTTTTCCCAGTTAACCACATCAATATCGTTCCCATAGTATTTCCTGAAACCACCTCCTTTTGAATATGGAAACCATTTATTATTTGATGCGAGAGCATCATCTTTATTTTCACAACCAAAAGCTATTTTATTAAAATTAACTTCAGACCAAAATCTGGTAAACAGATTATTATTGGTGGTTCCTAAACCTTGCCGTGGCGTGGCAAAATTTTCAAAAATTTTGTCTGTATCAAATATTTTTCTTATGCACTCACTAACCCAATACGCAATCGGGCTGCCAGGAATTTTCTTAAAGTCGGCGGTGGAGGCACGAAAAGACCAATCACTATTCTGGTCGTTGACAGCACCTTTGTTGCGCTCATTTTTTGGGGGAAACTCAACTGGTTTCTTGCCTTCCCCAATATCTTCATATTCGACGTAACAAAACACACCTTTTGAGTTGGCATCACCGTTGCGTTTCCAGATAGTTGCCGATGTTCCAAAAGCGATACCCATAACCATATTAGCCATGTGAACCATGCTTTCAATAGATGTTTGAAGCATCAAACGCTTTCTAAGCTTTTCATATGATGACAGAAACATCCAGCTTTGCATTGTAACCATTGCATTGTATCCCATATCAACAATCAAGTCGAAACCACGCTCTATAAACATCGCAAAAAGATCCGACTTGCTGTTTTTGTAATTATCCTTTGCAAATTTTTTCAGCCTCGGATTCATCCCCTTGCCCCCCATATAAGGCGGATTGGCAATCACGACATGATATTCAGGGCTGAGATAATCGGCCTGTTTAAGGGCTTTGCTGACATCTTTTGTAACAGAATTAAGAAAAACATCATCAAGATACGCTTCTTCCATATCCCGTGCGGCCGGAATCAGCTTGGCAATATCATCGGCCGACAGTTCCGGTTTCAGCAGGGAGCCAAAGTTATCGGCCTCCTCAAACAAGCGCAGATCATGAAGCAGCGCCTTTCGGTCCGCACCGGTCAGACACAACCTGTCAACAATTTGTGTCCATCGGTGTTCATTCGCGGTTTCAAATAAACCCCCTTCCGTGTTTTTCGCGGCTCCAAGATTGATTTTCTCCAACACACAAATATTAGGAGCGGCCGCCTTGCGAAAAAAGCGCCGGTATTTTTCCCGGGCTTTCATAAACAGGGCAAATGCGGCCAGCACCCCGGCGCGTTCATCGATTTCAACACCGTACAGGTTGTTTTTCAGAATCAGATGCGGAATTTCCGGCGCATCATAGCCTTCCTCTTCATAAACAGCGTAAAGGATTTCAAACGCATACACCAGGATATGCCCCGAACCGCAGGCCGGGTCGCAGATTTTGATCTCTTCCGGTGAAGAGATTTTAAGGAAATCGGTCTCTTCCTGTTCCGGCTTGATATAATAGGCCATCTTTTCAATAAGCGCGGACCCGGGCCGGTTCAGCATCCATAAACGCCCAAGCGAATTTTCCACAAGGTAGCGCACAATCCAGTTCGGCGTGAAAAGCTGGGTGGCGGCCGGAATGTTTTCCGGTGTGACTTTCCGATTTTTTTTAAGGCCGGCGAAAACCTCATCTTTTTTTTCTGAAATGTAAAACTGGTACAGCCAGCCGATCACCTCGACATCCGCGCAGGCATCCGTCGTCATGGCCTCGCGGATACAGACTGCGATGGAATTGTCGGAAAGCAGATCATCGGGCATCAGCAATTCGGTGTAATCCGCGATGCGCTCGAACAAAAACGGCATGGCCTTGTTCCAATAATTGCATACCGCAACGATCAGCAGGCGATAGGCTTCATTTTGCGGGTCGGGTGAAGGAATTTTGTCACTCAGCAAAGCGGCGATTCTATTTTGGGCGGCGGCCGGAATCATGGCGGCATCCATCACGCCCATCTTGGCTTCGGCCAGAATTTCGGGTTGGGATTGTCCTTCAAGGGGTGAAAGCACGCCGACCCGGTTATAACGGTTCATATCCATAAAGCGCAGGGCGCAAAAACGGTTGAACCAGATATAAGCCGCTTTTTCGATCACGGCTTCTTTTCCGTCAGCCTTGATTCGGTCTTCGAGTTCGGTCACGGCTTTGGGGTGATCACGCCGGGCCGGGCTTTGCGGGTCTGACACGAATTTTATTTTATCATCAACGATTTTCCGCAATGCTCGACGGGCATATTGGGCGAAGGTTTTCAGTTTTGCTGTTTGCATGTATTTAAAATCCTTTAATTTTCAGGTTACAAATTTTGCAAGAAATCGGATTTTTCTAAAAAATCCGATTTCTAAAATAAAAGAAACGGCCTTCGCCCACCATGTTTTTATCAAACGGTGGGCATCGCTGCAAGAAATCGGATTTTTCTAAAAAATCCGATTTCTAAAATAAAAGAAACGGCCTTTACCCACCAGGTTTTTATCAAACGGTGGGCATCGCTGCAAGAAATCGGATTTTTCTAAAAAATCCGATTTCTAAAATAAAAGAAACGGCCTTTACCCACCAGGTTTTTATCAAACGGTGGGCATCGTTGCAAGAAATCGGATTTTTCTAAAAAATCCGATTTCTAAAATAAAAGAAACGGCCTTTGCCCACCAGGTTTTTATCAAACGGTGGGCATCGCTTCAAGAAATCGGATTTTTCTAAAAAATCCGATTTCTAAAATAAAAGAAACGGCCTTTGCCCACCAGGTTTTTATCAAACGGTGGGCATCGCTGCAAGAAATCGGATTTTTCTAAAAAATCCGATTTCTAAAATAAAAGAAACGGCCTTTACCCACCAGGTTTTTATCAAACGGTGGGCATCGCTGCAAGAAATCGGATTTTTCTAAAAAATCCGATTTCTAAAATGTTGGCAACAAGCAAAGCATTACCCGGCTATATGTTCAAATTGAATATTTGCCGGCCAATCAATTTTCATCATACGTTCGGGCGTGCTATGGGTGGATTCGGAGCGCGTAATTCGGGTTCTTCGTTTTCTGATGGCAGTGTGTCCGAACGAGATAAAACGCGGCTCGTAATCAGATAAAAAGGCTGATTTTTCATAAAAAACCGAAGCGATCTTACAACAGTAATCCACCACACATTCAGCTCCTTTAAGCTGTTTGATTATCGTAATAGGTTGGCCTTTGGTTTTTTTCATTTCGATATAAACAATGCGCTTTTTATTCCCTGTTTCCGCTATAATGGCATAATCAGCGCGTTTACATTCGCCTCTATCGCCCGAAAAAAACTGATCGTTTTTAAAAGCGGTATCAATCTTGATAACGATTGCATCTTGAGGCAACCCTTTAATCCGAACCGTTGAATCCGGTGCTTGCGCCTCTTCGAGAATGACATAGGCTTTGTCGTAATCGTTTACTAAAGGCAACTTTGCATCAGGATGAATCATACGATCAAGGGTTGTGATATCAGACATCGGTTATTCATCCCCCCAAACCAGCGCTTCTTGAATTCTGTTCATATCGTCAATTGTGGTGTCAAAACTTTTAACTTCAATTCCTAATTCAGGATTGATATCTGCGGATGTCAGTGACATACACCATGTTTTTCTCTTATTTCCTTTTTTTAAAACAAGCCGATCTTCAGCGATAAACACTTTTAATTTAGCAGGGGAAATAAATTCATTTTCATCATATTTTTCCTGATCGGCAATTCTGTTTGTGTAATCACTTTTCTTATTCAACATAATTAACGTATTCAGTTCTTTAATAATATAATCACTATGGGTTGTGATAAACACTTTAATACCTATGTTGACCAATCTTACAAATAATCTGGCAATGCGTCGCTGATTCTCAGGATGTAAATTTAATTCAGGCTCATCAACAATCAGCATATCACCGGGTTTTGCTATATGCCGCAAGTAAAACCCGATATCAAGAAGCGACCTGACGGCGCTGGAGCTTTCTACCATAGAAAGACGCAACCGTTTGTTTGAATTTGGGGCATACTGTACATCGCCATTTTTTTTGACTTTATACTCGCCGCCTGCTATTTTATTGAAATTATTTAAAATACCAAGGTGTTTGGTATAAATGAAACTATCTTTATTTGCTATTGAAGATAATTCACGGATAAAATCGACATTGCGTCTTACCGGAATCGGGTATTCGGAAGAAAACTTGCCAAGTAATTTTATCGGATGAAAATCAGATGATTTTTCACCTAAAAATTCCACCAGGCGATTGCGCGTAAAATCAAGCTCCTTTTGAAAAATGGCCGAACCGGTTCTCTCTGCGCTTGCTATAAATACGCGTGGAATATGTTTTTTAAACAATAAATCTTTTACCGTGTCACCGATAACAGTTCTGATAATACGTTCGGAAGGAATATCGTCTAAATCGTTTTTATCCACCATTAAGGAAATGATTAATTTATGGCTATCGGGTTCTTTTGTTATTTGCAAAAGACTTTGTTCGGCCGAACCTGCTTGAAACTCTATGGATTCTGTCAGATACTCATCTTTAATATTGAATTCAGCACTGAAATTAACCCCTTTGAACAGGCTTTCTTTGGCAGCAAACACTTTAAACAGAATAGCGGTGTATTCTTTGCAGGCCTGTGAAATAAATTTTTTAGCCTTTTTGGCATATAAAGGAAGATTCAACGTCACCTTTCCTTTGGAAAACAGTTGATTAACGCTTTCTTTTGCCAGGGGAAGCTTATACCCCTTATTCCAAAAATCAAAAAAGCCATAGGCAGCATACGTGGCATACGTTTTTCCGGTGTTATTCTTGCCGCAAATAATCGTAAAATCGCCCAGTTCCAATTCCGCTTGCTGTAATGGGCCTAAATTTTTCAATTTTATTTTCATATCTGAATCCTCTTACCCTCTGAAACAGCCTTGCGCATGGCGTCACCGAGTGAATTCAAATAACGCTCAATATCATTTTCATCGGCAAGCCATGCTTTGCCATACGATACATGGATGGCGTGTACTGAAATATTTTCAACTTGTGTCCAAGCACTCATTTTAGATAAAAGCTTGGGATGCACATCTTTTTTAAAACTGTGTGATATATCCCGAATCACGGCAATTAAAGTCTGGCCTTCAAACTGTTGCATGGCCGCGTCAAAAGCGCGGTTCAACTCCTCTTTTCGGACCTCTTTTAAGGAAGAAAATTCATCCATGCTTTGCAGTTTGGTTTGTAACGTTGCAATCATTGCTTTAGCATCGGCGGTTTCAGATACAATCTTACGGTTAATTTTTTCTTTCAAAGCATCTGCCCCGGATTTGATCTGCTGCATTCGGTTTCCTTTGTAGCAATCCGGGTCTGACAAAGTCTCCTTGATCTGCCAGGCTTGATCATCTTCTAAGCATGTGAAATTCGGTTCATGTGCCTGAATATATTTACTGACTGAATCGTAGATCGTTTTGGGGGTGCCGTTCATAAACCTTTGAAGCGGATCGATAACGCCTTCTTTTAAATCCAGCAGTTCATCTTCGGCTTTACAAAGCTCCGTCAGATAATAGGTATAGGGTTTGCCTTGCAATTCACTCAGCTTGGCGATTGGCGCGTCCAGCTTGCTTAAAAACGGGTACCGGTCTTTTTCAGATATAAGATCAGACAGTTTTTCATTAAGCTTTTTAAACGCGGATGCGGTTTCTTTTCCCAGGGTTTTGGCATCGTTGGCTGATGGCGGGGCATGAAAAAAATCCTCATAAAATTCTTTCAATGCGCGTATTTGACCGGCACTGAAATCAATTAACGGCTCTATGATCAGATTGGCATGTTTGCGCGTGTTCAACAGGGCCTCTTTAAGCTGTTCTTTTTCGAGAATATTGCTGTCAAAATTCAATTCGACCTTTTCGGCGGCGCATAATTTTGCCAAAATGCACAAAATCGCGGCGTAATTCCATCCGTAAGATTTGCGTTCAAAGCGTTCAATCAAGCTTTTTAAAGCCGTGCGAACACCGCTGTTTTTATTGGTTTTGATAAAAGCCAGCATCTCCTGTTCGGCTTCGCTGAGCATCAAGGTCTCGCTGGAAAGCGGTCGTCCGATTTGTTTCAGGCATTCGGACAGATAACTTTCGGTATAAGCAAAGCCCATCAGCATTTTAAGGTTCGGATAGGTTCTGATAATCAAATCGTGAAACCCTTTGGTTATGCGGGCTTGGGCGTCTTCCCCACCGACATCAACAAGATTTCGGTTGATATACAATTCAGATTTGCTTAGAAGCGTCTGAATATGCCGTTTCAAATCTTTATAGCGTTCAATATTTTGGGCATTTTTATCAGCAATGATTCTTTTGATTGATTCCTGTTTGACAGTGGAAAAATTTTGCCTACAATATTTATCAGTTTTTTCATACATCAAAAGATCGCGCATCATGCGCGCATCCGAAGGCATGATAACAAGCAGTTCATCGCGTCCGGCTGATTGCATGGTGAGGATCATCTCATTGCCCGTATGTTCATGAAAGGGGCTGATCAGATGGATTGCAAGTTCATATTGGCGGCCATAAAGCCGATCATCCAGCTTTTTTGAAAACGGGTAATCCGAGCCATTTTGATCATACCTGATTTTCTTATGTTTGATAATGCCGTCAAACACAATCTTATAAAGCGCTTCAGCAACGACATCCGCTTCAACATCCGTAATTTTGATCTCCTCTTCAATATCTTTTTCTTCATTTGTCAGAAACTCATAAATTTCACCGTTTCTTTGGATATAGGTTTGGGTTTCAAGAAGATTTAACGCCTGGGCAAGTTCGGTGTCAAGGCGTCCCATATCTTTGTCAAACGCATCCAGCATCAAGACCGTTAGGTTTCGACAGGTGGCTTTGAACTCTTTGACATATTTTACAAGAAACAACGCTTTGAGCACGCGCACCGCAAATTTGTCATCAAGATTCTGCTCGGCGGTCTGAATCGAATGTTGATTTTGGGCTTTTAAGGCGCTCCTCAGCCCTTCAAACATCAGGTCAAACGTGGCCAATTGACCGATTTTATGATCTGAAATCAGAACGGCGACCTCCTGAAACACGGCGAGCATGGAGCGTTCGCCTACGGAGCGGTGTTTGCCTTCAAAAGCATTGTGCATGGAAAGATTGCGAATAGCGGATTGAAATAAGATAAACTGGTACGGTATGAACGGATAGGTATGGATGAAATGCTCCCGGTTTTGAAAATTGCGATAAAACTGAGCGCCGTCCGTAAAATCAAACAGGGTTTTAAAATTGTTTTTCTGAGCGTCATACACCTCAGACAACCGCTCAATGCCATCTTTATTTTTCAGAAGCAGACGTTTGCGGATCACTTCGGCAACATCCGCGCTGGTCAGTTTCAGGCGGTTGGCAAAACGGGCTTGAATCTTTGAAAAGTCATTGCTTTGCCGTTTGCCCATCTCACCTGTGACAGTTTCCATATCCTCCTGGGCGGTGACTGCGATCCATGCCCGTCCGCGGCTTTTGGTGGCCAAACTTTCCGCAACGGTCTGAAGGTTGGTCATCAGCTTGACATTATCAGCCACATATTGGCCGACTTCGTCTGCAAAGAAATTCAAACGGAAATTTTTCCCTTGCAGTTCGATATAGCTGTTGACCTGCTCGGCAAAATCTTCAATGGACAGCCGGTAATCACTGCGGTATTTATCTAAAATTCCGGAAACATCCTGGCCCGTGGCCGCCTTGTAAGCCTTGTCAATACTCGATGCGACACGTTTGGCGCGCATACGTCCCCATTCCCAATTATAGGTGGAAATGTTTTTAAACGCCTCTTTGAAGTTGTCAAACAGGCCGTCCTGATCAAGCTCGCGTTCAAACTGCGCGATATAGGGCAGTTTGCCATAATACCCGCATGATTCGTCAAAAACTTTGACAAACACGGCCAGCAAGGCATCTGTTTGGGTCTTTGCGATAACATCGGCTTTCTGGTCGATATTAAACAGAATGCTTTGAGATGGAATCGCCATGGCTTTTTTAAGGTCGCCGCGAAGAATTTCATTGTCTTCACATTTGGGAAGGAACATATCTGACACTTTAACGCCTTCAATCTCGCGGTTTTCCATGAGCAGCGCCAAAATCTTTAACAAATGCGATTTGCCGGAACCGAAAAAGCCGGAAATCCACACACCGTTAGCGCCGACATAGTTATTGTAAGCATCCAAAAAAGATTCCAGACGCTTGGCAACCTCGTTTGTCAAAACATATTCTTCAACTTCAACACGCAAACCGGCTTCATCATCCGCTTTGATAACCCCCTCGATGGGGCGGTCAACCGGTTTTTCAAAAACAGTTTTTAATTTCATTTTGTTTCCTTCAGGTTAAATTTGGCAATGAAAAATATTAAACGCGCGATAATATTTATCGTCACGCAATCTGCCAAAAAGGTCCAATGACGCTCCGGATTCCGCCGAATACGTATATTCACCGGGAAAAAACATCACCATCGGATGATTTTTGGCCGTGGTTTGCAAATTGTTCAAGACATTGTGGGAGCGAATGTAAGGAAAGACTTCGCCCACGCCGGACAGAAACATCACATCAAAAGCTTTCTGTTTCATCTTTTCCGCAATGGCCGGAACCATGACAGTTTCAATATCAAGAATGGATTGCAGCTCTTCTTTGAGTTCCTCTTTGGTCATATCAGGTTCTTCATTGAGATACCATTCCCAGTCTTCATTTTCCTTCAAAATCTCAACCGCTAAATCATACAAGCAAATTGCCAGTATCCGAACCCCTGATTGGGACAGGGTGCTGACCAACTGCTTTTGCAGCCGCAGCATTTCAACACCTTCTTGGGGTTTGTATGGACAGATATAAAAAGGAACCTCATTATCAATCCCCCGTTTTTTTAAAAAATGTTCGCTGCTTATGAATTTTTGAAGGTGTTTGAATCTTTCTGCTATTGGCTGATTGGCTATGTCAACGTTCATTTGGTCTGCTCCTTATATCGTAATCATAATCTTAATCATAATCTTAATCAGGCATCCTTCACAGAGTGCGAAAAGCAGTTAACACTTTTAGCAATGAAGGATGTCCGTAGTCACAATCGTAATCTAAACGATTAAGATTAAGATTATGATTAAGATTAAGATTTACGAGAAGTTATTTTGTTCCCCCATTCCTTACTTAATATGAATATCCGCAACCGGCAACACAATATGAATACCGGGTATATCATTCAACAGCGCCCTGGCAACTCTTTTTGATAAAATCGAAGGAATGATAATATTATCAGCGGATATGATTTCCGCTTCGCGCATCATCCTGAACAACACCTGTTTAAGCTTTTTTTGGGTGGAAATTTTCAAAACTTCAAGTTCTGTATGCCACTGCGCTTTGGTATCAAAAAAAATCGCGTAGTCCTGTTGGGTAAGGGCATAATCCATGCGTAAAAACTTTTCCCGGAGCACTTCAATTGCAAAATCACGGATAAAACCATGCCGCTTGCAGATCGCGATCCACAGAATATGGCACTGTTCCGACCTTGTGCCATCATGTATAATTTCAAGCTGCTCAAAGGTCAACAGTTTCAATCTCGATATGATTTCACTGCATACTCTTTTAAGGGTTTTAACGGTTCTGGCCTGGAAAAGATTCGCTTTTATTATCTCATCCCGAACCGCCGTCCAGTCCAGCTTTTTGATATATAATTCGGCGGTTATTACGGATTCCTGATAAAACAGCGCGCCAACGGTGAATGAAATTTTATATTGGGGGGGTGATGTTTTTTTATTATCTGGTTTCATGTTTGATTTTTTTCTTTGTCTCTGATGAATCGGTTTCCATCTGTTTTCAGATCCGTAGGAGCGGCATATTTGTAGAATCCGAATCCCCTGTGTCCGCTGAGTCCCGTAGGGACGGCATATTCCGATGAAGACATGGCGTCCCTACGGGACTCAAGGGGTACGGACTGACATCTGCTACAAACATACCGTTCCTACGGAACTTTTAAGGAACTTTTCAATCTACTGACTGTAGAAAAATTATGACTGAAATGCAACTTATTTTAATACACTGCTGTCCGCTTTAATCACATACAATCTGATTTTATCGGACAAATCCGAGCTTCAAATCAACTTTTCATCACCCGATATTTTGTAAAGGTCGGTGGTATTCAGATAATTTGCCTGTAACTTGATTCCAGGAGATTTTTCATGTATGAATGGATATGAAGGCATCGGCTTGGCCATTGTCAAAAAATTGGCTTGCAAACTTAACACCTCAGTCATTGTGGAATCAAACCCTGGTAAAGGGAGTACGTTTTTTATAACCGTTCGGCATGGATATTGCATTTTACACTATTTAATGAAATCACATAAGAAGTATGTATCATACAAGCAAACTCGGAGGCTTTATTCATGACTGTAAAACCGACCTACGAAGAATTAGAAAAAAAAGTGGAAGAACTGCAAGAAAGTGAAAGACATAAGCAGGACATTCTTGATGCTTCCGTTGATATGATCATGCAATTTGATACAGATTTGAGAATAATTTGGGTAAACCAGAAAGCTTCTTCTGTAATAAATAAAGATGTGAATGATATTTTAGGGCATAAGTGCCATAGCATATTTCAGGGAAAAGATACCCCTTGTACCGGTTGTCCTTGCATCAAGTCCCTACAAACCGGGAATCCTGAAAATCAAATCATCCATCACCCTGCAATGGGTGGTGTGGGCGCTACTTGTTGGGATATTTATGCCACCCCGATTAAGGATAATAACGGTCAAATTATCGGTATCACTGAGACCGCTCATAATATCACCTGCCGAATGAGTATGGAAGATTCACTGAGAGAAAGCGAAAAACGATTTCGTCGCATTATCACCGAAACTTATGTCGGATATTTTTTTATCGATAATGACGGTCACTTTCTGGATGTTAATAACGCTTGGTTGAAAATGCACCATTATTCTTCACTTGATCAAGTTATTGGCCGACACTTCTCATCAACTCAAGTTGACCCAGATATAGAATCTACAAAAGAGATTATGCAAGAGTTGCTTGAAAAAAAGTCGGGCTTGACAGGAGAGTTTAGCAGACTTTGTAAAGACGGCTCAGTCGGATACCACACATTATCGGCACATCTCGTTGTGCAAGGTGAGAAAATTATAGGGATTGAAGGATTTCTGATAGACACCACCAGCCGTAAACAGGCGGAAGAGGCGTTGCAGGAGAGCGAAAAAAAATATCGATTGATATTTGAAACCATGACCAATGGTTTTGCATTGCTTGAGTTGATATATGATGACAATGGCAAAGCGCTGGACTGCCGTTATGCGGAACTCAATCCTGCCCATGAAAAGCTTACAGGGCTGAAGACAGATGAAATTTTAGGCCAAACAGTGAGAGAATGTATTCCTGATTTGGACCATGCATTGATTGAAAAGTATGCAAGCGTAGATCAAACCGGTAAGCCTTTACATTTTGAAACCTATGTAGAAGGCCTGAAAAGGTGGTTCCGTGTTAATGCTTACAGCACTCAACCAGGATTTGTTGTTGTTATATTCGAGAATATCACCGAGCAAAAGCAAATCAATGAGGCACTGCGAACAGCCCATGACGAGTTAGAAAATCGGATTGAGGGACGAACCATAGAGCTTGCCGAAATAAACGAAGATTTGCAAGTTGAGATCGCCGAACGTAAGCAGGCGGAAGTGGCAATGCGTGAGAGTGAAGCAAAATATAAAGACCTCTATGACAGTGCCTATGATATGTTCGTTTCCGTTGATGCCAAAACATCTGCTATAATTGAATGTAATCAAACATTGGCTGACGCATCCGGATATGCAAAGGAAGAAATTATCGGGCGGCCGATTTTCGATATGTACACAGCGGATAGCGCTGCATTCGCAAAAAAATATGTGTTTCCTTTATTTGTAAAAACCGGATTGATAGAAAATGCGGAGATGCGACTGCAACGCAAAGATGGCGGCACAATTGAGGTAAATCTTAATGTGTCCGCCGTTTATGATGATCAAGGCGGTATTTTATACAGCCGATCAGTCTGGCGTGATATTACCAGACGTAAACAAACGGAGAAAAAACTTCGCAGATATTCGCATAATCTCAATGAAAGAGTAAAAGAACTGAACTGCCTTTATGGCATTTCCAAATCACTTGAAAAACATAATGCTTCGATAGAAACGATACTCCGGCAGACAATCGATCTTATTCCTCCCGCCTGGCAATATTCTGAAATTGCCTGCTGCCGAATCATTTTGGATGGTAAAGAATACATAACGAACAATTTTGCAGAAACACAATGGAAGCAATGTTCTGACATTATTGTGAACGGTGAGCCGTCAGGGGCTTGCGAAGTGTATTACTTAGAGGAAATGCCGGAGCTTGACGAAGGGCCTTTCGTAAAGGAAGAGAGAAATCTAATCAATGTCATCAGTGAACGATTGGGGCGTATTGTTGAGCGCAAGCTGTTACAAAAACAATTGATACGGTCTGAAAGGCTGGCCGCTACCGGTCAACTGGCGGCATCCATCGCTCATGAGATAAATTCCCCATTACAGGGCATATTCTCGCTTCTCAATTTGATTGAGAGAAATTATAAACAGGATAAAGAGCTGCTGGAAGACCTTAATTGGGTGAAGAGCGGGTTTATAAGTATCAAGGATACAGTAAAGAAACTTCTTGACTTGAATCGCCCGGGAACTGAGAGCAAACAATCTATGAATATCAACAGTGTCATTGAAAATACAGTGGCATTGTTAAAAAGTCATTTGAAGAAAAACAAAATCAAAGTTGTCTTAAATTTATCATCAAAAATGCCTGATATTACGGCTTCCCCTCAATTGTTGGGACAGGTCTTTATGAATTTAATCAACAATTCTGTTGAAGCTATGACTGGAACTGATAAAATACAGGAGAGTTGGAAAACCGGAGAATCCGCTGACAGAAAATCCGCTGATAGAGAAATAACTATCAACTCTAATCATAGAAAAGGCCTGATTATTATTAAAGTCGCTGATACAGGGGAAGGTGTTCTTAAAAAGGATATGGAGCATATATTTGATCCCTTTTATACCAGAAAAAAGAAAATGGGAATGGGCATCGGTCTTTCTATCTGCAACCGCATTATCAAGGATCATAACGGTTCAATAGAGATAATCGATTCTCCCAAGAGAGGAGCCGTTTTTACAATCACATTACCGACATGATAAACAACGAAATAATTGTGGAGGATACTTATGAGGAAATATTCTATTTTGCTTGTGGACGATGACCCTGTTATTATTAAAGGCACCGGTCGTGATATAGAGGAAAAAGGTTATGATGTCGCAACGGCTGAAAGTGGTGAGAAAGCTGTTGAATTGCTGGAGAAAGCTTCTTTTGACTTGATAATCACCGATCTGAGCATGGGACAGCTGGATGGAATCGGTGTCTTGAAGAGATCAAAAGAGATTAATCCTGAAACCATGGTCATTATCCTTACCGGATTTGGAGATATGTCCTCTGCTATCGAGGCTCTCAGATTCGGCGCTGATGACTATATGATTAAACCCTGCGAGCCTGAAGATTTGTATTTCAGGATATCCCGCTGCATTGAAAAACTGGAATTGAAGCGCAAAATCAAGATTTATGAAGATATACTTCCGATTTGCTGTGTATGTAAAAAAATACGAGATGATAGCGGCAAAGAGCATGGCACCGGGCAGTGGATGTCTGTAGAAAAGTATATATCGGAAAAAGCCGGCATAATGCTTTCTCACGGATATTGCCCTGAATGCGAAGCGGACGTAAGAAAAGAGTTTGATTTATGATTACATTCTTAAACCTTGCGACATGGGAAAGTTGTTGTTGCGATTCGCACGTCGCTTCGCAAACAGAAGGCCTTTCGGAAATACTCGGCGTTCGGAGTTTGATCGGATAACTGCGGCAGCCCGCTAACCGCTAACCTTAGAAATTCTGGGTGTAATATGAACCGTTGCATAATCATGCTTCCTTTGATTTTTGCTGTGAACGTTTGCGTAGCTGATGAGTCGGGGCCTGTGCGTCCGGCCGAATGGGCTATATCAATTAAGATGGATGGAGTTCCAAATCTCCATCACTGATTTTCAAAAATACGGTTTTTACGAATCACTGAGCAAACCCTATACAATGAAAGATTTGACTGATCTATTGGCTACGGTTTTAAAATGATAAATAGCATGGGAGGAAAATTATGAAGCTAATCATTGATAAAGCGGGTAAAAATTCCAAACATCCCGATAAGAAGACGGGCATCATGGCAAAAAAAATTTCTCATATACTGATGATCGGAGTATTTGCGCTCTGTTCCTTATCATGTTCCATTGAAGCGGCCGAACAACGTGAAGGAACGGACGCGCCGGCAACAAATAAGGGAAAAAAATGGCGTATCGGATATATCGAAGGCGGTCCCTGGCAGGATTACCAGTCTAATTTGGCTGCATTGATTATTAGCCTTGCCAAGATGGGATGGATTGAAAATAAGTCGTTGCCTGCCTATAAAGATAAACATGAAACCCGGACGATTTGGTCATGGCTGACTGCTGATGTCAAAAGCGATTACCTGGAGTTTGTCGCTGATGCGTACTGGTCGGCCGGATGGGATGAGAATACACGCAAGGAAATTAAAAAGGATGTCATAACAAGGCTCAACAAGAAAAAAGATATTGATCTGATGCTCGCGTTTGGAACGACAGCAGCACAGGACATGGTCAACAACCTTCATTCGGTTCCCACCATGGTGCTGTCTTCAAGTGATCCGATTCGGGCCGGGATCGTCAAAAGCGCTGAAGATTCCGGCTACGATCATATTCATGCCAGGGTTGATCCGACAAGATATGAACGGCAAATTCGATTATTCCATAAAATTGCGAGATTCAAAACATTGGGCATCGCCTTTGAAGACACTCTGGCGGGAAGAACGTATGCTGCCATTGAAGATGCCAAAAAGGTCGCCGGAGAACTCGGATTTGAGGTTATTAAATGTCATGCGCCTGACGATGATATCCCTGACATTCAAGAAAGAGACAGGAGGCTGCTTGAATGTTATCAAAAGCTTGCGCCTCGCGTTGACGCGTTTTATCTGACCGCCCATAAATCATTGACCTTGAAAAATTTGCCAATGCTGCTGGCACCCTTTTTAGACCACAAAGTCGCCACCTTTTCCCAGGGCAGGACCGGCGAAGTGAAACATGGAGTGTTGATTAGCCTTGCCCGACCAAATTTCCGGCCCGTCGGCCGGTTTTTTGCGAAGACATTCACCCGGATATTACAGGGTGCCAAACCCCGCGATCTGCCGCAGATATTTCAAGAACGCCAGGAAATTGCGATTAATTTGGAAACCGCCAGGAAAATCGGCTTCCCTTTTCCGATGGATATCCTGGCCGGCGCTAAGGAGATTTATGAACGGATTGAACCTGCGGAGTAAATACAATACTTAAATATTAAAAAATGCTGACATCAATCAAGTCAAAAATATTGTTACTGATTGTGGCTTTGATGACCGTGACAATATTGACTCTCATATTTGTGACAAAAAAGAATTTCGAGATAGAGCTGAAGTATCTCCATCATAAATTAGCTCAGGATGCGCTTCAATCTGCAAAGAAGCTTATTGACCGTGAATATGGTGAATTGACATCATATAAATTGACCGGTATTGCCAGGCGGCGTGAACTGATGACGAATATGAGTGCTGGCGTGTTGGCAATGCTCCGCGCCAATTATGAACTTTATACATCCGCAGTATTGACCGAAGATGAAGCCAAAGCGAACAGCTTACGTTGGATCAATACGTTTCGCTATGGCGTGAATCAATATTTTTTCGTCTGCGATATGGATTTGCTCGGCCTATCTCATCCTCTGGAAACAATGGTCGGAAAAACGTGGACCGGATTTACAGATGTAAAATTGGAAGATGCGCTCCTCCTGATGCGGGAAGTCATTGAGGAAGAAAATGGCGGTTTCACCGTGTTCCGCTGGCCCGCCCTTGCAAACCAAGCCCTTGTGAAACAGATGGGCTGTTTCAGCTATTTTCCCGAATGGGGATGGATGCTCGGTACAACTGCCCGAATAGACGATCTTGAAAGAGATTCCCACAAAGCACAGAACCTTATGGTAGCGAAACTCGAAAGTATCTTCCTGCATACAAAATTCGTTGAAACCGGACACTTTTTTCTGTTTAACGGCAGCGGGGAAATGCTTATTCATCCTAAAATTTCAAAAAACCGGATGTCTTATGATGTTCTCATCCAACTGGCAAAAGCAGGGGCTGAACATCCTGAGACGCCAATTGAATATATCTATGATTTTACGGAAGAACGCGCTCAAAAATATTTCATGTATGTGACGTATTTCAGGCCGCTTGACTGGTATGTGGCTACATTGATACCCCATAACGCCATCATGGGGCCGGTTGACCGTCTCGCCATAAGGCAGGCCTATATTATGATAGCGATATTATTCGGCGGTATTATTATTGCGGGAATACTCGGTGCCAGAATTACCCGTCCCCTTGAAGCCTTGTCCCGGTATGCAAGAGATCTGTCCGCAAAGGATCTCAGCGCAAAGGATGTTCAACCGGAATTTAAATGCGCTGCGAACAGTTATGAGAGCAAACAGTTAGCTGACTCGTTCCTCTTTATGGAAGATCAATTGATCAAACAGCTCAAAGAACTCACTGACTATCGTGAACATCTTGAGTATCTGGTTGAAACGCGCACCAAAGCGCTCAGGGAGGCCCAGGAGGAACTGATCCGCAAGGAACGGATGGCTGTCTTGGGGCATTTTTCCGGCAGCATCTCGCATGAATTACAAAATCCCCTGGGAGTGATAGACAGTTCAGTCTATTACTTGAAGATGAAGTTAGGGAACAGCGACGAAAAGGTCGAACAGCATCTGAAACGTATCACATCAGGTGTTCACAGCGCAACAGCCATTGTCCGAAGTCTGCTCAATCTGACGCGCATGAAGACGCCGGATGCGGAGCGGTATGACCTGGTCGCACTTGTCTCGGAGAGTCTTGACAGTTGTAAGATACCGGATACGGTCACGCTGGACCGCAATTTCCCTGATACGGAATTTCCGGTCAAGGCAGAACGCGAACAAATCCGCATGGCCTTGAAGAATATCGTTAAAAATGGTATTGAAGCGATGAACGGTGCAGGTAATTTGGCTGTTACGATACGCAAAACCGCAAGCAAACAGGCCGAACTTATTTTTCAAGATACCGGAGCGGGGATTCAACCAGAAGATATTGATAAAATCTTCCATCCGCTTTTCAGCAGGAAAACTACGGGTATCGGCTTTGGCCTGTCCCTGACAAAAATGATTATTGAAAATCACGGGGGGACCATAGCCGCGGAATCCGAACCGGGAAAGGGCGCGGCCTTTATCATCACATTGCCCCTTGTAGAAGAAGGAGATTAAAAAATAAATGAATAAGGAACTGAAGGTGTTGGTGGTTGACGATAATAAAGATTTTTGCCGAAACGTGGAAGACATCCTGGAATTGAGGGGCTATACCGCCTATACTGCCTATAACGGGTTCAAGGCGCTTGAGATCGTGCGACAAAATGAGATTGAGATTGTACTGCTGGATATCAAGATGCCAGTGATGAATGGCGTAGAGACCTTCATGAAAATTAAGGAACTTGCTCCCGACATTCCGGTAATTATGATGACCGCCTATGCTGTGGAAGAACTCATCCGGGATACTCTTCGTGAGGGCGCTTTCGGTGTGCTTCACAAACCTCTTGATTTTGACAAATTGTTTGTCCTGATAGAGTATGCCATTGAGACTGAGAAGGATTCCATGATCCTGATAGCAGACGACCACGAAGATTTTTGTGAGAACCTCAAAGACGTATTAAGCACGCAAGACTACCGTGTGAATATGGCTTTTGACGGCGACAAGGCCATCGAAAAAGCCAGAGAAACGAATTTTGATATTATCTTGCTTGACATGAAATTGCCCCCGCTGAACGGACTGAAGACCTATCTTGCCATCAGGGAGGTCCGCCCCGAGGTGGTAGTTATCATTATTACAGGCTATAGTAAAGCAATGGGCGGAGCCATCGAAGATGCGCTCAGAAAAAACGTTTACACATGCCTCGAAAAACCCGTGAATATGAATAAATTAATCTCCCTCTTACGCCGGGTTGAGAAGCAGAAAGCAAAGGGAGAGCTAAAAAAACCTGAATAAATATGGGGGAAACAACATGTCTGAAAAATATTTTGATATTCTTGTTGTCGATGATAACCGGATTTTAGCGCAAAACATGCAGGATGTGTTCGAGGCCAAAGGGTACAGGGCAGCAGCAGCCTTTGACGGCCGTAGCGCCATTGAACTCTGCCGCCGGAGGAATTTTGACCTGGTATTTCTGGATATCAAACTCCCGGACATAGATGGTTTGATGCTACAGGAGCAGTTATCCGACCTGATTCAGGCGGAATATATGATCATCACAGGGTATAGCTCTGTCGAAAGTGCCTCCGCAGCGGTAAGAAAACGACAGATCATCGGCTATGAAACAAAACCCGTTGATTTGGACCGTTTGCTGGCGTTTATTCAACAGATTTCTGAGCGTAAGCGGGCAGAAGAAGCGCTGGCTGAATCCGGAAAATTTCTGAATAAGATCATCAATGCTATCGGCGACCCTGTTTTTGTCAAAAACAGACAGCATCAATGGGTGTTGCTCAACAAATCTTGGTGCCGTTTTATGGGTTACCGGTCAGATGAACTCATCGGGAAAACCGACTACGATTTTTTTCCAAAGAAAGAGGCTGACATATTCTGGGAAAAAGACGAGATCATATTCAACACAGGAGAAGAAATTGTTAACGAAATGGCTATTACCGATGCGAAAGGAATTGTCCACACTGTCTCTACGAAAAAGTCATTATACACTAACGAACATGGGGAAAGTTTCATCGTCGGAATTATACGTGATATCACTGCGGATAAAGAGGCAGAGGAAATTTTGCGGGAGAGCGAGGAAAAATTCTCAAAAATCTTTCACCATGCGCCCTTATTGATTACAATAAGCGATCTTGAAGACGGAACCTACATCGACGTGAACGAAGAATTTTTAAAAATAACCGGATTCACCCGCGAAGAAGCGCTTGGCAAAACGTCCGTTGAATTGGGATGGATTCGGGCAGAGGATCGGGCGCGCCTGATTGAAACCATTCGTGCGGATGGACGAATAAGCGGAATGGAACTGTCACTGATAGCCAAAGATGGAAAGGAAACAACTTGTCTGTACAGTGGTATAACAATCACAATCAGAGGAAAGGCATACATCCTTTCGCTTGCTCAAGACATCTCCGAACACAAACGGACCGAGAAGGACAAAGCCAAACTTGAGGACCAATACCGCCAGTCACAGAAGATGGAAGCCATCGGCCGGTTGGCAGGCGGCATAGCTCATGATCTGAACAACCTGCTCACCCCTATCATGGGGTACGGCGAGATGCTGATGGGCCAATTAGGTCCCGAGGACAAGCGGCGGAATTTTATGAGCCAAATAGTGTTCGCCGGTGAACGCACCCAGAGCCTGGTGCGCCAGATATTGACCTTCAGCCGCAAGCAGACTATGAAGTACAGGACACTGGACTTGAACAAAATCATCGGGGGCTTCAAGACGCTGCTGAGACGCACCATCCGGGAAGACATTGAGATCAAGATCATCCTTTCGCCTGATATACGCACCGTCCGGGCGGATATCGGCCAGCTCGAACAGGTGATCATGAATCTGGCCGTCAACGCTCAAGATGCCATGCCCCAAGGCGGCCGACTGATCATGGAAACCGCCATGGCGGAACTTGATGAAGAATATGCGGCGTCCCATTTGGACGTTCAACCTGATCTGTATGTCATGCTGGCCGTCAGCGACTCCGGCAGCGGTATGGGTGAGGACATCCTCGGTCAAATATTCGAACCGTTTTTTTCCACCAAGGGCGATCAAGGCACCGGCATGGGACTCGCCACGATTCACGGCATTGTCAAACAACACGGAGGCCATATATGGGTTTACAGTGAACCGGGCAAGGGCGCGACTTTTAAAGTCTATTTGCCCGTGTCCGAGGAAACCCTCATCGAACCAAAGCCATTGAAAAAACCGACCGGAAGCCTGCGCGGCTCCGAGACCATCCTGTTGACAGAAGACGAAAAGCATGTTCGCAGATTTGCCTATGACCTGCTTAAAAGTCAAGGCTACACGGTCATTGAGGCGGGAAACGGTACCGAAGCGCTGGCGCTTCTGGAGGAGTATGACGGACCGGTTCATCTGTTGATGACAGATGTGGTAATGCCCGGAATGAACTGCAAAGAACTGTTCACGAGAGTCGCGGAGAAACGACCGGGCATTAAGGCGCTCTACATGTCCGGCTACACCGACAATGTGATCGCCCATCACGGCGTGTTGGAAGAGGGCGTAAATTTTATTCAGAAACCTTTTTCCGTAAAGGCTCTGGCCGCCAAGGTGCGTGAGATACTGGACGTTGACTGAAAAAGCCGCAAAATGGGAAGCAACAATAGCGGTACCTTGTGGGGGAATCGTTCGTAAACGGCTAAAGCACAAGAATTTTTTCTGAGAAGGGTATGCCTCACTGCCATATAAGTAATTATCAGTAGATCGAAAAGTTTTATGAAATGCCGCCAAATGAGTGCTGATTATTAATAAATTTATTCGACAAATATCAACTGAGCTTCATCAATGCCCATGAGCGAACAAAAATTTGAAAATGGCAGTTTTTCAAGCTGTTCAACGATGGCCTCAGCCAGTTTTTTGAGATTCTGATAAAACCGATTCCGGGTCATTCAGCCTCGCATCAGCCGCCACAGGCGTTCAATGAGATTTAGATGCGGACTATATGTGGGCTGAAATACGGGTTTTAATACACTGCTGTCCGCTTTAATCACATACAGTTTAAAAAAGAACTTGGGAATATTATCGGGAACAGAATAGACGGCTTTGTAATAGAAGATATTGCTGTTAATTTTCCGAGTTGAATCGGATGAAGAAAGTGGTAAATTCTCTATATTTATAAGTGTCTTATAACAATTCCGCCGCGTAATCGGATACGGATTTTGGCAGCTGACTCGCGGCATAGCTGAAAACGGAGGTTTATCATGCAGCAATTCAAATGTCCTCAATGCAAACGTATGATGTCGGCTTCGGATTCGATCATCGGGCGCAAAATTCATTGCCAGGATTGTTCCAAAGAGATTATCGTGCTTCAACCGCCGCCCCGGCCGACCTCATTTCAATGTCCGGGATGCAGTCGCAAATATAAAATCAGAAAAGAGATGGCCGGGCGGCGCGCCCGTTGCCCGGAGTGTGACATCAGCTTTATCATGCTCAAACAGAGGACAACGGATGCGGCCCCGCAGGCAGTTCCAAGTTCCCCGGCTCCTCAGATTCCCGCAGAACCCAAAGAGACCGCAGATTTACAATTGCCTCCTCTCATCTATACACCTGCGAAATCGACCGGCAGGAATGCGCTGATAGGATGCGGGACGGTGTTTCTGATTCTTTGTATCGCTTTTGCAGGCATGTTTTTTTATAGATATAAACGCTTTGTTGAAGAGATCGATAAGGAAATAACCGAACAAACGTCTGATGCGGCGCGTAAAAAGGCGGAGAAAAAACAGCCTCCGAAAACTCCGGTGCGACAAAAAACGCAGCACATCGCAAAACAATCCCGGCAGCCTGATTTGGCGGAAACTCCGCCCAATCCTTTTGTAAAAGAAAAATTGCGCTTGCAAGGTGACAAAACCCATATCACCGCATTCAGCTTGAGTGCGGACGGCAAAAAGTTGGTTACGGTAGGAAATCGCACGGTACGGCTCTGGGATTTGATCAAAGGAGAAGAGGTCAAGATTGTCGCACAAGAGGATTCTTCCCAGATGCATGCTGTCAGTTTCAGCCCGGATGGCAGGCTGCTTGCCTGGGGGGTGTATAACAAGATCAAACTATGGGATTTGGATCAAGGCACTCAAATCCGAATATTAAAAAAACATAGCAATGATGTTCTCAGCATCGATTTCAGCCCGGACGGAAAATTGATCGCTTCCGGCGGAATGAGCAATCACATCAGAATATGGGATACGGCGAGCGGTCGCAAAATCCATGCCCTCGAAGGACATTCCGAGAGTGTGCACAGTGTTCGATTCAGCCCGGACGGCAAGATTTTGGCTTCATGCAGCCGGGATATGAGCATCAAATTTTGGGATCCCGTCAGCGGCAAAGAAATCAGAACGTTGCAAGGCCATTGGAGGTCGGTCTTATGCCAGAGTTTCAGCCCGGACGGCAAAATCCTTGCATCGGGCAGTGAAAACGGCGTCATCAAACTCTGGAATGTCGCTGACGGCAGTGAAATCACCCGGTTGGAAGGGCATTCAATGCCCGTGAAATCGGTCAGTTTCAGCCCGGATGGCCGGCTTCTCGCCACCGGAGGCGGTTATCACACAATCAAACTGTGGCGTCTGCCTGATGGCGGCCTGCTCACAACATTTCGGCATCCGGTAAAATCCTGGAATTTAAAAGCTGTTCAGGTCGCCTTTGCCGGAAACCGTCAGACCCTGCTTTCTACTGGCTGGGATCGCACCATCCGATTGTGGAACCTTGAATCCGAAGCGCTTTTGAAACAAAAACCTGAAGCGCATGTGCGCAAGGAACGCCCCGCTGCAAGCGGCAAAACGGTTATCACGGTTAAAAACAAATTCAAAGGCGACCTTGCGCCGATCACCTGTACATCTATCAGCCCGGACAGCAAAATGTACGCTTGCGGAAACCGCGCCGGTCTGATTGAAATCCGCGACCTGATTGATGGCAAACCGATCTTTTCGATTAAGGCGCATGACAGATATGTGAAATCGGTCAGTTTCAGCCCGGACAGTACTAAATTGATTTCCGTAAGCCGGGATCACAGCGTAAAAATTTGGAATTTGAAAAACGGACGTAAAATCAGCGAACTCAAAAACAGCCCGGGATATTCCTGCGCCCGTTTCACTCCGGATGGCAAGGGATTGATCACCGGTGATTTTAAAGGCCAGGTGAGCTTTCACCGGGCTAAAAACCGGAAAATCATAAAACAGTTCAAAGCCTCTGCCGATTCGATTGAAATCCTCCGTTTCAGCCCGAACGGCAAAATATTGCTGACAGTCGGTCGCGACGGTACACTCAAGTTGTGGCGAGCCTCTGATCTGTCCGCCGTCAACACGGTTAAAAGTTCACGCCAAGGTCTGGAGAGTATCCGTTTCAGCCCGGACAGCCGGCATCTGATATACATCGACAATGACCGCAAAGCCGTTCTCCTGGAACTGGCCGATGGCAGCGTTATTCAGCAATTTCAGAAGGCACCTCAGACGTTATGTTTCCACCCGGACGGCCGGATGTTCGCCTCCGGGAGTTTCGACAGCATCAGTCTCTGGGATATCACCCAACCGAAACCTTTTTTGACATTCCGAGGAGGGCATTACAATTTTGTCAGCGGTCTCGGTTTCACGCCTGACGGACTGGCGCTGACCTCTATCGGACTCAATAACAGCGTTAAAATTTGGCAGGCCGATCAAGCGGCTTTGAATGAATTGAGATCTCCGGTTTCCACAAAAACGGTCGTTTTCAGTTCCGGAGAATATCACCACGGCAATGGGCAAGGGATAACCAAAACCCGTCACACCCGTGAAGCGTTTGAACTCACGCGCAAGATCAAAGCGAACAGCATTGCGGTTTTGGTCAGAGAAATCGATATTACGGATGTTTCCACCTGGCCGCGGCTGTCTTTGAGAAGCCAAGCAAATCCGGATGAAATTATCGCCGAACCGCTTGCTGAAAAAATCACCAATGCGTTTGCAAAACCGAAGTTTAAAAAAAAATATTCCTCACCTGACGCATGGTACTGGATTGAGTATGTGTTTGCCGACAATCCGATCATAGATAGAGGACGCTATTTTGTGATGTTTGAATTGAGCGAAGATAGCAATTTGAATACGATATCATTTGTAAAAGGAGATATGTCTGAAAAAAAAGGGGGACGTCAGAAAATTTTGTTTAAGATGATTGGTGAAGAGCTATAAACTTTTGGCAAGTGAAAAAATTAAAATGGCAAATGTGTTAAAGTTGTGTTGTGGAAGATGGCATCGGTTTTTGGAGGGAGCTGTATATTTATACCGCTTTAAATTTCTGAACCTTAATCATTTCTTGATCGCAATTGCGGGTATTTTTCATCAGTCAGTTTACAATTTGACGGAGTGTTGAACCAAGTGTTTAACAGTTTTTTAAATAAAACACCCTCTATTCATGCCAGGGCTGTTCAGTTCTAAAATTTCTTGACAGATCAAGTGTTTTTTTGATAAAATTACATAAAAAATTAAGACGTTGAAGGAGCAAAATCCCTTTATTTAGTGGTATTTGATATGATTTCTGACGAATTTTACACTCAAAATACACATCAGGGGGCTTTCAAAGTCTTAATCTGGCAGTATTTTTTTAGAACTGAACAGCCCTGCTATTCATGCTCAAACCTGAAATGATGCAAAGAAGCATTCGGAAATAACTCTTTGATATTCTTCTCATCCACAGTTTTTAATCCTTTGATTTTTTTATCAAAATCTGGAACAGGCTGTTTTGTGGCGATTAGATAAATCAGTTCCGTTCCGCTATGATAATCCAGCTTTTCCCACTCCTCCGTATCGGGAATAATCAATGCCTCATCCGCTTTCAACTCACCGCTGTAAAGCGTTTTAATACGCCCGGAAGCGCCCGCCAGAATAACATACCCGTAACGGGCTTTGTTCGTGGTGATTGTCACTTGAAACAGTTCACCGGTCTTGAGCGTATCTCCCGCATTGATCCGAAAGGGTGCCGCCTGTGATGATGCGCTTCTGGCGGCTATCGGTTTGGCTGTCAGGGCAATGTTCGCTTTTAGTGCCCCATTCACACCGAGCGAATAGTAAAACGCCAGGCTGACCATAATCAAACTGGCTGCCACTGCTGACAAACCTTGCGGGGTGGTAAGAGAAGATAAATAACGCGAAACATGAGCGGTGATTTTTTGAAATATTGAAAATGAATCCGAATCGGATGCAGATGATTTTTTAATAGCGGCCTGTAATTCCGCGGACATCGGATCCGGATGTTGCGACGCCCCTTCGGCCCATTGTTCCGTCATGCGCACGTCAAAATATAAGTATAACGTCAGTTCGACATAATACTATCTGATTTTATTAAGAATTATAAAAAATTATTTTATAAATGATAAATTTCCAGACAATTAGATCGGCAGATAATATTATCGCTTGTACAAAATTCAGTATTTAATTTTAGATCAGTACATGAGGTCTGCTATGACATATCCACCGATTCTTTCGTTATTTTGTGAAATTGATGATTTTTGTATTGCATTTGAACCCATCTATAATCAGAGTCTAATAGCTTCAGGGATTAAAAAGCGTATCTGACCATCTGCCATGTCGTTAAGCGAAATAATGACGATAATTATTTTAT
>JAUCGF010000013.1 GCA_030378005.1 Desulfococcaceae bacterium HSG9 | reverse complement strand
TGCGTTAAATAATCGCCCAATCTAAAAAATAATATCCTATTTTTTATACTCTTGCTCTTGCTCCTGTCATTCGAGTAAGATCAAGATTAAGAGCTGGAGCAAGTATTTGAGAGTTTAATTTTCGCAAATGGTATCAGTATTTTGGTGTCTCGAATGAATCAAGCTGATTGGCTACACCTACCCTGCTGCATTACAAATATAAGGAAAAATCATGGGAAACATTTTGGTTGTTGATGATGAAAAAGGCATACGCATCACGCTTGGGGCCTTTCTTAGGAAAGACGGCCATGAAGTGCATTTGGCCGAGGATGTGGATGCGGCTTTAAATATTATGTCTGAAGAAAAGATTGATGTGGTGCTCACAGATATCATTTTGCCGCGTGTTACCGGGGTTGAACTGCTTAAAACCATCCGTAAAACATGGCCGCATGTGCAGGTGGTTATGATAACCGGCGAACCTACTGTCGAAACCGCGACTGAAGCGTTGCGCACTGGCGCTTTTGACTACATTTCCAAACCGGTTTCAAAAAATGCGGTTCTTCATGTGGTTGGTAATGCTATGAAAGTAAAATTGCTTGATGATGAAAGGCGGCGGCTGGAAGAGGACAATCGAAGGCACCGGGAAGAGCTTGAACGTCTGGTGGAAGAACGCACACGCTCATTGCGGGAGAGTGAAGAAACAGCGCGCGTCCTTTTAGATTCGACACCGGACGCAGCCATGTTGATAGATAAGCAAGGCCATATTTTGGCGCTCAATTTTCCAATGGCTCAGAGATTAAAAAAACGGCAGAAGGAACTGATCGGAAAGCGCGTTTATGATTTTTATTCAACGTCCCTGGCCGAATCACGCCAAAAAAGAGCGGAAGAAGTGATTCGTTTAAAAAAACCGGTTTATTTTCAAGATGAAGATGATGACAAAATACTGGAAAACCGTTTTTATCCGATGCCGGATGAACTGGGGAGCGTCGCACAAATTTCATTTTTTTCCCGCGATGTCACTGTTCAAAAAAAGCTTGAACAAGAGCGTATCTTGTTGGATACAGCTATCCGACATGTTGCCGAATCTATTGTGATCACTAACAAAGCCGGCACTATTCAGTATGTGAATCCGGCCTTCGAAAAAATCACCGGTTACACCCGTGCGGAAGCCTTTGGGCAAAACCCCCGCATTTTAAAAAGCGATACGCACGACGCTGAATTTTACAAGTCAATGTGGGCGACCCTAACCCAGGGAAATATCTGGAACGGCCTTATGACTAACAGAAAAAAAGATGAAACATTGTATGAAGAAGAGGTGTCCATATCGCCCATTAAAAACCAGTCCGGAGCGATTACAAATTACGTTGCCGTCAAACGTGATGTTACGGAACAAACCCGACTGCAAGAACAGGTGCGTCAGAGCCAGAAAATGGAGGCTATCGGAACCCTGGCCGGCGGCATCGCCCATGATTTTAACAACATCCTTTTCCCCTTGGTCGGTTATGCGGAATTGGCCTTGGACCAAATGCCGGAAGGCGGCAATACCCAAAGATATTTGAATGCGATTCTTACTAATCTTGACCGGGCCGGGAATCTTGTCCGGCAGATTCTCACATTTTGCCGGAAAACGAATGAAAAACTCAGGCCCATGAAAATTCAGCCTGTTATCAGAGAAGTGCTGAAATTTATCAGATCATCATTCCCCTCCACCATTACAGTGCGTCAGGAAATAGATCAAGACTGCGGTAAGGTATCAGCCGATCCCACCCAAATATATCAGGTGGTTATGAATCTGTGTACCAATGCCCATCATGCCATGAAAACTGAAGGGGGCGTCTTGACCGTGGAACTGAATGAGATTGATGTTGATCCGGATGATTTGTTCTATAAAAACCTGACTGCCGGAATGTATCTGCGTCTGAGAGTCAGTGACACCGGTTATGGCATTAAGCCCGAAATTATGAATCGTATTTTTGATCCCTATTTCACAACTAAAGAACCTGAAGAAGGTACCGGGCTGGGACTTGCCGTGATTTCAGGTATCGTGCGAAACTTCGGTGGCGACATCCGTGTGTACAGTGAGCCGGACCGGGGAACAACCTTTAATGTTTATCTTCCTCGGATTGATGTCGGTGAAGATAGGGAGCCTGTCATCAAACATGCGGCACCACCGGGTGATGAGCGTATTTTATTGATTGATGATGAAATTGAGATTACTAATTTTGAAAAACAGATACTCGAAAGCCTCGGATATACCGTGACCGCTCTGAACAGCAGCCCAAACGCTTTGGAAATGTTCAGCGCCCAGCCTGACAAGTTTGATCTGGTTATCACCGATATGACCATGCCAACCATGACGGGCGCGGTTTTAGCCGAGGTGATGATACGCATCAGACCTGATATTCCCATTATCCTTTGCAGCGGGTTCAGCGAAAACATGGATGATAATAAAGCCAGGGCCATCGGCATACGGGAATATGTTATGAAACCTATCGTCAGAAGCGAGTTGGCTCAAATTATTCGCAAGGTACTGGATGAACAACCGGATAATACCTATAAGGATTCATAATGCTCCGGAAACCATATTTACCTGTTATTATCAGCTTTTTTATCGCGATTGTTTTTAGCCAGGCCCTGGCTCTGGATAAAAGCTGCGCTGACCATTTTCATGATGTTACGGCCGCCGTTCACAGTGATTTTCCACCTTATTATACAGTTGATAAAAATGGTCGGCCACAGGGATTTGCAATCGACGTAACAGAACATATCGCGAAAATTTCAGGGCTAAGGATTACCTACCTTGTTAAAAATTCATGGACTGAAATTATCCAGGCCGTCAAAAGAGAGCAAGCGGATTTGATTCCCAATATGGGAATCAGTGCCGAACGCGATGAATGGCTTGATTTTACCGCACCTGTTGAAACCTTTGGCATACGGATTTTTGTTCGTAAAGATGGTCCGAACATCAGAAATGCGGATGATCTTGCCAAATATAAAACCGGAACTGTCAAAACGAACATCGCTGTTTCTTTGCTAAAAGAGCGCACGGATATTAATCTTACAGTCTATGGCAACATCAAGGAAGCACTTTTTGAACTGATCGCCGGCCATATCGACGCTTTGGTTTTTCCCGCTCCGGTTTTAATGAAAATGGCTCGTGAAGCCAGAATTGATGATCATATCAAAACTGTTGGCAAACCGTTGATAGAGGTTAAACGGGCGATGGGGGTGCGCCAAGGCAATCCTGATTTGTTAGAACGCGTGGATAAAGCGGTTAATCAGTTCGTGCATTCAAAGGATTACGAGTTGATATATCAAAAATGGTTTGGCAAACCTAAACCGTTCTGGAATATCACTAAAGTTATCATTTTGATGGGTGTCATCCTTCTTTGCACTGTTTCGGGCCTGATGCTCCGGCATCACAGATCCGTTTTGCGGATGAATATAATCTTAACACACGCCCTGAAAAAACAGAGGCAAGTTAAAGAAGCACTCAAAAAGAAAACGCATGATCTGAATGAGCGAGTCAAAGAATTGAATTGCCTTTTCGGCATTTCCCAACTTATCGAAACCCCGGGTATTTCCTTGAAAGAAATAATTCAAGGAACGGTCGAGCTGATTCCGTCTGCATGGAGATACTATGATATCACCTGCTCACGCATTATCCTTGAAGGCGAAGAATACCGGACGGCGAATTTTGAACTGGCACCCTATAAACAAGTTTCAAAAATTTTTATAGACGAAGTATGCGTAGGCGTTTTGGAAGTTTTTTACATTGAGGATAGACCGAATAGCGATGAGGGTCCTTTCTTAAAAGAGGAACGAAATTTGATAGATGCACTTGCGGAGCGGTTGGGAAGAGTTATTGAGCGCAAAAAAATGCTGGAAGAAAAGCGAGCGCTTGAAGCTGAACTGCGTCACCAGCAAAAACTCCAATCAATCGGTGTCCTGGCCGGTGGCGTGGCCCATGAAATCAACAACCCGATTAACGGCATAATGAATTACGCCCAATTGATCGTCGATGATCTGAATGAAGATTCCCCTTTGACCGAATTCGCCGGTGAAATCATTCATGAAACCGAGCGCGTCTCCGTTATTGTCCGCAATCTGCTTGCCTTTGCGAGACAGGAAAAACAGACTCACAGTCCGGCGCGTATGGTCGATATCGTGGAGGCGACCCTGTCATTGATCCGAACGATAATGCGACATGACCAAATCACCCTTGATGTTACCGTTCCTGAAGACCTGCCGCAAATCAAATGCCGTAGCAATCAGATTCAGCAGGTGCTGATGAACCTGATGACCAATGCGCGGGATGCGCTTAACGAACGGTATCCCAAATATGATCCGGGCAAGGTGATCACAGTCACTTCACGGGTGGTTTTAAAAGAAAAACAAAAATGGTTGCGCACCACAGTGGAAGATCGTGGCAGCGGGATCACACCCGGAACCAAAATGCAAATGTTCGATCCTTTTTTCACTACCAAGCCCAAAGAGATGGGAACCGGTCTGGGCCTCTCTATAAGCTACGGCATTGTTCAGGATCATCACGGTGAATTGCATGTCCAAAGCGAACCGGGGCAATATACCCGCTTTCATCTTGATTTACCGGTGGATAATGGATGGGAATTGGGTTGAAGTCAGAAAGCTGCGGTTCCATTTTTCTTAGGAGGATTTTCAAATGACTGCTAAACCGATTGATGACAATTTAGAAAAAAGAGTCATGGAATTAGAAAAAGATCGGGATTTGGCCGCGCAGATACTGGAAACAGTCAATCGCTCAGGCCAAGGCGATGACTTAATAAAAAAAATTCTTTTTTTAATTAAAAAACATACCGGTTTTGAAGCTGTCGGCATTCGCTTAAAGCAAGGGGAGGATTACCCTTATTACGTAACAAGCGGATTTCCCTCGGTTTTTGTTGAGGCGGAGAAATATCTTTGCGCACGCAGCCAGACCGGAGAATTAATACGCGATTCCCATGGAAACGTTTGTCTCGAATGTATGTGCGGCAATGTTTTATGTGGGCGCACCAATCCTAAATTCCCTTTTTTTTCTGAAGGCGGGAGCTTCTGGTCTAACACCACTACCAGGCTTCTTGCCACCACTACCGAAAAAGATCGGCAGGCGCGCACTCGCAACCGATGCAACAGCGAGGGGTACGAATCGGTGGCTCTCATACCGCTGCGCGCCGGTGAGATGGTTATCGGACTTCTCCAACTAAATGACCGCCGCAAGAATCGCTTCTATCATGAAAAGATAGCTTTTTATGAAAAAATCGGTGCCAGCATCGGTGTGAGCTTTGCACGCCAACAGAAAATGGATGAGCTTAAAAAAGCAAAGGAAATTATCAGCCGAAGCCCGGCGGTTGCGTTTCTTTGGAAAAATGCCGATAGCTGGCCAGTTGAATATGTATCAGACAATGTGACTCAGTTGT
This sequence comes from Desulfococcaceae bacterium HSG9, assembly GCA_030378005.1. Lineage (GTDB taxonomy): Bacteria > Desulfobacterota > Desulfobacteria > Desulfobacterales > JAUCGF01 > JAUCGF01. Next base: position 23,122 of record JAUCGF010000013.1, on the reverse strand, counting down.
TTGGCTATTCAGCCGCAGAATTTACTTCCGGCCAGGTCTCTTATGCCTCAATCATCTATTCTGATGATATGGAAAGAGTTGCGCAAGAGGTTTTAACCTTCGGCAAAGACAAGACCCGTAAACAATTTTATCACCAACCGTATCGCATTGTCACAAAAAACGGAGAGATAAAATGGCTTGATGATCGAACACACATAAGACGGGATAACAATGGCAACATTACCCATTACGAAGGCATTGTTTTGGACATTACCGATCATCATAAGACTGAAAGCGAAAAAAAAAGGCTGGAACTCCAACTTCAGCAGTCCCAAAGAATGAATTCCGTCGGCAAACTGGCTGGTGGCGTGGCTCATGAAATCAACAACCCGATCAATGGCATTATGAACTACGCCCAATTGATCAGCGACAGACTGGACAAAGATTCCCCTTTGACTGAATATGCCAGCGAAATTATCGGCGAAACGGAGCGGGTGGCTACTATCGTCCGTAACCTGCTAACTTTTGCAAGAGATGAAAAACAAAACCACAGTCTGGCACGCATGGTCGATATTGCCGAGACAACGCTGTCGCTGATCCGAACAGTGATGGGCCGTGACCAAATCAGTCTTGAAGTTGATATTCCCGTTGATTTGCCACTGATCAGATGCCGCAGCCAACAGATTCAACAGGCGCTGATGAGCCTGATTACCAATGCTTGTGATGCTCTCAATCAACGCTACCCTGAATACGATCCGAATAAGAAACTTTCAATAACTTCACGAATGTTTGTAAAAAATGGGCAAGATTGGATTCGCACCACAGTGCAAGATAATGGCATCGGCATCGCACCTGAAGTCAGAAAGCAGATGTTCGACCCTTTTTTCAGCACCTATCCAAGGGATAGAAAAGCCGGTTTGGGGCTCTCCGTAAGTTACAGTATTGTTCAAGAACATCGCGGTGAATTGCATTTCGAAAGCGAACCTAAGCAATATACCCGTTTTCATCTTGATTTACCGGCAGATAACGGGTGGAAGGTGATTTAATGGGAAACATATTAATTGTCGATGATGAAAAAAGCATACGAATTACACTAAGAGAATTTCTTCTGAATGAAGGCCATAAAGTGACAGTGGCCGAAGATGCTGACACGGCGATGAAGGTCTTGGAAAATGAGGATATCGATGTTGTGATGACCGATATCATCATGCCACGCGTCACCGGTGTTGATTTGCTTAAAACCTTACGTCGGGCGTCTCCGTATGTTCAAGTGATTATGATCACAGGCGAACCCACACTGGAAACAGCAACCGAATCTCTGCGTGCCGGCGCTTTTGACTATATTGCCAAGCCAGTTACCAAAGATTTGGCAGTCAAAACTGTCAGCAATGCCATGAAGGTAAAAACCCTTGGTGATGAAAAGCGACGTCTGGAAGCAGACAACCTCAGACACCGGGAAGAACTTGAGACCCTGGTTAAAGAGCTTGAAGCGTTTACCTACTCTGTATCACATGATCTTCGCGCCCCCTTGCGTCATATTAACGCTTTTTCAAAAATTTTGCGAGATAAATACAAAGAGCGGCTTCCAGATGATGGCACTGGCTACCTTGACAAAATTATCAATAGCGCATCCTATATGCAAACACTTATCGATGCCCTTCTGAATTTGTCAAGGTTAGGGCGTAAGGAACTGATGATCCGGACGGTTGAGCTTAATAAAATCATTAGTGCGGTCAAGGCGGAACTGGCCCCCGATATTGAAGGCCGGGAGATTGAATGGCACATTGAAAAAATACCGGAAGTTCCGTGCGATCCGGCCTTAATGAAAATTGTGTTTACCAACCTGCTTTCCAATGCGGTCAAATTCACTTCCAACTCCGGCGACCAGACTGTCATCACAATAAAACCTTTGCCGGATGAAAAACCCGGATTCATGGTGCAAGACAACGGTGTAGGATTCAATATGAAGTACGCCGACAAGCTCTTCGGCGTATTCCAGCGGATGCACCGGAAGAGTGCATTTGAAGGCGTGGGCGTTGGCTTGGCTACGGTTCAACGAATTGTTGCCAGACACAAGGGGCGTATTTATGCGGAGTCGGAGGTGAATAAAGGTGCCATTTTTTTTATTGAATTGTCTCAAAAGTGATGAAGCTATAAAATGGTGGCCAAATTTAATTGCTCTTCAGTAGCTCGAAAGTTCAGGAATGCAAAAATTAAGCGCGGCGATTTTCAGCATCCGGCACCTGGAGAGGGTGCAGATAAAACACCTAACTTAGTGTGTTAATGACTAAAAGATAACAGATAGTATTGTATCAACATTTAGCTGACGGGCAGGCTTGCTGACTTTCATTTGTCACCCTAAACTTGACACAATACTAACCGGTTTCAAAAAGTTATAGTGAAGCGGATTGCTTCCGGTGACTTAAAATTTACTATTTCGCCAAGACCGATAACCCCGTTACGCCGAAGCATCAATTCATCTTTTTTAAGAATAAAGCCTTTGACGCCTTGTAGAGAAATATATGTACCATTCGTACTTTGGTCACACAGCACATACTTTCCGTCGCGGTATTGAATGAAAGCATGCGAGCGCGAAACACGGTAATCATCTAGCTTGATATCATTATCTTCGTGACGGCCAAAGGTTACGCGGGTGTGTTCTTGGTCGATCTCAATTGTTTGTTGACGATATTTCACCACCATGTGTGATCCGAATTTTTTTTCAGAGCGCGGATTGGCAACTTGAGCGATTGATGAATCCTGAATGTTAAGTATTTCGTCGCAGCGTGCACACTTAATGACAATTTTTTGGCCTGATATTTTACTGGAGGCAATGCTGTTTTTTGCGCCGCATTCCTCGCAAAAGAAAATGATTGTTAAATTCTTATTCATCTTTTATATCTCAATAAGCCGTCTGTCAGCATTAATTTATTAAGTATCAGTATATCGAAAAGTTGAATGAAATTCTGCCAAAAGATTAAAAAGCATCAAAACAGACATATTTTGTATCATTTTGCACCATTTTATGATAATTTTGCTCTAAAATAGCTGATATAAGACGAAAATATGTCAATATAGATAAGACGCAATTTTCATGCCAAGTGTACTGAAAAAGTAATTTTATTTGTGATTCGCTTGTAATTTAAGATCAGCTTTTAGCAATTAGCCGTTAGCTATTGTATGGCGTGCATTGCCTGAATATAAAATTATCACCTGTCAGGTGAAACGATGTATTTTAACAATGAATTGAAATTATTATGCTAATTGCTAATCGCTGAATGTAGATTTAGCAAACATGAAGACAAACCGGAGCCGCTGATGGCAAATATTCTGATTATCGATGATGACCAAATGTTGTGCGCAATGTTAAGCCGGCATTTTAACTACCTCAAACATAAAACTGTATCGGCGTTCAACATTCAACAGGGTTTGGAAGCGTTGTCAGTCAATGAATTTGATGTTGCGCTTCTTGATGTGAATCTTCCTGACGGCAACGGCCTGGATGCTATTCCGGAAATCCATGCGGCACCTTCCGCGCCGGAGGTGATTATCATCACCGGCGAAGGAGACCCGGATGGTGCTGAACTCGCTATTAACAACGGAGCCTGGGATTATATCGAAAAGCCTTCGTCAACCGATAAAATGACGTTGCCCGTAGTGCGTGCTTTGCAGTACCGCTCTGAAAAAGCCGCTGTCAAAACGCCGGTTGCCTTAAAACGCGATGAAATTATCGGCAACAGTCCGCCGATGAAAGCCTGTTTTGACCTTCTGGCCCGTGCCGCGGCAGCCGAAATCAATGTTTTAATCACCGGTGCAACCGGTACCGGCAAAGAGCTTTTTGCCAAAGCTGTTCATTTAAACAGTAAACGCGCGTCTAAAAAATTTGTGGTCGTGGATTGCGCCGCGATGCCGGAGACGCTCGTGGAAAGCACACTTTTCGGACATACCAAAGGTGCTTTTACCGGTGCTGACCGGACCCAGGAAGGTCTGATCAAACAGGCCGACAAAGGCACTCTTTTTCTGGATGAAGTGGGGGAACTGCCGCTTTCGATCCAAAAAAAATTTTTACGCGTGCTTCAGGAACATCGTTTTCGCCCTTTAGGTGAAAAGCGAGAAATAAAAAGTGATTTCAGGTTGGTGTCCGCAACCAACCGTAATTTGGATGAAATGGTGCAAGCCGGCCGATTTCGCGCTGACCTCTTGTTTCGTCTCAAAACTATTGTGATCAAACTGCCTCTTCTTAAAGAACGCCCTGAAGATATAAAAGATATCACCCTGAATTATCTGACGCGAATATGTGATCATCGGGAAATAGGAATAAAGGGCTTTGATCCTGAATTTTTCGACACTCTCACCGCTTATGACTGGCCCGGGAATGTACGCGAATTGCTCAACGCTCTGGAAACAGCCCTTGCGGCCGCTCATAATCAACCCACGTTGTTTGCCAAATATCTGCCGGTCGCAATTCGTGTTCATAAGATTCGCAGCATAATTGAAGAAAGCTCTTCAGACCAGATTCAAAAAAAATCAGATGACGCCCGCACCACCCAACTCCCTTGTTGGCGCGATTTCCGCCTGACCGCGGCCATAGAAACGGAAAAACGTTATTTACATAGCCTTATCGCTCTCACCCAAGACAACATCAAAGAAGCCTGCCGTGTATCCAAACTGTCACGCTCCCGCCTTTACGAATTAATGAAAAAACATAAAATAGCACAATAAACACATATATAAAAATTTTCTCATTTTTGGGTTCTCATGTTTTTTCTGCCAAATAAGTCATTTCAAAATGTTTTAAATTTAATGACTTACTAATTTGGAAGAATTGGGCTGATGGCCAAATAGAAAAACTCGTTCCCACGCTTTGCGTGGAGCGAGGTCGCCAAAGACTTTTTCCATCTACTGATAATCATCGGTAAAGATTTTTCCATCTACTGATAATCAGTGGATGGAAAGTTTAGGAGCGCAAAAATTTAGCGCAGCGATTTTCAGCATCTGATTCCACCCGGAGGCTGGCGCGGCTTCAGGGCCTGCAAAAAACCGCTTCGCTAAATTTTTGCGCTCCATACCGTATTTTCAGGTATTTTCCATCTACTGATAATAAATACATGTATAGTATTCCAATTTTGGTTTTTCCAGATGACGCCAGCAAGCTGAAGCCAGCACTCCTTTAATTTGGAAAAACCAAAATTGGTCGGCAAAAAAATCGACCCGCTTAACTTTTGCGCTCCATGCTGTATTTTAAGGCATTTTCAATCTACTGATAATAACTGAAAAAAAGATGCGATAATTGGCATAATTATTGCATCATCAGGTATTGGGATGCCAGTTGAATCACAGTTACATAGATAAGGCCATATCCGAATAAAAATACGCCTGAAAGGAGTTGTTAAGCTATGTACCAAATTTTAATTGTCGATGATGAACCGATGCTTCTGACCATTCTTACCGAAAGCTTGAAAAATTACGCTAAAAAATACGCTATAACGACCGCTAAAGACGGATTACATGCGATAATGAATTTGAAAGACAAGCATTTCGATTTGGTCATAACGGATATTAAGATGCCCATTGTAAACGGTTTGGTTCTTTTAGCCTATATGCATAAAAATTTTCCGAAGATTCCCTGTATTGCTATGACCGGTTTCGGCACACCTTTTTTACAAAAACGTATGCAGCAAGAAAGCGCCCATTACATTGAAAAGCCTTTTTCAATTGATTTGCTTTTAAGGGCGATCAGATCGGTTTTGAAAACAGGTGTTTTAAGCGGCACATTGAACGGCATATCGGTTGAAGGTTTTTTAAAAATGATCGAATTGGAAATGATCACATGCCTTTGTGAAATCAGACCATCCGATTCGGCCGAAGGCAAAGGAACCGGGGGATATTTATATTTTGAGCAAGGAGAATTGTATCAGGCATATTACGGCCGGCTTAAAGGAAACAAGGCGGCTTTAAAAATATTTCGGATGAACGATGTGACAGTCAAATTCAAAAAACCGTCCGGACATGGCCATATTGCCAAAAAGGTAACCCAAGACACCGAAGAGCTAATGCTGCAAGCGATGAGACAAAGGGATGAAATCGAAGCTCCGGAGATCAAACGAGCGATTGAAAAAGCGCGGGCAAGAAAAAAAAAGAAAATGAAACGCCTGAAACAAGAAAGAGTTGAACGGGTGCTTCAAAAGGCCAAAACACAGGCCGATTTAGTTGAAAAAAAATTATCCCAGAATAAATTCGTTGATTCTGATGAAAACGATATGTTGATTATGACTGATATTTCAAGAACAATTTTGGCAACATAACGAATGCCAAGCAAAGCATGATTAAGGATAAGGGTCACACCCAACTGTACATAATCTTTAAAAAATAAGGAGCAAGTCATGGCTGCAACACTGCGCATATTGATCTTAGAAGATAATCCCTACGACGCCGAAATCGAAATAGCTCTGCTGGAAAAAGCGAACTACGCCTGTCAATGGAAACGAATCGAATCCCAAAGCGAATTCATGGCATGTCTAAATGCGCCCGACTATGATCTGATCATTGCGGATTATAACCTTCCTGATTTTAACGGACGAATCGCTTTGGAACTCTTCCGCCAATATAATCTTGATATACCCTTTATTATCGTCTCCGGAGCTATTGGCGATGAAAAAGCCATCGAATGCCTTAAATCAGGAGCGACTGACTATGTCTTGAAAGACCGCCTCTTGCGGTTAGAATCTGTGGTACGGCGCTGCTTGCATGAAAAAGAGAAACAACACAAACTCAAGCGCAACGCCGAGGAACGCGCCGAACTTGAAAAACTGCTGCACCAGGCGCAATACATGGAAGCATTGGGTGTTCTTTCAAGCGGAATCGCCCATGATTTCAACAACTGTTTAACGGTTATCAGGGGATACGCTGAAATTGCGCTGGCCCGCCAGTTACCAGAAGACCATGCGGCCAGTGACAGTATGAAACAGATTCTCAATGCCTCCCGGCGCGCAACTGATCTGGTGAAACAGATTCTTGCTTCCAGCCGCAGGGAAGAACAGAAAATGACTCAAATCGGAGTCATGCCGATCATCAAGGAAACTCTTAAACTGTTGCGGGCGTCTTTGCCGGCTAATATTGAAATTCGTCAGAACCTGACCGCCCAATCCGATATTATCACGGGAGACGCCAGTCAATTCCATCAGGTGCTGATGAATCTATGTACCAATGCGGGCCACGCCATGAGCGATGAAGGTGGGATTCTGACCGTTGACCTGCAAGAAACTGATATGGACTATAAAGCAGTCGCTTTATATCCGGAACTCAAGCCGGGGCATTATCTTTGCCTGAGTGTCAGTGATACGGGGTGCGGTATGTCTGCTTTGGTGCGGAAACGTATTTTTGAGCCCTATTTCACAACCAAGGCCAAAGATGAAGGCACCGGACTGGGATTGGCCGTAATTCACGGAATCGTCAGCACTTTTGGCGGCGCTGTTCGTGTAGAAAGCGAGCCGGGCCTGGGAAGCATTTTCAAACTGTTTTTTCCCTGTCACGCATCTGCACAAAAACCGATCCCTGAATGGCACCAACCGATTATGGGAGGGTCGGAACATATTCTAATTATTGACGATGAACCGGTCATTACAAAAGTAGGCCGGATTTTGCTGAAACAATTAGGCTATCATGTTACCACGATGACAGACAGTATCGCAGCCCTGGAAAAATTCGGCCAGCAGCCGAAAGAGTATGACCTGGTTATCACAGATTTGAGTATGCCTAAGTTGAACGGTGACAGACTGGCTCAACAATTGATCCGCATCAGGCCGGATATTCCGATAATCCTTTGCACCGGTCACGATAAACAGATATGGAAAGAAAAAGCGCACGCAATAGGCATTCACAAGATGTTGATGAAACCCTTTAGCAGGATCGAACTGGCTGAGACCATCCGCAATACACTGGGAAAAGGATTGGCAAACTGATAAAAAAAGCCATAACACTTCACAAACCTCCATCACCCTTTCCTACTTAGCATCGTATGATCGCTTTCTGTTTTGATACAAAACAGTCCGATTTAATCGCACATAATCCAACTTTATCGGACGAATATCCGATTTTTCAATGAACAGCACGACTTGAGGGAATCATTTATTACAGGATGTTTTATTAAATCAGGGCATCCTTTTTCAGTAAAATCCTTCACTTGCCTATTTCTAAAAAACCGGAAAACTTTTGTCCAAATACTTACCTTATCGGACACCGCCATTTCGTTACAAAATTGAGATCCCCCGACGATCCGCAATCTCGAAAAATTACGGTACGCAGGGCATCCAATCTGATTTTTAAAAAATCAGTAGATGGAAAGTTCAGAAGTGCAAAAATTGAGCGTAGTGATTTTTTCCATCCGACACCCGGAGGCCAGCGGATTCAGGGGCCGGCAAAAAATCACTGCACTTAATTTTTTGCGTTCCATACCGTATTTTCAGGCATTTTTCATCTGCCGACAATAGCAGAAGTAAATCGAATGATCTAATTACAGTAAAGATAAAAAATACCAAGTCAGCAAATACGGATTACACATAACGCCCCATTTATCTTTTAATCGGTATGGTTTAAGATACACCATGATGTTACGAACACTGATTGTAGAGGATAATGCTGATTTCAGAAACACATTTATGGGTGCGCTTGGCAAGCGGTTTCCATCAATGAAGTTAGATGTGGCGGTAAACGGCGTAGAGGCTATGGATAAGGTTAAAGCCTTTCATCCGGATGTCATTTTTATGGATATTCGCTTACCCGATAAAAGCGGGCTGGAACTCACCACTGAAATTAAAAGCAAATATCCGCAGCCGTTTATTATCATTCTTACCCAATACGATTTGCCTGAATACCGTGAAGCGGCGCGCATCGGTCTGGCGGATGCGTTTTTAACTAAAAATTCGCTTAATCTTGCAAAGGTTGAGGAATTGATAAAAAGTTTGAGGGAAGTTTAAAGTTTGAAGTTTGAAGTGCCTAAAGTTGAGGAATTTTGCTATTTTAAATCTGTTATTAACAGCAATCAGTAGATGGAAAATGCCTGAAAATACCGCCGGAGTGCAAAAATTTAGCGAAGCGATTTTTTGCCGGAGTCTGAATTTGCAAGCCTTTTCCAGTACCGGATGCTGAAAATCGCTATGCTTAATTTGTGCACTCCTGAATTTTCCAATAACTTTACACTTCAAACTTTAAACTTTAAATTTCAAACTATAAAAATTAACGAACCATCAATAGAATCAGTAGATGGAAAATGCCTGAAAATGCGACAGGGAGCGCAAAAATTAAGCGCAGCGATTTTTTGCCAGAGTCTGAATCTGCAAGCCTTTTCCAGTATCGGATGCTGAAAATCGCTATGCTTAATTTGTGCACTCCTGAATTTTCCAATAACTTTACACTTCAAACTTGAAACTTGAAACTCCAAAAATACAGTGTTTAAAAGTTAAATATACGCAATTATCCCCATTTACTAATCATTAAAGATTATTTAAGCTGATTTAATATTTGGGTAAGCAATCAAAATAATAAAGGCAAAATGATAAAGGATAGAAATATGCGGAAGGGAAAATCATTTATTCGATGGTCGGGGCTTGCTGTCGCAGTCATTCTTGTTTTAATTGGCGGGATTACAGTTTATGGCGTTGAAAAGGATTCGGCAGAGCTTGAAACCGCGCGCCCTGATGTAATTGTTATTGATGCTTTGACTCATTTCGGCAAAATGGAACGTCCCCAAGTCGCGTTTCTGCATGCCAAGCACACTCAAGCTTTGGCTAGCCTGAAGCGTGATTGCTCGGCATGTCATCTTAAAGAAAGTGCTTATGAAGTTATCCCGGACACACTCAAAAACGCTGCTAAAAATATTGATCGCCTTTCACCTAAATTTAAGCGGCTTAAAGATGTAAGCAAAAAAGAAGTCATGGACGTTTACCATGAATATTGTATCGGATGCCATCGTGAAATGAAATCAGATGGCGTGAAATCCGGTCCGCAGGAATGCGGCCAATGCCATAATGGTGAAATTCCGCCCTCTTCCTGGAAACAACTTGACTTTGATCAATCCCTCCATTTTCGGCATTCCCAGTCACAATCAGATAAATGTGAAAAGTGCCACCATGAATACGATGAAAAAAATAAAAAATTAGTCTATAATAAAGGTAAAGAAAGTTCCTGCCGCTATTGCCACGCACAGAAAACCGAAAAAAATCGTATTTCCATGCGTTCGGCATCCCATGTAGCTTGTATCAATTGCCATCGTGATACGCTTGCCCAAAAGAAAGACGCAGGGCCGGTGGATTGCGGCGGTTGTCATAATGCCCAAGAGCAGCAAAAGATTAAAAAAATCGAAGATGTTCCCCGATATGCACGCAACCAACCGGACTTCACCATGATTGCCAATGGGGTCGAAGATTCTGCCGCGCGGATGAATTTCACACCGTTCAACCACAAAGCGCATGAAAGCTATAATGCCAGCTGCCGTGATTGTCATCATGCCAATTTGGAAGCCTGCGGTACTTGTCATAAGCTTTCCGGCATAAAAGAAGGGGATGGTATAAACATCGAACAAGCCATGCACCAACCTGACGCTACAATGAGCTGTCAAGGATGTCATGTCCGCCAGCAAAGCAAGCCGGAGTGCGCCGGATGTCATTTTATGATAGAAAAACGACGCTCCCAGGCTGATTCATCCGCTTGCATCAAATGCCATCAGGCACCGCCAAAGTCTGCGGATAAACAAGCGACAAAGCCGCTTTCAAAAGAAAAATCCCAAGCGATGGCAGCCGCTATGCTCAAAAAGCCGCCGAAAGCAGGCGATACATATAAAGATGGAGATATTCCCGAAAAAATAGTTATCAAACAGATGGTCGATAAGTATGGGCCGGTTGAATTTCCCCATCGCAAAATTGTTCTGACATTGGCTAAACAGATGGGGGCGAATAAACTTGCAACACATTTCCACAACGGCGAAAATACGATTTGTCAGGGTTGTCACCATAATTCCCCTGCATCGGCAACACCGCCTAAATGCGGCAATTGCCATAGCAGTAAGCGACAATTTAATTCCCAAGACCTGCTCCAGCCAAGCATGAAAGGCGTCTATCATATTCAATGTATGGGATGCCATCAGAAAATGGGGCTTGAAAAATCAACCGGTTGCACCGATTGTCATAAAGAAAGAAAATAGAAAAGTTTGAAGTTTGAAGTGCCTAAAGTTTCAAGTTATTTCATATAAAAACTTAAAACTTGTAACTTCAAACTTATAAACTTGTAACTTAAAAATTACAAGAGGTTAAACGATGTCCGTTTCACGAAGAAAGTTTCTCGGATGGTTGGGCGCAGCAGGCGCAGGCGTCATTTCCGGCGGTACTGCCAAAGCGGCTTCTAATAAACATTTCAAAGGGTATCCCGATAGCATGGGCGTGTTGCACGATACAACTTTATGCGTGGGCTGCCGTTCCTGCGAAGCGGCATGCAATAAAGTCAACGCATTGCCAGCACCTAAGCAGGATTTTACGGACACAACCGTTTTGGAGCGTAAGCGCCGCACTGATTCCTCTGCCTTTACTGTGGTGAACCGTTTTAAGCAATCCGAATCAGACAAACAGCCGGTATTTGTCAAAAAACAGTGCAACCACTGCCTTGAACCGGCGTGTGCTTCGGTCTGTTTTGTCGGCGCGTTTAAAAAATCGCCGGAAGGTGCGGTGACTTATGATGAATCGGTTTGTGTGGGATGCCGTTATTGTATGATTGCCTGTCCTTTTGAAATCCCGGCGTATGAATATGATAAAGCGTTAACACCGCGTGTTGTCAAATGTACGATGTGCCATCCGCGTGTCCTTGAAGGCAAACTGCCCGGATGTGTTGAGGAATGTCCTACGGAAGCACTTCTGTTTGGCGAACGCAACAAACTGATCAAAGCCGCTCGCAAGCGCATCGCAAGATTTCCGGAACGCTATGTCGATCATATTTACGGTGAAAATGAAATGGGCGGAACCAGTTGGCTTTATCTTTCCGCACGTTCTTATGAACAGATTGGAATGCGTGAAGACCTGGGCGTTACGCCCGCACCAAAATTCACCGAGGGAATTCTAAGCGCGGTGCCGATTGTCGCGGGACTGTGGCCTGTATTACTGACTGGCATCTATGCGGTTTCCAAACGTAAAGATAAAGTCGCCCAGGAAGAACAATCTCAGGCGGTGGCGGAAGCTGTCACACAGGCCGAGTCTCAGGCGGAAGTCAAACTTAAAAAAGCATTGGTTCTGGCTAAGAAAGAAAAAGAGATGGCGGTTAAAAAAGAGGCCCGAAAAGCGCTGGAGAAAGCCGCCAAAGCTCAAAAGGCAGCCGAAAAAAAGGCTCAGGAAGAAGCAACTGAAAAGTAATCAAGGAGGTTTTTAGATGTCTGATGAAGCGGTCTTGAACACAAAACCGATAACACCGCCGGCGCAATCACTCTATACGCCATTTAATGTGATAGCCGGCATCATCCTGATTGTAGGGTTTATCATCACCATTCGTAGATTCACTGGCGGATTGGACGCGGTGACCAACCTGAATGACAATTATCCCTGGGGTATCTGGATCGGTTTTGATCTGCTGGCCGGAGTCGCTTTGGCGGCCGGTGGTTTTGTCACTTCGGCAGCCGTTTATATTTTTGGTATGAAACGCTATCATAGTGCGGTACGTCCCGCAATTTTAACCGGCTTTTTAGGATACGCCCTGGTTGTTATTGCGCTTCACTATGATGTCGGTCGTCCCTGGCGGTTGCCCTATCCATTCATTGCCCAGCAAGGCACAACTTCAATTCTTTTTGAAGTGGCGGCATGTGTGGCGCTGTATTTGACGGTGTTGTTTATCGAATTTTCACCGGCGGCTATGGAATGGCTCGGTTTAAGAAGAGCGCGCAATATCGTTGTCAAACTCACTATGCTGCTGACGATTTTCGGTGTCATACTTTCAACGCTGCATCAGTCTTCTTTAGGAGCGATGTTTTTGATGGCGCCATCCAAACTTCATCCGCTCTGGTATTCCAGCTATCTGCCGGTATATTTTTTTATATCAAGCATCATCGCCGGTCTTTCCATGGTGATTTTTGAAAGTTCGCTGTCGCATCGTTATTTTGCTCATAAGATGGACGAGGCCCACCTGAATGAAAAAGAGGGCATCGCTTTTGGATTCGCCAAAGCGGCGGCATTGGTTCTGTTCGGCTATTTTGCTATCAAGGTAGTTGGCATCGCAATGGACAACAATTGGCATTATCTGACTACATCTTACGGTACATGGTTTCTGGTGGAAATGTTAGGTTTTGTAGCGTTGCCCTGCTTTTTGTATGCGGTGGGGGCGCGTGAAAAAAATCTGAATTTGATAAAATGGACTTCCGCACTGACTGTATTCGGTATCGTCCTTAACAGGTTGAATATCTGTTTGATCGCCTATAACTACCATCTGCCTGCGGATGAAAAATACGTTCCCCATTGGATGGAAATTGCGATTTCACTTTTTATCGTTACCCTGGGCGTGGTCGCTTTCCGCTTTATCGTAACCCGTATGCCGATTTTGTATGCTCATCCGGATTATCAGGATGAACATTGAAAATGGAAATTAGGAATTTGGAATTATTTTGCCCTTCAATTAACTAAAACAGAGGTTGAAGTTATGGAATTTTATACATTGCAGGAATTTTTAACTTATACCAAAGGCATTGCCTATCTGCTTATCGCGGCTATTCTTGTATCAGTCACCGGCTTCTGGCTGTTTCTGACGGATAGGGATGAGGATTGATTTGATTTTCTTGATCTTAATCAAAAAGATAAGAAGATTAAGAGGAATAGAAATACAGCAACACGCAAGGAGTGACAAATGTATGAATTTTTAACCGGCCCGGCGGCAATAGCTGCGTTTGGCATTTTTTTCATCGGATTGATTGTACGCGTGATTATTTACATTCGCGGACTGCATTGGCAGATGGATCGGGTAACTTACACAGTGAATGTCAGCTATGGAATCAAAGGTGCCATACGCTCGGTCATCGCTTGGATTCTTCCTTTCGGTTCAGTGGGATGGCGGTCAAAACCGGGGATTACATTACTGTTTTTTATTTTCCATTTCGGCCTGCTGTTTACACCGCTTTTTTTACAAGCGCATAACTTTCTGCTGAAAGAGCGCTGGGGCTTCAGTTTGTGGACGATTTCCGATCCGACCGCCGATCTGTTGACGATTATCACACTGGTCGCTGCTGTCTTTCTGGTGTTACGAAGGATTGCGCTGGCGGAAGTGCGCATTCTCACCACCGCGTATGACTATATTCTTTTGGGTATCACCGTAGCTCCCTTTTTAACCGGCTTGCTGGCATTTCATCAGGTGTGGGACTATCATTTCTGGCTGATGGTGCATATCATCAGCGGTGAAATTATGCTTATCTGCATCCCGTTTACCAAGTTGTCTCATGTCGTGCTTTTCTTCTGCTCGCGCATTCAACTGGGCATGGATTTCGGCATCAAACGAGGCGGCATGAAAGGCAAAGGGTTTGCTTGGTAACATCAAAGATGCTATCATATTTTTAAGATTTTATATACTGACTGAGGGTTAAAAATGGCTGAAGGAAAACTCTGCAATCGAAAGACAGTGGATACCAAAGAGTATTTAAACGCTCTTTTGGCGGATAAAAGCGGTAAACAATACTACAAAGAAATGGAAGAGCTGGATGTTGATACTGATAAACTACAGGCAACACTCAAGGCATCACTGAAATCACGGCTACGAACATGGCTTGAAATATGCGCTCACTGCGGCATGTGTGCGGACAGTTGTTTTCTTTATCTGGCCAATAACAGAGACCCCAAGCAGGTACCATCTTATAAAATCCAATCCACATTGGGCGAGATTGTCAAACGCAAAGGCAAAGTGGATAATAAGTTTATGCGTATGGTCATGGATACGGCTTGGTCTAAATGCACCTGTTGCAATCGTTGCGCTTCTTTTTGTCCTTTCGGCATTGATATGGGCATTATGTTCGGCTATCTCAGAGGGCTTTGTTTTTCACAAGGCTTTGTGCCGTGGGAATTGAAAATCGGAACCGGAATGCACCGTATCTTCCAAGCGCAAATGGATGTTACCAGTGAAGATTGGGTGGATACATGCGAATGGATGGCGGAAGAGTATGAAGATGACTGGCCCGACTTAGCCATTCCCGTGGATAAAGAAAATGCCGACATCATGTACACTCTGAATGCGCGCGAACCCAAGCATTATCCCGATGATATTGCTGAAACAGCGGTCCTTTTCCACTTGGCAGGTGAAAATTGGACAGTGCCAAGTGAGGGCTGGGACCAAACCAATTTGGCGATGTTTGCGGGTGACTGGGGTGCGTGTAAAATACAGGTGGAATCGGTTTATAAAGCCATGAATCGTTTGAAACCCAAACGGATGGTGGGAACAGAGTGCGGCCATGCCCATCGTTCCACTGTAATCGAAGGGCCTTACTGGGCCGGTATAAAAGACGGTAAAACACCTGTTGAAAGTATTCATTATGTGGAATGGGTGGCCGAAGCCTTGAGAACCGGCAAACTGAAAATTGATCCGTCCAAAAAGATTAAAGAACCGGTAACGTATCAGGATTCATGCAATTATATTCGTAACGGCGGCCTGAAAAATATTTCGCGTGAAATTATGAGCTATATCGCCGAAGATTTCCGCGAAATGACCCCTAACCGGGAACATAATTTTTGTTGCGGCGGCGGCGGCGGTTTCAACGGTATCGGACGCTATCGCGCGCAACGTAATGCCGGTCTGCAAATCAAACGACAGCAAATTTTAGACACCGGAGCCAAACTGGTGATTTCACCTTGCCACAATTGCTGGGATGCTATCCGCGATATGGAAGAGATTTTCAAAGACGGTATTCGCTGGTCATTTTTAAAGCCATTGTTGATTAATATGGTTGAAGTGCCGGAGCATCTTAAACCGGAGGGGGAGTTATAAGTTTAAAGTGTTAAGTTTAAAGTTAGGGATTTGAAGTCTATCAACTTTAAACTTCAAACTTCTAAAATGAATAAAATAAGCCTCAAAAAAAACGGCTCAATCGCTCATAACGGCAAAATAGCCGAAGACGACCCGCTGATGTATCTCAGTTTCGGCATCACACTTGAAGACGGCTACACCTTGCGGAGCTTCTTTCAACTTTTTGAACACTATGAGATACTATCGCGTTTAAATGCGTTTTTTGCGACTTTTCGGGAACAATACGAAGAAAGTCCTTCGGAACATTGTCTGTACGATGGTTTTGACTATCTTGAATTTGCTAAAATTGTCGAAATGGTCGGCTTTCCCGGCGAACCGCGCCTTGACATTTATCATTCCCTCAGAGGAATTCTTAAAGATGAAACGTTTGAGCTGAAAGCGATTGCATTGGACTGCCTGTTGGATATGCCGTTAAAAACAGGCGCCCTTAAACACATTGTTTTCGGGGATTCGGTTGATGTTTTCACCTTTGAAACGGCTTATACCTTATTTGAATTTATTGATGGCGTTTTATGGGATCTCAGTTTTCAAGGAACGCTCATGGCCTGTGAATTAAGGAGGTAACAATGTTTGATAAAATTTTATTTGCGACCACAGCAACGCCGGCATGTGACCATGCCGCCCATGTCGCGTTCGATCTTGCCAAAAAATACAATTCAAGCCTGCAATTGTTCCATGTTTTCGGGCTTCCGAGCCACGGATTTGGCCAGCAGGTTACCGATGTGCGCACCGGCAAAGCGGATGATTACGGAACGGCATATATCGAAGCGATTAAGAAAGAATTGCAAGAGATGTACGCCGAGGAAATCGGGGAGAATTCTTCTTATAAAATCGAATCGGTTATCGGCGTGCCTCATCGTGAAGTCCTCAGATTGGCGCGTAAAGAAAATTCCGATTTGATTGTAATGGGAGCCCATTCCCGACAAGAAGAGCCTGGCGCCACACGCTACCGAAGCGTTGTGGGAAGCACCATGCAAAGAGTTGCCAAAGGCGCCCGCTGCCCTGTGCTGATTGTCAGCCGGCCCTGCACAACCTGTTTATGGTATTTTTCCAATATCATTTTCGGCACCGATTTTTCCAAAGCCTCGTATTCGGCTTTTCTGTTTGCCTATAAATTAGCCAAAGAGATCGGAAGTAAGCTCTGGCTGTTCCATGCGCTCGATATCAGTGCCATGCATGCCGGCAAAACATTGGAACAGGATGAGATTGAAGACCGAATTGCAAAAGCCCGCCAAAAAATCGAAGATACCTACATATCTCAAATGACAGATTATGATAATTATGAAATCGACGTTTTGGAAGGCATTCCTTATGTTGAAATCTTGAAATATGCGCGCGCCAAAAACGGCGACCTGATTGTCATGTCTCATCACACCCGCGAAGTCGATCCCGAACAGGCCTTGTTAGGAAGCACCGTTGAACAGGTGGTTCTACGCGCCTCATGCCCAGTCGCCAGTGTCAACCGTCCAGACAAGGTGGCTGTTGATTAGGTGAATTCCAGAAAAGAATTTACCATCTTACCTAAGAGTGCTGACTTCGGTTTGTGTATTCCACGCAGAAACTGAAATCGAAATACCACTGCTATTTTAAATCAATCAAAATTCATGTCGGCTAATATGTGAAATTTCATATTAGCCGGAAAAAAACCGTATAACAACTGGTTGAGCGTAAAAAAAAGATGAAGAGGTCCCAATTTGAATCATGAGTTAAAGAAAATTTCTGAGCACATGCTTTCGCTTGGGTTAGGCGCGCTCGCACATTCCAACTGGCATGCGAATTACATGAGTTTCGAGAATGATAGTTGGCCTGAACTTTCTGTCTTACAGGCTGCACACGCTGCGGAGATTCTAATAAAAGCCAGAATAGCAGAGGAACATCCGCTACTTATATTTGAACATCTTCCACGTTCTACTCAAGTTACCGATATCAATCTCAAGCTAACGCACCTTGTCGAAAAGGGGAAGACAATTCAATACGCAGAGTTACCAGAACGACTATGGGCAACAACGGGAATTAAATTATATAATCTTGAGAAGTATTCTTCATTTGGGTACTTGAGAAATTCAATCCAGCATTTTGCACCACCGACAGACATAAACTTTAACGAAAAGACTATCGAGTTTATTTTTGAAGTAATAGATCCGTTTATAAACAGTTGTTGGGATTTGTATGCCATTGACTATAACGAAGACTACGAGCCACATGTCTATTTTATAGAAGGATTGGTGAGGCGAGGCGTCAAGTTCTTGGTCTCTGAGGAGGCAACCAAGGAGCTAAAGCACGTACACTTTG
Organism: Desulfococcaceae bacterium HSG9; assembly: GCA_030378005.1. GTDB lineage: Bacteria > Desulfobacterota > Desulfobacteria > Desulfobacterales > JAUCGF01 > JAUCGF01. Next base: position 4,822 of record JAUCGF010000013.1, on the reverse strand, counting down.
AGTGGCCAAAAGGTGATGTAAAATACAAGTCAGAGATGTTGAAGCGTTTTGCAGAAGCAGGATTCACCCAACAAGAAAATCCAGCGGACTCGTGAACTCGCCGCTGATTTTGACGTTATGCATTAATTAAAACCTCAAAATCAATTTATCGTATTCAAAAATGGCTATTAATGACTAATCAAATCACTGAAAAAATCAAGAAGTTCATAGAATCTACGAAAAGCTTAGAAGGTTATGAAAAAGGAGAAGCGCAAACTTTTCTCAACAGACTTTTTCAGGCATGATGCAATATTCAGACTAAATGCTGAGAAGACAAAAGACCTTAAATAACGACAAAGCGGCCATTGTACCGTATTCTTTCAGATTGCGCTGATCAATACCTCCGAAAAAATATCAAGGTGATATTGCCGTAGAACCCGCCAATCAAGCGGACATTTGAGAGTGTTATTCCGCTTCTCTCCGCAACACTTTCATAGGAAATTAATAAACATAGGGATAAAAAATTGGACTTACTCAAAGGAATCGACCGTGTACATCATCCAGAGATACTTGACAGTGGAATCCGTACAAGTATAAAAGCCAAAAAAATATTATTCCATGAAGGCGATATTGCCCAAAGATGTTATTTAGTGATCAAAGGCAGCCTGAAACTCACCAAACTCAACGAACAAGGCAGGGAAATTATCATACGGTATATCGGCCCTACAGAATTGACTGCGGAAGTAGCCGTACTGAAAGAAAAAAAATATCCGGCCACTGCGGAAGCTCTTAAAAAGACAGACGTCATTAGCTGGGATAAGCAAACAATGCTACAGTTGATGCGTAAATATCCTGATATTGCAATCAATATGCTTGATATCGTTTTTAAGCGTATCGATGATGTTCAATTCCGTTATTTGGAACTTAGTACCGAGCCGGTAGAACAGCGTATCGCGCGTACTCTGATGCGGTTGATGCGGCAATACGGGAAAAAAACTGAGGAGGGTGTTTGCATTGACATTCCTCTTAGTCGTCAGAATATTGCTGACTATTGCAGTACCAGCCATTACACCGCGAGTCGAATTCTAAGCCTTTGGGGAAAGCGTAGTTTGATAATATCCAGGCGAGAACAGGTTACCATCACCAAACCCCACAAAATAAGAATGATTGCAGATGAAGAGTAAAATTCCATTAATCTTTTTTACGATCATTGCGCCAGAGCAACGACAGCTCCCTAAGAATCGAATATAATCCGACAATTTTATTGAGAGGATAATATTTTCTGTTCCTAAGAGCCTGCTTGGAAAGCCGTGATCGGAGCGAAAAAGTGTGAGAGCGAGGGGTGATTTTTGCAAATTTTAAGGGAATAGCAGCCCTATTGCCATAAAATTTGCGGAGATTTGAACCGTTCTCACGCTTTTGCAGCCGATTTAAAACTTTTTAAACAGGCTCTAAACAACCTGAAATAAGGAGAAACAAAATGGCTAAAGCACTTATTGTTTATGCTACGCGGACAGGTAGCACAAAGAAAATTGCTGAACTAATAGCGGAAGGATTTCGTTCTGAGAAAGGGGATGCAAGAATTGTAAATGTTAATGAGATCAAAAAGGAGACAGACCTTGAAGGTTTTGATGCTTATATGTTCGGGTCTGCGACCTATCATGGGGATATGATGCAAAGCATGAAAACCCTGCTCTTCCTGGCAGAAAAAGCCTGCCTCGAAGGAAAGGTTGGTGGTTCCTTCGGCGCTTTTGGTTGGAGCGGTGAAGCGCCCGGCCGCATTTATGATACTATGAAAAATATCTGTAAAATGAATATGGTTAGCGGGCCGTTAAGACTCAAATCAGCGTCACTTGGGGGCGGTGAACAAACAGCCCGGGATTATGGGAGCGAGGTCGGCAAAAAATCAAGCGCATCTTGAGGTATTAAGCCGATTTCCCCCTGTGCATTCAGGAAATTGGTGATTATCTGGGATTAACCAACAAACGAAATATAATTTGAAAGGATGATGGAATGAGTTCTGAACCGAAAGTAAGTTCATTAACTAATTTAGTGGATTATCAAGACGGAACTGTTGTAAGTAAAACTTTAATCAAAAAGGAGACAGGTACTGTAACATTATTCGCTTTTGATCAGGGGCAGGGATTAAGTGAACATACCGCACCATTTGATGCTTTGGTTTGTGTGCTGGATGGCGAAGTGGAAATTATGATTTCAGGGAAGCCGTATATTTTGAAAGCAGATGAAATGATCATATTGCCGGTTAATGAACCTCATTCTCTGAAAGCTGTCAAGAGATTCAAAATGATGCTTACCATGATCAGATCATAGAAAATCAGTTTTTGTCTGACAGTTGTTCAGACAGAAAGGGGAAAGCTGTGAATAAAAGCGCTTTGCATAAAATCAGTTACGGGATGTACATATTGACATCAAAAAACGAAGACAAAGTCAACGGACAGATCGTCAACTCCGTGCTTCAACTGACTTCCAACCCGATCACGATTGGCGTATCTGTCAATCAAAACAACCTCACACATGAGTTTATCGAGAAAAGCAAGGTTTTCACAATTTCGGTTCTGTCGGAGGATGCTCCTATGAACCTTATAGGAAATTTCGGATTTAAATCAGGACGTGACACCGACAAATTTGAGGGAATCGGTTGCAAGACAGGTGACAATAATTGTCCGTCAGTTATCGACTCTGTCGTGGCCTGTTTGGAACTTGAACTGATCAATCAGACGGATATGGGCAGCCATACCCTGTTTATCGGAAAAATTGTAAACGGCGACATTATGTCTGATGAGAACCCGATGACTTATGAGTATTATCATAACGTCAAAGGCGGCAGGTCACCGAAAAGTGCGCCTCACTATATTGAGGCTGACATCAAAACAAAAGGAGATAGCAAGATGAACAAGCATGTTTGCAATGTGTGCGGTTATGTTTATAATCCTGAAGAAGGCGACGAGGACGCGGGAATAGAACCCGGAACGATGTTTGAGGATTTGCCTGATGGCTGGATATGCCCGACGTGTGGCGTGTCAAAAGATGAATTTGAAAAGAAAGAATAAACATAAAGGAGGCTTAAAATGAGTTTCAACATTAAGAACAATGTTTACTGGGTTGGCAAAATTGATTGGGAGCTTGAAAGATTTCATGGCTATGAATATTCAACAAATCGTGGTTCGTCTTATAATCCATATTTGATTAAAGAAGATAAAACAGCCTTGATTGATACTGTTTGGGGGCCTTATGCCGAAGAATTTGTTGAAAATCTTGCCAAGGAAGTCGAACTGAATAAAATTGACTATGTGATTATGAATCATGCCGAACCTGACCATAGCGGAGCCCTTCCTGAACTTATGGCTCTAATCCCTGATACTCCGATTTATTGTACAAAAAATGCCGTTAAGTCATTAAAAGGCCAATATCATCAAGATTGGAATTTCAATGTCGTCAAAACAGGTGACACACTGAGCCTGGGAGGCAAGGATCTGGTTTTTGTCGAGATGCCAATGCTCCATTGGCCTGACAGTATGCTCTGCTACCTGACCGGAGACAATCTGCTTTTCAGCAACGATGCTTTTGGTCATCATTATGCTTCCGAACTGATGTACAGCGATCTGGTCGATCAGGCGGAATTGTATGCGGAATGCATCAAATACTATGCCAACATACTGACGCCGTTCAATCCGATGGTTACGAGGAAAATAAATGAAGTGCTGTCACTGAACCTTCCTCTTGATATGATTTGTCCGTCCCACGGCATGATTTGGAGAGATCGTCCCGAGCAGATTGTCGAACAGTATCTGAAATGGGCTGACAATTATCAGGAAAATCAGATTACAGTCCTTTATGACACCATGTGGAACAGCACACGCAAAATGGCTGAAAGCATTGTCAAAGGGATCAGGGAAGCTGATAAAGACGTCAATATCAAGCTTTGTCACCTTGAAAAAAGAGACAAAAATGATGTGATCACGGAAATTTTCAAATCCAAAGGTGTAGTTATCGGTTCTCCGACAGTCAACAGAGGCATCCTGACATCTGTGGCCGCTATTCTTGAACTGATAAAAGGGTTGAAATTCAAGAAAAAGAAGGCCGCCGCATTCGGAAGCTACGGATGGAGCGGCGAGTCCGCTAAAATCATTTCTGACAGTTTGGAAGCATCCGGGTTTGAAATGATGGATGAGGTTCTTAAAGTAAATTGGAAACCGGATAATGAAAGTGTGGAAAAGTGTATCGAATATGGAAAACAATTTGCAGGCAAGTTTGCCTGAAATAGAATTGTTTACAGAGAAACGATAATACCACGATAAAAAAGGAGAAAAATGCCGATACCGGGAAATCTTCTGACAACAGCCATGGCTGTTATGCCGCATACCGACCCGAAACAAGCGCTTAAGATGGCTTTATCCCTGGATATTCCATACTGGCCTCAGCTGCCGAATTATAGTTACTATGAAGATATGTATGTCCAGGCTGCTGAACATTTCCCGGGCATTATCCTTGACTTGGATAAAAGGACTTTAAAATTTTCCACAGACAAATTTATTTTGGAACTGGAAGAAACCCTTGGTCATTTTGAGGACCCGTCATATTTTGACATCAGCAGAGAATATTCAGTGGTTTACCATCAATTCCTTGAAATGGATCTGTCTGATAAACCTGCCGTCAGAGGGCAGCTTGAGGGACCGATCAGTTTTGGTTTCAATGTTTTAGCCTGAATTATTCATAAACTTCTTTTAATTTTACGTAATTTTTGATATATCAAATAGTTAGGTAAGCTCATCCAAAAAACAGAGTTTTTAAAAATTGCATCATTTTCCCCGCTGATAAAGGA
>JAUCGF010000144.1 GCA_030378005.1 Desulfococcaceae bacterium HSG9 | reverse complement strand
ACCCAGAAAACGACAGTACATAACAAAACGAATATTGTAAATGATAAAGTCAATGATATCATCAAATTATTCGGCCATAAATCCAATAAAAAATAATTAACAACACCAATGCATATTGTTGTAAATGTTACCCTGAATATTGATTTTATTGGCAATAATTCTTTAAAACCAACTTTAAGAATGCTTTTGCATTTTATTAAGAAGATCATTTTCCAAATCGCATTTGCTATAATATATCCAATCGCAGGTCCGCTAATGCCCCAAATTTTTATAAAAATCAGACTTAATATTATTGTTAATATGAGATAAATACAGTTGTTTTTTAGAAGAAAGCCTGTCTCTGCGAATGCTCTTGGTACATGCCGAATTAGAATTGCAGAAAGTGGAATTAAAAGTATAAAAATACGGAAAATAGGGATGCTTTCGCGATAACTTTCAGTAAATAACAGAATTACAAAATTATCTGCATTTATAAAGAAAAAAATGAATGCAGGGAAAAAAAGAATCCATAACTTTCGAATTGAATTTGAAATGATTAGTGCTATCTCAATAAGGCCATTGTCAATTTTGGTTAATTCAGTCATTCTAACCAATGAAGTTTGGGCCACAGAATCTTCCACGATAGAAAGAAATGGTATCTGAAAACAACCGACGGAGTAAATGGCAAATACGGAAGCACCCTCTAAAACTGAAACAATATATTGATGGCTTCGAGTGACAATGCCGGTTACAATGACAGCGGCACCGAATGGGATTGCATATTTTAGCTGAGATATAACCAATTTTTTATCCCAATATCCCAGATAAATCATTTTCTTTTTTATTAGATAAACACTCATTAAAATAAGTTTTAATGTTGCAGTTATAATTAATGCGTAAAGCACTTCTTTTAACCCTCCTCCAAGCATAACGGATCCAATGGTTAGAATTGATTTAGTTGCATCCGACAAGAAAGTTATTATTGCTGCCCAAAATGCTTTCTTTTCCGCAATCAGTATTATTTCTAAATTTGTGGAAAAAAGCCATAGTACTGCAAATATCCCAATATATGGGATAAAAGGTGTGAGTGCGATTGAACCAGTAAAAATTAGAGCGATTTCAGTATTTAACTTCCAAAAGGATATCGCCACTATAACGCTAATAATTGATAATATAATGAATGTATGCGATAGAATTCTATCTTTTATTTCCGGGTATTTGGGAATAAAATAAAAAAGGCTGTTTGATATCCCGAAATCAATAATTGGAATAACAACATAAAAAATCAAAAAAAGCTGCTTATAATATCCAAATTCTTTTACAGAGAAGTATCGTACCAATATTATGGGGACAAGAAATGCTAAGGGAAAAGCAAGCATACGCCCCGCCATTAAAAATGCCGTTTGTTTGGTTAAGGATGTGGTACGCATAAAATCAATTAAGTGTAATCTTTTTTCGTTTTTGCATCAAGTTAAAAGTGATGGTTTCTGATAAGGATGTAACTTCACCAGAAAGTAGCTCATGAATGTTACAATAAGTACTTGGCCATAAGTTTTCCAGCATCGCTCTTGCCGGGTTTGCAACCCGGCAACATTGTGCCGGCGGGTTGCAAACCCGCCTTGAACGGGGCGTAAAATACCGGAAAAATTTTGTCCAAGTACTTAGTTGAGTTGATAGCATCAAATTCTTCTTGATTAGTGGGTTGAAAATATATACAATTGTTTTTGGGATTCGGCTTTATTTTTTAATTTTTCATACGGCCTTGTATAGTAATGATTAATTTTCCAATTAAGCCATAACTACCGGGCAACAGTTTTTAGCGCAAAGTTGGATTCTGCCACAAAATTATTGTTTTAAATATTAATCGTAATTATCAAAAATCAAAGTTATATGGAAAGAAAAAATTTTACACCGACCAAGGACCCGCCCTTAGGCATTGCCTTCATTTTGACGTGTATTTTTACACTCGCCAACTACATCAGTCTACGGTATTATTATCCTTGGCTCTTCAATCGTATTCCATTTTTTGTGGGTGTGACAGCTTTGTTGATTCATATTGTTGAATGTATAGCCAAAAACAGAAAATTTTTTTATTTGACACCTCCTTTTTTCTGTCTTTTGGTTGTATTTTTCTTGGTATTTATCACATCAAGGACATCTCTTATTGATCCACAAACAAGCCAAGAAGTGGTTTCCGCCTATTTGATAGCCGTTATCGTTTTTTACTTAATTTCCTTTACCATTAATTCTTTAAAAGAGCTAAAGCTCTATTTAGTCACTTTGAGTTTGGGAGCATATCATGTTGTCAACAGAATGGTCAACCATGCTTATTATTTTCGAGCTAGACCGTTCATCAGGGGGTCAACATTGGCCTCTGACCCCAACGATGTAGCAATGATAATTGTCTATTCGTTCCCTATTATCTTCGCATTGTTGTTGACGTGTAAAAGAAAAATCTATTATCCTTGTTTTTTATATTTATTCCGGCTCATGGTGATTGCGACCGTACAGACCCTTTCTCGAGGTGCCATTGTAGCGACTCTCGGCATGTTTATCAATTTCATTAAGGAAGCGCCAAGAGATAAAAAATTTCTGCTTTGCGTGTTGTTAATGATCGGTTTCACACTCAGCCTCTTTGTTTTACCGAATACGTTTTTCGATCGAATGTCCTCCATCACGGACCCTGAGAAAGATGAAACCGGTTCTGCAGGGGAAAGAAAAAAAAACATGATCGGCGCATGGAACTACATGATAACAGCTCCCATATCGGAATATGGCCCAGGAAATAATGGCTATATGCTCGCCATCCAGAAAGGACAAGATCCGTCTCTAGTAGATATCTTCCATGGAAACCATGTTCATTGCGCATATCTAGAAATCGGTGCAGACGTGGGATTAATCGCTTTTATTTTTTTCATGTTGTTTTTTTTTACCCTTTTTAGGAGTTTGAAGAATGCGGAAAAACAAATAGCCCAATCGGAGAAAAAGGGAATTTTATTACCCATAAACAGAAAAAAAGATATGATTATATATATCAAGCTACTTAGATCATCATTAATAGGCTTGATGATCGCCGCAGTATTTCTTCCCATATCATATCGCCTTTATCTGTATTATATCGGTGGTACCATTGTTGCATTGGAAAGGGTCGTTTTAAACGAGGTTGCGGCAGCGGAATCTGAAGCACAAAAAGAGACTTAGAATCAGCGGCCACCCTTTGAAATGCATCCATCAATTATGGTTTAGGATTTTTCAATTCGACAATTACCTGCTACGCTTGTTTTTGAAGAAAACGAATCTTAAAAAGAGCTTCGTCAATTTTTGATAAAATGCCCAATAGGGCGAGATCATCTTTCACCATTGATTCCCTTTTGTGATGCGAGTTTAAATAAGGACACCACAGAGTAGTTTTGACAATATCAAGTAAATTGTTAACCCGGTGAGTCAGCGCAATCCAACCTTTCGCACGATTGAACTCTATACTTCGCTAACTGCTGTGGAGTTCCACCACAGTTTGGCGGAAGAATGAAGAAAAAACTACACCCATAACCAGCTACCAAGATACAGTGCAAACCATTATCAACCAACTTAATCAAATGGGTAAAGAAGTACTATCTAAGATATCTTTGAAAAACACTTCATAATGCTCAATACATGTATTTCGAGCATGATAATTAAGGATAAATTTTCTTCCATTTTTACCCCATATCTCACATTTAGCCTGATTATCAAACATTTCAATAATCGCTAGGGCCAGACTTTGAGGGTCACCCGGTTCGACGCATACACCACACTTGGCAGTTTGGATTACAAAGGGTGCATCCCCTTCAAGCGGCAAGCTAGTAATAACAGGACGACCTGCCGACATGTACCCAAGTATCTTAGAGGGCACTACCGGACATTTCAGATTTTTTTGTAAGGTGGCTAAACAAGCGTCTGCTGCTGCGACAACTTCAGGGTATTTTTCCTTAGATACAAAAGGATGAAAGATCACATTTTCCAAACCCAATGATTCCGTTTTTTTCGCCAGACGATTTTTTTCCACCCCTTCGCCAACAATCAGAAGCACAATATCTTTGTATTGTTTCAAATAGGCTCCGCTTTCGACAACAGTATCCAGATCCTGAGCAAAACCGAGAACACCGGCAAAAAGAACGATAAATTTATCTTCCAAATTATTTTTAATACGAAATTTATTCTGTTTTTCCGAAGGCGTTATCAACTTAGTATCTACCCAATTGGGTATGATATTAATTTTTTGAGGTGTTACCCCCTCACCAATTAAATAATCTTTGTTACCTTTGGAATGAACAGTGATCATTTGCACATTGTTATATACAAAATGCTCAATCATTTTAATCAGACGTATTAAGCTTTTATTCGTCACTATCCCCAGATCAATGGCATATTGAGGTACGAGATCTTGAACATTAAATACATGGGGAATATTTTTGGTAATCTTTAGCAGATACCCTGTAATGCCCAAAGCCAAGGGAGGTGAATAGGATAAACTGACATCAACACGCTTTAAAAACAATCCCGTTAAAAAATATCCCAAAGCATTTAGAATTTGTCCAATACCTCTTAATATTGCGGGTGCTTTTGACTTGTGGATAGGCAACGTTGATATTCTTACAATGTTGATCCCTTTTTGATTATCCCTCTGATAAAATTTTGCTATGAAATTCGGGGGCCGGTCAGATTCATTTGATGGAATTGATGTGATAACCGTTATTTGATGGCCTCTTTGTTTCAGTGTTTCAGCCAATTCAAACATTATCTGGGCGGCAGATCGTACTTCTGGAGGAAATACGGTCGTAAGAATTAAAATATGCATTTTCTACCTTTTTCCCAATATACGATCATTCAGTATTCGTGCAATTCTGTCTGCCGCTTGGCCGTCGCCAAAAGGATTAACCGAATGAGACATTTTTTGGTATTCGGCATCATTGTTGAGTAAATTTTCAACTTCGGCAACAATTACCGATGCTTCGGTTCCCACCAATTTTGCCACTCCGGCCTCAACGGCTTCAGGTCGCTCAGTTGTTTCGCGTAACACCAAAACCGGTTTTCCCAGAGACGGTGCTTCTTCCTGAACGCCTCCGGAATCGCTTAGAATAAGATGGGCATTTTTCATCATAAAGACAAAATCTTCGTATTCAAGCGGTGGAATCAAATGGATTTTTTCCTGATCAGAGAGAATCTTTCTGACCGGTTCGGCTATATTGGGGTTCGGATGTACGGGATAAACAATTTCAATTCCCTTGTTCTTTTGAACGATTTCCTTAAAAGCCTTACAGATATTTTTTATCGGCTGGCCAAAATTTTCTCTTCGATGGGCGGTGACCAGAATATAGTGTGACTCTTGCAAATCCAGACTGATTCTCGGTTTATACTCTCTTGAGGCAATCATCAAAAGAGCGTCGATGACGGTATTGCCCGTCATAAAGATATCATCTTGACAATAGCCTTCTGCCAAAAGCGCATTAACGGCTGATTGGGTCGGTGCAAAATGAAACGTTGACAGCGTACTTAACAACCTGCGATTAATCTCTTCAGGGAAAGGATTATAGCGATTTTCCGTTCTTAAGCCGGCTTCCACATGCCCAACCGGTGTTTGTCCGTAAAAACTAGCCAATCCGGCAACCATGGCCGTCGTGGTGTCACCTTGAACCAAAGTTACATCCGGTTTTACATTATCCATAACTTCTGAAAGACGCGTCACAGCTTTGGCTGTTAAAGAGGGCAATGTTTGATTGGCCTCCATGATATCTAAATCGATATCGGGTTTAATTTGAAACAGATTCAGCATCTGATCAAGGATTTGACGATGTTGGGCGGTCACACAGGTAATCAGATCAAAATGATTATTTTTTTTCTCCAAAGCTTTGATAACCGGCGCCATTTTAATCGCTTCAGGTCGTGTGCCAAAGACCGCTAAGACCTTTTTTTTAAGATGAGGCATAAAAATTTTCCTATACTAAAATATCAACCAGATTTAAATGATCTCTTTGGCATCTCTGACAGCACTACTTATTCCCGGTGGGAAATCAGCTGATTTTTCAATCATTTCCCAATTATCCCTGAACCATTCGATATTGGTCAACAGACCCTCTTTAAAATCGACTAATGGTTTATAGCCCACCAATTTTTCCGCTTTTTCAATCGAAGCAAGCAAGCGGGGTTTTGTATCCCATTTTCTTCTTTGCTTAAATACAATTTTCGCTTCATTATCCACGATAGTGTTAATTATTTGGGCCAGTTCGATGATTTGAATTTCTTTACCGGCAGCCAGATTGAAATTTTCGCCGATGGCATTTTCATAAAAGCCTGCCTTAATGAGTCCCTGAACCAAGTCCAGCACATAAGTAAAATCACGTGTTTCCTCTCCGGTGCCTGTAATCGGAAGTGGCAACCCTTTCATCGCCCAATAAAGAAAATTAGGGATAACATTGCGGTATTGACCGGGCGACTCGCCGGGGCCGTAAGAGTTAAAAAACCGGCAATTCACCGTTTTTAAGTCGTACATATGGTTGTAATAGTTACAATACATCTCGCCGGTCATTTTATTGATTTGATAGGGCGTTGTCAGATGCATCGAGATAAAATCTTCTTTTAACGGCATTTTCGGATAGGAGCCATATATTGCACACCCGCTTGACGCATAAACAAATCGTTCCGCTTTTAAAAATTTGGAATATTCAAGTAATTTTGTGATGCCTAGCACATCCACTTCGGCTGATTCTTCAGGATAGTCCACAGAGTTTTGGTTTGCAAAAAAGGCCGCCAGATGAAAAATAATTGAAGGACTCTCATTGAAAACACGCTTTAAATCAATTTCATTTCTGACGTCGCCTTTAACAAACATAATATTTGCTAATGGTGTTATGTTCCAGGGGTCATTTATTTTAATAGCTGACAAATTATCTAAAACGATGATTTTGCCTTTTTCCCCAACCAGTTTAGATAAAGCTATGATAAGATTGCTTCCGATCGCACCGGCACCACCTGTTACTAAAATAGTTTTATCAAGATAAAAAGAAATCAGTTTATCCTCCAAATTCAGTTTATCAAGATATTCAACCACCAATTTGATGCGTTTGATTTGCTGTTTCATTATTTGCTCCTTTTTGGGCTAAATTACTTTCGATCCTTTCAATAAGCGTAGCACACGTAAACCGAATAACGAAATCGGTCTGACCGGTTTTAAATAGGGTATTTTTGAAATACCGATTTTGAATCTGGTAAAAAACGGGCAGCCGGTTAATTCTACATCACCGTAGTTTAAAATTTTAAGCATTCCCCCCATCATCATATTCATCGCCCAAATTTGTTCATGAGCGGCATCTCGCCGCCATGCCTGTATTCGATTCGGGTTTAAAGTTTTAGAAGCGTTACCTTTCCATTTTTGCTCCCACTTAGGAACAACATAGGAACCAATAGCCGGATCAAGTTGACAAGGCTCGAATTTTTCACCGACAAATTCGGTCAAAGCAGTAATTTCGCTTATTGGGTTGGTTAGAATATCTTCATATTTAACCAAAATGAAGCGCTTTTGTGAATATGTTTGTTTATATTTAATGGCCATAGACGCCAAATCCGACCATTGTGTACAAAAAATTCCAAAACGTCTCGGATTACCCGGTTCAGCCCATGCCACCTTTAATAGCGAGCGCACAACGTCACGTCCGTCACGAATAATGCATATCACTTTGGCATACGGATAGCAAGTAAATATGGTTGGGATATGTGCGATGTGCATGGGAGATTTTTCACCTGCACGTAGCTTGCCGCTTTCTTCAGCATAGGTTTCAAGAATAGCTCGTAAAAGGCAGGCATTCGTTTTTTGATATTTTTTAAATCTATTGTAAACGATATCGAAATCCGGTTTTAAATCTGCAATGCGCTTAAAATTAAGTGCCGCTGCCACCATTTCTTTGCGACTGAACGATTGTTTTACCTTTGATAACAGGGGAACAAACTCTGTGAAAAATTGGGTTTCAGGTGGTATGGCGATATTCGAGTGCCTATCCAGTATCACGGCCAGCATTGTCGTTCCAGAGCGTGGGGGACCTACAAGGAAAATCGGTTTAAAATCGTTTTCATCTGCATGTTGATAATCAGAGGGTAGCGGAGATGAATTTTTCTTCATAATAACAAATTGGTGTATTATTAATCTCGTGCAGAACATTTAATGTTTTTCAGCTTGGATGAAAGCACCATAACATTTCAAGTTATCATCAGAAATATATCTCCAACGTGAAGAAAGTTGTGATCTTTTAATTCCATCTGTACGATATCTCTTCAAATTGCAGATTATCTTGAATGAATTCTTTCTTATAATATCTATATGCGCAGAATAAGGTTCGCGATTTATAGCAAAAGGACGTTTTCCAGCAAGAATTTTCCAAACTAATTCTGAGCAACCCCAATGTCCATTCCATTTTATTGACATATTGTGAGAGTCAAAGTGTGTTTGATGGGACATAAATCCACCATATTTTAGCCACATATAGAGTGCCTTGTAAGTATCTTCAATGTCATTAACATGTTCCATCACTGAATGCGAGATTATCACATCAATAGTCTCGTTTTCTATAATGCTTCGATCTGACCAAGGGACACAATATTTTATTGTCATTCCATTATTAGAGGAGTTTGGATTTAAAAGAGTTTCCCTTATCATCGCTATTCTTGCATCATGTAAAGAGGCACTGAGTATTTTTTCCGTTAGTATGTGACTTGGAAAGAGATTATTATCTAAATATGGATCATAATCCGGCCATCCTTTTTTCGGTCTACCAGCTCGCTTTTTAAAAAGCTCAACTAATTCTTCTAGTATTTGAAGATTAAAGTCAGTATTTGAATATTTGACAACATCAAGAGCGTAATAGTTGTTAACACCAGATAGCATTGCAGCTAGCCCAACTCATAGTGAATTTCCTGGTCCAAGCTCTGCTAACTTATGAGGCAATGAACGCATGCCGTTTTGCCACAACATCACAAGATGTTTAAGCCATACTTCATAGCAATAAGATGCCGAGGATGTACCCCATCTTGTTTGATCTTCACGAAATATTTTTTTAACATACGGCAAAGCCTTTTTTGTACCTGGGACTAATGAAAACAACCCTCCTACAATGTTTGTAACATTCATATGTGATAATTGTAGCATTTCAAGATGGTTATGTAGTTTTTTTAAGTACAGGCCAAGCTTATTCATAATATCATCCTTTTTTCTTGATTTTTACAGGATTACCTTGTGCAATGCTATCAGATTGTATGGAACTGGTCACTACCGAACCCGGTAAGATGAGTGTGTCATCTCCAATCTTTACACCTTTGGTGATGAAACTACGTGTACCGATACTGACTCTTGTGCCGATTATAATCTGGCAACGCGCATTATTTTCATTGACAGGCGTTTGTCTGCTTTTCTCTATAGTGTGAAAATCTGTATCCGCAATCCCGGATTCTTCGATCAGTGTATTGTCACCAATATTAACTCCAAACTTTGACGAGATCCGAACAGCATACAAACTGACATTAGCATCAATTTGTATCGTCGCATCCGGACGGAGAACCCCCAAAGTCACATATTGATTTTTATCACCTATGACACCGCCAATCACACAGTTTTTTCCTATGTTAACTTTTCCTTGACCACGGATTCGGAGTTTTTTGTATATTTTCAAGTCGTTTTCAATATGAATATTCTTATTAAAAATCTTATACTTAAAAATATAAATTTTCCCTCTCAAACCGGCAAGCATATCTTTCATTACAGTTGTCCGAATTTTAACAATCGTTCAATTGGTAATGCTCTGATAATCGGATTGCCGATGCCGATACTATATTTTTTAATCTTCCTTTGATAGCAAACGGAACCGGCAGCGATGACGTTATCATCGTCAATAAGAGAGCCGCCTATAATACAAGCTTTAGTGCCCACCCATACATTTTTACCCAAATAAACTGGCGTAGGCTCATTTGGTAATTGTTGCTTGTTTTTACTGGCTATGCGTTTTTGTTTTATAAAAAAGCAGTCCTGTATCAAGGAATTGGCGGTCATCGATCTTTCTCCGATTTCAATTTTATACCGGCAGCGAACAGTCAAACCGCCTAAAGAGCATCGGGAGGCAATATAAACCTTGGCTTGCGGAGAAAGTATTACGATGTTTAAACCCTCAAAAACATTGTAAACCACGATGCAATTTTTATCAATGAAAACTGTTCCGGGGCCAGATATTCTTACTTCTCCGAATGACCGGAAATGAAATTTGATTACAACATTGGTTTTGAACAAGCAATAAAAAGGATGTAAAAGCTACCTTTAATAAACGCCAGACCGTGAATGAAAACAGCACAGGGGTTTGTTGGAATTCTGGTGCAGATTTTCCGAATCATGCTATCATTCTTGGCTGCTTGCATGGATACGTTTCCAATAATATTAACGAAGTTTTAATTTGATTCAAACCGATTCTTTTCTTTACCACAAATTCTTTTTACCCGGTTTGATAAAATAGAAAAAGGCCAACAAGGCAAAATAGTTTAATGAAACAAAAGCACCCGCCAATTGACTTAGCTTACCTAAAAATGGCATAGCGGATATACGTTCACCTGTTAATGGCAATAAAAGGGTTAATATAGATGCGATAAAAAGAAGTTTGTAAAATAAGCCTCCTGCCAAAAAGGATGAAAAAAGAAAAATGATAAAGAAAAACGGGATAAATAACCTTAATATTTTATGAGACAAATAACGGAAAAAAATCGGGTTTTTAAAGGGTGCTAACAGTTCAGGCATCAATCGCAACAACTGATAGTTGCCCACAAGGGTTCTAACCTTTCTTTTTTTTTCATGGGCAAGGGTTTTAGCAAATGTATCATAAGCAACAGCATCATTGTCAAATATGGTGCGGTATCCCTGAAAGACCACTTTCATCGGGATAAAAACATCATCCAGCAGAATCTCTTCGGGTAAGGGGACAAACAGAGGCTTCCTTATCGCATAGATTGCTCCGGTTGCTCCCGCCACTGAATTAATGGCACCTTCCATTTTTCTGATTCGTTTTTCCAGTTTCCAATAGAAATTCATTTCCGATTTTATTTCAGAAGTGGAATTTTCAAAAAAAACAAGTTCGCCGCTTACGCAACCTATTCGTGGATCATTAAAATTGGCAACCAATTGATTGATCGCATCAGGCTTAAATATTTGACGGGCGTCAGTAAAAACGATAATTTCACCAGAAGCTTGAGAGACACCCGTATTTAAAGCAGAAGGCTTACCTTTATGAATTTCTGCTCTGATGAGCTTTATATGGGTCGAATCCAGATTTGCAGTGTTTGATTTTTGGATAAATGTGTTAATAATTGTGTCTGTATTATCTGAAGAACCATCCGAAACAATAATTATCTCCATCATTGTGGAGGGATAATCCTGACTCAACAGATTTTCTATTCGTGCGCCGATATGGGTTTCTTCATTACGAGCCGCAATAACCACCGAAACAGGAGGCACTGATGCAGTATATTGTTTGTTAACTTTTTGAGGCAACAGTTTTCCCCAGATAAATAAAAGGCAGGGATAGCCCAGATAGGTATAAATTATATATGCTAATGAAATCCATACGAATGCTTGCATATTAATTCAATAACACATATCAGCACTTTTATCAAGAATTGATAACATCCATTTTAAGGAATTTTTACTGAAAGGATAGTAGACTTTATCAGCAATAAGCTATCAGGAACTTTTTCAGATGCCAACTTACTGAAATCATTAAGGCGGCTTCAGAGATTTTCTTATTTCCGATAAAGTATAGTATACGTTTCATGTTGAAATCGCTCCCTTTGTTCAATGGGAACGGTTAGTTCCGATATCCGGTCCGTCGCTTTAACACTGAAGTTTGCAATCCAAAGGTTCATACATTATTAGGGATAGGCATAATAAGCAATACCTTCATAGCGCCAGATATCGCCAGCTATGTCAATAAGATGCTTTTTTTCATTTTCATCCACGGTGAAGAGATGTATTTTTAAAACTTCACTGTAAAAACGATAAACGGGCAGAGTTCCTTCCTGAGAATCGGCAGGAACATAGAAAGCAGAGCCTTCATACCGCCAGACATCCGCAGCCTTAGCGAGCAAATGCGTCTTTTCATTTTCATCTGTTGTGAAAAGATGAGTCTGTAATGCTTCGCTGTAAAAGCGATGAACAGCCATGAGTGTGTTTTTTTGTGATCGTGACGCCGCGTTATATTGTTGTGGGAGATAAGCATAATAGGCAATGCCCTCAAATTGCCAAACATCGGCCGCGTTAGCGATCAGATGCTCTTTTTCATTTTCATCGATCGTAAATAAATGTTTTAACAAGCTTGGGCTATAAAACCGATACACCGGATAAACAGTGCCAAGTATGCCCAACGCCATGTTATATCCCAGAGATCCCGGTTCGCCAGGGGCAGGCATGTCCAAGTTGGCATCTATGCCTTGGTTGCTATATATCTGGCCGTCATTTAATTCCAGTGCCCATTCGCTCCAGTAATCCAAGTCAGTGATGTCATTGCCGGCGACGACGGTATAGAGAAAAGTCAGAATGTTCGTCCCACTGCCGCTACTGTAATAGGCCATGCCAGGGGCAGCCCCGGTTCTCAGCACTAGTTGGGGTATGCCTTTAACCCAGACTAAATAGTCGAAACGAACGTTGATCACAATGACAGTGCCGATGGTGTATGAACCGGATTCCGTCGGCGAACTTACATTGACCACTCGTGGTATCGGCGGAGGTTGGGGAGGTACGATACTATGATCGGGATTAACGCCGCGGCCTGTGCCCCACAAGATAATTGCATTCGCAGTTCCTGGCAGGTCGTAAGCTGCGAGTCCTGAATAAACGGTATTCAACACAATTTCCAGGTCAGCGTCAGCATCAATATTTGCTAAAGTCGGGGCGGCCAATGCTCCGTTCCAGTCATTACCACTTGAAAGCGATGCGGGAAGCTCCACCTCGTGAAGTAAATCGCCCTTATAATTAAGAATGTGTAATTTACCGTTTTTATTAGAACCTTTCTGAACCCATGATACAAATATGATTTCGGCGTAACCATCATTATCAAGGTCCGCCACGACTGACTCAGAAGCAAAACGGAAAACACCTTCCGATGCGCTGTAAACAGAATAAGGCCAATTATGATGTTCGGTTTTATCCAACCAGAAAGCATGTACCCGACCATCAAAAGAAGAATAAATAATTTCTTTGTTTCCATCACTGTCAAGATCAGCAACTGCCGGATTAGGCTGATTATTCTCAATCACATTATAATTTTCGCTGAGAGGATCTCCAGTATCTACGGGCAGATTACGCCAGTCAAAACCGTTGCTATTGAACCGGCTACGATCAGCATTAAAAATATATACACCGGTATATTTATCAGGGGGACGTCCGGTTTTGCAATCATATACCCCGACTGTCACAATAACTTCCATGTTTCCATCATTGTTAACATCGCTTATGATACTTGCTCCTTGATCGAAATTTGGTCGGAAGCGTTCTTCCCGTGAAGTGTTACAGTCACCATAGCCTTGTAATTCAGTGACAGGACTTTCCCACACACCCACTTGGCCCCAGACTTTGTCACCATACATTGAATGTGCTCTGACTTGGCTTCCATCAGGCTTGTAAGCACAGATATAATGGTTGTCCGAAGGCACAACAATCTCAGCCAACCCGTCTTCATCAAGATCGCTGACGGCAATGCCATTATTCAATACACGCCATGCCCAGCCGGTATCATGGGTCAGTTGTGGCCAACCGTTGCGGAGCGTTCCGTTGTGTTCGTAAACCCATGTGTTTATTTTGCTGCTACCGCCACCACCTACAATGATTTCATGCGTTCCATCGCCATCCAGATCGTGTACGACAAGGGAATATAACTCTTTTTCGATAGGACGTTGAGGCCATCCGGATTGAAAATATCCGTTATGTGTATAAACTGAAACATAGCCCTTGTGATGCGCCGTTACAATCTCAAGCTGACTATCTCCATCGACATTAGTGATGATGACATTGGGCCAAGTGCGTCCTCCGATGTTAGAGGCATCGGGTTCGGAACGATCCCGGCCAGATTT
The DNA here is from genome assembly GCA_030378005.1 of Desulfococcaceae bacterium HSG9. GTDB lineage: Bacteria > Desulfobacterota > Desulfobacteria > Desulfobacterales > JAUCGF01 > JAUCGF01. Next base: position 14,573 of record JAUCGF010000144.1, on the reverse strand, counting down.
TACGCTCCACTCCAAATTGCCTGTTGCGCCATCCAAAACAAATATGGAAGAAGTCGCAGCAATGACCTCCGGCGTCCCATCTTTATCCAAATCAGCCACAGCAGGAGATGAATACCAACCGGTTTGGCACCATGTATTATAACAGCCACCATAGCTCCACTTTAAAACAGGGGCATTAACTGAGGCTATAATGTTTGATGCTTGAAGCGTACAAAAGAGCGTCATAATAAAGAAAAAATATCTGCTCATAATTATCTTCCTTTTAAAAGTTTATTTTGTGTATGGATATATCCCAAGAGTTACAAATTAGTTCATAACATACTGATTAAAAATGTTAAACCACTTCCGTCACAAACGCAACCACATCATCAATTTCACTGACATCCGCCCAAAGCATTGCCAAGCGATCCAGCCCCAAGGCATTACCGGCCGCTTCCGGCATGTTGCCAAGTGCTTTTAAAAACTTTTCAGGCATCGGATAAAGCGGTTTACTTTCTTTTTGGCGGTTTTCTTGCTCTTTTTGAAACCGTTGCCGCTGTTCTGTCGGATCGGTAAGTTCGGAAAAGCCATTGCACAGTTCCATACCGGCGATATAGAGTTCAAACCGTTCAGATAGTGAAGGTTCTTGCGATTTCAATCTTGACAGGGATGCGTAAGCGGATGGGAAATCATACAAAAAAAGCGGTTGTTCAAATCCGATATGCGGTTCCAACTCAAGCGCGACTGTTTCTTCAAAACAGTCATTTTTCAAAGCGTCTTCAACCGACAAAGAAGCCCATTGGTTAAACGCTTCTTTAACAGTCAGGCGGGGCCATGATCCGGCGATATTAACAGTGCGCCCCTGGTAGGTTAAAGAATCATCCGATCCGATTGCTGATGCAACAAATTTAATAAGTTGTTCGCATTCATCCATCAAGGCATGATAATCAATTCCGGTGCGATACCATTCCAACATGGTGAATTCGGGAAGATGATGCGCACCTCTTTCCTGTTTACGAAAGCATTTGCAGATTTGAAAAATACGTTCGTAACCTTGCGACAGAAGGCGTTTCATACATAATTCCGGCGAAGACTGCAAACATCGCTCTTCGGTTTCGATTACATCAATATGGGTTTCAGGCGCATGTTCAGAGATGCGGCAAGGGGTTTCCACCTCAAGATAGCTCTGTTCAATAAAAAAAGTACGCACAGTTTGAGTAAGCCGCGCTCTTAACCAAAGACGGTTATTGATTTTTGCCTCCCGATATCCGACTCATCGCCTTATAATAAGGTATGTGAATTTAATCGTATAAGGTAGAATTACAATTAGCTTTTAAAGAAAGGCCAAAATTAACATTATGCAAATGTCGCTTAATTTGTTAAATAGCATTTTTTTGTGGAAAATACAATCTTTTTCCAATTATAAAATATGATTTATCTTTTAACAAGATTAATCAACAAAAATAACTTGAAAGCTATTTAACATTGTGTTAAAGGGAAGTTTATTTTTTGAGGAACTCAACTAATGACGCTTTTATTTAAAAAGCGTCTGGCAGATCATTCAAAATATATGATATGAATGATCATCGACAAGGAAAGGATTGTTCGTTAAATGACTTCCAAAAGGGAACTGCAGATTGCTTATGGCATGGCCATCATTCTGTTTATTGTCGGATTTATCAGCTTCGCCGCCTTTTCCGCTAAATCGCCTGAGCAGCCTTTACGGCTAATGTTTAAATGTGCCGCCGGCAAAGTGTTTTTTGATCACCAGACTCATACATCTGATTTGGGTTATGGGATGTCCTGCCTTGATTGTCACCATAATTTGGAAGAAGGTTACACCCAAGAAGACATTGAGCCATGCGGCGAATGCCATGAAGCGGAAAGTGATGATGAAGATGTTATAAAACGTATGGACGCATTCCACAACCAATGTCTCGGGTGTCATCAGGAGTTTGAAACCGGCCCCGGTTCCGGTACTGAAGAGTGCAAGTTATGTCATGTTATGTAACTCGTCAGTTATAAATTTTACGTTACAAGTGTCAGGTGATTCCGTAACTGCTTGACACTTCAAATTTGTAACAGACAAGGCATCTATATAGTTAAAGGTTGAAATATGATAAAAAAACCGTTTTTCTGTTTATCCTCCCCCAGTTTTGCGTATGAACTTGTTAATGATGCTTCTGTCCCGCCTCGTACCATTAACGCTCCGCAAAATGTCACCCTATTTGTCAAAAGCGCTTATACCCAAAAAGATGCACTTGCGCTTTGCATTGGCCAATGCGTCAAAACCGGCCAGAAATTGACCCTTTTTAACAATAGTGATGCGTATGTCATTTCCAGTGTTACCGGGGAAATCGCATCAATTGAACCTTATAGCGGCAATTTCGGACAGGCATACACGGCGATCACCATCAAAACGGAGGCTGTCGAAGAACATGATGACGCTTTTGCCACATCGACGCAACCCACACTGGAATCAGCCCAAGCGTATCTCGCTGATATTCCGGGGTGTCCTCCCCTGGCATCGCTGGCCGATCCGGAACGCCCTATTCACACGATTGCCATTCTCGGTGGGGACAATGATCTTTTGGTAACCACGAATCAGTATGCTATTATGGCTGATACGGATGCCGTCGCCGCCGGCATACAGTTTCTCAAAGAGATGACCGGTATTGATAATATTATCATTGTCGTGCCACGCGAGCTTGTTCAGGGTTTCGGTCATACAGGCGCTGAACTGGCAGCGGTCGATACCGTTTATCCATCTTTGAATCCCAAAATGGTGATGAAAAATGTTTTGGATTCCGAAGTGCCTGCCGGACAGACCTGCGAAGACGCAGGCGTATGCTTTTTTAGCGCCGAAGCGGTCGCATCAATCGGTAAAGCGTTTAAAGATAGTCGTATTCCCTTGACCAAAACGATTACCCTGATTACCAAAGATGAAAAGACAATATTGGTCAAAGCCAGGATCGGCGCACCGTTTAGTGATATTTTTAAAGCCTGTGAGATTGAGATCAATGCCAATGACCGCATGATTGTCGGCGGCCCCTTGACCGGAACGGCGGTTTATTCGGAAAACCACCCTGTCAGGGCGGATACGGATGCGATTATGGTGCAGGATAAAGCGGATGTTTCTTTGGCATCCGATTATCCGTGTATCAATTGCGGTGAATGCGTGCGTATATGTCCGGCTCAGATTCAGGTACACATGCTGGTGCGTTTACTTGAAAACGGTATGTATCAGGAGGCTGTTGAAGAGTACGATCTCAATTCGTGTATCAATTGCGGACTTTGCAGCTTGGTGTGCGCATCTAAAATTCCGATTTTCCAATATATTCGGTTAGGCCAATACGAGCTGGCAGAGCTTGAAATGATGGAGGCTGATAATGATTAATCAAAAGAAACTCATCGTATCACATGCGCCTTTCTGGCATGATGGCAGCCGTATTGTTCCGCGCAGTTATAATATGATGATAGCGGCGTTGCCGGCGATTTTCGCAGGCATCTACTTGTACGGCTTTCCGGCGTTAGGCGTGGTTGCGCTGTCGATTTCATCAGCTATATTCTGGGAACTTTTAATGAATAAAGTGATGAAACGTTCTGTTACCATCGGGGACGGCAATGCAGCCTTGATCGGCCTGGTTTTTGCCATGCTGATTCCGGCGACATTTCCCTGGTGGGCGGTTCTCACCGGAACATTTGTCGCCATTGTTATCGGCAAACAGATTTTTGGCGGCATTGGCGGGAATGCGTTTAATCCGGTGGCGGTGTCCATAGCGATTCTAATGATTTCGTGGAAAGACCTGTTCGACTTTAATGAGACGCTGGCCAGTTACACTTTCAATTTTGAAGCCGCTTACCCCTTGGCATCAATGAAACATTTTGGCATCGCTTCGATTGACCATTTGACGTTAATCGACCTGTTGATCGGGAAACAAACCGGTGGCATTGGCGCGACGTGTGGCCTGGCTTTAATCATAGGCGGTTTTTATTTGATTTTGCGCGGCTTTATACGCTGGGAAATTGTGTTTTCGTTCCTGGCCGGCATTTTTATCACGGCGTTGATATTCAATCTTAACAATCCGAATCTGTATGCCGGGCCTGCCTTTCATCTGCTCACCGGTTATACGCTGGCCGGCGCTTTTTTTCTTGCACCCGAAGACTCTTCTTCGCCAGTAAACTTTATTCCGATGTTGATTTATGGTGCTGTGTGCGGTTTGATGACCGTATTGATTCGTAATATCGGTGCTTATGTTGACGGCGTTATTTATGCGGTTTTAATTGCAAATTTAATGAGTCCGTTATTGGATAAAATCAGACCCAAAGCCATGGGAAAGGTGGTCTAAAAATGCGTGATATGATTAAAATGGTGTTGGTACTGACAATCCTAAGCTCTTCTTCCGGAATTTTATTGGCATCCCTTCGAGACGGAACCAAAGAAAGAATTAAGGAGCAGGAGCTGGAATTTTTAAAAGCTCCGGCCGTACGCCAAATATTAACCGGTGTAAACAAAGAGATCGGTAAAAGCCTCTTTATAATTAAGGATGGTGATAAAGAAATCAGCGTTTTTTTCGGTATCAAAGATGGTAAGGCGAATACAGTCGCTTTTGAAACCAGCGGCAAAGGATTTGGCGGTGATATCGGCTTGATGGTAGGTGTGGATGTCAGTAATGATACAATTATCGGTATTGGCGTGACCACGCATCAAGAAACGCCCGGGTTGGGTTCCCGCGCTCAGACCGATCCCAAGTTCGGCGCTCAGTTTGACGGTTTGCCTATTTTGGAAACATTTAAAGTTAAAACCGACGGGGGCCAGGTCGATGCCCTTTCCGGCGCTACGATTACATCTCAAGGCGTCTGTCTCGCCGCTACTGAGGCCGGTGTGCTTTATAAACGTCTTAAAGATAACATTACGCAAGAGCTGAAAAATGTCAAAATACAGTAATATAACAGTAATATAAGGGGAGATCTGTTACATGGCCAAATCAATTGTTCAGGAATTTACCAAGGGCCTATGGGAAGAAATACCGCCATTTCGACTGGTGCTGGGGCTTTGCCCGGTGTTGGCGGTGACGAAATCAGTTGAAAACGGAATCGGCATGGGATTGGCAACAACGTTTGTGCTAATAGGCTCCAATTTGTTGGTTTCGGCAATGCGTAAGGTAATTCCCAATAAAATCCGAATTGCCTGCTTTATTATTGTCATCGCCACATTTGTCACCGTAGTTGAGCTGTTAATGCAGGCCTACACTTATGCATTATTTCTACAACTGGGTATTTTCATTCCTCTTATTGTTGTGAACTGCATCGTTTTAGGGCGTGCCGAGGCGTTTGCGTTTAAAAACGGTATTATCCCATCACTTGCGGACGGTGCCGGAATCGGCATAGGATTCACCCTCGCACTTGCAGCTTTAGGGGCGGTAAGAGAACTATTGGGGAACAATAGTATAACAATATGGAGCCCTTGGGATTTAAGCTTCCCAATGATTTTAGGGTCGTCTTTTCAACCCTTTACATTCATGGTTGAAGCGCCAGGCGCTTTTATGTGTTTGGGCCTTATGCTCTGCTTCATGAATCTATTTGAAAAATAGTAAAACTGATTAAATCTGACAGGAGTAAATCTGATGGGCGACTATCTCGTGCTTGTGATTAGCTGTATTTTTGTAAACAACATTCTGCTGATGCAGTACCTCGGCAACTGTCCGTTTTTAGGCACATCCAAAAAAATAGAAACAGCGGTGGGTATGGCTATGGCGGTGGTTTTTGTTTTGGTTATGGCAGGTGTCATCACTTGGGTTACCAACAAATTATTTTTAGTGCCGTACAATCTTGAATATCTGAAAACCCTTTCATTTATTTTGGTAATCGCATCTTTGGTACAATTTGTTGAGATGTTTTTAAAAAAGAGCATCCCGGCGTTATATGCCGGTCTTGGAATTTTTCTACCCTTGATAACAACGAATTGCGCCGTATTCGGTGTGTGTATTATCAATATCAGAGAAGAGTACACTTTTTTTGAGGCGTTGGTGTCTTCTTTCAGTTACGCTGTAGGATTCGGTTTGGCGCTGATCCTGTTTGCAGGTGTGCGTGAACGCATTCTTTTGGGAAGAGTGCCGAAACCGTTGCAGGATACATCTATTGCCTTAGTAACCGCCGGGTTGCTTTCGCTGACCTTTTTTGCTTTTAAAGGAATGGTTTAAGATTCGACGAACCTTCTAAAAATCGGGTTTCTCGCCCCTCTCTTTAGAAACCCGATTTTTTCCTGTTAAGGCGTATATACACGTTGAACTCTTTTAGTCACCCCACAGGTTAGCTCATAAGGAATCGCGCCGATTTTTTCAGCGACTTCAAGAACTTGGATGCTTCCCTGCTCCGAATCTCCCCATATCACAACTTCATCCCCTTCCTGTACCGGATGATTTCCCACATGAATCATGGTTTGATCCATGGTTACGGCTCCGACCATCGGATAACGCTTACCCCTAATCAGAACCTCGCCCATATTTGAGAGTTGGCGGCGGATTCCATCAGCATATCCTACCGGAATAACAGCAATTTTAGTTTGTTCAGATGTTTTCCAACGCCTTCCGTAACTGATGGGATGATCCGCAGGCATAAGGCGCAGATGGCTTATGTAGGTTTTAAAGGTCATCACCTGGCGTAATGCGATTGTTGGTGGAACATCCGAAGACGGATAATGGCCGTAAAGAATGATTCCGGAACGTACAGCATCAAAATAGCTGGCCGGATGGTTCAAAATAGCGCCGCTGTTGGCGGCATGGATAATTATCCGGCGCGGCAAGCTGCCTTTTAAAGATGAAAGAAGAATATTGAACTTCCTGAGTTGTTGCTCGGTGTAAGTTTTATCCAGTTCTTCAGAAGTTGAAAAATGGGTGTAAAGGCCCTCCCAAATCAAAAAAGGCGAGTTGATGACCTGATCAATAAAGCCAGGCTCCATGATAGGTATCAGTCCGACACGCCCCATTCCGGTATCAATTTTAATATGAACATGAACAGGCCGCTTTGGCGTAGCTGATTTGATTAAACGAAGGTCATCTTTGCCAAACAAAGTGATATGTAAATCGGCCTCAACAGCTTCTGCCATTTGATGCGCCTGAAGTCTTCCGAAAATTAAAATCGGCTGGTGAATGCCGCTGTCACGCAACTCCATCGCTTCCTGAAACTGAGCGACCACAAAAAAGCGGCATCCTTTTTTCACCAAACATTTAGCCACTTGAACCGAACCATGTCCATAAGCATCCGCCTTGACCACCGGTATTACCAGGGCCGGTGCAGTTTGCCGACATATGGCACGGTAATTATGGGCAAGATTATCTAAATTGATTTCAGCGCAGGTCTTAAATGCCATTGTTACTCCTTTTTTAGGGAATGCAGTAGGTTAGTTACACTCTATCCACCTTACATTAAAAATATATAAACTGGCAAATGAAAAATGAGCACTAGTTCAGTTGAATGGGATGCTTTAAAACAATAAAATAATTGACAAAAAGAGAAAAATATTTCATAATGATTTTTTTTATTGACATCAACTGATTTTGGAGTGTTTTATGGATATTCACACAATCGCCTGCTCTTGTTGTCTGAAAACTGATTGTAAACAGTTTTCATAGCAGTTTCCTCAAAAGAATTATAGAGCGTTATCCAGTGGAATTCACTTTCATTCACAGGAAAATTTTCTGGCATTTTCATATTCCACCTCATGTCATGTAATTTTATTGCATCCGTCAATGACATAGGTGTCAAAAAATGTCACGAACAATATTTCCTTAAAAAGGATTCCGAGAGGCTGTCTGTGCGCTTAAATTATAACGCATAGGTACGGATAGAAGGGTTTTTTGCGGGTTGTACTTTTTTCTTTGGCATGCGAAGCGAAATTATTTAACATGTGAGTCTCCTCCGAAAAGTCGTCGCGCGCGATTTTATGTCGCACCGATGTGGTATACTGACATATTATAAGTAATTTATTCTTCATTAAAGTGTCGAGAGCACCTGCCTATGTTTCGTGAAAGCCCGTTCTGCACCGAGCCTGACGACTTCAGTTGCATCGAGTCCTATTTCAAGCTGGCAAAACAAAAATTATTTAACGTCCGTTCGACATAGTACTATCTGTTTTTATTAAGAATTATTCAAATATTATATTCAGCATGATAAATTTCCAGACAATAAATGTGGTAGATAATACTGTCGCCTGTACAAAATTCGGTATTCAATTTTAAATCAGTACAGGAGGTCTGTTATGATATATCCGCCGGTCACTTCATAATTTGTCACCCCTTAAACTGATGCTCACATTTTTGCGTCAGGCGGCAGACCGAAAACACAAGATAGTGGATTCTGTGTATTTACAACCCATTGAGAGGGCTTAAATGAAAACTTTTCGATCTACTGAGTTTGTTATAATTGAACCACTATGGGCTGAAAGCCCATAGAATGAAGGAGAGACTGAAAGTCTCGATTTCAGCTAAAGCTGACTGAAAGAGGCTGGCTGAGAGCTTGTGTGCGATGACTGAAAGTCATTCGATCACAAAATTATCATCTTTATGATTAGGATGATTTTTATGATGCTTCCACGACTGACGCACATTATTTTAAAACAGCAAACACAAAGGCTTGCGGCAAAAAATAATTGTCGCAAAGGACTTGACACAATGAAAAATATATGTCAGTAGCATTAGGAAGAATCTAAAGTATGTTTTAATCATTCTAAGAAGGTATAATTTTGAGTAAAAAAAGCAGCCGTCCTAATAGAGTGAAGCAAATGGCATTAAGAAAAATAAATAAGAAGGCTGAAAAAATATTGCGTCAACAGCAGAGAACTGGAGGTTTTATCCCCTCGCGACACGTCACTATCACCAATTGTAATGCCGATACGAGTCTGTCGAAGAGGAAATAAACGAACGTACAGAGGCTGTTGTCGAACAGATACGAATCATGCGCAGCCAATCGCCTGTCCTTCTTAACCGCTTAAACAACATTCCCGATCCCCGCAACCCTGAAAAGTCTAAGCACAAGCTGACTGTAATCTTGATTTATGGCATTCTTACGTTTATATATCAGATGGCTTCCCGACGTGTGGCCAATCGGACGATGACGCGTCCGATTTTTATGAAAAACCTTATGCTTCTATTTCCAGAGTTGGAAACTGTACCCCATAATGACACTCTTATGCGATTGTTATCAAGGATAGACTGAAAGTGCCCATATTGAATTGATCAGGCGAATGATTCGCAACTGAAAATTTCGCCGCTATCTGATAGATAAATGTTATCCTGTCGCTATTGACGGAACTCAGAAAACAGTGCGTGATTACATATGGAGTGAAGAGTGTCTGCAGCGTAAAGTTAAAAGTAAAAAGGGAGAGAAGGAACCTGAAATACGATACTATGTTTACGTTTTGGAAGCTGGTCTGGCATTTCATAACGGTCAGGTCATTCCTTTGATGAGTGAATTCCTGAATTATGCGGAAGGTGACACCGCAAAAGAAAAACAGGATTGCGAACTCATAGCTTTCAAACGTCTGGCAAAGCGCTTAAAAGCCGAATTCAAAAAATTAAAAATTATGGTTTTATTAGACGGTCTCTATCCTGATGGGCCTATAATGGAGCTTTGCAAGAAAAATAAATGGCAGTTTATGATCGTCCTTCAGAATAAATCTTTGAAAAGTGTCTGGGATGAATATGCGGGTCTCAAAAAACAGCTCCCTGAAAACTGCCATATACAAAAACAGGGCGGTGGGAAACAACGATTTCAATGGGTGAATGACATTTATCACTACTATGATTCCGATAAAAAGAAAACAGTTTTGCATGTTGTGACCTGTAAAGAGAAATGGCATGAAATTGATAAAATCACCGGCAAAGAAGTCACTATGACTTCTAACCATGCCTGGATATCTGACAAGCCCTTAAACCGCCTGAATGTTCATGAGCGCAGCAACCTGGCGGCGCGTCACCGCCAGGGCATAGAGTCCGGCTTTTCAGTTGAAAAACATCAGGGCTATCATTATGAACATTGTTTCTCTTATAATTGGCAAGCTATGATCGGTTACCATTATTTAATGCGATTAGCTCATATGTTCAATGTGCTTACTCAATATTCGGTGTGTTTCGTCAAATACATAAAAGATATGGGTGTTCGCGGTGCGATACAATTCATTCGTGAAACAATAGCTGTCTTTGTTCCGAATGATGAACGTATGAAAACGCTTTTCTCACGTCCCTTCAGAATTCGTTCAGGGCAATTGCATGAAAGCTATACAGCCGCTAAGACTTTAGCCTGATAGTCATCATCCTGACCAGCCCTCATTCTTTCAGTTCTCATTCCGTTTTTAACTGATGTTTCCTTTCTCAATAAATTCATAGTGATATGACGCAATACAGAGAAATTAAAAACGGAATCACCTTTCCGTTTTCGGCTTTCGTCTTCACGGAAACCGATATCCAAAACCTGGTGCACACTGTTTTCAATACCCTGACAGCTTCTGACAGCCACCCTGAATCGTTTCGCGTCATTTTCCATACCAGATATATAAAATCTGTGTTCAATACTGACTTTGTCACCTATATGCCTCTCAGATTCCACCATGCCTATAATATTAAGATTTTTCCAATTTTCCTTCCCTGAAAGCCAATCTATATCAGACACTGTATGGTAACGCCTGATTTCAATACGGCCGCAGTCTCCATCTATCGTCTCATAACAGTCTGAGCTGATATTCCGGAAATTGTTTTCCAAGGTGTCATTAAAAAACAGTTCGACATCTTCAGACAAATCACCTTGATTACCTTTGAGTGCCGGAACATAATCCGCTTTTTTATCTGTGATTTTTTCAGCGATATTCTTCTGACATCCCATCGCGTCAATCGTCACAATGCATCCTTTTATCACCAAAAGATTTAACAGCTCCGGAACAGCCGTGATTTCATTCGATTTCACCTCTGTTTTCACTTGGCCTGAAGTGATGCGATTTTCGGATGCCCGGGCACTTACAACATGAATCGGAGGCTTGCCGGATGCCCGGTCTCTGGGTGCCGCGGTCAGTTTTACCGTCAATAGCGACGACCTGGCCTTAAGTGACAGTTTCCACGGTGGTTATCCATCTGATAAAGCGGTTTTCTGACTCATCTTTATCAATCAGCACAAATACACGACGGAAAGTGTCTGCTGAAGGTATTCCATCAGGTAACTCTAAAATTGTTCGCAGCCAGATTTGTTCAGCCTGACCGTATTCATAAATGTCAGGCCATGTGTCAGCACCGGAAATAACGGCACAGACAGCTAAAATAATAATATCCGGCAACAAATGGTCTGTTTTGTCCTCTTGTCGCGGGTCTGTCAGTGCTGTAAAATGGGGCAGGATTGATGCATCAGCTATCGTATTCATAACGTAACTCCTTTATCATAATGATTTTATGATTGCTTTACGTTTAAAGTAAAGCCTATTATAAATTATCATAAAGGAGTTTGTCAAGTACTTTTTCATGCAATTGCCCTAAGAATTCGTTTGCTTTGATTGCGGCAAAACAGCTAAAACCAATCCGGTATTTTATAAAAAGACGCATCAGTGCGTTTTTAAGAGCGGATTATTCTCATCACTGTTCTATTTTCTCATATCAATTTATCCTCAAAAGTAAAAAACTGATTTTATTGACGGAGTAAATATTTTTTAATTGTTTTAATTAAACCACCACCTCTGGCGGTGGTACCGTCATGTATTAAAGTGGCTATGCCCAAATTATAAAATTGAAAGATTCCGATTAAGATGCCACCGCCTCTGGCGGTGGAGTTTTCACTTGAATTTGAGTCTGGTTCCATGCTAAAAAAAGATATTGTGCGTCAGCACTGTTGACATTCGTTACGAATTTTTCCATAATCATTTTTCTGATAGGTCGCTACAATTTCAGGAGGGAATTATGGAAACTCATGAAATAAAGTCAGTTGAATTTAGAAACGATCTCTATGATAGTATCAGTAGATCGAAAAGTTCCTTAAAAGTTCCGTAGGAACGACATGTTTGTAGCAGATGTCAGCCCTGTATTCCTTGGAGTCCCATAGGGACGGCATATTCTGATGCGGACATGCCGTCCCTATCGGACTCAGCATACACGGGGGATTCGGATTCTACAAATATGCCGCTCCTACGGAGCTGAAAACAGATATGCCGTTCGTCACCTTTCAAAAACTTTTCGATCTACTGAGTATTGATAAAAGAGCGGATGCCGACATGGTTCTGATTGACGATCTTTCGGGAAATCAGTCTGCCGCATCCCCGGTGCTGCTCAACCTCAGCACCCTTTTTCGCAGGTGATACGCCGGTCTTCATGATGCCGCAGATAATTTTTATGTTTCGAAAACGGCGAAATATGAACGAACCGAACCATAGCTGAAGATTATGCGTGTCACCTCGTCTTTGATTCCTGAACCCGGCACACGCAACTTTTATCTGTTCGGTGCGAACGCCGCCATGCTGCCGCGTCAGTTAGCTGAAATGCTAAGAGATCGGGGGTTCAGTTCATCGATCCAATCCGATCTGAGGTGATAAACCGATCACAATCGGTCATAGCTGTTCGGCTTTGGCCGGAACACCCGAAAAAAAGGATATGGCAGACCCGCCATGGGCGGTCCCCATTTCCCCGCTTAGGATACCGACTGATGAAAAGGCTACGGATATTGCGGTCTTGCAAATCGAAGCTTTGCTGAATGATTCGTAGCCGCCGTTCAGCAAAGCTTTGAATGTTGTCGTCGGAGACACGGCTTACAGCGCTGTCACCTTTTTATATCAGGCAGCGGAACATGCTGACCCGGTCGAAGTCGTCCGGGTACGCGGGAATCGGGTATTCACTGACAACAGCGCTCCCGGAAAAGGCTGTCCTATATGGTTCGGAATCAAATCGGCATCAGGTGATTCTGAAACTTACAGAACACCGGACGAGACCGTTTCGGTGACCTTCACAACCGGCAAAGGTCGGCTCTGTGATGTCAGCATAACGGCATGGCGGGACATGCAGATGAGAGGGAAAAAAATATCCCGATGCATAAGCACCCTTTCACCGTTCAGCGCATTACGGTAAAAGATGAAGATGGCCGCTCGGTGTTCCGGAAACCGATGCGGCTGATAATTTTCGGTGACCGTCGTGATGTGATAACGGTGAAAGATGCTTACAACGCCTACAGGCAACGGTTCGACCCGGAGTGTTTTTTTCGTTTCAGGAAAACTGAACCGCTCATGGATTTCCACCTGACATCGGTGACAGAACATGTGGAAAATCGGTGGGAATCGTCGGGCTCGCTTATGCACCGCTTTCAGCAGCGTCAGGGATAGCTGAAAAAAACAGCCTTCCATGGGAACGATATCCACCATACTTTAAAAGAGACACTCGAATCCTGACGCCTTCGACGGGCAAAGAGACATGCTGCGAATTATTTCGGAGTCAGGAACACCGGCGAAAGCGCCTGAACCTCGTGGTAAATCACCTGGGAGGCTGAAAGGGGAGTGCCCTGGAAAAAGAGAACGTCACCCTGCCATAAAAAAATCAGATTTGAGGCTGAAAAAGGTTGCTCAAGGTCCTTGATTACGATTTTGACACCAGAAACATACCACTATGTGTTATTTAAAATAACCCCGACGCGGAGAACGGACTATTGTTGTTGCAGCCATAGAAGGAACTGATTTCTTGACAAACCGACATAAAACAGTGTTTAATTTTTGGAGCATGGTAAATGATGTTTATGATCACAGCTCTTAAATTATCAAGATGCCCGATTCGCCTTATAAAAAACGTGGAAAGCCGCTATCTGTTGCGGAAAAATGGATTGTTGTTCAAGTTTTTGACAGATGCGATGAGGAAAGGGCGAAGTCGCCCGTTGTTGAAACTGAAGATGCCTGCACACGAACATCAAAATACACCGGTATCGGTAGAAGACAAGTGGTTGAAACAGTAAGCCGCTACAAAAAAACCGGAAACATCCCTCCGTCTGCAATGGCAGGCAATCGTACGATGCACCGGACAACCATCCCTCAGATAGCGGAAGAACACATTCGCAAGTTTATTCCGGATAGGCATATCGATGGTGAGATTTGCAATGCAAACCATATCCAAGATCTTTTAAAACAGATATCGGATCGAGAGATTCCACACAGAACCATCTGCGACCGCCTTCAAAGGATGGGATTTGACTATTCGAAAACTCGAAAAAAAACACGTTCTTTGAGAGAAAAAAGCTATGTGCGACAGCGGCGGCATACATACCTGCATGCAATTCGATATTTCAGGGACTCGAGTCACACTCCTGTATATTCGGACGAAAGTTTTTTACATCATTATCACGGGCATCGATTCTCTTGGTTTGATAAAAACGCAGGTGATTATTTGGAACGACCGTCTGGAAAAGGCAGGCGCCGGCGCTTCATCCATGCAATGTTTGAAAATGGATTGGTTCCGAATGCGGGTTACATTTTTGAGGCGAAAAAAAGCACCGGTGACTGCCACAATATGTTTAATGCTTTGCATTTTCAAGAATGGTGGAATGAAAAACCCCTGTCTGATTTACCAAAGAAATGTGTGATTGTA
>JAUCGF010000143.1 GCA_030378005.1 Desulfococcaceae bacterium HSG9 | reverse complement strand
GTGACCCGCTTGTTCTTTCGGATAACGTAAACGTCAGCGTATGCATAAAAGGCGCATGCACCCGCCTCAGCCTGACTCCTGACAATGTACGGCTCTTCCTCAGGATTCGGACTGCCGTAATAAGGGATGAGATTCAGGTCTGTGGCGACACTCTGTTCACCATTGACAATACGGGAAGGTGGGCGCGCCTGCATCGCCCTGTTTATCATATTTTCCAACTCATTCATTTTATTATATTTTTCCAGATGGTAATGAATGTTCGCACCGCACGGCACATCCCGCATTGTCCTGCAGGTATTTTCCACGCTGTCCCCCGCGGCGGCAGCCCGGATCAGTACCTCAAAAACAGTTTTCCAATCGCAGGCTCCCTGAGTTTCCAGGGGAATATTTTTTCCAGGCATGTAATCACCTTTTCTAAAGCCGGTTTATCGGTAAGAGCGGGGGCCGGATTTTTCATTTTTTTAACATCCTCGGTTTTTTATTATTTTATATTCCGATACATGTTAAAATCAGCAGCTTTGAAAATCAAGATTTTAATAGTTTTCGATCTACTGAATCTGACCGAAGGGCTGTCTGTCAGGGAAACCATGCGCATTCTGGAACAGGCGCCGCATTATATGAATGCGGATAATCTGGCCGATCTTCACGCTGTGGATATCAAAAAGGTGATTAAACGGTTTAAATTTGGTGAGCGTCCTGATGCTTATGAAACGCTGGGTGTGCCTAAATTGCGCATGGCGGCCAGTTTTTTCACTCAAGGAAAGGTGGTTGATGACACGGGCAAGGAAATTGCAACCATCCCGGGAGTCAGCGGCCAGGATGAAGCCATCCGAACCGTGGAGCGCATGTTATGGCGCGCCAAAGCCAATGTGGGTCAGTTGCTGCGCGACCCCGGAAGCCTGCCGCCTCGCGGCGTGCTGTTTTTCTGCGGTCCGAGCGGTACCGGCAAGACCATGCTGGCCAAACGGATCGCGCGCTTTCTTTTTGACAACGAAGAGGAGTTCACCCGTTTTGATATGAGTGAATATATGCAGGATTTTGCGGTCAGCAAACTGATCCGCGCACCGCCGGGGTATGTGGGTTCAGAAAGCGGCGGACAACTGACCAATGCGGTGCGCCGCAAACCGTTTTCCGTGATTTTGTTTGATGAAGTGGAAAAAGCGCATCCGCGCGTGCTGGATATTTTCCTGCAAATTTTATCTGACGGGCGACTGACTGACAGCCTGGACAGGTCGTCTTTTTTTCCGAAACCATTATTGTATTTACTTCCAATATCGGTATGCGGTCCCAGAGAGTGACCGGCATGGGCATGGGAGGAGCGGTCGGTTCCATGGCCCAATGCGACGAGATGAATAACTACCGCGCATTGATGAATAAAGGCGCTCAATGGAAAGAATTGCGCCAGCATTTTATTAATTCGGTGACCGATTATTATGAGCGTGAAATTTCCCGGCCCGAACTCTTAAATCGTTTTGGCAACAATATTGTGCCTTTCCGCGCCGTAACCGGCAAAGACATTGTCACCCAAATTTTTGACGGCTATCTTAAAAAAATAAAGACGCGTTTCGGCGAGGTATATGCTTTCCGTCGTCTGGTGTTGGACATTACGGATGAGGTGCTGTCCTATTTTGTAGATAAGTATGAGGAGCAGGTAGCGCGTTTCGGAGGGCGAGCGGTTGTCAATGCGTTGGAAGATGAATTTTTGACCGAGCTGGCGCGGGCGTTGTTGGCGTTGGAAGACGGGGCAACCAATATCGCCCTTAATGCCAAAGTGACGCAAGGTCAGATCAGTATCGGATAAGTACTTGGCCAAAAGTTTTCCCACAGTATCAGAGTAAAAATTTTTTTATCCTGTTATCCTTTCGGTCGCACTGGCTTTTCGTACCGTAATCTTTCCAGATTGCGGATTGTCGGGGGAGCGCAATCTGGAAAGATTACGGTACGCAGGCATGCAATCTGATTTTTAAAAAGCCGGAAAATTTTTGTCCAGGCACTTAAAATCAATTAACCTGTGCAATTCAATCAGAGTCCAGTCAGGACGGCATATTTGTAGAATAATCAGGTTTATATCTTGTCAGAGTCCCATCGGGACGGCATATTTGTAACGAAATTCCGCATATACTGAAACAAATATGCCGTCCCGATGGGACTATAGCCGAATCAGAGCATGATTTTACTACAAATATGCCGCTCTCACGGAGCTATTAAGGGATATTTTATTTCAATTGCAAAGGCAATAAAAAGGCAGGTGCATTATGCAAGCAGAGCAATATGTTTACGGACGGGTTTCCACGGGACTCAGCGGTTCAGGCGGCTATCAGGTCGCGGCGGTGAGTGCTGACCTCAAAAATAAAAGTGCTATTTTACAGAATTTGCAGGCGTTATCCTTTTATCCGCCCATAGGACGGCAAAAAACGATTCGGCCGCGGTATGCTTTTGCCGTTGCAGGACAGGATATGCTCTCTTTTTCGCGCACCGCTTATGCCAAAGATCGTTCGGGCAGTGTGGGGTATTTTGCCCATCATCTGATTGTTTCAAAAAAAATGGTGATGCAAACCGGCTGTCTGCCGCTTTATTTGTTGCGCACCCATCCCTTTTTTAAAAGCGAATACGACCTGCCGGAAAACCGGATTCTTGATGCGCTGGAAATAGAACCGAAACCGCCTGAATCCAATGGTGATCACCCGCCTGATTACAAATCTGGTTACCAAGCGATTTTAAAAATCGCAGATGAATTGATAAAAGAGGATAAGATTTATATTCCCGCAGTGATTACGGACGATGCAGACGATCAGTCCGTGCTTGCCATGGCAGAACAGATTTTGGATTGTTTTCCTTTAAGCCAGGCCATGCAATTATCCTTTTGCACCCATTTTACTACGGCGGCCGACAACCTCTCCTGTTATCGCTTCGTTACCGCGCCGGCTATTAAACAGTTGCCGGAACCCAAAGAGGTGTTTATTCATCTGCCTGCTGCATCAGAAGAAACTGCTGACATAGCCTCACCCTATATTCAATGGCTCAGAAAAACCATGCCGCCGCCGGCGCGAATTCAGGATTACCTGATTCGGAGTGAAGGACACGGGCAATTTTTGCCGGATGAACGCTTAGAACTCATCAATGGCGCTGATGTGATGGCGCAAGCGTTACCATCGGTGCTGGAAAGCCAATGGCCAGGCTGGAATAAGGATTATTTACTGGAACATCCGGCGCTTTTTGCCGCTTATTACAAACGTGTAACTGCATGGGATATCTCACAAGAGCGCGAACAGTTCAACCGTGATCCGGGGCGTGTGGCCGATGCCGCCATGCGGTTCCAGGATTCCCGAATCAGAGAAACTCTGCTCAGATGGATTTCAGAAACAATTGCAGAGCAAAACCCGCAAGCATCCGAGGCGCTTGACTGGACACGCCGAACGCACTTGATTCGAGAACTGGCTGACACCGGCCGCCGCTTGCCGCTTAACAAAATATGTCATTTGGCAGACGCTCTGGCAAACGAACCGGATTATAACAATTCACTCCATCTGTTCGTATCTCTGAAAGTATTTTCTGAATATACTTCATACTATGATAATGAAGCGATCCTGAACTGGCTTCTGATTTCTGCCAATATCAAACGCGGCGGCACCTCAGCGCAGCTTCTTTCAATCCTGATTGAACTTCAACGCCAGGAAACGATGACCGGCACTATTGATTTTCAGAGCATCACATTTGAAAGCTATCGCTCTTTGGCGCATAACCTGAGTTTTCTCTTTAATCAAGGTCTTACGCTTCAAAAAGGTACGCTGGCAAAGCTTATCAATCCGCAATATTTTGAAATAGCCTTTCAGATCATCCTGGATGCAATCGACCGAAGAAATTTAGCGGATATGATTGTTTTGGCCGAAGAAAAATTAGCGCTCAACAGGTCTCAAAGGGATCAATTGATTGACAGGGTTGAACAGACTAAAAACCGTCAGGCAGCGGAAATTTGGCTTGAGGCTAAAACATCGGAATTAAACGGATTTGCTGAAGAGCAACTCGAAAGGCTTGTGCGTATTCAACAATCAGGTTACAAAGCCTTTCTCAAGAAAATTGTTGGCGTTTTTGCCGGTTTTTCATCGAAAAAAAATGATTAGAAACGGAGACGAAATAGCTTTCCCATGTTCAAAATAGGAGTGCTGACTTCAGTTTGCGTCATAGCATCATCTTACAACCGCCCCAGCGCTTCCTTCAAAAAGGAACCCGTATAACTGACTGCGGAGCGAGCCACTTTTTCCGGAGTTCCATAAGCCACAACCTTGCCGCCGTGGCTGCCGCCTTCGGGGCCCAGATCGATAATCCAATCCGCTGTTTTAATGACATCCAGATTATGCTCAATCACTGCCACCGTATTTCCCGAAGCGACCAACCGTCTGAGGACTTTTAAAAGCATTTCAATGTCCTGAAAGTGAAGTCCGGTGGTGGGTTCGTCAAGGATATACAGAGTCAGGCCGGTGTCTCTTTTGGCCAATTCACGCGCCAGCTTGATTCGTTGGGCTTCGCCGCCGGACAACGTGGTGGCGGCCTGCCCCAGTTTGATATATCCCAGACCGACATCCATGAGAGTATCTAAAATTGTTTTTATTTTGGGGTGATTGGCGAACAATTCGCGGGCCAGACGCACCGTCAGATTCAAGACATCGGCAATGGAATGGTCTTTATAACGCACCTGCAAAGTGGCGTCATTAAAACGCCGGCCGCGACAGGTTTCACACGGCACATACACGTCCGCCAGAAAGTGCATTTCCACCTTGATATAGCCGTCGCCGCGGCAATCTTCGCAGCGGCCGCCTTTGACATTAAAGGAAAAACGCCCTTTTTTATAGCCGCGCACACGCGCTTCCGGCAGCATCGCAAAGAGGTCGCGGATATGATCGAATACTTTGGTGTATGTGGCCGGGTTGCTTCGCGGTGTGCGTCCAATCGCTTTTTGATCGATATTGATGACCTTGTTGAGGTTGGACAATCCTTTGATGTTGCGGTAACGACCCGCTTCAAGCTTGGAATCGTGCAGTTCCCGCGCCAGTGCCGGATAGAGAATCTGATTGATCAACGTGGATTTGCCGGCACCTGATACGCCGGTGATGCAGACCATCAGGCCCAAAGGAATTTTAACCGTGATATTTGCCAAGTTATTCGCGGCCGCGCCCTGAATGGTTATCCACTTGTTGCCCGTGTCCTTGGGTTTTATGCGGGTTTTGGGAATCTCAATCTGTTTCAGACCGCTTAAATACTGTCCTGTGACCGATTCAGGGTCTTGGCGTATCTGCTGCGGCGTCCCCTGAGCCACAATCTGACCGCCCAGCAAACCCGCGCCCGGGCCGATATCAACGATTTGGTCGGCTGTTTCCATGGTTTCATAATCATGCTCGATAATGATAAGCGTATTGCCGATGTCGCGTAAATGGCACAAGGTTTCGAGCAATTTGATATTATCGCGCTGGTGCAGTCCGATGGATGGCTCGTCCAGAATATAAATCACGCCGGTCAATTCAGAACCGACCTGAGATGCCAGACGAATGCGCTGGGATTCCCCGCCTGAAAGGGTCGGGCCTTTACGATTCAGGGAGAGGTAATCCAGGCCGACATTAAGCAAAAATCCTAAGCGACCGGTAATTTCTTTGAGCAATTCATCGGCAATCAGTTTCTGGTTGCCCTCTATTTTCAAATCGCTGAGAAACTGATGCGCTTCTTTGATGGTCATTCCTGTAACATCCATGATCGAACGGCCGCCCACGCGCACATGCAGCACTTCGGGCTTCAGCCGCTGCCCTTTACAGGTCTGACAGGTTTGTTCGGACATAAACGAGCTGTAATATTTTTTCTGGTTTTCGGAATGGGTCTGGCGGTAGCGCCGCATCATGGTATTAACCAAGCCTTCCCACTTCATCGTAATATCGCCCTGAATTTTGTCCGAATCCCAGCGAACCTTCATTTCACGGCCATCAGAACCATTGAGCAAAATATTGCGCTGGCGGGCCGGCAATTTGCGCCACGGCGTATTTAGATCAATGCCCCATTGGGTCTCCATGGCTTTGATTTGTCGCAAGCCCCAGGAGTTATCAGATGCGCCCGGTTTAATAAAATAGTTGCGCCAGGGAACCACCGCACCTTGCCGAATCGACAGCGTTGTATCCGGTATCAGCCTGTCAGTATCCATGAAAAGCAGATTGCCGATGCCATTGCAATCCGGACACATGCCTTGAGGCGAATTAAATGAAAACAGGGGAGGCGCCAATTCCGGATACGCGATGCCGCAGCAGGAACGCGCCTCACTCATGCGCATATCTTCACGCTCGCTGATGCTGACAATCAACACGCCTTGCCCGAATTTCAAAGCCGTTTCCACGGAATCGGTCAGGCGCTTACGAAACGCATCGTTATCCCGAATTACCAAACGGTCGATTACCAATTCGATAGTGTGCTTTTTATGCTTTGCCAGGGTTTGAACATCTTCCAGGTTTTGAACCACACCGTCCACGCGTACCCGTGCAAACCCCTCTTTTTTAAGTTCTTTGAGCTGTTTGCGATATTCGCCTTTGCGATTTTCCACAATCGGAGCCAGAATTTGAAGCCGTGATTTTGAAGGTAATTCAAGAATGGATGCGACCATGCTTTGGGCATTGCCGCGCCCGACTTTTTTTCCGCAACGAAAGCAAAATTGTTCGCCGATACGGGCATACAACACCCGTAAGTAATCATAGATTTCCGTAATCGTGCCAACGGTTGAGCGGGGATTTTTGGAAGCCGCTTTCTGTTCGATGGAAATAGTGGGTGAAAGACCGCGAATCGTATCGTATTTCGGCTTTTCCATCTGCCCGATAAATTGGCGGGCATAAGCGGAAAGCGATTCAACATAGCGACGCTGGCCTTCGGCAAAAATGGTGTCAAACGCCAAACTGGATTTACCGGACCCGGAAACACCGGTGAACACAATCAGTTTTTTCTTGGGCAGTTCAATATCAACGTTGCTGAGGTTATGTTCGCACGCGCCTTTCACGCTGATCGTATCAAGTTCTTCTGTTTTTAAGTTATGATTTCTAAGTTTCAAATTTCAACTTTTAAGTTATGAGTTACAATCAGTAGATGGAAAATGCTTGAAAATACGGCATGGAGCGCAAAAATTAAGCGCAGCGGTTTTTTGCAAGAACCTGAATTTGCAAGTTTTTTCCAGCGCCGAATGCAAAAAATCGCTGCGCTTAATTTTTGCGCTCCTAAACTTTCCATCTACTGACAATAGAATATCCAATAAATAATCTACCCGGCAGTCTGTCTGTCCGGGTTTGTGAAAATGTATCAGCCGATTTTTTCAGTTCTTGAGCGATTTTATTTCAACAGAGTGGAGCCAAGACCCGTATAAATTGCACCATCAGGCGTCAATTGGCTCTTGAAAAAGGTCACTTCCTTAACTGCAAACGGCTCAGTCGCATAAGTTTCATATTGGGTAAGAATTCGACTCACTTGTCGAAGCGGTGCTTTTCCCTTGATCCGACCGATGGTCAGATGTCCTGTAAACGTTCTTTTTTCTTTGGCAAAACCAAGCAAAGCCAATTGCGCTTCAATTTTTTTCTGTAGCCGGAGTAATGCGCCGATCTGTCCGAATAATCCCATCCAAAGCACCCGAGGACGCCGGGAATTGGGAAAAACCCCTATACTGCGCCCGCCTAGATGAAAGGGTGCAATTTCTTTGGCAGATGTTTGAATAGCGGAATTGATTTTGGCGATCAGGTGCGTATCCACATCGCCTAAAAATTTGAGCGTCAGATGAACATTTTCAGGACGCACCCATTTTGCTTTAAAGCCGGAAGAACGGATATCCGCTTGAATGGTGCGAATCGCCGTGCGCACGGATTCGGGAAGGTCGATGGCGATAAAGGTACGTATTTTTTCTGGCGCTTTCTGATGCGTGCGCTGGAGTGGTTTCGTATTCATCAAATTTTGCTCTTGTTCAGAAAAAATTTTGACCTGAGTAGTGTTGTGTCAACATTTAGCTGACGGGTGGGAGTGCTGACTTTCACTCGTCACCTTAAACTTGACATAACAGTAGTTACAAAAATTGAAGATAACAGGCATCGAAGCGTTAGGAACAAAAGTTTAATACAGTCAGTAGATCGAAAAGTTTTTGAAAGGTGACGAACGGCATGTCTGTTTTCAGCTCCGTAGGAGCGGCATATTTGTAGAATCCGAATCCCCTGTGTTCGCTGAGTCCCGTAGGGACGGCATATTCTGATGAAGACATGCCGTTCCTACGGAACTTTTAAGGAACTTTTCGATCTACTGACAGTTGCCTACACACCATTTTAACGTGCTTTTCCAATCAGCGACAATATTTTATCGTATTCAAAGCTGTCAGCAAGATGTGCCAAAGTATCCGCAATACTGTCACTGTGAGTACGAATATCATCAATAATAGTGTTGATAGCGTTCATGTTGGCTCGTATGGCCGCTTTTTCCAAATCTGACAATAAGCCGGCGGGCAAAGCGGTTAGCTCTTCTGGCGTTATCGTCTTACGCAATTCTTTTTGGTTATGTGATGCTGCTTCCGAATTGTCTTCCTCGGCATAAACGTAACGCACACCGATTTGTTTTTTCATCATTTCAAAAATATCATGAACATGGAAAGGTTTATACAGTAATGCATCGCATCCGGCTTCAAGCACATCGGATTGTCGATCATCCAGAACACTGGCAGTCAGAGAAATGATCGGGGTGCGCTGAACTCTGTCAGCTTTATTATCCGTTGGGCTGATAGCCGCGTTTTTTTGATTTGCTTCAATTTTCCGAATACGTCTGACCGCTTCATAACCGTCCATAACAGGCAGACGCATATCCATCCATATCAAATCAGGATGCCATTCCTGCCATTGCGCCACAGCTTCTTGCCCGTTACACGCCTCTTGTGTTTCAAAGCCGAGCGGATTCAGCAGTTTCAATAACAATTGAC
Source organism: Desulfococcaceae bacterium HSG9 (assembly GCA_030378005.1). Taxonomy (GTDB): domain Bacteria; phylum Desulfobacterota; class Desulfobacteria; order Desulfobacterales; family JAUCGF01; genus JAUCGF01. Next base: position 19,836 of record JAUCGF010000143.1, on the reverse strand, counting down.
GATTGTCCCATTTGTCATCCACAATCAAAATTCGAAAGGCAGGTTGGCCAGGTGCCAGCGCAATTACGTCCGCACTGCTTTGAGGCTCTTGATTTGGGATTGCCCTGAGCGCATCACACTGAATGGTAAATTTAAAAACGGAACCTTGTCCGACTTTACTATGAACCTTAAAATCACCTCCCATTAACTGGACAAATTTACGACTGATAGGCAACCCTAAACCAGTCCCTTCATACACACCTTCAGCCGACTGGGTCTGTTGAAACGGCTCGAAAAGTATATCGAATTCTTCGACTGCAATTCCCGGCCCGCTGTCTTCAACTTCGAAGTTAATCTCAAAGCGATCTTCCGCTTTGTCCCCGCATTCAGAACCGTTGACACTCACAGCAATACCGCCTGTTTGGGTGAATTTGATAGCGTTATTAAGCAAGTTGATCAGTACTTGACGCAGTTTGACTTCATCGGTGATGATAAATTGCGGAAGGTGCGGACTGATGTTTGAATTTAATTGCAAGCCCTTTTCATCAGCTTTTAAACGGAACATATTTTCCAAATCATCTAAGAGGCGATACAAATCAAACTCTCTAAGATTCAGGATTGTGTGTCCTGATTCAATTTTGGACATGTCCAAAACATCATTAATCAGGGTCAGTAAATGTTCTCCGCTACGGCGAATAATGGCAAGATTCTCTTGATGTGATGCGTTCAGTCCTTCACTGCGAACCATCAGTTGGGAAAATCCGAGAATGGCATTTAGCGGTGTGCGCAGTTCATGGCTCATATTGGCAAGAAAAGCACTTTTGGCCTTGTTTGCCTTTTCGGCAACCGTTTGAGCCGCTTCCGCCATCATACGGGCATGATTTAATTCAACGGCCTGTTGTTGCAATTGTCGCTGTTGCGCCTGAATTTTAAGATGGGTTCTGATACGCGCCAAGACTTCCTCTTGCTGCACGGGCTTGGTAACGTAATCCACACCGCCCACGGCAAACCCTTTGACCTTATCTTCGACATCGGTTAAAGCGGTCATAAAAATTACCGGAATTTTTCGACAGGACTCATCAGTTTTTAAACGGCGGCAGGTTTCAAAGCCGTTAATGCCCGGCATGAGGACATCAAGCAAAATGATATCCGGATGAACCAGTTTGGCCCGTTTCAACCCCGTTTCACCGTTACGAGCGATTACCGTTTGAAAACCATAAGTTTTCATATATTCAACGATAACTCCGATATTAGCGGCATTATCATCAATAATTAAGATGGTATTGTTCTGGTGTTCAATATTCATTCCTGTTTCTCCATAAAACCTTCGATTAGAACGACAAGTGCTTCATCCTCAAAATTTTTGGCCAATTCGTTCAGTTTATCAGTAAATGGTTGGTATTTGGCATTGCGCTCGGCCAATTGTGTGGCGTGTTGTTCAATTTTTTGCATGTTTCCAAACAATGCATATTCATATAATTGCTTTAAATCTTCAGCGGCAGGCGGAATGATCGGCCTGCTTTGAGAGTTTTGGGCTGAATTATTCAGTAAGGCGTTTTCATCCTTGGATTCACCGTAAATCCAATCTAATTTAATATGTTGGGCCATTAATTCAAGCAAATGTTCTTCAACAACCGGTTTGGGTATAAAATCATCACACCCGGCTTGCTTGCTTTTGGTCTGGTCCATGTCAAAAACACTGGCGGATACTGCAATAATAGGTGTATTGCTGATATCCGGAGTCTCTCGAATTTCCTTGACCGCTTCAAATCCGGTTTTAACGGGCATGACCAAATCCATGAGCACCATATCGGGTTTAATTTCACAGCACTTATCAACGGCATCCTGGCCGTCAACGGTTAATATGATTTCAAAACCAAGTGGTTCAAGGAGATTCAGCAATACCAGACGATTGTCCGGTTGGTCATCCGCTACCAATACTTTACGGCGAGCGCCCTTATAACCTGTTACAGTTTTCATTGAACATTGCGACGTGGCAGCGACAGCCCCCACTTCCGGAAGCGAAATTTCAAACTGAAAAACGCTTCCTTGCCCCGGCTGGCTGCTGACCTCTATTTGGCCTCCCATTATTTCGACCAACTGGCGGCTAATCGCCAAGCCGAGGCCGGTGCCTTGCGCCCGGTGTTCAGCACGCCCGACTTGTTCAAAAGGAAGAAATATTTTGTTTAATTGTTCAGGGGGCATGCCAACACCGGTGTCTTTAATTTCAAAACGAATCAGATTGGTGGATGGATATTGGCACGTATCCGTTTCGGTTTGGATGATGCGTAAAACCACTTCACCGGTATCCGTAAATTTAACGGCATTGCCCAACAGATTCAACAATATCTGGCGTAATCGTTTTTCATCCGCTTTTACACCGCCAGGCAGGGAAGTCGGCGTTTCACATCGGAAAAGAATCCCTTTTTGCTGCGCTTGCATACGGATGATACCGGCGATGCCCTCAATAAAGCTTTTAAGATTAAAATCAATCGGATAAAGCACCATCTTGCGCGCTTCAATACGTGAAAGATCAAGAATATCGCTTATCAAAGTCAGAAGATGCGTGCCGCTCTGGTAAATGATATTGAGACCATCTTTAAGGGCGGGAGTCTGATCGGCATTTTTTTTTAGTATCTGAGCATATCCTAGGATGCCATTAAGCGGCGTGCGCAGTTCATGGCTCATATTGGATAAAAATTCACTTTTTGCCTGGTTGGCCTGTTTAGCGGTTTCTTCGGCTTGGCGGCGCTCTGCAATTTCATGCTCCAGATCAGCGGTTCTGATCTCCACTTTTTTTTCCAGAGAAGCGTTTAGCCGGGCCAATTCATTATTCATCTGTTCCAGTTGGTGATGTTGTTCGGCCAATTTCAGTTTTTGTAAAAAGCTATTTACCGCTTCAACGACCGTCATACGCAGGTCTTCTGGTTGCCAGGGTTTGGCGATATAACGGTATAGTTTGGCATAGCGGACAGCATTGCCGACCGCTTCAAGATCGGCATTGCCCGTCAGCATAATTTTAAGCGTATCAGGCAGAAGTTTGTGAATCTGTGTCAGAAGCTCATCGCCCTTGATACCGGGCATATAGTGGTCAGAGATGACGACTGCAATCTTATCACCATCCGCCAATATATCATCAAGCAATTCCAGCGCATCCAGCCCGTTCTCGGCCGTTTCAATCAGACATTGGGCTCCAATCGCCTTCTTCAACTCAATTTTCAGGCTGTCCAGCACTATCGGCTCGTCATCAACACATATAATTACAGGTTTTTTCATATTTTTACACTTATATCAGATTATTCGCAGTAGTTTATTTATCCCGATTAATATGGGCAATTATGTTTGTTTATGCCTTAACCGCTTTACTTTGTCCAAACTTAAACCGGTTTTTGCGGATATAATCTTATCATCCAGAATATCCAAAAGATTGATTGCCACATCTGTTTTACCTTCTATCAAGCCTTCTGTTTTGCCTTCTTTTATACCCTCTTTTAAGCCTTCTTTTAAACCCTCTTTTCTGCCTTCTTTCAAGCCCTCTTTTCTGCCTTCCTCTTTACCTTTTTTCATTCCATCCAACTCACCAGCTACGTAAGTTGATTGAAACATGCTTGCCTGATAGCGTAAATTGTCGGCATACTTTTCATACAGTCGGCGTTCTTCCGTCGAAAGTTTCATAATATCTAAAACAGCCTTGGCTTTGGCAAGTCCCTTGGCTTTGAACTCATCTTTAATTTCCTCATTTTTAAAAAAATAAATCCATTCATCCAGCGTATCTCGTGCAACATCATCAAATTGATTTATTTTTATCAAATAGTATTCGGGATAAATATCCGCTATTCGCTCCGCTTTATAAAATTGCTTTTGTTTTGGACTCAATCTAAGCATATCATTATGGTGCAGTCCGCGAAATACGGTCAGTCCTTTATAAATATAATCCTTGCCCTTACCCAAATCAAAATAGAGAATATTGACGGAAATAACTTTTCTGACTTTATAGTACGGGTCCGACTCAACGATATGTTCCGTTATCGTTTTTGATACACCAAACAGGATGCGCTGCAAATAATCAAATTCTCTGTCATATTGAACTTCGATGATAACAATTTCTTTCGCATCGGTTTCCACTTTCAAGTCAACGCGATTTGATTTGTCATATTTATCATCTTTATTGCTTTCGCTTTCCAGAACTTCAAGAATGGTGATATTTTCCTTCAATAATTCGCTCAGGAAACCTTCAAGCACTTCGTAATTGGCTTTGCTCCTTAACAAGCGTTTCATGGCCCAATCAAAACTTACAAGTTTTCTTTTGCCCATTGTTCACCCTTCATATTTATCGTTACTTACGATAGCAACCGTAAAGGTCGAAATTTTTCATATAGGCAGTGTTACCGTAAATACAGTTCGGCCGGGAATTGATTTTGCCAGGATGGTACCATTATGTTTGGTGATTATTTTTTTAACAATATCCAGACCGAGTCCGCTGCCTTCCCCGTCCGGTTTGGTCGTGAAAAACGGATCAAATATGTGTGGAAGAATGTCAGGAGCCATGCCTGGCCCGTTATCGGTAATACATACAATAACATTTTCGAGGCGTTCATCCGTACTGACGCTAATTTCCAATTGCCCCTTATTTTTCATTGCTTGTAGGGCATTGTGTATTAAATTTCTCCATACCTGATTCAATTGATCCGGATAGCAGTCAATTAAAGGCACATCATCGTATTTCCTGATTATTTCCACACCATGTTTAAGCTGATTATGATAAAGAATCAGAATGGTTTCAATGCTTTCAATAATATGCGCCGCCTCTTTCTTTTCATCTGCGTTATGGCGTGCATAAGATATCAGTGCCGAAGCCACTTTGGCAGCCTGCTCGGTAGCTGTGGAGATGGTTTGGAAGCTTCGTTGCAACATTGCCAATTGATAAACTTTATTTATAATCGCCTGGCATTGGGGTGACTTTAACAACGGCCAAAAGGAATCAATTTGATCGCCCAGTCCAATATCAGCAAGCGCATCCGCGATTGTCTCCGCATCGGCGATGTCCTCGTTTTCCAGCAGATGGCGCAATTCACGTCTGATCTTGCGTTTTGTACGCGTGTCGATCAGTTCGTCAGGATGGCCGGTGTAGCGTAATAAAGCCAAAAAGTCATGCTGCCGCGGCGGTTCAAGAGATTGATAAAAATCGGGTAATTGAAACACATTCAGTTTCAAAAATTCATCGATATTCTGCACGGATGAACGAATCGCACCCAGCGGCGTATTGATTTCATGCGCCACACTTGCCACCTGATAGCCAAGTGCCGCCATCTTTTCTAATCGAATCAGTTCCGTTTGTGCGTGACAAAGTTGATCACGCATTGTGTCTATCTCCGTCCGTGCATCATCATTTTTCGATAGCGGCTGATCAATAGCCGGTGACTCCGCCTTGCGTTTATTCACCATCTTCCTCCGACTCTTCTGAAGTTGCTTGAGTTTTGAGCCTGTGCTGCATTTCCTGATACCATTTTTCATCACCGTAAAGTTCTGTTTCACAGTGAGGGCATAGACCGTGACTGAATAATGCATCCGTATGCTGTTGCAAGTAACCTTCTATCTGATTCCAATAGCCACCGTCATCGCGAATTTTTTTACAATTCGCACATATCGGCAAGAGTCCTTTCAGTGTTTTTACGTTATCAAGGGCTTCCTGAAGTTGTTTGTTTTGGGTTTCAAGCTGTTTTTGCAGATTTCGCAGAGTGAGATGAGTTTCCAAGCGGGCAAAAACCTCCTCTTCCTGAAACGGTTTGGTGATATAATCAACGCCGCCGAGCTTGAAGGCTTTCACTTTATCTAACACTTCATTTAATGCGCTGATGAAAATAATCGGTATTTCACGCAAATGCTCCTGGTCTCCTTTAGATGCTTTTAACTTTTCACAAACTTCATAACCGGACATTTCAGGCATCATAATATCAAGTAGAATTAAATCTGGCGGTTCGGCTTTGGCCGCCGCAATGGCACGCGCGCCATCAGTCAACGGTCTGACTGAATAGCCGCGTTCTTGAAGCATCTTACTTAAAAGATGCAGATTGACGGAAGTATCGTCAACAACCATAATGTTGGCTTTAAATGTTTTTGGCGGATGTTTGGTCATTCGGGGCCTCCTTTTGGCCAACTGATCTTTTCGAGCGTTAAGAGAAAATCGGTAAACAAAAAATGGAAAGCGTATCAATCATAAGTTGCCCATAAGTTGCCGACCGCTAACGAAGCACTATATACCCCTTTTATGATTGCGTCAATATTAACCGCTATGTAATGCTGACTAAAGGGATTTATTATCAAAGATTTTAATCCCTTGTGGTGGAGAAACCTTAACTATAGATGTTAATCGCTTATCTTAGGTTTTGAGCAAAGCGGAACGGCCTTCCGACTTACTTAGTTCCGTCTTGTGTTGGCAACTCTTTTACATACGCATATAGCTTTTGCGCGAATCGGATTCCGCTTTCCAGAGCTTTGTCTAAAAACTCAGTTTCGTCCGCATATACCGAATTATCCCATCGCAGTTCCATATTGATACATTTAGAGTAGGCCGAATCCGCCATTAATACCGCGATTTGGTCCCAATCAATAGAACCGTTGAAGATCAGGTTGTGCTGGTCACTTGCTCCATCGTTGTCATGCAGATGAACCGCGCCGAGACGGTCTTTGAACAGCTCAAGAGAATTCGGATTATCGGATGAAATATTCTGGTGGCCGGAGTCGTAACAAAAGCATAGAAAATCAGGGGAGTATTGGTCAAAAAGAGCTAGGAAAAGGTCGGTTCGGGCCGGAACGAGGTTTTCTATGGCAATTCTCACGTTGCGACTTCGGGCAAAAGGCTCCAAGGCATCCAGCGATTTGCGTAATTGATCATCTCCCAGACTGTCTTTTTGTTCATTTACCATCCAATGGGTCGCGTGCATGACAACGGCATCTCCGCCCAAGCGTGCGGTCATATCAATCCGGTTGCGCACAAGTTCGACCCCTGCCAGTCGTTCATATTCCCCGAGCGAACTCCAGTTTTTTTCAAAGCCTTGCGAACCATGCAGATCCAACAATTTAAGTCCGTATTCCCGCAGCCATTTGGCAATTTCATCAATTTCGGATCGGGAATAGAGGAAATCGCCATTCCAGTGATGACACCAATGGATATGAGTGAACCCGGCCTGAGCGATTTTTCGCAGAAAAGGCTCACAACAGCCAGAGTTCTCAGCATAATCGGTAGCGATTGAAATCTCCATTCGATGGCTCCACACGTATTAGAGCAGGAATTGACGGAAACGGTATGCACGGTTCATCACATCAGCCTGCCGCGACAGATTCCCGACGCCGCCGGTACTCGTAAACCGCCGCACCGATAATTGTCAGGACGATAAACACCACGGCCAACGCATTCATTGCCGGACTGATAAACTGACGCAGTTTGGAGCCGATGTAAATGGGCAGCGTCTGTTCAAAACCGATGGCAAAAAGGGTGGTGTTGTAATTTTCAAAGGATTGCATAAAGGCCAGGGCGGCCGCGGACAACAAAGCCGGTCTGAGAAATGGCAGGGTTATTTTCCAAAAGACCTGACCGTGGGTGGCCCCAAGGTCAAACGCCGCATCTTCCTGGGTTTTGTCAAAACGCTGCGCCCGGGCCATTATCAGCAACATACAGTAACCGCTGATAAAGGTCGTTTGTCCCATGATGGCTGTCCAAAGCCCTCCGGACAGATGAAACGCTTTATCCCAGAACAAAAAAGTGGAGATGCCTAGAATAATTCCAGGCGTCAGAATGGGGGACACCAGTATGGCATAAGCACCGTCACGCCCCTTGAACCGCATCCTTGTCAGAAACAGCGTAGCGCCGAGACCGATGGAAACGGAAAAAATAACCACAAAAAAAGCGACTATAAAGCTGTTTCCCAGTCCCTGCCACATTTGACTGTCGGCGAACAACACCCCAAACCAATGAAAGGTAAATCCCTCCCAAGGGGTAACCTGTGGGATGCTGCTGGTGTTAAACGCGACAACCCCCATAAAAGCCAATGGCAAAAACAGATAGGCAAAAAACAACACGAGATACCCGCCGATAACGATTTGAAGAACGGTATTCGATTTCATTTGGTAAGCTCTTTCAAACTGACTTTGAACAGTTTTAACATTAGCATAATAAAAATGAGGCACAGCCCTGCCAGAACCATGGCATAAGCGGCACCCTGATTCCAGTTGGCAGTCTCGAAATTGGTATAGATAAGTTGTGTAAACCAAAAACTGCTCGGGCTTCCCAAAAGCAGGGGAGCGGCAATCGACCCGGCCGCCAGCATGAAGGTCATAATACAGCCCACCGCAATGCCTGGTTTGGCGTGGGGGATAACGATGCGTCTATGTATGCGAAACCAAGACGAACCAAGATCACGCGCCGCATCTATTTGATTGCTGTCAAGACTCTCAATCGCATTGTACAGCGGGAAAATCATAAACAGGATATACGCATACGCCATTCCTAAAATAACGGCACTATTGCCAGACCGAAAATTGATCGGTTCTCCTGCAATACCAAGGAACATCAGGATATTATTCAAAATGCCCACATCTGACAGGATAAGTTGCCATGCAAATAATCGCAACAGCTCATTGATCCAGTATGGGATGATGATGCCCATCATCAGCAAGCTGAATCGTGCGCCTCGCGCCATTTTTGCCAGATAGTAAGAGATCGGGTAGCATATAGCAAAGGCAACGAAGGTAACGATGATACTGGACCAGATTGTTTTGAAAAAAATAGCCCTGTGGAGCGGTGTTGTAAAAAGAACCATGTAGTTTTTCAACGTGTAAACATCTTCAGGGCCGCCGATTTTTCTAAGCGGCAACAACGGACGAAACGAATAATCGATCATAATCAACTGGGGAAGCAAAATCATGAAAATAAACCATCCCCCCACAGTGGCAAGAATGAATATGATGCCGATATTACCGAAATTGTGCTTTGCATCCTGCCATAATTTACGCATAGGAAACCTCTCCGTAAGGCAGCAGTTGTGTATTTTCCGCACTAAAGCAAACCTTAATTTCTGTGCCGGTTTGCATCAGTGGCGTGGATCCATCGTTATTCTGTTTCATCACACAGGTCTGCCCGCCGGGGGTGTCCAGAAAAACAGTGATAAACGACCCTTCAAAACTAAGATTCTTGACAGTGAACTTTAAAATATTTTCCACTGCCGTCGAATCTTCCGCCAGTAGAATCGCTTCAGGACGGACAAAAGCGATGGCCTTTTGACCTGAATTGAGATTCAGCCGATTGCGGCCCTTTAGTGAGCCGCTTTCGGTGTTTAGAATGGCATAGTCTCCATCCGTTTCGGTAACGGCACCTGCAAAAGCATTGTTTTCCCCGACAAAATCGGCCACAAAAGCGGTTTGAGGTTCATTATATAATTGGTCAGCAGTGGCTATCTGGTCTATGACACCCTGGCCGGTCATCACACCGACCCGATCGGACATGGTCAATGCCTCACCTTGATCATGGGTGATATAAACAAATGTAACCCCTGTCCGTCTTTGGATTTTTCTCAATTCCGTACGCATGTGCTGGCGCAGTTTTAAATCCAGTGCGGATAGCGGTTCATCAAGAAGCAGTACAGCCGGTTCAACGGCCAATCCCCTTGCAATGGCCACACGCTGCATCTGGCCCCCGGACAGATCGCCTACCATTTTATTCTCCACACCGGGTAAATCGACCAGTTCGAGCAATTCCACGGCCTTTTTAAGTCGCTCGGTTTTAGATACGCCGCGTACCTCCAGTCCAAAGCCTATATTTTGAGCCACGGACATCAGCGGAAAAAGCGCCAGATTCTGAAAAATCATCGCGGTCGGGCGTTTATTGGGCCCAATGCCGCGCATGTCTTTTCCGCCGATACGCACTTCACCTTCGGTGGGATCCAAAAATCCCGAAACAAGGCGCAACAACGTTGTTTTTCCACAACCGGACGGACCTAAAAAGCTAAAAAATTCACCCGCCTTAATATGCACATTCGCATCGGTAACAGCATTGCTTTCTGTTCCCGGATAGCGCATGCTGACATGATTAAATTCTACGGCTTCTCCAACACTTTTAAGCATAAAACCTCCGTGTCGGCCCTCATGCCGCCGCAGGACGATATGAGGGCCTTCAATTAACTTTCACTTTCCCTCCGTGTTTAAGCGGCTTGGAATTTATCCCTGTATTCTGTTCTTGCCGGCACAAACCACGGCGGCTCGGACACATACCACCACAGCTTGTCCAAAGCGTCTTCGGGATAGGCCTCCTTAAAACCCTTTTTGGTCGCCTCATCCAGATGGTCCGCAACGCCCTTCACAACGCTGTTGTAGCCGGTGGATTTGGCCATTATAGCGCCTGCTTCCGGCGTATAAGCCCAGTTGATGTAGGCATAAGCCTGTTCCAGATTTTTTGCGTTTTTGACGATAGTGACCGAATCCACCCAGGTCATAGCCCCCTCTTTGGGTGCCATATAGGAAACGGGTTTGCCCTCCTTTTTCATCGTAAGGATCGGGCCATCCCATGTCTGACCTACAACACACCCGTTTTGGAGAAACGCCAATTGGTGATCCTGGGCGTTGTTCCAGAACATCTTGATGTTCTTTTTACGTTCCACCATAAACTTGAAGATTTCATCATAGACTTTGCGCATTTTTTCTTCGGATTTGTAAGTGTCGAACATCCGATTAGATGGAACCTTGCCAGTGTGATCCAGATAGAGACCTACACCGATAAACACCGAATGCGGCCGGCAGGTTGCCTTCTGGGCATATTCCGGTTCCCACATGGTTCCAAAAGAAAGTTCGCCATATTTAAAGCTCGCTTTATCTGTATTCCAGGCACAGGCTTCGGTTCCCCAGTCATAAGGTAAGCCGACGCGTTTTCCGCCAATAATGCCGCCCTGTTTTCCGGAACTTTCCAAAAAAGAGGGTTCCACATTCTTGAGGTTCGGAATCTTTTTTTCATCAATGGCACGATAGAGTTCAAACTCCATCTGCAATTGTAACTCCGTCAATGAGGGTTGGGCAATATCAAAACCGCTTGCGCGAGCAGCCCGCAGTTTGTTCATACACTCCTGGTTGGAGCTGTAATTGGTTACTTTGACCTTGATGCCGGTGGCCTTTTCAAATGCGGCAATGACTTCCGGTTTGGAATAGTCGGGCCATGTAAAAAGCTTCAGTTCGCCCGAAGATGACAACGCATCTTTGATGAACCAAGGACCCACAGATGCCGCCACGCCGGCCGCCACAGTCCCTTTGATAAATTTACGTCTGGTCAAACCTTTTTGCGGTTGAATCGTTTTTGCTGTACCGTTGTCCATATCATCCTCCTTATTTAGAGTGTTGAGAATTGATGGTGAGCGCCTTTCAAACAGACTCTTAGAATAATAAAATATATAAATGCAAATTGGTATAGCAAATATTAAACAAAGTCAAGAAAAAACAAATTATGTTTAATTTACACTAAATTCAATGATTTATAATATTCCAAAATTTGTTAGCTTATAAAGCCATCAATGAACGATACGCTGTTTATGCGCCATTCCCTAATTGTAATTCCCATACTTATGAACCGCATCAATCGCAGCTCGCACGTTTTCAGGCGGCGTTGTCGCGCCCAAATTACAAAGCAGCAGGGCGAAATGTCCGTCTTTGCCGCCGACTTCGATGTAATGTCGGACTCTTTTCTTGATTTCCTCCGGCGTTTTCAAGGCCATGAAAGCCGCACCGATTCCTAAGATAAGCGGGACGCCTTTTTGATTTGCATATTTTTTATACAGGGAAGGGCCGACTTCCTCCACATCGGGGTCTTGGCCTTCCACAAAGCCGGGGCATACCTGATGTTTGAGTTCGAGCATCTCCTGGGGGGCTTTTAAATATTTTTCACCCACCCAGTTGGGAACGTAAACTTCGGGGCCGCAAAGCTCACGCAGGCGCAAAACAGATGGGACGATCCAATCTCCGATGATATCGGGGCTGACGATAGGCAAAGAACCGGCGGCATCGTCTCCCGAAATGTTTTTTACACCGGGAAACTCCTTTTTCAGTTTCATCACCCAGGGGGCCAGCACTTCCTCAACAATGCGATCTAACAGGCTTTTGACAAAATCCGGATTGTCGTACGTATCCATAATCAACTGCTCAAGCCCTCTGACATTAGCCGCCAAACTGAAAGGCGCGCAAAATCGCAGCGTAATGTGTGCGCCTCCGATAAGCTTACGGAATATCCGGATCGTTTCGATTACGGATGCAAAACGTCCGTCCGTATCAAAATCCGGGGTTTTGATTTTTTTCAGATCATCTTTGTCCCGAATCAGCGGTTTTGTGCGGTCAACGTCCGGCATATCGCTGTCACTGTATTTAACCGCCTGCCCCAACGCTTCGGCTTCAATGTTGTAAACATCATAATCCAGAACCGGCACATCAATACCGTATTTTTCCTGAATTTCCAGCGTTCCGGCTGCCAAAATTTCCGGTGTCGTATAAAATTCCGTAGCTGTGGCACCAAGCTCTTTCATGGCGAATTCATGCATTTGAGTGACGACCGGTACACGGTCGGGGATACCGGTCATGGCGGTTTCAAACCGCTTTATACCCTCTTGAAATGAGGTGTAATCTTTTTTGAATTTCATAGTAATGATTCCTTGTGAAATTAAGTGTCTGAAAATTTATATCTCGAAAGTGACAAGTCATTTCATGTACAGTAGGCTTTTTTTAGCATATTTTCAAGATATTGTTAAAATTTTCGTAATTATACCATTGCAGAAATTGTAAAACAGATTAGCCGAATAGTTTTCTCAAAATAATAAACGGTAACTGTTTGGCATAAGGAATTTTCATAGGCTCACCTTTGGCTTGAAAATATTTCTGAAATACTGAAATATAAGCTGAATAATAGTCCCATAAAAAATCACAGTTGTTAAGTACTATTATTCGAAAACTCAAGCATATCCAAAAGATCATAATTAATGTTTTACATTTTAAGATAATATTGTTATTTGAAGGCAAATATACGCAAAATGGTTACAATTAACCACTTCAACCTGCGATGCTATTTTCATCGCAAAAAAAATCAGGAGGAAAGAGATGCTAAGAAAAAATGGGTTTATCTGTGCGTTACTGATTGTCAGTTGTGTTTTTATGATTCCAGCCGTAAATTGCCTGGCAGCCGATTCCATTGTTATCGGAGTCCCCACTTCAACCGGTTTTCTGGAAGGCAAAGAAGCGCTCAAAGCCGTTAATCTGGCGGTCGAAGAGATCAACGCTGAAGGCGGTGTTCAAGTTGGAGCTGAAAAAAAGCTTTTTAAAGTTGAATCCGTTGATATTCGTGACGCCGCTCCGGGCGTTCCTGTTCCTGAAGCGCTTTTGGGATTGGAAAAGATTATCCTCGAAAAAAAACCGGTCGCCCTGGTTGTCGGTCCGTTTCGATCCGAGGCGTTGATGGCTGGCATGGATATTATCGCCAAATACAAGACGCCTTTATTGGGAACCATCGCTATGTCACCGGCTTCCGAAGGCAAGATCAAAAAGGAGCCGGAAAAGTATAAATATATTTTCAGAACCTGTTTGAATGCCAAATACCTTGTGAAATACCTGGCTGGCACTATGGCCCATATCAATAAGGAGTTTGGTTTTAAAAAGGTTTACATTATGAATCAGGATGTGGCCTGGGCGCGTAAAACAGCGGAAATCATCACCAAAGTATATTTTGATAAAGCCGGATGGGAAGTTGTCGGGCATGAGGCCTATCCCACTGGAACATCCGATTTTTCATCAGCCCTGATGAAAGTGCGCGCCAAAGGCGCTCAAGTTATTTTACCGATTTTCGATATGCCTCAAAGCGGTTCCCTGGTGAAACAGTGGAATTCTATGAAAGTTCCGGCACTATTGGCTGGCTTCATTTCCCCTTTGGCCGGCCCCGGCGCATGGAAAACATTCGATCAGAAAATCAGCGGCGCGATCAATTGCAACTTTGAAATGGGAAGCGCGATATCCTCTGCCAAGGTTCCCAAATCCAAAGCTTTTGCAGATGCCTACGCAAAAAAATGGGGCGCGTCTATTGAAGCGGGACACGGAATCAGCCCGTCTTATGAGTCGATTTATCTGCTGGCCGAAGCCATTGAAAGAGCCGGCAGCCTGGATGCAGACGCTATTGTTGCTGAGTTGAAAAAAACGGATCGTGAAGGTGTTATGGGTCGTATCAAATTCGACGAAGGACACCAGGTTATCTATGATATGGATCCTAAAACATCCGCAGTAGCCGCTGTGATTCAATGGAATGATGATGGGACGCGCACCATTGTTTTCCCCAAATCTATTGCCGATGGCGGGATTAAATTGCCGGCAGGATTGAAGGCAGCCAAATAGAAGAAAATTCCAAAAGTCAAATGACAAATTTCAAATAAATCACAACAACCAAACTCCAAAAAATAAACGGCTGTTTCGGATATTGTTATTTGGAATTTATTTGATATTTGAATTTTGATATTTGGGATTTAAGGGGTTTGAAACGTATGTTCATCGGCACAACTCTTTACGCATTAATCAACACCTCCATCCTGGCATTGATGGCCATCGGCTTTAATCTGACTTTCGGTATCAGCGGCGTGGCTAATTTTGCCTACGGCGCTATTTATATACTGGCGGCATACTGCATCTGGGGGATGATCAATCTGCTTCAATTGCCCTACTTGCTTGCCGTGGCGATTGCAGTACTCGGCAACATGGTATTGGGTGCGCTGATTTACCGCTTCGTCTTATTACGCATCCGCGGACAAGCGCTTTCCGAAGTTATCGCCACTTTTGGCATCGGTCTGGCAATTCTCGAATTGTTCAGCTATTTCGGATGGGTGGGCTTTGAATATACCCTGCCGGTTTTTTCAGACCGGAGTTTTATTATTGCCGGAACTTACATAGATTTCCAGCGCATTGCCATTGCAGGGTTTGCCGCAGTTTTGATTTTCGGTTTGTGGATATTCACGCACCACACATCGGTCGGCCTGGCATTCAGGGGCATTGCTCAGGATGAACGCACCGCTCTCACTTTTGGAATCGACTCAGATCGAATCGGTGCCTTGAGCGTTTCCATCGGTGCCGGACTGGCCGCTCTGGCCGCCCTTTTCATTATTCCGCTGGGCAGTATTTCGCCCGGTGAAGGTTATGATGTGCTGATTAAGGCCCTGGCGGTGTGCATTATCGGAGGGTTGGGAAGCACGGGCGGCGTGGTTTTGGCCAGTTTTATTGTTGGATTCGCCGAACGCTTCACCGACACCTATATCGGCTCACATTGGACTATGATTGTCAGTCTGGCGGCCATTTTGATAGTTCTGACTGTCAAGCCGTCCGGGCTTCTTGGAAAACAGAAAGAATTGGAAGAGAGGATATAAAGCCGTTGAAAAAGCGTAAGGAAAGAATTGACCGCGGTATCAAAGCAAGGTCTTCCGATATTTTTGCGCTGCTATCCTGGCGGGAGATGCTCTATTTGTCGGCTCCCAGGATGTTGCCGATTATCGGGTGTCTGACGCTGCCCCTGATACTCGGCCCCTATTGGCAGAAAGTGCTGCTATCTGTGGCGGTTTTTGCGTTGCTGGCTATCAGTTGGGATATCCTTGCGCAAACCGGCATGGTGTCTCTGGGACAGGCGCTGTTTTTCGGTGTGGGGGCATACTGCGCCGGGGTTATGAATCACTATTTCGGCCTTTCTCCATTTATCACGCTGCCCGTAGCATCCGTGTTGGGAGGGCTGATCTGCACACTGCTTTTACTTCCCGTGCTTCGATTGCGGGGGATTTATTTTTCCATGGTCACCCTGATTATTCCGCTGATGATGGTGCGGGTGATTGAAGCCACCAAAGTTTTCGGAGGTACCGAGGGGTTGAGCGGCATGACGCCTTTGCCGTCAATCTGGATTGAACTTTATCTTGTCATAGCCGTGTTGCTTGCGGCGCTGTTCGGGTTCAGAAGAATGATGGATTCAGATTATGGCTTGATTTTAAAAGGTATCAGCGATAACGACCGCTCCGTGATCAATGCCGGTATCAATATTTACCAGTTTAAGGCCCAGGCGCTGTTCATCGCAGGTTCCATCGGGTCATTTTGCGGCGCGTTTATGACCCATGTGTATATGTTTGTGGGGATGCCGGTTTTTGCGCTTGATTATTCCATTTTGCCGATTGCGGCCGCCGTTGTCGGCGGTCCCGGAACTTTGGCGGGTGCCGCTTTAGGCGCATTTCTGCTGGTGCCTATGTCCGAGGCTCTGCGAGGCTTGGGCGGTTTACGCATCGTTTTGTATGGCGTATTTCTGGTGATTTTCATCATCGCTTTACCAGAAGGTATTTTTCATTATATGCAACGAAAATATCAGCAGTTTGAACGTTGGGTGGAAGTGGAAAAATGATAAAAACGCCGATTCTTCAAGTTGATAATCTGAACAAGTCCTTTGGCGGTGTACGAGCGATTCGTCAGGTGAGTTTCGACCTGATGCCCGGAGAACTTTTGGGCGTTATCGGGCCGAACGGTTCCGGCAAGACCACACTGGTCAACCTGATTACCCGCTTTGTCAAGCCCACATCCGGCACAGTAGCATTCAAAGGGCAAAAAATCAGCCATCTGCCGCCTTATAAAATTGTGCGCCTCGGAATCGCCCGCACGTTCCAAATGGTCAAACCGTTCTACCACCTGCCGGCTTACAAAAACATGATCATCCCGTTATACTCACCCCGCATGAAACAGCTTGCCGGCGGCCGCTATGGAGATCGGGACGCTATCGCCCTTGACCTTTTGGAAGAAGTCGGATTTGAACGGGACTCACACGTAGCTTACAAACCTGCCGGCGCTCTGCCCCAGGGCTACCTCAAGCGGTTAGAGCTGGCCAAGGCGCTTGCTCTGGAGCCGGACCTGTTTATTCTCGACGAACTTTTTTCAGGACTGAGCCTGGCGGAAGTCGCCAGTATCGTTCCGATTATTGAAAAAATCCGCCTGCAAGGCAAAACAATCATTATGATCGAACACCGCCTCAAAGAGCTTTTCCGTATCGCCGACCGCATTATCGTTATGAACAACGGACAAAAGATTGCTGATGGCCTGGCTGAAGAGGTCATGGAAAATGAGGCTGTGAAAAGCGCTTATCTTGGGGCTGAGGCGGATTAAGTGCTTAATTGTAATTATAAATATTTTGTCGGCTGATATGCGATGTTTCATATTAGCCGGAAAAAAACCGTATAATAACTGGTTGTGCTTACCAACAATTGAAGTCGGAAATAAATTTATGCCGGAAATATCAAGATTTCTTGGAATAATAATCGCAATGTTTTATAGAGATCATGCACCGCCACACTTCCATGCGATATACGGCGAATATGAGATTACTGTTGAAATCGAATCTGGAATCATCAATGGTCGATTTCCAAAACGTGCTCTCAAGCTGGTATTTGAGTGGTTAGAACTCCATAAAGATGAATTGCTTGAAAATTGGCGTCTTGCTGAGGAAAGGCGACCATTAAATAAAATATCACCATTGGAGTAATGCAATGACACCAAGAATTTCAGAAGCAAAATATGTGGAAGGTTATAAGCTCTATCTTAATTTTTCAGATGGATCAGAAGGCGAAGTCGATTTTGAGCAAGAATTGATAGGCGAGATATTTGCTCCGCTAAAAGACATATCATATTTTAAAGATTTTACCATTAATCATGAAATACATACAATAGTTTGGCCGAATGGCGCAGACTTCGCCCCAGAATTTTTATATGAAAGTTTGCGAATTATGGCATAACCAACCAGTCCACCGGACGGCAAAAAGCACCGCCGGTGACCGGAACGTTATCCACAGGATTGATATATGACGAGGTCTGGGGTCACATCAGGGATTACAAGATGTGACCCTGATTCCTATTTGGATATCAAGGGATCAATTCAAGATGTGAGCCCGATTTATGGGTGAAATGGAGTGAAGAAGACTATATGCACATAGGCAACTGCCCCGATCTTACTTAAAGAACTTTTCCGTATTGCTGATCGCATCATCGTTATCAACAACGGGCAAAAGATTGCGGATGGCCTGGCTGAAGAGGTCATGGAAAATGAGGCTGTGAAAAGCGCGTATCTTGGGGCTGAGGCGGATTAGGTGAATTGCGTATGACCGATGCAGAAACAAAAATGTATATAACTCGTCAGTCATAAGTTCTTGTAAATTATTGAAATCATTGAAAATAAAAATACAACACAAATTTTGTCAGTTTCAATAAATTCAGGGTGTTACGAAATCACTTGACACTTCAAACTTCAAACTTGTAACTGATTATCGTTATGAACAACGGACAAAAGATTGCGGATGGCCTGGCTGAAGAGGTCATGGAAAATGAGGCTGTGAAAAGCGCTTATCTTGGGGCTGAGGCGGATTAGGTGCTTAATTGTAATTATAAATATTTTGTCGGCTAATATGCAATTTTTCATATTAGCCGGAAAAAAAACCGTATAACAACAGGTTATATTACTCAAAAAAATGACAAATAATATCATTGCGATGAAGAAAATCGAATTATGGAAAATTCAAATACAACACAACATCCGATAAACCGATTACATGCAAATTACAGAGATTATAAAGTAAATGCATTGTATTATTCCGTCAAAATGGATCGACTTAAATTTATTAATTATTTTATAGAGATTATATTGGCAATTACAACAACATCTTCTATGGTTGCGGGTTTGTGGTTATGGAATACACCATTTGGTCAGGCAATTTGGAAAATTCTTCTGATCATTTCTGCATTTCTTGCGGTCATAAAGCCTATAATAAATTTAACAGAAAAAATCAGGAAATATGAAGAGGTTTTGTCAAGCTACCGTGATTTGGAATATGAGCTTAAAAAGATAATCGACCAGATAGATCAGAGCATGAAATATACAACTGACCATAAAAGCAAACTGCTTGAGGCTCTTGGAAAAGAGCATGATATTATTAAAAAATTTAGTGAAATAAAAAAGGATTATAAATTATTACAAATGTGTAAAGATAAAGTCGATGAAGAATTAAGGAATGTAAGTTTTTTTATACCGTATGATCAAGAACATGCTGCAATTGACGATAATGCTTCTGGCGAAACGAATGAAAAAACAGAATCAGAGGGGAATAACCATGATTAAAGTTTTTCTCAACTATGCAATAGAAGATCAATATATGGCAGAAAGACTATATAATGATCTTAAAGATGCGGGTGTTTTTTTATGGCATCCAGATAAGGATTTATTGCCCGGCCAAAATTGGAAACTTGAAATTAAAAAAGCGATAAAAGAGAGCACAATATTTTTAGCTTTGCTATCTACGAAGTCAATTTTAAAAAGAGGATTTACGCAGAAAGAATTAAAAACGGCGTTAGATAATTTAGATGAAATGCCTGAGTCCGATATTTTTATCATTCCTGTTCGTATTGATGATTGTAAACCTATTGACTCGAAGTTGCAATATCTTCAATGGGTTGACCTTTTTCCTTCATATGAGGAAGGATTAAACAAAATATTGAGAGCAATACAGGCAATGGAAAAATACTAAAGAGTAATATAACCCGGCAGTCCAGCGGCAATTGGGGGTTTTCGCTAGTGCTCCAGCCCCCAATTGCCGCTGACTTTTGCGTTATCTTAATAAAAGTTAAGCCATATGAGATAGCAAGTAGGGTGCGTTAGCGAAGCGTAACGCACCATGTTAATATTAAAAGCGATTTGTCAGGAAAAAAAATTCGGTGCGTTACGGCTACCGCCTGACGCAGCTTATATTATTTTTATATGGAGGTAATAAATGGCTATTGATAATGGTAATT
>JAUCGF010000142.1 GCA_030378005.1 Desulfococcaceae bacterium HSG9 | reverse complement strand
AAAATTATTATGCATTATGCAGATTTACACTGACAGTATTGATCATATCCGTTTTTCTGACACCTTCGGGGTATGCCGAACAAACGCTGAAGCAGGTATGGTCCAATTTCCCACCCTTTACTATTGCAGAAAATCCTGATTCTCCAGGTTTCAGCTATGAACTCGTGCGCGAAATGCACCGATATAGCGGGTTGCCGTTTAATCCTGAATTATTTCCATGGAAAAGGGCTCAGATATATACACAAGAACAGGAGATGTATTTAATTTTTAGCATAGCGCGTACAGAGAATCGAGAGCCCCTTTATACCTGGATTAGTAAACTTATTAGTATTGATTTTGGGTTTGTGATGGCGCCAAAAATCTCCTGGACTATTACTTCATTTGAAGATGCTAAAAAACTCACGTCCATAGGGGTTGTCGATGGCACTCCTCAGCATCGCATGCTCGTAGAGCAAGGCTTTACAAATCTTGATGTGGTGGTGAATGAAGAATTTAATGCGAAAAAATTGGTTCACGGCCGGATTGACGCTTGGTATGGTCCTATTCATCGCGCATTTTACTTGCTTAAAGAGAGTAACGTTAAGGAAAAGCCTAAAGTGAGCAAAGCATTTACCACTGTTGATTCGTATCTTGCAGGAAACTTAAATGTGTCGAAGAAAGTTGTGACCAAATTACAGGCGGCCTTTGAACAAATGAAATCTGATGGGACCTATGATAGAATTTACAATAAGTATTTCGAATTTTAAGTAAATACCAATAAACTCTTTCAACGGTCAGCCCCCAGCCCTACGGCTTTCTTATAAAAATCGGGGTCGCCGGATAGCAGGCGTTCCCCCTGTCTTCAAGAGGACACTGAACACTATGCGCACAAGCATTCATTTCAAACAGCGTTCAATTTCCAGAAATCTTTCAGTTGGTCTGCTGGTTCTGCTGTTGGTTGTCAGTGGACTGGGCCTTTATCTAAATTTGTATCTGTCCACTTCTTGGGCACAGGCAGAATTGGAGGCAAAGGCGAATGAGTATGTCGACTCGCTTGTGGAAATGCTGACAATTCCCCTGTGGAATTTTGATCGACAAGCGATCCAAAATATTGTCGGAAAGGGGTTTCAGTACAACGAGTTTATCGCCACACTCCGCGTCGTGGATGGCCAGGGAGAGGAATTTTTTATGGAATACAGGGAACAACCACAGGTAGTGTCGAGAAGCCGCGACGTTATCTATAAGGGTAAAATCGTCGGCCATGTTGCCCTTGCTTTGACATCCGAGTATTACACTACCATTCAGCGGCATTTTTTTTGGTCATATACTCTCACTATCCTGCTGATAATTGGTGTGTTACTGATTGGAACACATGGATTATTGCGACTGTTTTTGAAGCAGCCTTTGCACCATTTTACCGACGCAGTCACAGCGTATGCCGGGGGCGATGATAAGGCATTCAGACAGACCATGCCATATATCGAACTTCAGCCCTTCAGTACGGTGCTGCAAGAAATGGGCACCACAATTTCAGCCCAGATACGGGCATTGCAACAGGCCGAGCAGAAATACCGGGGCATTTTTGAAAACGCCACCGAGGGAATTTTCCAGACAAGTCCTGAAGGGCAAGTGCTAGATTGCAATCCGGCCCTGGCGCAGATTCTCGGCTATGCCACACCGGCAGAGGTTATGACTACGATTACCTATGCCAGACAGCAGGTTTACATCAACGAAACGCGAAGAGATGAGTTTATTGCCCTCGTGACCCGCGAACAGGAGGTGTCTGATTTTGAATTGCGCCTGCGCCGCAAAGACGGCAGTACAATATGGGCCTCACTCAATGCCCGCGCGGTGCATGATGAAGCCGGAACCGTTCAGCATTATGAAGGACTTCTCCAGGATATTACCCGGCGCAAACACACTGAAGAAGAGTTACACACCTATCGTGAGCATTTGGAATCCCTTGTGCGCGAACGCACCAGGGAATTGGAGACCCGCACGGTTGAATTGGGCAACGCCAAAGATGCGGCCATGGATGCCCAAACTGCGGCAGAGACTGCCAACCAGGCCAAAAGCACGTTCCTGGCCAACATGAGCCACGAACTCCGCACCCCGCTCAACGCGGTTCTGGGTCTTTCCCAACTGCTCACCCACAGCACGAATCTTGATCATGAGGAGCGGAAAAATCTGGCAATTATCCGCAGCAGCGGGGAGCATCTGCTGAACCTGATCAACGACGTGCTGGACATGTCCAAGATCGAAGCCGGACGCACCGTTCTCAATGAGCATGATTTCGATGTGTTTCATCTGCTGGATGACGTGGAAAATATGTTCCGCCTGGAAGCCGAAACAAAAGGCTTGCGACTGGTTTTTGAGCGCGATGCCGGTGTTCCCGGATATATACGGACAGATGAGGTCAAATTAAAACAGGTGCTGGTGAATCTGCTCGGAAATGCGATCAAGTTCACCGAGAACGGAGGTGCAACGGTGCGGGTTAAAAAGACCTCCGAGGTTTTCAAAACCTCGGAGGTCTGGCTGGCCTTTGAAGTGGAGGATAGTGGCGCGGGCATCGCTCCTGATGAACTGGACAGCGTGTTCGATGCCTTTGTACAGACCGAGACCGGACGGAAATCCCGGGAAGGAACGGGGCTGGGATTGCCCATCAGCCGGAAGTTCGTGCAGATGATGGGCGGCGATATGACGGTGGAAAGTGAGGTCGGCACAGGAACGGTTTTCAGGTTTTCCATTCAAACGGAGGCGGTGGAAGGCACAGAAACGGAATTCACGCAGCCGGAGAGGCGCGTCATAGCGTTGGAACCGGATCAGTCCTACCGGATTCTGATTGTTGACGACAGACAGAGCAACCGCCTGCTGCTGCTCAAATTGCTGGCGCTGCCAGGCTTTGAACTCCGTGAGGCTGAAAACGGTCAGGAGGCCGTGGATATATGGGAGACATGGAACCCGAATCTGATCTTCATGGATATACGAATGCAGGTCATGGACGGACTGGAAGCCATCCGGCGCATCAGGGCGACGGAGGGAGGCCGCGACACGGTTATTGTCGCACTGACGGCCAGTGTGTTCAAAGAGCAGCGCAATGAAGTGCTGGAGGCCGGTTGCGATGATTTTCTCCGCAAACCGTTTCAGGAAGAGGAAATTTTTGACACGATGGCGAAACATCTCGATGTCCGCTTCGTGTATGAGAAAGACGCACAATCAAGCCCTCGACAGAATCAAAGCGCTGCGTTCAAAGAGGCCGTCACCACGGAAGCGCTACAACAACTGCCGGAGGAATTGCTGGCAGAATTGACACAGGCCATCCACCATCTTAACGTGGAGGAGGAGTTGATAACCCGAATTCAAGCAGTCAATATCCCTCTAAGTGAGACTGTGGCGAGCCTGGTCAAAAATTTTCAATATACAAAATTACTGGATTTGATTGAAACAAAGTAAGTAGATCGAAAAGGAGTGCCAAACTTACAGTTTGGCAAATGATCGCAATATGAAATTCCATGAAAAACACTGCCAAACTGTAAGTTTGGCACTCCTTTAGCTATATTTTATGAAACTTTTCGATCTACTGAAAGTAACTGAAGTGAACTAAAATTGAGGGAGATGAATGATGAAAAATCGAACAGATGACATCATCAAAGAACCAGGCGATATTTTGGTTATTGATGATACACCGGAGAATCTTCGTGTGTTGTCCGGCCTTTTGACCGCTCAGGGATATACGGTTCGAGGCGTGGATTCCGGGAGATTGGCGTTGCAGTTTCTGCAATACAATCTGCCTGATCTGATTCTTCTCGATATCAGAATGCCCGACATGAATGGGTACGATGTCTGCAAACAGGTAAAAGCGGACAAACGCACCCGCGACATTCCAGTGATCTTTATAAGCGCCCTGGATGATGTGGCTGACAAAGTCAAAGGGTTCATGCTCGGCGGAGTGGATTATATCACCAAACCCTTCTATGAGGAAGAGGTGCTGGTTCGTGTGGAAACGCATCTGATTATCCGTAATCTGCAAAAACGACTTGAGGATCAAAATACGCTGCTCAAGCAAGAGATTGTCGAACGCAAGCGGGCGGTGGCGGAGTTGCAAGAGAGTGAAGAGCGTTTCCGGGCATTATCCTCTTCTTCATTCGAAGCGAACTTCTTTTCGGAAAACGGGGTTTGCCTTGATATCAATCAGGCTGGTATTGACATGTTTGGGTACTCATATAGTGAAGCTGTCGGCATGGTGGCAACTGACATGGTCGCACCGGAACACAGGGAACACGTACAAAAGAAAATATTATCCGGTGCTACAGATACGTATGAAACCATAGCGCTAAAAAAAGATGGAACGCTTTTTCCGGTTGAAATACAGGCAAAATATGCGGACTACAAAGGCCGGCGCGTCAGAATGACGGCTATACGGGATCTCTCACAGCTCAAACACGCGAAAGATGCATTGAAAAGGAGTGAAGAACAATACCACAATCTGTTTGAAATGATGTTGAACGGATTTGCCTTTTATGAAGCGGTCTATGACAAAGACGGCAATCTTTGTGACGCCATAAATTTGGATATGAATCCGGCGTATGAGCTGTTTACGGGCTTGAAAAAAAAAGATACTATCGGCAAAGCGGTATCGGAAGTCATGCCGGGAACCGAAAAAGCCTGGTTTGATAAATTCGATTCGGTTGTGAAAACCGGAAAGCCGGTTCGCTTTGAAATGTATCACGAATTCACGGACAAATATTATGCCGTCAGTGCCTATCGTCCCTGTGAAAATACATTTGCTGCGGTTTTTGAAGACATTACCGAGCGCAAAAACGCCGGGGAACAGCTCCGAAAGAGTGAAGAACTCTTCCGACTTGTCACTCAAACCGCAGAGATAGGCATTACGAATACCGACCTGATAAGTGGTAAGGTGTGGTGGGATGAAACGAGCTATAAAATTCATGGCTACACGCCAGGGACACCTGTCACGCTTGATTTTTATATCGATACGATTCTATTGAACGATGATAAAATCAGATTGCTGCCGGCATATCAAACCGCATTGGAGTCGAATGACACCCGTTACCGAGCTGAATATCGAATTGTAAGACCGGATGGAGCCGTGCGTTGGTTGGATGAAGACCATACCATTATCAGAGATGAACATGGCGCGGCCATTCGAACATATAGTGTAAAAATGGATATCACGCGGCGCAAACAGATGGAAGAAGATCTGCGAGCCGCCAAAACAGTTGCAGACGAAGCCAACCGTGCCAAGAGCGAATTTTTGGCCAATATGAGCCACGAACTCCGCACACCGCTGAACGCCATTATGGGCTTTTCCCAACTGCTGGGCCATAGCACCAATCTCGACCATGATGAGAAGAAAAATCTGGCAATCATCCGCAGCAGCGGAGAACATCTGCTGAACCTGATCAACGACGTGCTGGACATGTCCAAGATCGAGGCCGGACGCACTGTTCTCTGTGTAGAAGATTTCGACATGTATCACCTGCTGGATAATGTTGAAGCGATGTTTTTCTTGAAAGCCGAAGAAAAGGGGCTGCGCCTGGTTTTCGAGCGCGATGCCGGTGTTCCGCATTATTTGCGTGCAGACCAAGGCAAATTGCGGCAGGTATTGGTGAATCTTATCGGCAACGCGCTCAAGTTCACCGAGAGCGGAGGCGTTACAGTGCGGGTTGAAAAGGCATCCGAGGTCTCGCCGAAAACGGAAACTTCGGGAATCCGCCCGCTGATTTTTGAAGTGGAAGACACCGGCGAAGGCATCGCTCCTGATGAACTGGAGAGCATGTTTGATGCCTTCGCACAGACCGAGACCGGAAGGCAAGCAGGGGAAGGGACAGGCCTGGGATTGCCCATCAGCCGGAAATTCGTTCAGATGATGGGCGGTGACATCACGGTTGAAAGCGAAGTCGGAAAAGGCTCTGTGTTCAGATTCGAGATTCAAGCCGAAGCGGTCGATGGCGCGGCGCTCAAAACCGAACCGCCTGAGAGATGTGTTATTGCGCTGGAGCCGGAGCAACCCCGCTTCCGAATTTTGATCGCAGATGATATTGAGAGCAACCGTCTGTTACTGCTCAATATGTTGGCACTGCCGGGTTTTGAAATTCGCAATGCCGAAAATGGTGAAGAGGCGTTGGAAATCCAGGAAGAATGGGAACCTCATCTGATCTTGATGGATATCCGGATGCCGGTCATGGACGGTTACGAAGCGACTGGGAGAATCAGGAATGCGGAATCAGAAATACGGAATGGAAAATCTGAAACAGCGGCTTCTCATTCAATTCCTCATTGCAAGATTATCGCCGTGACAGCCAACACTTATGAAGACGAACGGGCTGCCGCGTTGTCCGCGGGTTGCGATGATTTTGTGCGCAAACCGATAAAGGAATCGGAGATATTTGACGTGATCAGCCGGCATATCGGGGTGCGGTATGTTTACGCGGAAGATGCGGATGCCCCGGTTCCGGAAACTTCTGCAAAAGATAAGTTAAAGGCGCTCACACCCGAGGCTCTCGGTGCATTGCCTGATGAACTGCTTGCCGAGCTGGGAGAGGCAACCCTGCTGGGTTATGCGGAAAAAGTAAAACATCTGATAAAAAATATTCGTTCACATAATGCCGCATTGGCCGATGCGCTGGCAGTGTTGAATGCCGGTTACAGGTATGATATAATTTTAGAATCAATCGAAAAATGTAAAGGAGATAAAAAATGAACGTGCAATTCACAAAAGAATCTGAAGCAAAAATTTTGATTGTTGATGACAAACCGGAAAATCTGAGTCTTCTGACCGGAATGTTAAAAGGCAAAGGATATATTATCCGGCAGTTGCGAAACGGAAAAATGGTGATGCCATCCGTACTCAGCGACGCTCCGGAAAGCCAAAGCCATATACCGAGTCGCGGATATTCGATGTGATTCATCGGTATCTGGGTGTACGCTTTGTCTATGAAACGCCGTCTCAGGCGGAGGCGACTGACACGCCCAATCGGTCAAATTTATAACCTCATCAAGCTGATTCGCAAACAGAAAACCGCGCTGGCCGACGCGCTCAATGATTGTGTTGATAATTTCGAATATGAAACAATATTAAAGATAATTTAACAAATACAAGAGGGCTCAAGACGTACCTGAGTAGAATGACATAAGCATTCAGCCACTTCATAAGGAGGAAATTCAGATGAAAAACGTATTCACAAAAATTATGCTGCTTGTTGCGCTGACCATCTCAGCGCCGGCCGCGTATGCTCAACATGATCAGCCTCATGTGTCAGGGGGCGTCGATAAACAGGTCACATTCGAACCCCTTACCATCGAAGACGGACTGTCCCAAAGTTCGGTCTTTGCCATTGTCCAGGACAAAAGAGGATTGATGTGGTTTGGAACATGGGATGGCTTGAACAGGTATGACGGGTATCGGTTCACCATTTACAAGTATGATCCGCGGGATCCATACAGCCTCCCCAACAATGAGGTTCGGGCGCTCCATGTGGACAGCTTGGGGAACCTGTGGGTCGGCACAATGGACGGTTTGTGCCGATTTGATCCGGAAAAAGAGCGCTTTATCCGTTACCGGAATGATCCTGACAACCCCGCCGGTTTGGCGGGGAATAAAATCCACGCAATAGCGGAAGGCCACAATGGCATGCTCTGGATCGGTACTGAAGATGGGGGCTTGAGCAGATTTGATCGCCGCACGGGAAAATTTTTCCATTATTATCCGGATAATTCCGGGAATAAAGACCATTATGACGTTTGGGCATTATGTTTTGACTCCCTGGGCATGCTGTGGATCGGCGTCTGGGGAAGTGGGCTTGTCCGCTTTGACCCGAATACGAAACGTTTTACGGATTATCAAAATGACCCCGATGATCCCGCGAGTCTCGGTGATAACTTTGTACAGGCAGTGTATGAGGATCGGAAGGGGACAGTATGGGCAGGCACGAAAAATGGCGGATTGAGCCGCTTTGACCGTGAAACTGAACGATTCACCAATTATCTTCCCACTCCGGGGAATTCCTATAGTTTGAGCGATAAGGAAGTGCTGTCCATCTACGAAACCAGTGCGGGGGAACTGTGGATTGGGATGCAGGGAGGCGGTTTGAACCGATTTGACAGGAAAAATCAGCGTTTTCTGCATTATCAGCCGCCAAAAGGCAAAAACGTCTGGTCGCTGTATGAAGACCGTTCGGGGATTCTCTGGGTTGGGACTGCCGAGGGAGGCGTCAAGAAGGTTCTCCCCAACCTCAAGGACTTTAAACACTTTCGCAATGATCCCGGCGTTCCGGAGAGTTTGAGCGGCAATGATGTCTGGTCGATTTTTGAAGATAGCAGCGGAGTGCTGTGGATCGGCACATGGGACAATGGTTTGAACCGCTATGACAGGGAAACCGGGGTATTCACGCATTACATGCCTGATCCGGAGGACCCTTACAGTCTGAGCCAGAAAGATGTGATAGAAATCGTTGAAGACCATGAAGGGGTTTTATGGATTGGGACCGCTGAAGGCGGGTTGAACAAATTGGACCGCGGAACGGACCGTTTCACCCACTACGTCCATGACCCCGATGATCCCCTGAGCATCGCCCACAATTTTGTTTTCTCAATTTATGAAGACCGGCGGCACAGGTTCTGGATCGGAGACTATTCAGGTAAGAGTTTGAGCCGGTTCGACCGTAAAGCAGAGACCTTCAGCCATTTTATTCATGATCCCGAAAATCCCGCGGCCATCGGGAAATATAAGATAAAAACAATGTTCGAGGATTCACAAGGCAACTTCTGGATGACAACCGGCGGCGGAGGCCTTGGCCGCCATGACCGCGACACCGGCAAGTTTGCCTATTACACCCATGATCCGTCAGATCCCCGAACGATCAGTCATAACTCCACGACCGATATCCATGAAGATCATGCGGGCAATCTATGGATCGGGACGTGGGGAGGCGGTTTGAACAAGTTTGACCGGAAAACCGAGACCTTTACGGCCTGGCGGGAACAAGACGGGTTGCCGAATAATTCCGTCATGGGGATTTTGGAAGATGAACGGGGCCATCTGTGGTTAAGCACTTTTCGCGGAATCTCTCAATTCAATCCCGGACTGGAAACATTCAAAAATTACACCCCGAAAGACGGCATACAAAGCTATGAATTCAATAACACGGCCGCTTTTAAAAGCCGTGACGGTCAAATGTTCTTTGGTGGAATCAACGGTTTTAATGCCTTTTATCCCCGGGAAATTCAAGACAATCCTTACATTCCACCTGTCGTTCTGACAGATTTTCAAATTTTCAATACATCCGTAGCCATTGGGGATGATTCCATTCTCAGGAAATCTATCATGGAGTCCGAGGAAATCACATTGTCATATCGAGAATCGATCTTTACGTTGGAGTTTGCCGCGTTGAACTATCAATTCCCGGAAAAAAATCTCTACAAATATAAACTGGAGGGCTTTGAGGAGGAATGGAACGAAGTTGACAGCGCCCGTCGTTTTGCCACCTACACCAATTTGAATCCCGGCGAGTATGTGTTCAGGGCGATCGGATCCAACAATGACGGGCTGTGGAACGAGGAAGGAACGTCCGTCACCATCATCATCACCCCGCCGTGGTGGGAAACAATCTGGTTCAGAAGTTCCCTGCTGATTCTGGTGATCGGCCTGATTTGGGGCGGATTCCGCTGGCGGGTGAGCATCATCGAGCGCCAGAAGCGCCGGCTTGAAAGACAGGTCAGCGAACGAACCCACGATCTTGGCGAACGAATGAAAGAATTGAATTGTTTGTATGGACTGGCCCAATTAGTGGAAACTTCGGAGATCTCTCTCAGCGCTATTTTTCAGGGCATCGTCGATCTTGTCCCGTCCGGCTGGCAATACCCAAACATCACCTCTGCCAGGCTGACGTATGATGGTCACGAGTATACAACGGAGAATTTCACCGTGACACCCTGGCAGCAAACAGCCGATATTCGCGTGCATGGTCAAGCGCTTGGCTGCCTGGACGTGGGCTATACGGAAGCAAGACCAGCCAGTGATGAAGGGCCATTCTTGCACGAAGAGCGAATGTTGCTTGACGCGCTGGCTGAACGTCTGGGTCGAATTATCGAACGCTGGCAGATGGAAGAGGCGTTGCGGAAAAGCGAGGAAGAAAAGAAACTGATTCTCAATACCGCAAACGAGAGCATCACCTATCAGGACACGGACCACAATCTGAAATGGGCAAATAAATATTATCTGAATTCGCTTGGCAAGACGCTCGATGATGTGGTTGGGAAAAAATGTTACCATAACTGGGGACTGGACAGGTTCTGCATGGAATGCCCGGTTTCAAGAACAATAGAAACCGGCATGCCGCAGCAAGACGAATTAACGCCCGAGAATCAGCATCATTGGCCTGTTGAGAAAGGTTCATGGGCGATAAATGCGGCTCCGGTAAAAGATGCCGCCGGAAATATTGTGGGTGCAATCGAGATCGCACGCGATATCACTGACCGCAAGCGGGCGGAGAAGGAACTCAATAAAGCGAAACAGGCCGCCTTGGAAGCACAACGTGCGGCTGAAACCGCCAATCAGGCCAAAAGCGCCTTTCTCGCCAACATGAGCCATGAACTCCGCACACCTCTGAACGCCATTATGGGCTTTTCCCAACTTTTGGGCCACAGCACCAATCTCGACCCTGATGAGAAGAAAAATCTGGCAATCATCCGCAACAGCGGAGAACATCTGTTGAACCTGATAAACGACGTGCTGGACATGTCCAAGATCGAGGCCGGACGCACTGTTCTCTGTGTGGAGGATTTCGACATGTATCACCTGCTGGATAATGTGGAAGCCATGTTTATCCTGAAAGCCGAAGAAAAGGGGCTGCGCCTGGTTTTCGAGCGCGATGCCGGTGTGCCGCGTTATTTGCGTGCAGACAAAGGCAAATTACGACAGGTATTGGTGAATCTGCTCGGCAACGCGCTCAAATTCACCGAGAGCGGAGGCGTTACAGTGCGGGTTCAAAAAGCATCCGAGGTTTCGCCGGAAACCGAAACCTCGGAAATTTGCCGGCTTATTTTTGAAGTGGAAGACACCGGCGAAGGCATCGCTTTTGATGAACTGAAGAGCATGTTTGATGCCTTTGCACAGACCGAGACCGGAAGGCGATCAGGGGAAGGGACAGGCCTGGGACTGCCCATCAGCTATAAATTCGTCCAGATGATGGGCGGTGACATCACGGTTGAAAGCGAAGTCGGCAAAGGCTCTTTGTTCAGATTCGAGATTCAGGCCGAAGCGGTCGATGGCGCGGCGCTCAAAACCGAACCGCCGGAGAGATGTGTTATTGCGCTGGAGCCGGAGCAACCCCGCTTCCGAATTTTGATCGCAGATGATATTGAGAGCAACCGTCTGTTGCTGCTCAACATGTTGGCGCTGCCGGGTTTTGAAATTCGCAACGCCGAAAATGGTGAAGAGGCGTTGAAAATCCAGGAGGAATGGGACCCCCACCTGATCTTGATGGATATTCGGATGCCGGTCATGGACGGTTACGAAGCGACTGGGAGAATCAGGAATGCGGAATCAGAAATACGGAATGGAAAATCTGAAACAGCGGCTTCTCATTCAATTCCTCATTGCAAGATTATCGCCGTGACAGCCAACACTTATGAAGATGAACGGGCTGCCGCGTTGTCCGCGGGCTGCGATGATTTTGTGCGCAAACCGATAAAGGAATCGGAGATATTTGACGTGATCAGCCGGAATATCGGAGTGCGGTATGTTTACGCGGAAGATGCGGATGCCCCGGTTCCGGAAACCTCTGAAAAAGATAAGTTAAAGGCGCTCACACCCGAGGCTCTCGGCGCATTGCCGCAAGAGCTGCTCGCCGAGCTGGAAGAAGCATCCGTGCTGGGTTATGCTGACAAAGTAAAACATCTGATAAAAAATATTCGTTCACATAATACCTCATTGGCCGATGCGCTGACCGTGTTGAATGCCGGTTACAGGTATGACATAATTTTAGAATCAATTGAAAAGTCTGTAAATACAGATAAACGAGGTATATAAAAAATGAAGATAGAACCTGCTTATGAAACCGAAGCAAGAATCCTGATTGTTGATGACATGCCTGAAAATTTACATCTTCTGACTGACATATTAAAGCAAAAACAATATATCATCCGGCAATTGCGTATGGGAAAAATGGTGATGCCATCTGTACTCAAGATGCCCCCGGACCTGATACTGCTTGATATCAAAATGCCCGGAATGAACGGCTACGAAGTTTGCAAGCAATTGAAAGCGGACGCACGCACCAGTGACATTCCGGTGATCTTTATCAGCGCAATGAAAAAAACAGCAGATAAGGTAAAAGCTTTTAGTGTCGGCGGAGTTGATTTCATTATCAAACCCTTTCAGGCCGAAGAGGTGCTGGCACGCGTTGAAACGCATATTACATTGCGCAACGCGCAAAAGCGCCTTGAAAAGCAAAACCTTCAACTCAAGGAGGAAATTGCTGAACGCAGACGTATGCAAACACAACTGCAAAAGCTTTCCCGCGCTGTAGAACAGAGCGCAAATTCCGTTGTCATCACTGATCTGGATGGAAAGATTGAATATGTAAACCCGGCGTTTTCCGAAACAACCGGGTATTCTCGCGAAGAAGCTGTCGGCAATAATCCGCGTGTCTTGAAATCAGACAAACATCCACCCATGTTCTATGCGAATATGTGGCGGACCATCAGCAAGGGAAACGTCTGGCAGGGTGAACTGCTCAACAAACGCAAAAATGGAGAACTCTACTGGGAACATGCGAACATCTCTCCTGTTAAAAATAGGGCAGGCAAGATAACTCACTATGTGGCGGTGAAGGATAATATCACTAAGCGCAAAGAGATAGAGGAACTGCTTCTGGCCAGTGAAAAAAAATATAGAGAGCTTGTCCAGAATGCAAACAGCATTATCATCAGGATGACGCCACAGGGCAAGATCACGTTCTTCAATGACTTCGCCCAGAGATTCTTCGGTTACAGTGAAGATGAGATTCTCGGCCGCAATGCGATGGGCACGATTATTCCCGAAACAGAGTCAACCGGCCGTGATCTGGAAACCATAATTGGTATAATCAAACGATGTCCGGAACAGTATCGCTACAATGAAAACGAAAATATGCGCAGCAACGGCGAACGTGTCTGGATAGCCTGGTCGAACAATTCAATTCGGGATAACCATGAGAACTTTATTGAGATTTTGTGTATCGGAAATGACATTACGGATAAAAAAAGAAGTGAGGAAGCGCTGCAAAAATCAAACGATGATTTGACAGCGCGCGTTGGCGAACTGGCGATGCTTAACCATATCTCAAAGATAATAAGCAAGGGGCCTGATCTATATACCGCCCTGGACACCGTGATACAGGAAGTTGGCCGACTGTTTGATGCCAAAGGTGCCAGTATTGCCCTATTGAATGAAATGGAGGGCCTGGAGATGACTATCGTCGCACATTTTAAAACGGTTGAAGATGAAACCAGTATGGTTAATTATAAACTACCTTACACACCGGTAACAGAGCAGATTGTTCTAAAAGGAAAATCTGTTGTTATATCTGATGCTTCAACTGACATCCGCCTCAAACCCGTTCGCGAACTTCTACTAAGTCGGGGAATACGGTCGTTGATGGTTGTGCCTTTGAAGACCCCCGGGAAAATCATCGGCGTGATTATCGTTTCCCGCGGGCAAAAGGATCGGGTGTTTACGCCATCCAAAGTAAAATTGGTGGAAACTATTGCCGGCCACCTCTCCGCGGCCATTGAAAACGTCTATCTGCTGGAAAAAGCGCAAAAGGCCAGGGAAGAAGCGGAAAGCGCCAACAGGGCCAAGAGTCAATTTCTTGCGAATATGTCCCATGAAATCAGAACACCCATGAATTCGGTACTCGGCTTTTTAGAACTCACCCTAGACGATTCGCCGCTCACGGAATTTCAACGCCGAAATCTTGAGACGGTACATGGCTCCGCCAAGTCGATGCTTGCGCTGCTCAATGATATCCTTGATCTCAGCAAACTGGAGAGCGGCAAGCTGGAACTGGAAAACTGTTCTTTCGAGCTTGTGAAAATGATGAAGGATGCATTGCGTACTCTGCAATTAAAGGCGCGTGAAAAAGGATTGGCTGTTTCGCTTGATATTCATCCCGACCTTCCTCCGAATTTTGTTGCGGATGCGTCGCGATTGAGACAGATTCTGATCAATCTTGTGGGAAACGCCGTTAAATTCACCGCAAAAGGTCGTATCCATGTTAGCGTAGCCCCCTGGAAAGAGGAGGATTTTCTGCATTTTTCCGTTTTCGACACCGGAATCGGAATTGCTCCGGAAAAGTTGAAAATAATTTTTTCCCCCTTTATTCAGGCGGACGGTTCGACTTCCCGAAAATTCGGGGGAACCGGTCTGGGAACAACAATTTCCAAACAACTGGCCGAACTCATGGGCGGACGGATATGGGTTGAAAGCGAACCGGGAAAAGGCAGCACATTCCATTTCATTGTACGAATGCAAGCCACGATGCAAATTACTGATGAAAACCAATGCCGGATGAACAAAAAGCCATTTCCCAGATTACAACGTTGTTTCAAAATTCTGCTGGCCGAAGATATCGAACAAAACATCCGTTTGGTAAAAATTGTCCTGGAGCGGCGAGGCCACACGATTATCGTTGCCAGAAACGGGCATGAAGCCGTGGATGCGTTTGTGCGAGACAAAAATTTCGACGTGATTCTGATGGACGTTCACATGCCGGAAATGGACGGGCTGGAAGCCGCCAGAACAATTCGCGGCATGGAAAAAGATGACCGGATTTCCATCATTGCCCTGACTGCAAGCATGATGAAAAAAGAACGGGCGGCCTGCATTGAAGCGGGCATGGATGATGTTGTGGGAAAGCCTGTCGATTTCGATGAACTCCTCACCGTCATGGAAAGGCTCATTCCCCAGGACAGAGGCAAAATAGCGGCGCACAACGGCAATGAGGAAACCGAGACTCAAGGCTCGGCGTTCATAACTCAGCAAATTCCAGGTGTGAACATAAAAAAAGCTCTCCGCACATGGCAAGATTCGGAGGCTTATACCGATGCGCTGACACGATTTGCTGATGATTATCGGGATGCGGCCGACAAGTTGGCCGCTTTGCTTGAGCGTGGCGATATGAACGGCGCTTATATGGAGGTGCATAAACTCAAAGGAGTTTCCGGCAATCTTTGCGTAACTGACGTATCAGACGCAGCGGAAAAACTTGATCACGCCATTGCAAAGGAAAAACCCGATGATGCCAAAGCGTTAGTTCAATACCTTAAAACAGCGCTGAATACATTTCTGATTTCAGTTCGCGGGCTTGAACCGAAAGAGGGAAAGGGCAGTATCCTATCAGGCCCGCCGGAAAAAGAGTTCGATCCGGTTCGCCTATCGGAATTGTTGCAGAATATGCTCAATGCTATCGACAAGTACAACCCTGCGGAAGTCGAGCCGTTTTTGTCGAAATTGGCTGAATATCTTCCTTCAGCGCAGGTGGAACCTATTAAGAATTATGTAACGCGGTTTAAATTTAAAAATGCCAGAGAAGAAACTTTGCAACTGGCGGCGGCTTTGGATATCAATATTAAAGACTAATACGTAACCGTTCACATCCCCCTCTGGTTCCCACGCTCCGGCGTGGGAACCTTATTCAGGCCAAAGCCGCGTTAATTCAAGGTTGCAGGGTACAACACAGTACGTTCCCACGCCGGAGCGTGGGAACGAGGGCGGGTAGGGAGTGAACGGTTACACTAATACAGTTCGATATGAATATATTTCCTCGTTCCCTCGTTTCATGTGGGAACGAGGAAAGAATTGCTAAATATAACCGGCTTCTGCTTTGAAGCCAAAACCGGAGGTATGCTATGAATGAAAACAAATGGCTGATACTCGTTGTGGACGACGAACCCAACAATTTGCAACTGATGATGCGCATTCTCGGAGATGATTACCGGCTGGCTTTTGCCACAAACGGTGTCGAAGCCCTGGAAGCGGTGCGAAAATTGAATCCCGATATTATTCTCCTGGACATCATGATGCCTGAAACAGACGGCTACGAAGTATGCCGGCACTTGAAGGCGAATGAAGAAACACGATCAATTCCCGTGATCTTCATAACGGCCAAAGGAGAAACCGATGATGAAACCAAAGGACTTGAACTTGGGGCTATCGACTATATCACGAAACCGGTCAGCCGGCCTATTGTAAGAGCAAGAATCAGGAACCACCTGGCCTTGAAGGCTGCCCGTGAAGAGATTATGGAGCAGAATAAAGAACTCATTGAAGCAGCTCGTCTTCGAGACGATATGGAACGAATCGCCCGTCACGATCTCAAAACACCGTTAAATTCGATTATCGGTTTTCCTCAGGTTATTAGGGGTAACAATCGGAACCTTTCACCTAAGGACATGGAATATCTAAATATAATTGAACAAGCGGGCTTGAAAATGCTGAATATGATAAATCTTTCCCTGGATCTCTTTAAAATGGAAAGGGGGATTTATCAATTCAAGCCTGAAAAAGTGGATATTATAGAGATTGTCAAACGAATCTTGATTGACAGCCAGATAATAATGAAAGGAAAAAACCTGTCCAGGAGTATCCGATTCAACGGAAAATCCATTACTTATAAACAAGAATTCTATATTCACACAGAAGAATTGCTTTGTTATTCCATGCTGGCGAATCTGATCAAAAATGCCATTGAAGCGTCTCCGGAAAAAGAACCGATCTCCATCGATATTTTTGAGGAAAATGATGCAATCGTCATCGGCATTCATAACAAGGGAGCCGTACCCGCAGATATCCGCGCCAGGTTTTTCGATAAATATGTCACATCCGACAAGGTAAAGGGCTCTGGGTTAGGGACCTATTCGGCTAAATTGATTGCCGAAACACATGGGGGCAGCATTCATCTTGATACATCGGATGAAAAAGGAACTGCGGTAAAGGTGCGGCTTCCGCAACTTTAAAACTGGCGGCGGCTTTGGATATCAATATTAAGAACTGCTAAATATAATCGGCTTCTGCTTTGAAGCCAAAACCGGAGGTATGCTATGAATGAAAACAAATGGCTGATACTCGTTGTGGACGACGAACCGAACAATTTGCAACTGATGATGCGCATTCTCGGAGATAATTACCGGCTGGCTTTCGCCACAAACGGTGTCGAAGCCCTGGAAGCGGTGCAAAAATTGAATCCCGATATTATTCTCCTGGACATCATGATGCCTGAAACAGACGGCTACGAAGTATGCCGGTGCTTGAAGGCGGATGAAGAAACACGATCAATTCCCGTGATCTTCGTAACGGCAAAAGGGGAAACCGATGATGAAACCAAAGGGCTTGATCTTGGGGCTATCGACTATATCACGAAACCGGTCAGTCGGCCGATTGTAAGAGCAAGAATCAAAAATCACCTGGCGTTGAAGATTGCCCGGGAGGAAATTGAAAAGAAAAACAGAACATTGGAAGAACAAAACAGTGAATTGCTCAAAGCCGCACAACTTAGGGAAGATGTGGAACGAATGACCCGCCACGATCTGAAAGGACCTCTGAACGCAGTTATCAATTACCCCATGATGATGCTTGAATCTCCTGACTTTTCACCGACCCATCTGCGCTATCTCAAGGCAATTGAGGAAGCGGGCTGGCGGATGCTGAACATGATCAACCGCTCCCTGGATATTTTCAAGATGGAAAAAGGGACTTACATATTAGTTCCCGACAGAATAGATATAGTGCGGATTGTCAATAAAATTTTAACTGAAAGCCAGCCGATAATGAATCAAAAAAAACTGTCCAAGATTATCCGAATCAATGGGAAATCCGTGAATGATAAAGATAGTTTCCCTATTCACGCAGAAGAACTGCTTTGTTATTCCATGCTGGCGAACCTGATTAAAAATGCCCTTGAAGCGTCTCCGATAAAAAAACAGATCGCCATCGACATTTTTGAGGAAAATGATGCAATCGTGATCGGCATTCATAACAAGGGAGCCGTACCCGCCGATATCCGCGCCAGATTTTTCGATAAATATGTCACATCCGGCAAGGTAAAAGGATCTGGGCTGGGGACCTATTCGGCCAAATTGATTGCCGAAACGCATGGGGGCAGTATCCATTTTGATACATCGGATGAAAAGGGAACTGCGGTGACGGTTCGGCTTCCGCAAAAATAATTTGCTTTAATTATCTGGTCAAAAGTGCTGTTCAAGTTTTCGTGTATTTTCCACATCGCTCAAGATGGGTTTCAACCTGCCGGAATTGACCAGCGGGTTGCAAACTCGCCTTGAGCGGCACTGGAAAACTTATGGCCGATTACTTACACTGTTTTGGCTTGTTGCAACGCATTTTTTCAGATTGCGCCAAATGAAAAGGAGCAAACAGGATATGAAAAAACGGATATTATACGCGAATGCGAATTATGAGGATATTGTTAATAAAAACGGTTATTTTGTTGATAAAACGGAATATATCAGGAAGCTTGAATATATTGAAAATCCGATATTTCTGCGCCCGAGACGCTTCGGGAAATCTCTCTGGTGCCGCATTCTTGAATGTTATTACGATATAAACCGGAAAGATAACTTCGGAAGACTGTTCGGCCATACACGAATCGGGAAGAATCCAACACCGCTTCATAATTCCTTTTTTGTGCTGCATCTTGATTTTTCGGTTGTCGAATCTTTCGGAACGATTGCGGATATCGAAAAGAGCTTCGATCTTACTTTCAATTCCAAGGCAGATACAATGATCGGACTTTCCGAGGCATGGTTCGGAGAAAATGCAGTCATTGATTCCCAAAGAAGCTCGTCCGCAAATCTCCGAAGAATTCTGGACTTTATCGCAAGGCATAAGCTGCCGCCTTTATATGTGATTATTGACGAATATGACAATTTCGCCAACCAACTGATTGTCGCACGCAAAGACAAGCTTTATGAGGAACTGGCCAGGGAAGGCGGTTTTCTGAAAACTTTTTTCAAAACCCTGAAAGAAGGCCGTAAAACCGGAACGATTTCCGATATTTTCATAACAGGCGTTCTGCCGGTCACCATTGATGAGCTGGCTTCCGGGTTCAATGTCGGCACTTTCATCACCCTGGATCCGGAATTCGAGACAATGCTCGGATTCACTCAAGCAGAAGCCGACTGTTTGCTGGATGATATATATCAGGATTACGGGATTGAACCCTCTACACGCAAAGAAGTGGACGCGCTGATCCGCAATCAATATAACGGATACCATTTTGTCAACACCGAAGGCGATTCCCTTTACAATTCCACTATTCTCATATATTTTCTGCATCATTTCACCCGTTTTAAAAAAATTCCCAGCCATTTGACCGATACGAATTTGAAAACAGATATATCATGGGTCAGGCTTCTGACCGGATCGGATCCCCGGTATGCCGCGCAATTTGTGGACCAACTGACAATTCACAACATCATCCGCTATGATGACATACTGCTGACAGAAAAATTTGATATGAACCAGTTCTTCCAGAAGGGGTATTTTCCGGTCTCGTTTTTTTATCTGGGCATGCTGACACGGCATGATGATTTTTATCTGAAACTCCCCAATCTGAATATGCGGAAAATTTTTGTAGAATATTTCAACGAAATACATCTGATCGATGTTTCGACAAAATATGCGGAAATGATGCAAAATTTTGTGAACAGGCCAGACCTGCCCCGTCTTTTTGCGGATTACTGGAATCTGTATGTTTCCCAACTCCCGGAAGCTGTTTTTCAGCAGGTGAATGAAAATTTCTACCGGACAACTTTTTTTGAGCTTTGCAGCCGCTACCTTTCCAAATGGTTCACCTGGAACGTGGAGCGTTCCTATCCCCAGGGGAAAAGCGATCTGGAGTTTGTGGGGAAATATCATGAAAAATTCGCAGGAAAACGTATTGTGATCGAGTTCAAATATTATTCCAATGCCAAATTTAAAAAATTACAGACCTCTGTTGAAAAGTTCGCCCTGCGGGGAAAAGACACCGGGCAGATTGCCGGATATGTCCAAGGTCTGGAAAAGGAGTATCCGGAGGCTGAAATTTCGCAATATGTAATATACTGTTTCGGTAATAAGGGATTCCGGGTATTTGCAATCGGTTAAAAGAATAATTGATTCGTTCCCACATTTCATGTGTGAACTAGGAAAACTTTTAAATCTAAAAGGAGGAAACAATGAAAAATTCACGTAACAATGGTTTGGCAGGCATTATTTTCAATTTGAGTTTTTGCTTGATGCTTATATTTGCCGGAGGAGATCCATGTTCGGCTGATGAAACAGTGGTGACGGATTTGACGGATCTGTCTATTCAAGAATTGATGAATGTCGAGATAACTTTGGCGGCCAGAAAACCGCGTAAGCTTTCAGAAACATCAGCAGCCGTATTTATGATTACGGCTGAGGATATCCGCCGTTCCGGCGTTACCAGTATTCCCGAAGCCCTGCGCATGGTTCCGGGCCTTCAAGTTGCCCGAATCGGTTCCGGCCGCTGGGCCATAACTTCACGGGGATTCAACAGCCGGTTTGCATATAAACTGCTGGTACTCATCGACGGCCGCAGTGTTTACACACCTGTATTTTCTGGTGTGTTTTGGGAAAATCAGGATGTACTTTTGGAAGACATCGATCGCATCGAAATTATCCGGGGACCGGGCGCGAGCCTGTGGGGAGCCAATGCGGTCAACGGCATCATCAACATTATCACCAAACACTCCAAAGAAACTCAGGGTAACATGCTCACTGCCGGCATCGGCTCCGAGGAAAAAGGGTTCGGCAGTGCGCGCAACGGCGGCAAACTGGGAGAAAGCGGGACTTACCGGCTCTATGCCAAATATTTCAATCGTGATGAGGCCGTGGAAACCAGCGGCAAAGACGCCGGCGACGACTGGGATATGCTCCGAGCGGGTTTTCGATCCGACTTCAGTTTTTCAGATAAGGACGAAATGACCCTGCAGGGAGATATTTACCAGGGAGAAAAAAATCAAACCTTTATCTTTCCTTCGATAACCGCCCCTTATACAGAAGTCATCAAAGACGATGAAACCATGTTCGGGGGCAATATTCTGGGACGTTGGCAGCGCCGTTTTTCGGATTCTTCCGACATAGCCCTTCAATTCTATTATAGTCATTCGGAAACTCCGGAATTAAACACTCTGGTGGATGAAGATACGTATGATATGGATTTTCAACACCGGTTTGTTTTCGGAGAAAAACATGAATTGAGCTGGGGATTGGGCTATCGCTTTTACCGTGATAACATCCCGCCGACTGCCATGATGAGTTTTGAGCCTCGCGAGGAGGAAGAACATCTTTTCAGTGCTTTTGTTCAGGATGATTTTAACTTTATAAAAGACCGGGTGCGCCTGACCCTGGGGACCAAGGTCGAATACAACGAATCCACAGATTTTGAAATCCAACCCAATGCCCGCGTCTTGTTGACGCCTCATAAAGACCATATCCTTTGGGCGGCTGTCTCGCGGGCGGTTAAAACACCTTCACGTCTCGAAAAAAATATTCGGATGTTAACCGGAGTCATACCGCCCGCTTCGCCTGAAAATCCTACTCCCTTACCAGTCCTGCTCGTGCTTTCAGGCAATTCCGGCGTGGTCTCCCAGGAAGTTGTCGCACTGGAATCAGGCTACCGCTTAAAGGCCATAGACCGATTCTCATTCGACATGGCCGTCTTTTACAACTTATATGATAATCTGATAGAGCTTGTGCCCGACTCGCCGTATTTGAATGCTGACCCCGCCAACCCGGCTATGACCCAGCCAACGCGAGGAGAAACCCGAATGGAGGCCGAAACCTGGGGAATCGAACTTGCGATCAATTGGGAACTGACAAAATGCTGGCAGGTAAAGACCGCTTACACACTTTTTCAAGAAGATATGCACGAGGAGCTCGGTCTCAGTGTGCTCCCGGAAGACCGGGCTCCCCGCCATCAAGTATCGTTAAGGTCTTCCGCGGACTTGCCCTGGAATCTGGAATTCGATCTGTGGTTCCGCTATGTGGATGAATTGTCCGCTATCCCCGTAGAGAGCTATTCCGCCCTGGATCTGCGTTTAGGCTGGAACCTTTCGGAAAACATCGAAATTTCAATTGCGGGCCAAAGTCTTACAGATCCCGAACATCCGGAATTTTACGAAAATGGCCTTTTTTCATACCCTGCCGAGATCGAACGCAGTCTGTATGCAAAAATTGTATGGCGATTTTAGATATTTGAAGAAATCGGATTTTTCTAAAAAATCCAATTTCTTATGTTTTTTAAGGAGATATTGATATGAATAGAACATCCTGGATTATTATAACTATAATGACAGCCTGCGCCCTTCTGTATGCAAAATTGTATGGCGATTTCTTATGTTTTTAAAGAGATGTTGATATGAATAGAACATCCTGGATTATTATAACTATAATGACAGTCTGCGCCCTTCTGTATGCAAAATTGTATGGTGCTTTTAGATGTTTGAAGAAATCGGATTTTTCTAAAAAATCCGATTTCTTATGTTTTTTAAGGAGATGTTGATATGAATAGAAAATCCTGGGTTATTATTATCACCGCAATGGCTGTTTGCGCCGTAATACTGGGGCATGTGAATGTTTGCGCGCAGTCGGTGCAATCCACTGCGCAGGTTGTGAAAGCCACGTTTCTTTATAATTTCGCCAAATTTATTCTTTGGCCCGACGAGGCATTTAAAAACCCGGATTCGCCAATTGTTCTCTGCATATTAGGTGAAGATACGTTGGGAGGTGCTCTCACGGTGATCAAAGACAAAACCGTCGGCCAGAGACGGCTTTTGATTCGTTATTGCAGTGATGTTGCCGAGACTGACGGATGCCATATCCTTTTCATCAGTCCATCCGAAAAAGAAAACTTTTCCCATATCCTGGAAGAGATCAAAGGCACCCCCT
This sequence comes from Desulfococcaceae bacterium HSG9, assembly GCA_030378005.1. Taxonomy (GTDB): domain Bacteria; phylum Desulfobacterota; class Desulfobacteria; order Desulfobacterales; family JAUCGF01; genus JAUCGF01. The sequence continues at coordinate 5,865 of JAUCGF010000142.1, read as the reverse complement.
GTTTGACCGTCTCGGACACGGAAACGTTTACACAACACGGCGGAATGATTTATCTTTTCCAGCAAGGCAATAAAATCAGATTTGAGATCAACCTGGAAGCTTCGAAAGAAGCCCGTATTAAAATCAGTTCCCAGTTGTTGAAATTGGCCAGGCTGTTCAAGACGGATGAACAAGGAGGAAAACGCTGATGAAGGCTTTTAGGAATTTTTCGGTCAAACACAAACTGATCATATTGATGCTGGTTACATCGGTCATAACGCTGATTCTGGCATCGGGAGGCTTTGTGATCAATGAACTCATCATTTTCCGCAAGGGAATTTTAGAGGACAGCGCAACCCTTGCAAGGGTTGTCGGGGTCAACTGTGTTTCCGCAATCACGTTCAATGATCAGCGGGCGTCTGTAGAAATACTGGCTGCTCTGAGTGTTGCATCCGATGTCATATCCGCACGCATCTATACGGCAAATGGAGACCTGTTTGCCAAATACCCCGCAGCAGAGGCAAATGGAAACAATGCGGATATTCTAAGCGAAAAACCCCAAAACCTCGCCGCACTGAAAAAAATGGCGGATCGGGGAATCTTTGAAGGCTATCCGCTAGTCGATGATTATGCGGATGTGTTTGCGGATATTTATTTTGATGGAGAGGCGGTCGGAACTGTTTATATCCAAAAAAGTATGCAAAAACTGTATGCCGGCTTGAAACGCTATGCGGTTGTATGCATCATGATTGTCCTGTTCTCGGTTTTCCCTGCCTATTATCTCGCTTTGATTTTTCAGAGAGTTATCTCAGCACCTATTTTGGATCTTACCCGGATCGTAAAAGCCGTATCCGAAAAACAGGACTACGCTATCCGTGCGGAAAAGAAGAGCGATGACGAATTGGGCATCCTGATACACGGATTCAACGAGATGCTGGGCGATATTCAGCAAAGAGACACAAAACTGACCCGCTATCAGGATCATCTTGAGGAGATGGTGGCCTCTCGCACGGCCGATCTTGCAGGAGCCAACAAAGAACTGGAATCTATGCTGGAACTTCTCAAAGCGGCCAAAGAGAGTGCCGAGTCCGCTAACCAGGCCAAAAGCGAGTTCCTGGCGAATATGAGCCATGAGATTCGCACCCCTATGAATGCGGTTCTGGGTTTTATGGGGCTGACTCTGGACGACCCGGAAATTTCCGAAGCTCAAAAAGGCAATTTGAGGACGGCGCATCATTCCGCAAAGCAACTGCTGACCTTGCTTAACGATATTCTCGACATCAGCAAACTGGAAGCCGGAAACGTCGAATTGGATGAAAGGTCCTTTCTCATGGAGCGGCTGATGAACGATACATTGCGAATATTTCATGTTGAAACCCGGGAAAAAGGTTTGAAACTGTCCCTTGATATTCACCCCGACATTTCCGGATATTATATAGGAGATACACATCGTCTCGGGCAAATTCTCATTAATTTATTAGGAAATGCCGTTAAATTCACAGAAGAGGGGGGCATAACCGTGAGCATCACCCCCGGACCCTCATCCGATGAAATCCGTTTTTCGGTTGCCGACACCGGTATCGGCATCACACCTGAAAAACTTGAAACAATTTTCGAGCCGTTTACCCAGGCCGACAGTTCGACTTCACGCAAATTCGGGGGCACCGGGCTGGGCACAACTATTTCAATGCAACTCGTCGAACTCATGGGGGGACATATCCGGGTAGAAAGCGAAGTCGGAAAAGGTTCCGTGTTTCAATTTACGGTGCCAATCAAAGCTACGGAACAAAAGCCGGATGATGAGTATAAACACCTGCCCGAACGAAAACATCTTTCTTGGCGCTGTTTCAAAATTTTGCTTGTCGAGGACATCCGGGAAAATGCTGAATTGGCCAAAATACGTCTGGAACAGCGGGGGCACTCTGTGATTGCAGCCGAAAACGGCCGAAAGGCCGTTGATCTGTCTCCCTGGAAAACAGATTTCGATGCCATTCTGATGGATATTCACATGCCTGAAATGGACGGCTTGGAAGCGACCCGAAAAATACGCGAAATGGAAGCACGCTGCTCTCTGCCCATGATGCGCAACATTCCGATTATCGCTCTGACTGCGAGCGTTATGAAGAATGACCTGGATGCCTGCCGAATAGCGGGGATGAATGCCGTTGTGGGAAAACCCGTGGATTTTGATGAGCTGTTTGCAGCCCTGGAAAAGATCGTGCCTCAAGGAAGAGGGCATAAATCGAAAATTATGAACCGAGAATCAGAGCAAACCCCGAACGTCGATACCCGATTCGCGCTCCCTGAAACAGACGGTGTTGATATTGAAAAGGGCTTGAAAATATGGAATGACCCGGAAGGATACGCTGATGCGCTGATTCGATTTTCCGATGATTACAGGGATTCGGCTGGTGAAATAACCAGTTTGCTTGAACAGGGCGACACAGATGGCGCATACAGCATCGCGCATGCGCTCAAAGGCGTTTCCGGTAATCTGGCGGTTTCGGATGTTTATACTGTCACAGTAAAAATCAATGATGCGATAACCGCAAAGCGGCTGAATATCGCCAAAGCCCTGATTCCTGATTTGGAAAAAGCGTTTAATATATTTTCCGCATCCGTTCACCAGCTTGAGCGGAAAGAGAAAAAAGCAGCTGAATCTGAAAAGAAAACTGACCCGGCCCTTGTTGCGGAATTGTTGCGGGATATGCTGAATGCTTTGGAGCAGCTCAATCCGGCCGCGCTTGAACCCTTTTTGTCTGAATTGACCGATTATTTGCCTTCCAGTCAGCTTGATCCTGTTAAGAAACAGGCGGCTCGGTTCAATTTCAAAGGAGCTAGAAGTGAAATAATAAAACTGGCTTCCACATTGGGGCTGGAAGAGGCAATTGAAAAGAAAGGATAAAGATGGAAAAAAATCAAAAACTTAGCATTAAAAAATTAAATGGTTCCAATTTTAGACAAAACGGGAGAAACATCTTCCTTCACACTAACCTGATATTAAAATCAGAGGTATAACATGGACGCTAAAAAATGGAAAATTCTTGTTGTTGACGATGAGCCCAATAATCTTCAACTGATGATGCAGATTTTACAGGACCGCTATCAGTTGGCTTTTGCATCCAGCGGTGAGGAGGCTCTCGAAGCTGTTCTGAAATCAGAGCCGGCACTCATTCTGCTTGATATAATGATGCCGGGAATGAACGGATACGAAGTGTGCAAAATTCTTAAAGCTGATGAAAAAACCTGTGATATACCGATAATATTCATAACCGCAATGGGCGAAGTTGAAAATGAAACAAAGGGATTGGAACTTGGAGCCGTTGACTACATTACAAAACCGATCAAGCCTTCAATTGTCAAAGCCAGGATTAAAACTCACCTGTCCCTCATAAATGCCAGAGAAGAACTCATTCGGAAACAGGAACAGTTGATCGAACAAAATAAAATTATCAGAAAAGAAAAGGAAAAATCTGAAAAGCTGTTGCTGAATATCCTGCCTGCAAAAATTGTGGATGATTTGAAGCGGTTCGGAAAAACCGAGCCCCAAATTTTTGAGCATGTCACCATTTTATTTTCTGATTTTGTCGGATTTACAAAAATGTCCGCGACAATCGAGCCTATTGTTTTGATGAGGGAACTCAATGATATATATACGGCTTTTGATGATATTATCGAAAGCAACAGGTCTGAACGAATCAAAACCATCGGCGACGCTTATTTATGCGTTTGCGGCTTGCCTGAAGCAAATCCGGACCATGGGGAAAACATAATAAAATCAGGGATTGAAATGATTCGATATATCGAAAAGCGGAATCAATCCTCAAAATTCGAGTGGAAAATCAGAATCGGTGTTCATACCGGAAAAATTGTCGGTGGAATAGTGGGAATCAGAAAATATATTTATGACATTTTTGGTGATGCCGTCAACACCGCCTCCAGAATGGAATCAAATTCGGAACCCATGTGTATAAACATTTCGGAAACGACGTATAATATCGTAAAAGACAAATTTGACTTTATTGAAAGGAAACCGATTGATATCAAAGGAAAAGGCCGAATGAAAATGTATTTTTTATCTACGCTGCTGTAAAACTTATGATAAACGCTGTGCGTTCACACAATGTCGCATTGGCAGATGCGCTGGCGGTGTCGTGAAATAAATAAACTGATTTCCGCATCGGAACTGGAAGTGGCAATTGAAAAAAAGAATAAAGATGGTAAAAATCAAAAACTCAGCATTAAAAAATTGGAGGTTTAAAATGAAGTGCGACACAACAAGAGTTTTTTCGGTAATGTCAGTTTTTTTAATTATGTTTTTTTATAGAGGAACGGCTTTTGGCGCTCAAGCCGAACTCCCTGAGGATTTGACGGAATTGAGCATTGAGGAACTTTTGGATATTGAGGTGACTCTGGCATCAAGGAAACCCCAGAAAATTTCACAGACCGCGGCAGCCGTATTTGTGATCACTGATGAAGATATACGCCGCTCAGGCGCTGCAAGTATCCCCGAATTGCTGCGCACGGTTCCGGGGTTGCAAGTAGCCAGAATTTCTTCAAGCAAGTGGGCCGTCACCTCACGCGGTTTTAACAACATTTATGCCAATAAACTGCTGATCCTTATTGATGGCCGGACAGTTTACTCCCCGCTTTTCTCCGGTGTGTTCTGGGATGTTCAGGATACGTTTTTGGAAGATGTTGACCGAATCGAAGTGATTCGAGGCCCCGGCGCCAGCCTTTGGGGAGCCAATGCCGTGAACGGCATCATCAATATCAAAACCAAACATGCTGAAGACACCGAAGGCGGCTTGGTATATGCAGGGTTCGGTAAAGAGGAAAAAAAGCTCGGAGGCGTTCGTTACGGCGGTAAAACAGGAAAAAAGAGCTATTATCGTATTTATACAAAGTATGCGGACTATGACGGAGGTACAGACGTTAATGGAGATGACGCATCTGACGACTGGGATATGTTGCAGGCGGGATTTCGTATGGATAATGAATTTTCAGACAAGGATGCGGTCATCTTGCAAGGTGAAATATACCGTTGCGAAACCGACGAGACATTATATTTTCCCTCTTTGTCACCGCCATACATGAACAGCGCTCATGACAACGCGGATAAAACCGGCGGGAATATAATGGGTCGGTGGAAGCATTCTTTTTCAGATGTCATCTGGCTAACAGTCGCGCGGTATCTGAAAAGCTGTGACTCCGCTCTGATCCATACAGATTGCGGGTTTAAAGATTTTCGACAAAAATAATGTTCAGATATGATAGTCTTTTAATCTATTAAAATTAATAGGTTAGTGGAAAATCCTAAAAATGTGTTAACTAATATGTTGTTGTTTAGCAGATAATAAAGCACCCTTCTGGGTTTGTCAACTTTAATATGTGATTTTTTCAAAGCGCTAAAATATTACAGTATTTCATATTTCATTTTAATTTAAATGTTCTCTCAAGAGCAAAGTAAGGACTTGGCCATAAATTTTCATGTAGTATTTGAGTAAAAACATTTTTACCCTGCTATTAGGCAAGACTGAATCGATAGTTATTTATGAAGTTTCAGAGGGAAAATGACGTAAAATCAAAATACCGGAAAACTTATGTCCAAGTCCTTAGATGGATTAATATAATGGTGAGAAAAACTAAAATAATTTTTAATTTAAATATGTTATCCTTAGTATTACTCTTATATCACTACCAAAAACCAGCAATTCCCGGAGATATACCTCCGGTAAAAATATTATTAACAATTGTTTATAAAAATCAATTAAGTGTAAATTTTCATCAAAAAAACAGAACTGATGAGCTGGTTTGAGGCAGACCAAATAGAGGAAATGGCTATATTGAACGCACCTCTCCTATTTGTATGTCTTGTTAAAAAAC
>JAUCGF010000078.1 GCA_030378005.1 Desulfococcaceae bacterium HSG9 | reverse complement strand
GATTCGGCGGGAGCTTTATGACTGATAAAAGCTTTATTTTCAATAACTTGCATAGATTTCATCCAAAATATATCTTATAACTATTTGATAATACAAATTAAAATAAAAATTTTGGAATACTTTAGTATATCAAGACCGATGGGGGGATGCTGTTGAGGATTTGAATCTGCTTATTAAGTGAAGTTTCGTTGAATAAAATGACGGTTCGCTGCACCAGTTCGCGTAAGTTGACCTGGATGGGATGATATTTTATCCGCCCTCTTTGCATCCTTGACCAGTATAACAGATTTTCTAAAAGATCATAAGCCGTTTTTGATAATGTGTATATGTCACGGGTTTTGATCTCGACTTCCTTTCGGGACAGTCTGGACAACCGTGAGAGCAGCCACTGGGATGAACCCATCAAAGTCGTGAAAGGATTACGCAGATCGTGGGAGACAATTGAAAAGAATTTGTCTTTATCCGCGTTCAATTTTTCCAATTCGTGCGTTTGTTTTTCCAGGAACTGATTTTCCATGCGCAAGTGTTCTTGTTCGGCCCGTTCCGTTATTGCGCGGGCATTGGTGATTGAGATGCTGGCCTGTGTGCCCAAAAGGTGCACCAACTCGACACGTTCCGGGGTAAAAGCGTCGGCGATCAAATTATTCTCCAAATAAATAAGACCCAGTAGTTCCCCTTGATTCATCAAAGGTGTACACAAAACAGACTTGGGTTGATTTTGGACCACATATCGAGTACTGGTGAACGCACCTTCCTGAGAGGCATTGTTGAGTACCACATTTTCATGCGTTCTGGCGACAAATTGAACAATTTCAGTCAACAGCGGCGGATCGCTTTTTTCAGGTGCTTCAATGGGAATTGATTGCAAAACACGCACCTCCGGTTGATCAATTGCGCCTTCCGCCTCAATCAATAAGCGGCCTTCACGGGATAAAATCAGGCAGCCGCGCTGTGCTCCGGTATTTTCGATGATAATTTCAATCAGTTTAGCCAGTAGCTTATCAAGGTCAATTTCACTTGCAATCGCATGAGACGCTTTCATGATGCTGGCGAAATCAAGCCAGATTGAAGATGTGCCACCGGTAGTTGATTGGGTGGAAACGGTACTTTTACGGGTTATAGATTTTGCGGCGCCAGGCTGTTGATACGATTTGGTTATCAACTGCGAATACCGTTCTTCCATATCTTTTACCTTAGCCGTCGCTCCCCACTGGATGTAGAGATAATGCGCATTTGTCAAGTAAAGCTGGGCGATGCGGTTTTTGCCCCAATCTATGTAAAAGCGAGCAGCCAATTCGTTGGCCAATGCCTCTTCATTCAAATATTCATTTTTTGCGGCCCCGTTAATCGCTCGGTCATAACAGTCCATGGACTCAACATATTCACCGAGAACGCGATGCCGTTCGGCTTCAACCAAATCAAATTTGTGTTGATTATTCATTGGTGCTTGTTCCGCCCATTGTTTCATTTTTTCTTGATTGGCTGATACCTTGGTGATAACGTCATCCTGTTCTTGTTTGGACAGCCCCGGGTAGGCCGCCAAACGAATTAGAGAATCATAAAAATAACAGACTGCCACCAAATACACACCGGTAACACCATCCAAATGCTGTTCTGCTACCTCAACGCATTCAAGCGCAAGCGGATATTCGTGAAAGAGATAATGCAAAATACATTTGTTGATGTGCAAATAGTGCATCCCGGTCCTGTCATTCGCCTGCTTATAAACCGGCAAATAATGTGTTTCATCAAAAGCATCGCCAACCAATCGACACGGATTGTCAGGAGATTCCCTTAAATTTAAAATGGCTTGCAAATAGATGTTATTCCAGCCATAGGTGCTTTCATGTTTAAGCCGGGCAAGCGCTTGGCGGTGCTGAGTCGTTTCCTCTTCAAGGAGGTCAAGTTGCTTACCGATGAAATAAGAGTAATGAGAATGAACTGCGATTGAATAGGCCGTATATTCCAAGTCTCCAGTCTCCAGACCGATTTGAAAGCTTTCTAACAATGGATGTAGCACTTGTCTGACATGCTCTTTCCAGGGTTTTATTTGGCAATTAAATTGAAACCAGATTTTGGCTTCTAGCCGCTTTTCACCGGATCGTTCTAACAAATCCAGAGCCAGCAGGCCAAATTGATAACCGGATTCAATATCGCCAACCACGCCGCAAAGAATAACCCCGTATAAAATATAGGAAAAACTCGATTCGGGCATATTGCCAAATTTGAATGATAAATCCACCTGTTTGAGCACCTGTAAAAGAAATAGCGGTGGTGATGAATGATAAGCGGCAGGCACCACTGCCACCATGATCCGCATGGCCAGCATCATGGTCGGGTCCGTCATCTTTGGCAAATCAACGAGGAATTGAATCGGTTTACCGGACAGCAATATATGTATCTCACGCAGTGCCGACCCGACATCTTCCATGGTGGGTTCTTCCGGCAAACTGATATTCAAACGTTTTAGAAAATCATAAGCAATCTTTACGGCCTTGCGTTGTTGATTGTGACCGGCATAAGCCAGTATTTGTATTTCACAGACTTTCACCTCATCCGGTAAATTTAGTGCGTGTTGTAAGATAATTTGGGCAAGTTGCTCCATCTGTTCAATATCACCACTGAGGTAAGCCGCTTCTGCTGCCTCGTTGAAAAGCCGGAGTGTCAAATCATATTCGGTTTCCCAACTTTTTTCCGGCAAACAATCCCGTCCGATTTGTAAAAAGCAGACCGCTGCCGGATAAGCCGTGGCCATTTTCGCTCTTTGCCCGGCAATCAAATTCAACTGTGCAATTCTAAGCCGCTCCGCTTGATTATCAATCAAGTCAACACTATGATTGAAATGCCCTGCAATGTCAAAAATCTTATCTTCCAATTTGGCAGCGGATGCGCTTTTCAACCATAAACGACCAATTTGCAGATGTACCGTCCGTTTTTGTTCGTCGTCAACTAATGAATATGCGGCTTCTTGAACACGATCGTGCAAAAACTGAAAATGGCGGATGATGAGTTGTGAAGTGTGTATGTCACTGCCCGTAACTTCCGGTTCGGATAAGGGCAAGATGAGTCCTTCTTGCAAAGTCGGCATCAATAATTGATATGTTTCCGTGACCGATTTTTCAGATATGATCGATAAGGTATCCAAATCAAAACGGTTGCCGTTACATGCTGCCAGACGTAGAACGTGTTGCGCGGATTCGGGTAACTTCTTTAATTTTCCGATCATCAACTCCACCACATTATCGGTGATGTTGAGCGTTTCAATTTGATCCATATCCCATCGCCAGTGCCCCTTTTGCTCATGCGTGGCCGGAGTAAAATCAAGTAAATTTTCTTCATACAAAATGTGTAAAAATTGATTGACAAAAAACGGGTTGCCGTTTGTTTTGCGCATCACTAAATCCGTTAACGAGTCAACCGCTTTTAAATTTTGATGCAAACTATCGGCAATCAACCGGTTAATGTGGCTAAAGGTCAAAGGTTTTAAAGTGATTTGATTGATAGCGACATTTTCTTCACGGAGTTTATTAAGTGTTGCCATTAAGGGATGAGTCGGATCAACCTCATTATCACGGTATGCCCCGATAAAGAGGAGGGCCGTGTTATCCCTATTTGTCGTTATCAATTCCAGCAATTTCAGGGTTGCCGAATCGATCCATTGCAAATCATCTAAAAAGATAATTAAGGGATGATCTGGCTGGCAAAAGATACTCAAGAGGTTTTGGAAGACAAAATTAAACCGATTTTGGGACTCTGCCGGCCCTAATTGTGGTGGCGGGGGCTGCGCTCCGATTATCAATTCAATTTCTGGAATAACATCAATAATGACCTGACCATTTGGGCCCAGAGTGGTTAAAATTTGATCTTTCCATTGCGACAAACGCGCTTCGGTTTCGGTGAGGAGCTGTTGGACTAATCCGGCAAAAGCGTTTACCAGGGCGCTATACGGAATATTTCGTCGTAATTGGTCAAATTTACCCGATATAAAATAGCCCTGTTTTTTAGTTAATAAGCGATTTAATTCTTTAACCAGCACTGATTTTCCTATACCGGAATAGCCTGCGATCAGCATGATTTCGGATCCCTGTTTTTCCTCACCGGGGGTGCAGACGCGTTTAAAAGCGGTAAGCAACGTATCAATTTCCCCGGTGCGTCCATAAAGCTTTTGCGGTATTAGAAACCACTCTGAAACGTCATGTTGTCCCAACTCAAAAGATACATTTTCCAAATCTGCCACTTCACGCAAACATCTCTCTAAATCGGCTTTCAAACCGTTTGCCGATTGGTAGCGATTTTCAGCATTTTTAGACATTAATTTCAAGATAATCCGGGATATGATGGGCGGAACATCCACCAATTCATGAGGGGGCCGGGGCTGTTTGGCCAGATGATGATGCACTAACTCTAACATATCCAGACTTTGAAACGGTGTTTGGCCAGTTAGCAATTCATAAAGTGTGCATCCCAGTGAGTATAAATCAGTTCGATAATCGATAACCCGATTCATCCGCCCGGTCTGCTCCGGGGAGATGTAAGCCATCGTACCCTCCAGAACATTTGGATTGTGGAAAGTTGCGTTTTTCCGGGAACATAAGGTAGAGATACCAAAATCTATGAATTTAACTTGGTGGGTCGTCGAATTATAAACAATGTTGGAAGGATTAATATCTTTGTGTATGAGTTGTTTCTGGTGCAGCAGACTTAAATTCTCAGTTATTTCAATAGTTAGGCTTAGAAAATCTGATAATTCCAATTTACCTGCCAATTGCAACTGGTCTAAAGATTTGCCCCCAAAATCTTCGAGTATCATGAACCAGCGATGTTGGTCAGCCATAATATTATAGACGGTGATACTTCCCGCAATCCCCATATTGTGCGTAATATCGTATTCGTTCTTAAAACGGGCGATTCGCTCCGGAGAAGGATATTCGTCCTTGAGCATTTTTATGATGACCGATAATTCATCAGATTGACGTCGAGCGCGATAAACCTGCGAATTATCACTTTCATAGAGTTGTTCGATAACTTCATATCCATTAATTGCAATCATTTTCATATCCTTTCATAACAATGATTTTACACACAAGTTATAAATTTACTCGTCAGTCATAAGTTTTGCGAGAGATGAGTACAAACACACAGCTCCCTCACTAAACAAGAGCTATAAATTTTTCCGTTCAATCGGCTTGACAAGTCAGCCTTTTGTCATTCGAACGTTGTATCTGTTCTCACTGTACAAGACAATTTTACATTAAACCGTTAATAATTGTATGACCTAAAAATTGCAAGCCTAAAAATTAATTCTTGACAATAAGCTGCTTTTATTGCATATTTAAACTGAAAACCCTTTGAAAGGAGGCACGAAAAACATGAAAGTGATAAAAGTAAAATTTACAGAAAAAAATTTAACCGGCAATGTCGGCCTTGTCTATTTTGGCAGGTTTACCTGGGATAAGTTCAGGCTGTTTTCGCATCGGAATCGCCATGAACTTTCCGAAGCAGAGGATAAAATCAGGTGGAAAATATGGAAAAAGAAATGGTCAGGGCGTGTGACATCAGAATCAGATTCCAGTGTTAAAGGGGTGTTCGGTTCTCAGGAAGGCGCTGAAAAAGGCTGCAATCCCGTTAAAAAAGGTCAGAAAAGTTATCATCCGATTTTCTGTTTTATTGCTGAAAAACAAAAGAATCATTTTATCGCACGGGAGCGATGAATTTCACGAAATCGAAAGTAACGAGTTAAGGCATCCGCGGCCGGCTCAACAGTACTGATTTGAATAACATCCACTCCGCAATTTTGAATAGTTTCCAATGTTGTCTGGCGTTCACGGTTTTTTAATTGAGTAAAACCTGCCCGTGTTTTTTTGTCTGAGGCGTCAATAAATATCAGTTCGCCGGTTTCAAAATCTTCAATTGCGCATAATCCGGCATCGGGAAGTATAAATTCACCGGGATCGGTCAGCATAATTGATATCAGCTCATGTTTTTTGGCGGTAATTTTAAGCTTACGCGCATAGTCCTGTACCATTATACCAGGCAAAAAATCGGAGATTAGAAAGGAAACTGTTTTTTTGCGGCAGACATGACCGAGATATTGAACTGCGGCTTCGACATCAGTGCCTTTGTAATTCGGCGTGAAAGTGAAAAATTCTTTGATCACGCGCCAAACATGGGATGCGCCTTTACGTGGCGGAATATATTTTTCCACTTCATTGGTAAACAAAATGGCGCCTACGCGATCATTATTGCGAATCGCATTAAACGCCAGAATAGAGGCGATTTCAGCGGCGGATTCGGTTTTCAGATTTTCCTGAGTGCCGAATTGACCCGATGCGCTCATATCAATCAGCAGCATCATTACCAGCTCGCGTTCTTCTTTATAACGCTTGACATAAGGCTGGCCCATACGCGCGGTTACTTTCCAGTCGATGCTTTGAACTTCATCACCGGGTGAATACTCGCGGACTTCCTCAAATTCAATGCCAGAGCCTCGAAACACGGATTTGTACTGGCCTGCCATCATCGTATTGACCAGACGGCCGCTTTTGATGTGGATTTTTTTTATTTTTTTAATTATTTCAGGTGATAACATTGTAAGTTTTAAGTTTTAAGTTACAAGTTTTAAGTTGCTCGATGAATTCAGTTGGTTGGAAATCAACTTGAAACTTAACACTTGTAACTTCAAACTTTATCTAGTGTTAAGTTACAAGTTTTAAGTTGCTCGATGAATTCAGTTGATTGGAAATCAACTTGAAACTTAACACTTGTAACTTCAAACTTTATCTAGTGTTAAGTTTTAAGTTACAAGTTGCTCGATGAATTCAGTTGGTTGGAAATCAACTTGAAACTTAACACTTGTAACTTCAAACTTTATCTAAGGAACTTGGATTGAATCAAAGATATTACTGATGATTTGTTCAGAAGTGATATCTTCGGCTTCGGCTTCGTAACTGACAATAATGCGGTGGCGCAGGATATCCGGTGCCACGGTTTTGACATCCTGGGGCGTAACATAGGCGCGTCTCTGAAGAAAAGCATACGCACGAGCGGCCAGACTCAGGAAAATGGTGGCTCGCGGCGAAGCGCCATACTGGATATATGCGGCCATATCAATACCGTAATCTTGCGGATTACGCGTGGCAAACACAATATCCACAATATAATCCATCAGCTTGGCATCCATGTAGATTTCTTTGATCAGTTCTGCAATTTCATTGATTTGCTCCACCGAAATAATTTGGCTGACTTGGGCCGGTTCTTCAAAACCAACCCGTTTCAGAATATCTTTTTCTTCGCTCTTATTGGGGTAGCTAATCACCAGCTTGAGCATAAAACGATCAATTTGGGCTTCCGGCAGCGGATAGGTGCCTTCCTGTTCGATGGGATTCTGGGTGGCCAGCACCAAAAAAGGGTCGTCTAACAGAAAAGTGGCAGATCCAATCGTTATCTGACGCTCTTGCATGGCCTCCAATAAAGCGGACTGCACTTTGGATGGCGCCCGGTTGATTTCATCCGCAAGAATGATATTATGAAAAAGCGGGCCTTTTTTAATTATGAATTTTCCGGTTTTAGGCAGATAAACTTCAGTGCCGATCAGGTCGGCCGGAAGCAGGTCCGGTGTAAACTGGATGCGCTTAAAATCGGCATCCACAGTTCCTGCCAAAGCATTTATAGTGCTTGTTTTGGCCAAGCCGGGAACTCCCTCAATTAGAATATGGCCTTTGGTGAAAAGCCCGATCAAGAGGCCGTCAATCAATTCACGCTGTCCGACGATAACGCGGCCGATTTCGTTTCGTATATTATTTAACAGCAGGTGTTTTTCTTCCACCCGGGTCATCAATTCCTGTGTCAATTAAACCTCCTTGTTCAAATGGGGAATTCGGAATTCCCCCATTCCTCATTCCGAATTTTTCCTATTTCTCTGATTTCTAATTTTGATTGAATTGGCGTGAGCGCCTAATCCTTCAGCTTCGGCCAGACGAATGATGTCATCTGCGTCCCTTTCAAAAGCTTCCCGTGAATACTGAATCAGACTGATTTTTTTGATAAAGTTATCCACACTCAGAGCCGATGAAAATCTAGCGGATCCGGCAGTGGGCAGTACGTGGTTGGGGCCGGCGATATAATCTCCGACCGGCTCAGGTGTATAAGAGCCGAGAAAAACAGCACCCGCATTGCGAATTTCTCCTAAATAGTCAATCGGATTTTGAATTTGAAGTTCGAGATGTTCCGGTGCGACTTGATTGGCAATATCAAATGCGGCAGCCAAATCAGGCGTTACCAGAATGGCGCCATAGTTTTCTAAGGACAGCGTGGCAATATCTCTGCGACAGAGGTGTCGCAGTTGTTCATCCACAGCTTTGGAAACCTTTTCCGCTGTCTTTAAGGAAGTTGTTACCAAAATGGATGAAGCCAGTATGTCGTGTTCAGCCTGAGAAAGAAGATCAGCCGCAATAAATTCCGGATCAGCCGTATGGTCGGCAATCACCATAATTTCGCTAGGGCCGGCCACCATATCGATACCGACTGTTCCGGAAACGATTTTTTTGGCTAGCGTAACGTATATATTCCCCGGCCCGACGATGACATCCACCTTAGTAATTGTTTCCGTTCCATAAGCAAGGGCGCCAATCGCCCAAGCACTGCCGACTTTGTAAATCGAATCAACGCCGGCCATTCTCGCGGCAAATAGAAGATGAGGGCTGACGGTACCATTTTTTCCCGCAGGTGTTACCATTATAATTTGTTTGACACCGGCAATTTTAGCCGGAATCACGCCCATCAACACAGATGACACCAAAGGAGTCGTTCCTCTCTGACCACCGGGAACATATACACCGGCGGCATCTACTGGACGGGCTAATTGTCCGAGTAATGTACCGCTTCTTTTCGTCGTTATCCATGAATCAGGTAATTGACGTTGATGAAAAGATTTAATTTGAGAAACCGCTTTTTGCAAGGATTGGTGGAAAACATCGTCAATAACGGAATCGGCTATTTCCAATTCGGCATCAGTTACTTTGAGAGATGCGATTGTCAAGTCCGGCGAATCAAACTGGTTAACATATTTTATCAAAGCGGCATCACGATTTTTATGAATATCGTAAAGAATCTGTTTAACATGTTCATAATCATTCGTGTTAAAATCAATTCTGCGGTTAATGATTGCAGAAAGCTGATTCATGGCTGTTGCAGACGGATAATTGAATATTTTCATCTTGTTTCAAATCCCTTGGGCTGTTTTGATTGTCGATTTGTTCAGACGCTTAATTTATATATTTCAATACTAATTCTTAGGGGGACTCAAATAAACTTCAACCAGCGCGATATTGCGGTTGTAGCGGAAGTAATATCTCTCTTGTTTGCTTCCTTTGGGCTGGGTCATTTTAAAATTATTACCGTGATAGACTGAAGGGGTGGTGGTGATCATACAAGGCAGGCCGGCATTGTTAAAACCGGTTTTCAGGTTTCCGGCAATCATATTGGTCATTTCCCCGACCATATCCTTTACAAAAGCCAGATCATTAATTTTTTGCAGATCAATATCCAATGCCAAAGCTGCCAAGCTTCGAGCCAGATTATATTTCATTTGAAGAATAATCAATCCGGATGCTTCCCCTTTAATGCCCACAGCACCAATCACCCGGTCTCCTTCATACAATGAAGACAATTCTTTCAGATGCTGTAAGATAGTATTAACAGAGTAACCATTTAATACGGCCGAAGATATGTTCGGATCAAAAAGTTCTACGTCAATGCCTAACATCATGTTAAAAATATCTGTCACGGCCTTCGTAAGGAAGTATTTTATGTTGAGTTTTTCAAACTCCTTCATTGCATCACTACAAAATCCTTAACACTATAATTTTTAACGTTACGCTTCAAATAATTATAAAATACCTTAAAATCCAAGTGTTTTCAATATACGTGTCATATTAAGACAATTTGATGAACCGGAAAAAGATTCACCCCCCAACATAGCCTGATTATAAAGAAAAATTTCTTTTTTTAAAACCGTAAATGCCCGAACGATCAAATCAGCGTTGCGCCCGGCGTAATCATTTTTTCCATCTCTGATACAGCCTAAAAGCGCAGCAGTGTGATGGCATAATTCGGATGCGTAATCAAATTTGAACAAAGCCGCTTTGGTTCCGATCAGATGAAAAGAACGAAAAACGGTGTTTATCGCCGCTGTATTGCCAGGGTTGCGTTTTAGAAATAGCAATGCAACTTCAGTTTGGGCGGTTAGTAGGCGGTTGTCTTGAATAAACATCTTAAAAGAATAACGAGATGGCTGATTCGATTCCTCATCATTTTCAAAATTATCATTTTTATGGGTTGATGGTGCCAAATGTTGTTGATTGCTCTTGATTATTTGCTTTAAAATGCGGACAAATTTTTCACAAGGTAGCGATCCCGAAAAAGGTTGGCCGCCTAAGGCATCCTGAATATGGTGAAAATGGTCCTTTTTTAATATTTTATATGCTTGTGTAATGAGAAGCGCACATTTTGGAGAATAACGAATATTTCTATTCAAAACACTGTTTAAAAGTAAAATCGTATGCCCACATAATTCCGCTAACAGTCTGAACCCGAATATTCCTGAAGTATCACCAATCATTTGGAATGTACGCCAAACACCAATCACCGAATATAAATCATCAGGTTTTTGTTTTAATGATGTGATTATTTCTTGTGTGTTATCAAATAATATACGACTGTCCGAAATAAATTCTCTTAATAAGCCGGCACTAGGTTGTTCGGGCGTTGGAGGCGTTTTAGTTTCGATAACATAATATTTACTGTGCGGTTTTAAAGCTGGAGCCACAACAGGCATTGCCATCTCATGTGATGACGTTACCATCTCTTCATCATTAAGAAACAGGTTCAGAAGCGTCGTTTGGTAATGCGAATCTCGTTTTGCTAACGATGGCCTGTTTAATTGTTTCTGAATATTTTTCATCTCATGCTTCCTAACGATGATTTAGTAACAGCGAATACACGACAGCCAGCGGTTCCGATTTTTTTATTTTTTAACTTAAAAGAGATCATCTTCTTTTGATCCGACCAACTCAGGGCCGATTTTATTTTGAAGGGCGAGCTTGGCCAATGTTATGGTGGCATCAACGGTAATATGATTGGTCTCTTTAAATCCTCTAAGAATTTTACCTAATCCGGGGGTGCCGACAATTCTAAGCGGGATACCTAATTTTTGGCAGTTCATTACTGTCATAATGATTAATTTTATTAATAACATATTGATTTGGCTGATTTTACCAAGATATAATATCAGATTGTTCACATCTGTGTGGATAACGCTTGCCAACTTGGATTGGATATAATCGTTTAATTGGATGGCCAATTCTTTTGAAACCAAATCCGGCAAAATTACAACACAGATATCTTTATAAATAAAACTGAATTTTTTAAAATGATTTTTGGACTTTATTTTATTTTTTTTAGGCTGTAATCGCACAATTTTTTGTGCACTTTCAACAATTGTGTTTTTTCTAAACGGTTTAACAATATAATCAGCTGCACCCATTTTCATGAAATGATTTATCGTATCTTTGCTAGAATCTGCTGATAACATCACAATCGGAATATTTTTCAGCTGCTTACGCCGCTTTATGGTATTGAGCATTTCAATACCGCTCATTAGCGGCATCGTGATATCAAGAAAGATTAAATCCGGAGTTTCACACCGAGCCATAGCCAACCCTTCCACACCGTTTTGCGCTTCTAAAATATCGCAATTATAAGGCGCAAAAGCCCTTTTGATAAAAATGCGTATCGTTTGGCTATCGTCAACGGTCAGAATTTTTAAATGCATGGTTTGCCAGTCAAGGGCCATATCTTTCCGGTATTGATAAAGACATTCAGAAAATCACCTGATTTGCCCAATATTCAGCCCTTATTTACTATAATTTTTAAACATTGAAAATATACTCCACCACTCCAGTTCGTCATCAAATCTAAGCGCAATGCCGGTTTTTGTGTGACGGCTTATCGTTCCTTTGATGTGCAACACCAGCTTGCTTGATTTTCCAGGTACAACAACGGCAAGCTCGCAATGTTCGCCCACCGGAAGTTTTTCGTTTGTATCAGCAAGTAAGCCTGTCATGCTAATGTCTTTTAATATCATCAGAATATTTTTGACAAAGCTTTCAGTTTTGATAATCACTCGTGCTTTAAAGTGGATTCTGATACGGTTGCGCCGATCTTGGTTCGGCTCCTGATTTTCCATTCAACCTCCTTTTTTATTATCCCGGTACCAATAAAAAAATTGGCACCTTCATTTTTTGCCTAAATAGTTTACACTTTCAAAGGAGTGATGAACTTAGGTGATTTTCAAAAATAATATTCCACCTATTTCAAAATGAATGCGCTATACGTTTAGGATCAGCATGAAAACACCTGTGAAAACTGGTATATTCATTCTGATAAATCACCTTACGGTTTTAGCACAGGCGACAGAGAATGGAGCAAAATGCCTTGTAAATACGATACGTCCCGTATTCCGGACGTAATAACATTATTGCGTACTATTAGACATTTCAATATGTTGTTCAAAATTACGGATAATCGTTTCATCAATAACGCCCATTCGGCGGGCTGTTTTAGGCTTTAGCAAAGCGAACGTTCCGGTTGCCTGAGCGCATTTCTTACCACTGTCATTGATAATCAGGGCGGTCAACTCAGCTTCACGTTCACCGTTAATCAAAGCAACACGGCCTTCTACCTGAATCCTTTTTTCAACATATAAGGGATGTAAAAATTGAACATTGATTGTTTTGGTTAAAATCAGTTTTTTTATCAGGTGATGCGCTGTCCAACTCATTGCTTCATCCATTATCGTTGTAATGATGCCGCCATGAATAATATTCCGCCACCCGCACAGATTTTGCGGCACTGTCAACCAGGAAAACACCGTCTGACCGTCCGAGTAAAATTCCATTTTAAGGCCGATAGGGTTATTGAGGCCACAGGCAAAACAGCCTCGGTCTTTGTCAAAATTTTCCAGCCTGTTAAGCGCCAGTTTATTTGTTTCCGTCAGGGCGTTACTTTTTTTCATAGGTTCTGCTTTTTTTAAAATCTTCGACCAATTCTTTTATAATTCCCATCACATTCCGGCCTCTTTCAGCACCAATACGATGCGCTTCATCCACAATCTTTTTGGCTTGCAACTCAAGTTCGGCGAGCATCGGCACAGGTATATTCATTTTTTGGTATTGCCACGTTAAATAATGAACAGCCATTCGTTCTTCTTGTCGTCTGAAAAATCCCATGTTTTTCGGCATCCTTGATAGAAGTTAAGGAATAAGTATGAAATTAGGAAGTTATTTGTCCCCGATCCTGAAAAACGGTTTAACTTTTTTGAATGTAGCGTAATCTTTCAGATTGTGTCCTCTGCTCTCTGGCCAATTCCGCCAGACTTAATCTGAAAGATTACGCTACCACAATCCAATTCTGATTCAAACCGTTTTTACTTTTCAGTTGCAGTGTCTGTTTTAGCATCAACCGCTTGTTTATCGTTCTTGGAATCTTGAACAACGTGTTTTTCTTCTTTTATGGCTGTTGAATCCGTGGTAGCCTTTTTTTCTTCCACTTTATCAGATTTTAAGGGTGCCAAATTTTTTTCAGCTTTTTCATTTTTTTCAGATGATTGGTCAGTTGGTTCAGCCTCATCGACCGGCGTTTTTTCATTTTCCGTAACACTTCCGTGGGGCTGTTCCAATTCGGCGGTTAAACGCTGTACAGATTCAAGTTGCCGCTGAATACGCTCTTTCTGATTTTTATCAATCGCCAACAGCATAGCCTTTTCCAAATATTCAGCCGCGGTTTGCAAATCAGGAGCGGTTCCTTTAAATATCGCGATATCGGCTTTATAGATAAGGAAAAGTTGTTTCAGTCCGTTAATCCGGCTATTTGCGGCTTTTCGATTCAGGTCATTATCGGCGTATTCTCTTGCCAGCTTTAAAAAAGTGTCCACCTTTTTAACGTCCGGTATGCCCGACTGATTGATAACAGCATCAGCCGCTTTCAAAATAAAATTAAAAATAATCAGGTCATTATCGGCGTATTCCCTCGCCAGCTTTAACAAAGTGTCCACCTTTTTAACGTCCAGTATGCCCGGCTGATTGATAACAGCGTCAGCCGCTTTCAAAATAAAATTAAAAATAATCAGGTCATTATCGGCGTATTCCCTCGCCAGCTTTAACAAAGTGTCCACTTTTTTCACGTCCGGTATGCCTGGTTGTTCGATAACAGCATCCGCCGCTTTCAGATAATGATCGGAAATAAAATGGAAAATTTCAGCGCGTGTATAGACATCCTTTACCAGTGATGGAGGACGAACGTCCTGGATAGTGATAAACGGTTCTTTTTCCACACCTAAAGGTGCGAAACAGCCTTGCCGCACCTCAACCGCTGTGAGCGTGGTTTTCACATAATAGTTGCGTGTATTTCTAACGCTTGCGCTGATGATAAGCGCATAAATTAGCAATAAAGTTGCTACAGAGATAATAATTCCTTTTTTCGCTGCTGTCGATGTTTCCATTTCAACCTCCGATTCATAGTTGATAACCACCTTAGGTGACTCAGGTTTGTCTGAGAAAAGTTTAGGCGGGTCATTGTTTTTATTAGTTATTACTGTGTTTGTCAAATAAGTTGATGCGGCAACCTTTGATGTATCAGTGGTTGTCGCGTTCTTTTTGACGTCATTAAATATTTTTTCAGTGCCATTATTATTGGCATCCGGTTCGCTAACGCCGGCTTCAATAGGTTGGTTCTCTCCTTTTTGACTTGCCTGCAACTTATAATTATCCGTTTCCACGGTTTCGGGCAGGCGCTTTGTTTGTGCCGGTACACCGGTATCTGCTTTTTCCGTTGACGATTTGACGTTTGCACTTGTTTTAGTGGTTGTCAATTGATCTTCTGACTTTCCATCCGTTGCCTTTGCAGATAAATCTGTTGTAGGTCGGATCGCCTTATTCACCGCTTTTGCGGTAATTTTTTTTTCAGATTTCGCTGTGGATTTGGGTTTAGGAACGCCTAATCCGGTTTTCTTTTTTTTTTTGGAAGTCGATCTGAACAAACTTTTTTTTCCCATATAAACCTCTTTGAATAAAATCTGATTATCAATAAATATACCATTACAAGTATATTCGTATATCGAATCAATTTGTATTTGTAAATGCTTTTACGTCTTACGATTAAGATTTAAACATCTGAATAATTCTTCGGCTGGCACCATGGGGAACAATCAGCCACAAATATTTCAAATCGCCCGGAGGGATACGCTTTAAAACATTTTTAAGCAAATTAAGGAAATGTTGAATGTCAAAGGCACCGTAAACAGCCCCTAAAAGCGGAATAGCAACTGAGTGGAAGTTACGTGTTGCAGTTTCTCTGAAAATCAGTTCCAAAGCTTGTAAAATCCAATCTTCACGCCACGAAGGTTCCCTGTCGAGATCATGAACAATGGCAAGCAAACGCATGGGACAGCCATTTTTAACAAGGACGCTTCCCGGTGCAACCGGTAAAGCTTCAATAATCTCGGTCATAATACGAATGATATGTTCAGACGGCATGCGCACTGTTTTTTCAGCACTCAAGACCAGAAACGTATCTTCTTCCGCAACAATCGCATCAATGCTAAAAGGCTGTGCATATTGCGGAGCGGCCACAATACGGACAGTTCCCCAAAGGATTTCGCTTTGCACCCCTCCTTGAATCACTTTTAATTCAGGCTTGGCTGGCATATTATGAATTTTAAATTTCAGTTATTTTGTAACATGTTGAAATGATTTGAATTTAGAAAATAATACCTATGTTTTCAGTTGCTTACAAGAATTTATGCCTAGCGAGGCATCTTGTGAAATATAGTGTTCCAATTTTGGTTTTTCCAAAATCATGCATAATTCAGCGCATCCGGTTTTCTAAACCACTGTTTTTATATATCCATGCAAATTTTATGCCAAAAAAAACCAAAACTGGAATACTATAGCTTGAAATTTAAAAAAGGATCATTTTTTATAAATACCGTCAATATCACCCCAGAAATCTCCATCCGGTGTTTTGACAACGATATACCAATCAGATTTCGTAATCAAATTTTGCTGTTGCTTTAAGAATGCCTGAGCAATAACACCATTAGGTGCCTCGTAGATTGAATAAAATTCGGTCTGCCCTGAATTTAATTGCGAATATTCTCTGATCTTGGTTACACGTTCAGATAACGTCATACCGCGTTTGGTGTTTGAATTGAACTCGGCATCAGGCCGTTGTTCATTTTTAATCAGGCCATTATGTACGGTAAAGCTCTCTTTAGCGGCCTTCCATAAACGCGGAGTCAGTTGCCAGCCGCCAATGTAGGCTTCATGTTTTCCATTTTGTTGACGATAGCATCCGAAAGTAAGCGGTTCGGTGCAGATTAAGTTGCCAGTATCCTCAGCTTCATGGATAAAATTCAGCCCCAATAAAGCATCGCGAGCATCTTCAGCATTTGCGAACAGGTAGCGAATATATGGTTGAAACTGTTGTCGCACCTCTTTTTCAAACAGCTCGATTTTTAAATTTTGAGAACTTTTCTCAATCATACTCCGAATTCTGATTCCTATATTATTTTTTTCAAAAAAACGGTTTGTCCTATTTTGATCAGGAGGCAATACTCGCCGTTTTTGATCCATTATGATATTTTCATAAGCACTTTTATATTTTGAACCGTTTTCGCTCCCCGAAGAAATCAACGTTGAAAGGTTTTCGGTATCATCAAGCCCGTCTTCAGACGATCTGTCAGCTCCATCTATATCTGTCAGCGAAGAATTATCCGGCAGTTTTTTATCTCTATGCGGCTTTTTGTGTGTTTTTTTTAAAAGGTCGAACAGGCCCATAATGGCTCCTAAGATCGTTTTTATCAGATTCGGATGTGAAGTTAGGATCGGGGACGAAATAAGTTCCCAATTTCATAATCATAATCGGAACGATTATTGAAAAGGATGTCTGCATTTTAAGTCGATAATTATTTTTTTCATTAGCACGCATTTAAACAATTGTCAAATTTCTCTTGAAATCGTAATCTTTAGTGTGTACAATTAAATAGTTAATTTAATATCAGGGGCGGTGATATTGTACCGCCGTATATTTATTACACTGAATCCCGTTTTGATTTTCAGGAATAACGGAATTCAAATTTATGCATACGGATGCCGGCTGGAAAAACCGGAATCGGAATACTATAATACAGGAGGAATTCATGTCACGCACGGATGAATTAAACGCCGCGCTTTCCGAACTTCAATCTGGCAGTGCCGACATTGAGGCTTGCGCTGTGGTTTCTGAAGATGGGCTGATTATTGCGAGTTCTTTGCCGCAGGGACTCGAAGAGACGCGTATCGCCGCCATGAGCGCGGTGATGTTGTCCATGGGCAGCCGAACCGCAACAGAATTGCAACGAGGTGGATTGCAGCAGATTTTTGTCAAAGGGGAACACGGCTATGCGATTATAATGAATGCCGGACCTCATTCAGTTTTGCTGGCCATGACACGCCAGGAAGCGAAACTTGGTCTTATCTTTCTTGACTTATCACGCGTTGCGGAAAAAGTTAAAAACATATTATCTTAAACATGTTATAAAATAAATTGTAGCTTTATAGTTTTAAACATCCTTATATTTTATGAGGTATCCCCATGAAAACATTATTTGAAACCGATAACCATAAAAATGTGATCTTCAACGATTTATCCACTGGAACGATGATACAATCCAACCAACATCTCATTGTCAACAGTGGTGAAGGAATGCTTCTTGATCCTGGCGGCCACAAGATTTATTCTCAGTTGCTGCCGCAAGTCGCCTCTATTATTCCGATAAATAGTTTGCGGTATCTGTTTTTTTCCCACCAGGATCCGGATATTTTAGCGGCCGCGAACGGATGGCTGATGACGACAGATGCCAATGCTTTTCTTTCAACGCTATGGATGCGCTTTATTCCTCACTTTGGGGTTGATGAACTTGTCGTAAGTCGTATCAAAGCGATTCCGGATGAAGGAATGACAATATCCTTGGGGGGCGAGCCGCTTATGGTTATTCCCGCTCATTTCCTCCATTCGGCCGGCAATTTTCAGGTGTATGATCCCACTTCAAAAATTCTCTATTCCGGTGATTTGGGAGCATCATTGGGCAATCTTTACGACACCGTTGATGATTTTGATACGCATATCGAATACATGGAAGAGTTTCACAAACGCTATATGCCGTCAACCAAAGCACTTAAAATGTGGGTGAGTATCGCCAAGACAATGGATATCGAAATAATCGCACCCCAGCACGGCGCTATCCTGCCTGATAAGGAGATGGTAAATCGTTTTATTGACTGGATTGATACGATTACCTGCGGCGTCGATCTGATGGATGATTTTTTTTTAATCCCCGGTAACGATCAATAATCAGGCGCCTACATCCATAAGTTTTTGTAAGTTATTGATTATTACTTAATAATTTTAAACTTCAAACTTCAAACTTCAAATTTTAAACTTATGAATCGCTATACGATTCTGATTGTTGATGATGACCAATTGCAGCACGAGGTGCTTGGGGACTATCTCGGACTTGCCGGTTTTAGAATCCTGCACGCCCAAAACGGTGTTGAAGCATTAAATATACTTGAATCCGACAAGGCTGAAATTGTCTTATTAGATATCCAAATGCCAGTGATGGACGGATTTAAAACCCTTCAAGAAATGCGCAAAAGATCGCATTTAGAAGATATTCCGGTCATTATTGTCACCTGTCTGAATCAGCAATATCTTAAAATAAAAGGCTTGGAACTCGGCGCAGACGATTATATCACCAAACCATTTAATAGCGCCGAACTCCTGGCGCGCATCAATGCCGTGTTGCGGCGTACGCAGCGTTATCAACGATCTGAAGGCGTTATGAATGGCGATCTTGCTGATATCAATCTGGTGGAACTGATGCAAAACATGGAAGCTGGCGTTAAAACGGCTGTTATTCATCTTAAAAATGTAAATGGTGATATATTTATTGAAAAGGGCCAGATTATTTTTGTCCGCTATGGTGATTTCACCGGCGAACAAGCCCTTTATCGCTTGTTTTTACTTGAAAAAGGAGTTTTTTCGGTTGATTTTGACGCGTTGCCTGCCAAAATAACAAAAAATCCCCGACCCATTACGAAAATGCTAATGAATGTACTGGCTTATGTGGATGAAATTGAAGACAGTCTTAAACATATCAAAGGTAAAAACAGCCCGCTGCAATTCGCTTCTGATTTATCCGATTTTCCTTCAATGGAAAAATTAAAAAAATTGCCGACAGTCACTTTTTTTGATATGTTGATTATGATGGAAGGTGATTTAAAAGAAAATCTTAAGGTTCTGATAGCGGCTACCAAAAAGGGAAAACTTAAAGCATTAAGATAACAATTTTTTCGGTAGATGGAGAGAATGATGAATAAAATTATTGCAATCGCATGCCATAAAGGCGGCGTTGGAAAAACAACAACGGTACTGAATCTTGGCTTCAGTCTTAATCGATTGGGGCAAAAGGTGATGCTTATAGACGGCGATCCCCAAGGGGGAATCGCAATTGCCAGCAATTTGAAAAAAAGAACGACTTTGGGTATTATCAATCTTTTGAAAAATGACGCCCGGCCGGAAGATGTTATTATTCCGACACGAGATAAAACTATGTCCGTAGTCGGCATCGGTGCCATCGAACCGGAAGATGTGTTATTTCTTGAGAAGGAAGCCTTGCGAGGCAATCTCGGACGAACTATCCAATCTATCGCCGATGGGTTTGATTATATTCTTCTAGATTCACCCGCAGGTATAGGAGGTATTGTAACCGCTCTTCTGACAGCGAGCAGCGGTGTCATTATTCCTATTAATTGTCGTAGCATCGTTGTAAAAACCATTCCCGGTTTCTTGAAATTAATCAATCGGGTTCGGGATAAACTCAATCCGTCTCTGCGCATTGAGGGAATGCTGATAAATATGTTTAACGAAAATAACAGATCAGAGACCGAGGTTTACAACGAAGTTATGAAACAGTTTCCTCAAACAGTATTTTTTAACACACTGATACCCTTTGATGAAAATGTTGAACGAGCCAGTATAAAAGCGGTGCCGGTGGGCATACTGCCCAAGGCGCAAAATATCGCACGCGCCTATATCGATTTGGCGACCGAATTGAAAATAAGGGAAATTCAGGGAAATATGGGAGGTGTTGCGGATGAATATGCTGAAGGACTCTTCTGAAATTAATGAAGCCGTTTCGCTTCTTGGGAACATGATTGATCAGGCCGCCGTGGTAACGCCTTATTTTTACGAGCGGGTGACATCGACGATTCCCCCAAAGCATGCTGACATGCAAAAGGCAAGGGAACCTCAATCTGCTCCGTCCAAATATGATTCAATAGATTCGGAACTGCCGGTTTACGTTACTCCGGATACTATGAACGACGAACCGCTTTACCGGGGCGATGTGCTGGAAAACACCGTTGTGGCCATGTGCAGGCGTGGAGGGTTCAGCGGAGCTGTGGTCGCCGATTCCGATGGCCTGTCTCTCGCTGTTTTTAACAGCCCGGTGGATGAAGATGCTTTAGCCGCCTTTACGGTTGTGTTAGGAGATGCTCTGGAAAAAGCCGGCAAAGTGCTTAATCAACAAGAAGCCAGTTATATCTCTATGGACATCAATTATACCGATAAAATTGTCCTGCGTCGATTTTTGCTTGATGATGAAAGCCCCTTTTACATGATGGTAATCTGCCGGCAGGAAATAGATGAAAGAGATGAAGTGGAACTTACTATCGATCAGATCAGAACTATTTTGAAAGGCAAATAGGAAACGCTTCTTTCTGAACAGTCTATCATTTCGCGCCCCGCTTGCGCTAAACTGTAAGTTCAGCACTCCTTCAAAAAAAACAAACGCTGCTTCAAAACAAAAAACCGACTCCGTTCAGGAGTCGGTTTTTTTTACCTGCCTATTTTTAGCCGATTAAGTTATCTTCAACTAAAATTCTCTCAATCCCGCCAGATACTCAAGCACAAAAATTGCGTCACCCATTTCAATTTTACCGTCGTATGTATAATCTAGTAAGATTAATTTCGGTAAATCAGTAGATGAAGTAGATAAATCGGATGGTAAAACAATATCATCCGCTAAAATTTTCAGGATGCCTATCGCGTATTGAAGTATAGGTGGGCCGAAAATTTTACGCTTTCCATCCGGATCCGCATTCAAATCGTAATCAGCGTCACTAATTGTTATTTTCGTACATTGCGCATCCACGTAATGATCAAGCAGGGCGTCCTGCTCGATATCATACGCCAGCCAAAAATAGTTCACACCCGCTTCAAGTTCTTGGCCTCCCGTGATTGAGAACGCGCCATCAGTACCAATTGCATTTGTCTCACCGAACAAAGTCCCAGTGGCAAAAACATCAGATAAGCCGGTGTAGTAAACTTTGGCCACAGTAATATCGCTATCTGAGGTAGAACCTTGAGTGTTGAACCACAATTGATCCATAACAAGCGGCAGACCTTGATTGTTCGTTATCACCTTGATCCCGATGATCTCTTGGTTGGTCAAACCTTGCACCACATAGTCAGTATTTTTATGAAACACCTCGCTCAAGTCCGGTTCATAAGACATATCTTCCCAATCCGGCCTTTGAACGACTTCAACCGCATCAATATTCCAGCCGCTGTAGGGGAAATCACTATTAGATGAGCCATAACTAAAGCGTATTTTCACATCCAGTTTGTTATCAGCATACTTAGATATATCTATTTCCTGCAAGTTCCAAGCAGTTTCTTCAATGATATCGGATGAAGCCCATACCTCATTCCACTTGGTTCCATCGTAAACATCAATATAGGCAAAATCTGTGTCCTGCGTGTTTAACCAGTGGTAAAATTTTAGCGCTACCTTGGTGCGACCGGAGCAATCAATCGATGGTGAAGTGGCTGTGTATTCTCGGTCAGTGAGGTCCGGTTCGCAATCGCCCGGATTATCCCCCAGACCGCTTAGATCTGTTCCCAATACATTGACTCCATCATAAGCACTGTCCGGATCCGGGTTGCCAAAGGAACCGCCTTTACCAAGCGGCGGGCCAATTTCAAATTCACCTGTGAACGTCCAGTTCACGGCTCCTTCAAAATCATCATTCCAAATCTCTTCCGGCTGGCGGCCTGTTACCATAATACCTATGGTTGTCGTGTCATTCGCCAGATTGTCTGTGTTGGTGGTTACAAGATTGGTGCTGCCACCAATCTGCGTAAAGTTAAACTGAGCGAAAGTAACTACGCCACTACTTGCCGCCTCGGCGTTTTTATCCATTGTCAGACCGGTGGTATTGGTCAAAGTAACCATTCCGGTGTAGTCCAAGTCAGTGTTGCCGTTGGCATCCTGCGCGGTTACTATAAGGGTAATAGGAAGAAGGAGTTCCTTCACCGCCCGATCGTGCGGCTGGGTCGTGAATTTCAACTGCGTGGCCGTGATGTCGATGGCTACGCCGTCACCGCTGTGCGGTGCCCCCTCTATAAAAGTGGAACCGGAAACATCGGTGATAACATCCGTATAATCCAGTTTAAAACCCAATAAATTATGGTCTTCCACTGCTGATAAATCGGTTTTTAACCATATCTTTAACTGGTAGGTTTCGCTGGCATTATGGGCAATCGAGATAAAATCAACGCCTGTGAACAGAATATGATCGGCCTCGACTGTTCCGGCTAAACCGGCAGCACCTAAATCCGGCCCGAATAGTGTGGCGCCTTCGATGGCATCAGTCCAATCATACACTGCATTGTTATCCGCCTGGGTGAACTTGATTTGGTCAATAATGGTGGGTAAGCCATCAGGGATATCAGGGGCTGGTGGTTCGACATCGTTAAAAGTGACATCAAAGACATAAACCGCATCACCTTCCGTGTCAGCAGCCGATGAGATCGTTGTCGGCTCGGTACCGCCGCCTTCTGTTATCGTTGAAGCTTTATTTTGGAGTTCATACACCTGAATATCATCAATGTAAACATTGAAGCCGTCATCATCCACCATTTTAAAGGCGATATATTTATTTCCCTTGCCTGAACCGCTGTATGCAGTGAGATCAATCACCTGTGCTTCCCAATTATTCGGCATGTTAAGGCCGGCAATGTAGGATTCTAAGCGCGTAAAAGCATCCAAATCGCTCTTGTCATCACCTATCATCACATACAGATTCGTGCCGCCGGCATAAGACCCTTTCAACCAGAATTTCAGACTCGTCTCTCCGGATGACATATTTAGTTCCGGTGTCAGCAACCATTGTACACCTCCCTCACTGCCCCATGGGCCTTTAGCGCTGTATGATCCCGAATGCACTGTGCTTTCATTCGGTTCCCAATAGTTCGTCGCTGTGGGATCGGTAATCGGCGTCCAGCAAAGCGGAGCGGTCGCCGGTGCGGTAGCAGGCTCTTCCTCCCACTCACCTTCAAAGCCTTCGAACCAGGGGAAAGCGGTTACCACCGAACAAGCGGTTTTAAAACTCCAGGTGCGTTGGGTGGTGTCATCGCTTTCAGTGTTTTTCGTTATGACAGTCCACTGATAAGTGGAACTTCCGGAAAGCGGGCCTCCGATAGCCCCGTTGCTAAGGCTATAACCCTCTTCGGTTAGCGGATCGGGAGATGTCTCTGCAAAAGCATGCACAATCGTTGTTGGCGGATCCGGAGGGTCATCGGTCACAATATCCAGCAACACTTGCACCTGATGGGTGTTTTTATGTAGAACACCGGGATTTGTCCAACTCAGACTGGTCTCCAGTGGGACATTACGTGTTTCATCTGCGGGAAACGGATTTATGGGCGGATCCGGTACAGTCAGCGACCAGTCTCCGGTGATCTCAATATCATCGACAAAAAAACCGTCATATTCCCGGCTCTCATTGCTTTGAAAATAAAACTCCAAAGTAAGTGAATCAGTTCTGTCAAACGCGCTGATGAAGATCTCCGCCTGGCTCCATTCATCCGGGCAATCTCCACTGCATGCATAGCCCTGATCCTCCATAACTCTAGGAGCGGTATTAGGGTCTCCATCGTGGTCTATCAAGGGTGCGACAAGCGTGTCATTTATTTTCACCTGCCCATAATCCCATGACGGACTGCCCATACATTTATAATAAAAGGTAAGTCTTAAATCCATAAATTG
The DNA here is from genome assembly GCA_030378005.1 of Desulfococcaceae bacterium HSG9. Classification (GTDB taxonomy): domain Bacteria; phylum Desulfobacterota; class Desulfobacteria; order Desulfobacterales; family JAUCGF01; genus JAUCGF01. Next base: position 69,371 of record JAUCGF010000078.1, on the reverse strand, counting down.
CCGGATCGGAACATACGATCCGTCTGCCTTGAAGCCTTTGGTATATGTTTTCTTGATTGATGATGCCGTGTTCGGCAGATATGTTCCTCCAGCGCTAAACTCACCATCCGCACAGTTGGCGGACTTATCGCCCATGTGTGCTTTGTCATCATCAATCGCCCATGCGGTTCCGCTGTTTTCTGTAGTCCAACCGGACGCATTTTCAAAATCTTCTTTGATAATGATAATGTCACCAGCAGATGCCACACTGACGCATAACAATAAAATCAACCCTAATCCTAAAATCGCTTTACCCAATTGAGAAATAAGGGTAATATCCGTTTTCATTTGTCGCCTCCTTTTTAATTATTGAACCGCTTAACTTTTAAGTTATAATCATCAAAAACAAGTGCTGAACTTATCAATTTAGCGCTGTTTTTAATGGGATTTTATGTTCCAGCCTATGCCAAACTGTAAGTTCAGCACTCCTTTGGCAGCATTTCATAAAACTCTTCGATTTGCTGATAACAAATCAATATGCAATATTTGTACCTTAATTGATAGATTTAAGAAAAAAATCAAAATTGATGGTCTCGCAAAAAGCCCAAAATTGGTCGGTTTCTAAACTTATACCAAATAATTTCAATCTATTACGAGCATTATTTTTGAAATTTCGACTTTTTACGAGACCATCAAAATTAAACGAAATTAAATTGGATTGATTCGATAATTTTTAACTATTCACTTCCCTTCACACGACCTGCCAAGTAAGTCATTTCAAAACGTTTTAAATTTAATGACTTACTAATTTGGAAGAATTAGGCTGATGGCCAAATAGAAAAGCTCGTTCCCATGCTTCGCGTGGGAACGCACTGTGTCAAGGGACTGACGCTAATCGGCGCATAAAGATTCCCGCGCAAAGCATGGGAACCGAGGGGAGACGCAAAGGATTGCATGATTTTCAACAATATAATGCCAGGATGCTTCTCCGAACATCACATAAAACGCGGGTGAAAACAAATACCATCCAGCCCCTTAACCGGAGAAACCGGCAATAGCTATTAAATCAATTTGAAATAGCTATTAAATAATTTAACAAAAGTGAAAGTTATAATTGAATATATATTTCGCCAAAAAAAATTAACTCTTAATGTAAAAAAACATTAATACCGCCTTAAAACATTTAATGACAACCATGATCAACTTCATCATTTTTTATCTTTAAAATTATTATTTATTTTTTAAGCGATTGTCATATCAATGTGTTAATTCTATTATTTCAATAGGATATAAGTTATTGACAGGCTATTATAAGGACGTTGATACCAAAAAGAGATGTTTATGGCACAAAACTTGAATAGTACAAGTCAGAGTGATTAGAATATTAAAAGAAGGAGCGACATGCGAAACAAATCGGGATTCACAATGCTTGAAATATTGATTGCTGTTACGATTATGGCCATAATCATGGGGTTTGGGATTCCTTATATTATAGGGTGGATGCCGAATTACCGCCTTCGTAACGCGGCACGGGATATTCATTCCAATTTGCAACTGGCGCGAATTACAGCCGTGAAGGAGCATGTCAATTGTGCGGTCAGTTTTACTAAAACCGGAGGCGCAATTGACGGTTATGAAATATATCTTGACGCTGATAATAGCGGTACGCAGGATGCTGTGCAAGAACCTAGTGTCAGAACGGTAACATTTCCGGGTCATCCGAATTATGCGGAAAGCCCTAATTATAATGATGTCATTTTTGATAATGATCCGGCTAATGAAACGAATGGAAGTGCAGACGGAGTCAGTTTTAATGACAATGGAGATGGCCAACCAACGGTCATATTTCGTCCTAACGGACTGCTTTCAGGTGCTAGCGGAAGCGTTTATCTTACAAACAATAAAAATGGACAGAAAAAAATTGTCGTAAATACTGTTGGTCGAATCCGAATCCAATGATAGAAAGCTTCTTTTACATAAGAAGGGACTTCCCCATAAATAAACAACTTATAATTTCCGTAAAGCAGGTATATTATTTGGGGGAAATTTCTAAGAATTTTTTTCATCTTTGAAAGGAACTGAATCTGTGCAAGTCAAAATAAATAATTCAAACGGATTTACACTTCTCGAAATCCTAATCGCCTTAGCGATATCTTTAACTGTTATAGGGGCAGCCTATTCCACGTTTCTTTCGCAGCAGAAATCTTATATAGTACAGGAAGAGATTGTCGGCATGCAGCAAAACCTCAGAGCCGCTATGTTTATTATGCAAAAAGAGCTGCGCATGGCCAAATATGATCCCAGTCCAAATACCGGAAATAGCCCGGTCGGCATTATTTCTTTGTCTTTGAATCAAGATGGTGATAATCAAATCAGTTTTGATTACATTTCGGACACTACCGGTTCGTTGGAAACGATAACCTACAGTTTTGATGCAGCCGGCCATGAAATTGAGAGGCAAACAACCGGTTCTCCCAATCCAATTGCCGATAATATTGATGCGCTCAACTTTGTAGGTTTAAACAGTAATGGCGTCCCAGCCACGGCTCTTTCAGAAGTGGTATCAATACAAATTACGATAGTGGCCAAAGCCGACCGCGATGACATAAATCACACGGATGCAACTTCATATACGAACCCATTCAGTACAACAGCGATATTGGCCCCACAAAATGATCATCGCCGCCGTAGGATGCTAACCACTAAAGTCAAATGCCGTAATATCAGTTTACCGTAATTTTAACTTAAATTTTATAAGGGCAATAATATGAAAACTGACAATATGAAAAACGAAAAAATCAAAGAACAGGGATTCACACTCATTGAGGTTATTATCGCAATGGGGATTTTGGCCTTTGGTCTGCTGGCAATGGCGTCAATGCAGGTGATGGCCATTCAAACCAATGGGAAGGCCAATCGTATTACCGAAGCTGCCACTTTAAGTATGGGTGTCATAGAACAATTAAGAGTTGATGATATTTCCATTATCAGTGACTCCTCAAATTGGCTGTCTGTTCCAAACGACTCATTAGGCTTATACCGATACCAAGTAAGGAACGTCACTGAACAAAAGGGAACGGATGATACAGCATATTATAAAACGTTTCGCGTGGTAATAAAAAGTACGGATTCTAATAATGCGCTTAAGAAAGAGATCGAATTTAATGGTATAAGCACATCGGGAATTTAATCATAACAGAATTAACGGCGCTTTTGGCAAGTGTAACTGAAGGGAAACACTGATGAAACTGGCACAAACAATAAACAACGAAAAAGGTTCGGCATTAATTATCTCATTAATGTTGTTAGTTTTGCTGACGTTACTGGGCATGGCGGCAACCACCACATCAACCCTTGAAATTATGATAGCGGATAACGAACGGGATTATAAAGTAAATTTCTACAAGGCTGAGTCAGCTGCTATTCAGGCTGCCGTAGTGATGGAAAATAATCCTAATCCGGAAACTAATATGAAAGGATATAGCACCGTTTGGGGCGCAAGTGGTGAAAATTGGCTACGATTCATCAATGATTCTTCAACCCTCCCTCCTCCTGATATGACAGACATGAATGTTTGGGATGATATTACCGGCGACCCGGATGCTAAAGAAAATGTCTATCCAAATTGGAACCCTATAGAAAGTACTGAAACAGATGGTACTACAAATATTGTGGAAGTTGATGATGTTAGCGGCGATATAATAGCAGCGTATGCCGCCCAATTTGTGGGCGTTAAAAAGGGTGATTCACTAAAACTCACAGGCACTGAACGAAAATATAGCTATATAATTTGGGGACACAGCAACGATAGCGGCGGGCGGGCGTTAATCGAACTGGGGTACAAAAGAGAGTTTTAAGGCGCATTCCGTTCACTCACAACAACGCCGTTTAATCTCTGTTGCAATGCAACGTGTAAACGAACTGATAAAAGACGTTGCAATGCGTTTTTCTAATTTATCAATCGGTTTTCTTCATTATTTCGCCCCTAAAAATAGTTAATCCTTTTTGAAGAAGTGCTGAACTTACAGTTTAGCACAGGCGACAGAATACTAATACTGTCAGTTCGACACTCCTTTGAATTGTAAACCGGCAAATGAAGGATACCTGATAAATTTGTCTTTTCTTCTCTTCTAACCCACAAAATAAAATTATGAGGACAAACTGATGAAATGTAAAAAAATAGTAATATTGGGATTGATTGCGGTTGTTGTTTTGTTTAACACTGGTGTTGTGCTTGGAGAAGATTGCGGCAATGCTATATCGTTAAGTTGCGACAAAACAACAGTTAACGGAAGAATTAATGCACAAAACGGAACGGACTACTATACCTTTACTGTTCCGGAACAGAAGTATGTCAGGATATACACTGAAGGCAATATGAATACCTACGGTCATCTTTATAAAGGCGACTGCAATTCACTAGAAGAAATCGAAAAAGATGATAACAAAATGGGGAATAACCAAAATAAAAATTTCCTGATTGATCATGAAGTAGAACCGGGCGTTACTTATTACGTCAGAGTTAAGCGTCTGAATAGGAACGGAGCAAGAAACTACAAGTTGACCATAGAATGTGATTCGGATCCGAGTGGAGTCGGAAATAATTGTAGCAATGCTATATCGTTAAGTTGCGGCGAAACAGTTGACGGAACAATTAATGCAAAAAACGGAACGGACTACTATACCTTTACTGTTCCGGAACAGAAGTATGTCAGGATATACACTGAAGGCAATATGAATACCTACGGTCATCTTTATAAAGGCGACTGCGATTCACTAGAAAAAATCGAAGAAGATGATAACAAAAGTGGGAATAACCAAAATAAAAATTTCCTGATTGATCATGAAGTAGAACCGGGCGTTACTTATTACGTCAGAGTTGAGCGTCTGAATAGGAACGGAGCAAGCAGCTACAAGTTGACCATAGAATGTGATTCGGATCCGAGTGGAGGTTGTGACGGCGCAACGCCAATTACTTGCGGCCGTAGTAAAATCGGTAATCTTGGTGGAGATGATGACAAGGATTACTTTTCGTTCACACTTCTTGAACGCCAGTATGTCACAATTCATACTGAGAATTATAATAATGAAAAGACTGACACCCGCGGTTATCTCTATAAAAATCCTGATGTTGGTTGTAATGGTGAAACACAAGACGACAACAATTCTTGGGATGATGGCTACAATTTTAAGATCGTGCAGGCATTGGATGCAGGTACATATTATGTGAAGGTGGAAAATTATGTTAATAACAATTCTAAAGGTAATCCGACAGGAGCCTATTCGATACATCTGACATGCGAAGATGAGCCGGGTGAAGACTGTTCCACCACCTCTACGATTTCCTGCAACAGCACGGTTACAGGCTATATTCAGTGGGAGACTGATTATGACTACTATAGCTTTGTACTGCCGGCAGGCTATCCCAGTCTGGTTAAAATTTTCACAGAAGGTTACGAGGATTACGGAACCAACCCTAAAGGGTATTTACTCTTCGATGGGAATGGATGTGATAATCTCGACAGAAGTTATGCTTCCAATAGAGATATTAGCAATAATGATAAGGATTTTAGTATCGGAGAGTTGGAATTACAACCGGACATCACTTATTATGTCAGAGTACAGCGCCAAGGGGGTAGCAGAGCATATCCGTTGCAATATGAATTGAACGTCGAGTGTCGCCGTGCAACGCGTATTATCACCGCAACCGCCGGCCATGACGGTTCTATAAGTCCATCCGGAAATCCACCGGGAGAGGTGGAAGTGGATTATGGCACGGACCAGATATTCACCTTCACACCGGATACGGGTTATTTTGTACAAGAGGTGATTGTAGATGATGATCCCCTGAACTCAACGCCATCGAGTTACACTTTTGAAAATGTAATTGAAAACGACCATGAAATTCATGTGAACTTTGGCGTCATAGGTGCCCAACCAGAGGGATGTGAAAAAATGGATCAAACCAGCGGCGCCGGGAGTTGGCAGCATGTGGGTTCCTTTGTATTCGCTAAAGGTCAGGGCGGCTATGTTACGGTGGAGCGTCAGCCGAACAGTCCGACGGTCGATCATGGTAAGTTCACCCTGGCTGATGCGGTTAAATTTGTAAATATCGATACCGGCAGTGAAGTCATCGTTGATAACGGCGATACGGGGTATAAGGAGGCAGATGGAGAATGGAAGACTTCCAATAATAAGGCAGGCTATTACGGAACAAAACCACGCTATACGGAGACCGTTGGCGCGGTTGCCACCTGGCGTCCAAATCTGCCGACTGCCGGCACGTATGAAGTGTATGCCATGTGGAACGATTGGGCAAAGCTCGATCCGTATGCACGTTACTGCGTTTACAGTCATGTGGGCAGAGCGCCGCTCATCACAGCCATTGCCGGTGATAACGGTACCATAAGCCCTTCCGGCACGGTGACAGTGACGCCGGGCGAAGACAAGGAATTCGAGATGAAGCCGGATAACGGTTATTCAATCTCCAGCAATACAATTACAATTGATGACCAGGAATATGTTGATGGCGCATCCGCAACATTGCCCGATGGCACCCTGATGACGTTTGATATTGATAGCAATAGTAGAATCGGAACCTGTGTATTTACCGGTGTCAATGATGATCATACCATCGAAGTGAATTTTGACGATCACGGTAATAGCTGTGAGACGGCCAGCACTATCAGTTGCCCCAACGGCACCGCCGAAGGCAATATCGATTTCGGCAAAGACGGCGATTATTTTCAACTGGTGCTTGACGAAGCGCAGACAGTGCAAATTTATACCACCAGTGATCCGATGACGGACACTGAGGGGTACCTGTATAAGGCGTCCGAGCCGCCCTCGCCGGATGATTGCACATCGGACATCGATTCCAATGATGACAGAGATGGATCTGACCGGAATTTTTATATTGAACGTGTTCTACAGCCTGGAACATACTATATTAAGGTTAAAAACCGGAATGATGCAGATCTCGGCGCTTATACCTTGAATGTTGATTGTGGAGATCAGCCGGCTGATATGGAAATCACAATGGCGCCCGGGGTACATGGCACTATTACCGTGGTTGAGGATTATCCTTTCAGCGGCGATACCGTATCCGTGCCTTTCGGCTCGGATGTCAGTTTTGTGATTGAGTCTGATGATGAAGCGTATTGTACGGAGAGTGTATTGACCCTGGCGGCTAACGCCGATCCGCAGACACCTACGGATCATGGGGCTCTGGCTGATTACACGTTTGAATATGTCAGCCAAAACCATACGATCAGCGCATCCTTTAAAACTTGTGATTTTGATGACGACAATGATAATGACGGTTGGACCATCGGTGCGGGAGACTGTGATGACGGCGATCCCGACAGATTTCCGGGTAATGCGGAGGTTTGCGGTGATGCTAAGGATCAGGACTGTAACGGCGTGGACTTACTCTGCTCATTGGCTTCGGGATGTGTTGATATTGCCGATGTTCCGTTAGACGTGCGTGTCAAATCGGCACCACCGATGGTGATGTTCCTGTTAGATGACTCAGGAAGCATGGACTGGTCGATTTTAACATCCAATGGAAAACACGATAAGCATACCTATATATTTGACAATCCCCACAGAGATAATAACTACTCTGGTGGCAGCTACAAAACTGTGACAGGTTATGAACGCCGTAATTGGAAGACTCAATGGGGGGGCTATAATAAAATGTACTATAGCCCGGGTGTTACTTATGAACCCTGGCCAAATTTAGACGGAAAAGTGACAAATCTGGCGCAACCGGGCAATGCCGATCCGAACAAACCGCTTCAGGACCCCATTAAGGCTAGCAAACCCTTTGATGTGAAGGATGATAAAGACCGCGTGGGCTTGAGTGCGACGTACGTCAGCATTCCTTCCCAAATTGGTGGAGAACGTGTAACGGTAACGCGTGTGAAAATCGACGCCGATGGTGACGGTAGTGTTGATGATAATGACGCTGATGAAACCGCGGCCGATGCCATTGCGCTTGTCAATATTTCTGAATGGCGAGAGGGGGTCGCCATTGAAAACCAGACGAATGTTATCATTATCGACAATCAGAATGCGAGCCAGTTTTTCACCACCAAAACATGGGAGGACAGTAGTACGACAGACTACTACGGTAGCGAAAGTGTATATACAAAAACCAATGGCGCCCAAGCCACCTGGCTGTTAGATGTGCCTGCCGGTGATTATTATGTCTTTGTAACTGCGACTAAGAAAAAAAAGATTAATGTGGCGGACGACGGGAAAGTAACGGCTGTATGGGGCTATTGGGAGACAGATACAGGTACCGATCCCTTCAAGTGGGTGCGCTATGAAAAATTTAATGAGATTGATCGTGCCGAACATGCGCCTTATACAGTCTATTCAGAGAGAGGAAACACCGATATTACCATTGAGCTTAATCAAAAACTCGGCAGGCCTGATTTTCCCAGTTTTGAATGGGACTGGGACAATGACGATTTGGCCGATTGGAATGATCGTTGGAAGGCATATTGGCATAAATATTATAATGGCGGCCAGCCTTACTCGGATGCGGACACTGACTGGGTCAAAGATGACGACGGCTACATCATCAGTCCGCCGACGAACAGGCCGAACGATGGCCACAATGCAACCTGGTCCTGGAATGGGTTGGACTGGATTGCGTTGGGAACGCAGGCAGGGAAGCCCGGCAAGGTCTTTACTTTCACAGGTCTGATGGAAGATGGCACAAAGCGGCGAATTCATGATATTCCCAACTCCCATTACTACACCAAGGATAACAACGGCGGGATATGGTTAGTCGAATTGATTAAAGATGATTCAGACGACGGCTCCGAGCGTATTGATTATTATCATTTCAAAGATGACAGTGTTGTGCTGGATGGCAGTAATCCGAATGACATCATCTACGTGGGTGCAACAGATTATGTTGACGGGGGTGAATTAATATTAATGAATCCTCTTGAGACCGATTCCGCTCAAGCTGATTTTGTTCCTGATGAAATTAAACAATATACGGATTTGTCCAATCCGAAAAATCCGGTCAAGCGGAAATTGACTTACACTTGGGCGCGCCAGAATTTCGCCAATTGGTACTCTTATTACCGGAAACGAGAGCTGACCGCCAAGGCCGCTGTTGGCCGGGTGATAGCCGAGTCCGAAAACTTGATGGTGGGTATCCACACGATTCACAAACGTGCATCCCTGCCGGTACAGCCGGTGTGGGTGGAAGGTAAGAACGATATGAGCCACTCGCTGCTGGAAGCTTTATACGCTATTGATTCTGACGACGGTACGCCTTTAAGAAAAGGTTTGCAACGCATTGGTCAGTATTACAGCGATGTTGACGGTATAGAGCCATCTGGTCTGGGCGCATCGCCATACTGGCCGGCCGAGGAAGGCGGCGAATGCCAGCACGCCTTTGCGATTGCCATGACTGACGGCTATTACAACGGCGATAATCCCTCGAATATTAACAACGCTGATAATGATGATAACTCCGATTTTGATGGCGGAGGGTATGGTGATAGCTATTCTAAGACCCTGGCCGATGTGGCCATGCACTACTATGAACGCGACCTCTCCTCTGACTTGAACGATATCGTTCCCAGCCGCAGGAAAGATAAAGCGCCACACCAGCACATGAGTACTTACAGTGTCGCTTTTGGCGTTACCGGCTATTTAGACCCGAATGAATATCCCAGTGCCCAATATCCGGATTGCCCGCCTGCTTGTCCCTGGCCGAACACTGGGAATGACAAGGGAAAAGTGGATGATTTATGGCATGCCGCCGTCAATGGCCGCGGCAATTTTTACAGTGCCGGAAATCCGCAGGAACTCGTGGAAGCATTAAAAGATCTGCTTTCCGAGATGGGGTCCAGCGCAGGCAGCGGCGCGTCAGTTACCACCAACACCGGACAGTTAAAGGAAGGCGCACTGCTCTTTGTGGGTTTGTATAAATCCGATGGCTGGCAAGGTGATATTTTGGCCTGGCCATTGGATTCCACAACCGGCGCACCCATGGAAATCAATGAAGACAACGGAGGATGGTCGGCTACCGATAAACTCGGTGATAAGACGGCGGATGAGCGCAAGATTTTCACGTACGATGGCACCGAAGGCCAACCATTCAGAATTGCCAACATCAGCGCGCAGCAACAGAGTTGGCTGGGTTCCGATGATCCGGACGATGCCGCCAAATTGCTGGATTTCATCCGTGGCGATCACAGCAATGAGATTGATAACGGTGGCAATTTCCGAAACCGTCCTCTTATCAAGGCAGGTGAAGCTCGACGCAGTAAACTCGGCGATATTGTCCATTCAACAACGATGCATGTAAAGTATAGCGAAACAGATTCAGATGTTCTTTACGTTGGCGCCAATGATGGTATGCTGCATGCTTTTGACGTTAAAACGGGAGATGAACTGTGGGCGTATATCCCCAATCAGGTGATTCCTTATTTGTATGAACTGGCGCAAGAGGGGTATGGCCATAAATATTATGTGGACGGAGACCAGTATTACAAAAATATTAAAGATGTAAGTAAATCTGACGCCCCTGATAAAATCATTATGACAGGCTCATTGCGTAAAGGAGGTAAAGGAATTTATAGTTTGGACATCACAAATCCTAGAGGTAGTGGACCTGGTGGAAATACCGAAACGGGCCTGGCCACTTCGATTGCCAATTGGGAGTATCCGATTATCGGCGCCGACCCTGAGGCAGGCGCATTGGATATTACCTATATGGGTGTCTCCGGTAAATCAGAATTCTCCTGCAATGAGGCCGTGATCGGTGCAGATAGCGGTGCCACCGCCCGAATTTCTACGATTATCCCTGCTAATCATGGGGCTGTGGAGGACGGTGATGCGGGGCCGACTTTTACACTATATGATATTAAAATCGGGCCTAATGGCATGTTCAAGGATAAGGAAATTCTGAAACATCATGAGCCTGGTGGTGACATTGAGAGTCCCGGTAACGGAAAAGGCAAAGTGCTCAACATTTTACGCGGTGCCGAAGCGGACGCTGACATAGGTTACTCTTACAGCAAACCCTACATTGTAAACAGCAATGCCGGTTGGGTTGTCATCTTTGGCAACGGTTATGATAGCTTAAGAGGCCATGCCGTGCTTTACATTATTGAGATAGACGCTGACGGTAAAATAGAACGTGATATGAATAACAAGCCTAAAATCAAAAAGATCGATACAAACCCGAATCCGGACACTGGTGACTGTCTTGGCGGGGCAAATCAGGAATGCAATGGTCTTTCCACACCGCTCCTGATTGATGTTGACTTTGATGATAAGGTGGATTTCGCTTATGCCGGCGATTTGATGGGCAATATGTGGAAATTTGATTTGCGCCGCGCCAACGATTGGGACACGAGCACGGACAACTGGAAAGTGGCTTATTATGATAAATTTAATGACCCGCGGCCGCTTTTCCATGCTGTGAACGAACTGGGTCAAAACCAGCCGATTACCTCAAGGCCGGATGCAATAGAGGCCTGTGATGACAATCAAAGCGGCTATTTAATTACTTTTGGTACCGGTCGTTACCTCGGTGATGACGATTATTCTGACGCCAGTATGCAAACGATATACGGCATCTGGGATTGGCAAGATGATTGGGACGAAAGCAAATCCGCCGGAATATCTTTAGGACAAATGAAAAAGAAAACCGACATGATTGCGGATACGCTTACCGATTGCCCAGGTGAAACTCCGGATGGTAAAGATGACTTACTTGACACTTCACGCCCGCTTTACTATCCTGAGCCCGAACCTGATGGCACTGATCTTTCACCCGATGTCAGGCTGGTGCAACAAAACATAACTGCAACTGAAACTGTTCAAATCAATGGTGAGAATATCGACGTGGACATACTGTCTGACCGTGAAATGAATTGGTATTCACCTGAGAGCGGCCCCGGCTGTCATGTCGGATGGTATTTTGATCTGCCGACAAGCCGTGAAAGGGTGATTGCCGATGTTAGCATTCGGGACGGAATTGTATGGGCGGTTTCTATCGTTCCTTCGGACGAACCGTGTATAACCGGAGGAGGGAGTTCCATTCTTTGGGGTATGAATGTCTGCAATGGCGGTGCTCCGAATAAACCGTTGTTTGATATTAACGGTGACGGAGTTGTGGATAGCGGTGATTTGATCGACGGAAAAGCCCCATCCGGTGTTCATTTACCGGGTATTGTTTATCCTCCGGCTTTTATGAAAGCCGGCTCAAACACTTTAATATTTGTTAATCCGCTAAATCCGACAGCGTTACCAGCTCCACCTATTCAAGGAGCTAAAACGACAATCGGAATATATTACTGGAAAGAAAGGTTATAAATGATGTTAATCAGAACTGTAATCGTATTTTTTGTGATGGTTTTTATTTGCGCCGTCAGCTATGCGGAAGATAAAATCAAACATCTTCCCATCAAGCCCGTGCCCGCTATTGAAAAACCGGATCAAGTGAGATTTGACAATATCGAACATGGCATTGCTGAGATTGAATCGATAGGTATGGTTGACCGCATTGCGGATGATGAAGTTGTCATCGGTGACACCTTGTTCCGTTTTGCTTCTGAAGCCGAAATTTATTCCCAAGATAGTGAACAGTTAAGTAAAACAGATATCATCGTAGGGAATATTGTTGGCTGGATGCTGAATGAAAAAGGTGAAATCGCCAAACTATGGAAACTCGCAAAACCGCAATAAAGATAACACGGAATGCAATCTTCAGCTTGCTTAGGAATGTAAATTAAATAACTTACCTCTTGGAGTGCTGGCTTCAGTCAGCTTTGCCCGTGACGCAAGCTGAAGCTGGCACTCCTCTTTGTTAATATATGCAAGTCATTTAATTTATAATCATTGGGGTTGTAGGATAAATTGCCAATTGTCCTGCTCTCGCCGTAATGTTTTGCAGAGACTGCCACTGTTTTCAGATAAAATCAGTAGATCGAAAAGGAGTGCTGAACTTACAGTTTAGCGCTTCTTTGACGGTATTTTATGAAATTTCTCGATCTACTTAAAATGAAGGATGCCAGAAAATGAATGTTAAAATAAAAATCGTTTTTCTTTTTGCATTGGTGTTGATGTTTCTACCTAGTCAGGGATACGCTGAGTCATATAAATATAAAGATAGCAACGGTGTATCACACTACACCGACAATTTGCATGAAGTGCCGGAGGCCCAACGTCCTAATGTAGAGATCATTAAAGAAGCGGATGACGCGCTGACGCCAGCGCAACGATATAGGAAACAACAGCGAGAAAGGGCCGCTCGGCTCAAAGCCCAAAAGCGTTCAGGGGAAACCTATGTGAAAAAAAAGAAACCGGCCTATTCAGCTAGACAACTAGCTCAACTGAAAAAAAAGAAGGTCGCCCTGGAACAGGAAAGAACAGCGCTCGTTAAAGAGCAACAAGCACTCTTTAAGTTTAATATCAAACTGGCGGATGAAACTCGGATCAAAGCTCACAAGCGCAAGGTGGTTAAACTTAACAAACGCATTCGGGCGTATGAAAATAAACGGCAGCTTTTTGAATTGAAAGTGGCTAAGAATCAGGGATGAAATAACTTCCTCATTCCTAAATATAATTACTCTACAACCGTTTTTCTTCAACTCCATGGCAAGCAATATGCACATCGCCATCATATAACAACAGACGAGGAATTTCGTTGCGACAGCGATCATCGGCGTACAGGCAACGGCCATGAAAGACGCATCCGGCGGGAAGATTGATTGGTGTAGGGACTTCGCCTTTCAGTTTGACACGCTGCGGTTTGAGGCGTCCCAGTTCGGGGATGGCACTTAATAGTGCCTGAGTGTAAGGGTGGCGCGGTGATTCGAAAAGGCGCTTGGTCGGTGCTAATTCACACACGGTTCCCAAATACATCACAGCAACCCGATTGCTGATATGCTTGACCACAGAAAGATCATGGGTGATAAACAAATAGGTCAGCCCGCGTTTTTCCTGAGCATCCATCATCAAGTTAAGAATCTGAGCCTGGATGGAAACATCTAAGGCAGACACCGGCTCATCAGCCACAATAAATTCAGGATCGACCGTCAATGCTCTGGCAATACTGATACGCTGCCTTTGCCCACCGGAAAATTCATGGGGATAGCGATCTGCCCATTGCGGATCAACGCCTACCTGCTCCATCACTTCCGCAACTTTGGCTTTAACGTCATTGGCTGTGCGCGCACGTTTATGAAATACGACCGGTTCTTCCAAAGTGCGGGCAACGGTCATGCGAGGATTAAGGGAGGCATAAGGGTCCTGAAAAATCATCTGCATTTTGGCGCGGTATGGCAGCATTTCAGCCGAAGACAGATCGTCGATGCGTGCGCCCTGATAAATAATCTCGCCACTTTCAGGCGGATAAAGCCCCAAAACGGTTCGCGCCAAAGTGGATTTACCACATCCGCTTTCACCCACAACACTGAGCGTCTCTCCGGATTTTATCTTAAAACTGACATCATTGACGGCTTTCACAGTGGTACGCTGGCGTTTAATTTTGCCTTTCACCCATTTCAACTGATCCAGAAAGCCGCCGGAGATGTCGAAATGTTTGACGAGATTACGGATTGTCAGAAGGGCATCGTTATGGGTAGCTTGTTGCGGGTTGTTCATTTTTTAACCTGTATATCGATTTTAGCTAATTCAAAAATTATTTTTCAAACCGATTTTGTGGCAAGCAACTAACCGGTTTTCATTATCCGTCGGTAATAATAAAGGCGTCTCACGTTGACATACATCCTTGCTCAAACCACATCGTGGATGAAAGGCACAACCATCGGGAATATCGGTCAAGGTCGGCATCATGCCGGGAATTTGGTTTAAACGGCGTCCGGCTTCGCTGTTGCCGGGGATGGCTTGAATCAATCCTTGAGTGTAAGGATGCCGGGGCGTATGAATAATGTCTGCGGTGGGGCCGGACTCAATGATTTTACCAGCGTACATGACAGCGATTTTTTCAGTCACCTGGGACACCACCGCCAAATCATGGGTAATCAGAATCAGCCCCATATCCTCGTCCGCGCATAATTCCACCATCAAGTCCATAATATCGGCCTGAATCGTAACATCCAACGCGGTGGTGGGTTCATCGGCGATAATCAACGCCGGATCAGTGAGCAGCGCAATGGCGATCACGATACGCTGCCGCATACCGCCGGAGCATTCATGTGGATACTGGCGCAGTCGTTCTTCAGGTGAGGGAATATACACTTTTTTGAGCTTGGCTAACGCGATTTCCATGGCCTCGGCTTTGCTGACCTTTTGATGCGCCAGCACGGTTTCCGCCATTTGTTCGCCGATGGTCAGCACCGGATTGAGAGTCATCATCGGGTCCTGAAAAATCATGCTGATACGATTCCCACGAATATCACGCATATCTTCATCAGAAAGTTTGTCAAGGCGCTGTCCCTGAAAAGTGATTTTACCGTCGGAGATATAACCCGGCTTGCTCAACAGATTGATAATTGCAAAACCGGTCACCGATTTGCCGGCTCCGCTTTCACCCACCAACCCGAGTTTTTCACGCCGTACCAATGTAAAACTGACGCCATCAATAGCGGTCAGTTCGCCGAAGCGCAACGCGAATTTAACTTTCAAATTTTCTACTTCAAGCAATGGCGCCATATTTATCCTTTGTAAAGACGGGGGTTTAAGACATCTCGCAACCAGTCCCCCAGCAACAGAATGACCAGTATGAAAACCACAAGCAAAATGCCGGGAAAAAAAGTGATCCACCACGAACCGGAGAAAATATATTCAAAACCGGCACGAATCAAAGATCCCAAAGATGGTTGCGTGATCGGCATTCCCAAACCGAGAAAGGAAAGCGCCGCTTCACTCATAATCGCCTGAGGAACCTGAATCGTAGATATTACCAGCACAGGCGTCAGTGTGTTGGGTAAAATATGACGCAACATAATCGTCCGCCGGTTTAAACCGATCACGCGAGCGGCTTCAACATACTCTTTATTTCTTTCGCCTAAAACCGACGCCCGCACTGTACGAGCGTATTTAGGCCATTCCGAAATGCCGATAATGATGATTAAAAGCGGTATGGCGAGTTGTTCATAGCGGTTTACACCAAAAGCCACCTGAAAAATGGCGCTGGCGATAATCGCTACAATAAGATAGGGAAATGAAAATTGAATATCCGCGACACGCATTAAAAACGCATCCAAACGTCCGCCAAGATAGCCGGCGATCAGGCCGATGCCGACACCGAAAAAAGCCTGAAAAATAACCGCGCCGATGCCGATGATAATGGAAGTGCGCAATCCGAAAAGCATCGTGCTAAAAAGATCGCGCCCTTGAATATCAGTACCGAACAAAAAGTCCTGGCTGCCTTCATCCATCCAAGACGGCGGTAATTCAGAATCCATAATATCGAAGGTTGATGTATCGTATGTATTGTGCGGTGCGATGACAGGCGCTGAAAGACCGACAAGCAGTAATATAAAAAAAAGCGTAAAGCTGATAATCGCCACCGGATCGCGTTTAAAACTATAAAACAGATAAGAATCTTTAAATCTAAGCCAAGCGTTCATTTTGTGCCTGCTATTCTGACCATAGGGTTGATAAAACCGTAAATAATGTCAACGACCGTATTGACAACAACAAAGATAGCGCCTACCACTACCAGATAAGCGACCAGCAGCGCAGTGTCCGAGCGTTCCACCGCTTCCAAAAACATAAAGCCCATGCCTTGCCACTGAAAAACCGTTTCCGTCAGGATTGTGAAAGCGAACAGGATGCCGATTTCCACGCCAAAAACGGTCACCACCGGCAACAGCGTGTTTTTAAACGCATGCACCAGGTAGATGCGCTTGCGATGCAGCCCTTTGGCCCAAGCGAATTTGATATATTCGGTCTCCAAGACTTCCATCATTTCACTGCGAATCAAACGAATAAAGAGCGGCAGCATAATTGAAGAAAGCGCGATACTGGGCAAAATCAGATGTTTCAGCCCATCTATAGTGAAAAAACCGCTTTCCCAACCGTAAATATTCACTGTTTCGCCGCGTCCATAAGACGGCAGCCAGTGCAATTCTACACCGAAAATGTAAATAAATACAATGGCGGTGAGAAATACCGGCATCGAAACGCCCACCGTGCTAAGTCCCATGGTGATACGTGAAAACCAGCTTTTGGGAAAAATCGCCGAATACACGCCCACAGGCAGAGAGATAAAAACAATGATCAGCGCGGTGGCGAAGACCAGCTCAAGTGTGGCCGGCGCTTTGGCGGCGATTACCTCAATGGTCGGTTTACTATGAAAATAGGAGACGCCTAAATCACCTTTTAAAGCTTGTCCTAAAAACCGGAAATATTGGGTGACGAACGGATCGTTTAAGCCAAGTTTGTCGCGCAACGCTACACGCTCGGCTTCGGACGCGCTTATGGGCAATAGATCGCGCACCGGATCGCCGAGATTGTTTTTAACCGCAAAGCCGATAAGGCCGATGATCATCATTACGACAATCGCCTGGATAATTCTTCTTACGATAAATGCAAACATGATTTAGTTGCTTTCGTTATAATAATTCCTAAATAACGGGCTATGATTAGTTGCGATGGTTTCTCTTCTTATGATAATTGAAAACTAAAAAAAAAAATAGGACAGGCAAATGCATGCTCATGCCTGCCCTACTCGTTTATGAGTTTATATTTCTATTTTCATGCCTATTTAGCCACCAAATCACCAAAATACGGAAAATTCATTGTATTGATAATGGGCGCGACGTCAAGATTTTTCTTGGCGCCGTAGGAATGATTCTGCCAATGAAAAGGAACAAATGCGGCGTCATCATAGAGGATTTGTTCAATCTCTTGTAGAATTGACGCACGTTTGGCCAGATCGGTTTCGGTCTGAGCGGCCAGGGTCAGTTCATCAACTTTTTTATTGCAGTAATTGCCACTGTTGTATTGTCCATAACCGGTTTCTTTGTTGGGACACATTCCCAAAAATTCGGTGAAATTACCGGAATCCTCGGTGTCGGAATGCCATCCGATCATTTGTAAATCGGCCGGTTGTTTGTCAAACTCATCCCAATACTGTGCTTTGGGCATGGTCTTCAGATTTACTTTGATGTTAATCTTGGAAAGCATGGCGACAAACGCCTCGGCAATCTTTTCGTCATTAACATACCGGTTGTTGGGCGCAATCATGCTGACTTCGAATCCCTTTTCCAGACCGGCTTCTTTCATCAGTTTTTTGGCTTTTTCCAGATCGAAACGCGGTTTGAGAGATTCTTTATAACCGGCATAGCCTTTGGGTCCCTGTTGAGCGGCCGGTGTGGCTGTGCCTTTCATAATTTTTTGGGCGATTCCCACATTATTCACGGCATGCACAATCGCCTGGCGCACGCGCACATCCTGTAACTCTTTTTTACGCTTCTGATTCATTTGAACGGTGATAATACGTCCGCCCGAATAGGTGTGTAAATTCACATTAGCGTCTTTTTCCAAACGGCTAAAATCCTGGGGCGGCACCGGAGTTATAAAATCAACGTCGCCTGCAAGCAAAGCCGCAAGGCGTGTGGCATTTTCTTTAATCGGCTTCAGGATAATCTTGGACACATTGCCCGGTGATTTTTTATCCCAATAATCGGCAAAGCGTTCAAAAACCATTTTCACGCCGTGTTCACGGAAAGTGACCTTATACGGACCCGTACCGGATTCATTGGTTTTGGCAAAAGTCTCGCCAACTTTGAGACAGGCATCCTTGGGTTTTCCGTTTTTGTCCTTACCAGAATAAAATTTACTGTCCAACGGAAAAATGTAAGTGGCCGTGTTTACAAGCAACGCGTAAGGTTTTTTGGTCTTGATATCAATCGTGTAATCATCAACGACTTTAGGTTCAGCAAACGGGTCGAAAATGCCTTTGAAATCCGCGCTTGTTTTAAATCGTTTCAAGGTAAAGACGACATCTTTAGCGGTAAACGGATTGCCGCTGTGAAATTTAACATCTTTACGCAGATAAAACCGCACGGTCAAATCATCAATGCGCTCCCATTTAGTAGCCAAGCGCGGTTCGAATTTCAAGTCCTGAGTCCAGCGAACCAGCGGATCAAACACCATGTGAGAGTATTGAAGCATCCCGCCTGACAACTGTTCCTGAGGATCCATAGTCTTGGGATCCGCATCAAGTGCCAAGTTTAATGTTTTAGCACCAGCCGTAGCGCTAAATGACAGCGCCATTAACAAAACAACACCCCACACAAAAATCTTTTTCATTTCTACCTCCTGTAAATAAGGATTATAATAATTCGTCAGTTACAAGTTATCCGGTAACTCCTTGAATTAATAAAAACGGAAACTTATGACTGACAAGTAATAAAAGGTGCATTCCGATTATGGAATGTCACCTGCCAAACCATAGATTACTACACTAATTAAACAAAAGAATAAAGTTCATATTTGTTTTGGAAATTTTGGAATCCAATCTGAATTTTCCAGTTCTTCATCATAGTTATAAAACCGGATAGTTCCCTTTTCACTGCATATCCAAACTTCTTTGGAACCGTTTTCAAAGTATAATGATTTTTTGGCATTGATTTCATCATCGGTGTTACTCTCAGAAAGCACTTCAACACATATTTCAGGAGCGATTGAACATTCGGTTTCTTTTTTGATACGTTCAAACAGTTTACCAGACGCCCAAGCGACATCAGCCACTTTGGTACCTTTTTTAGTGTGAACAGCACATTCGGCCAGAACTTCGCCTCCGTCCGCATTTATATACAACAAGGCGGCGATTTTCCCTTGATAAGCGGAATGGTAAACTTTAACCGGAGACATAATGATTTGTCCCTGTTCATTGAGTTCGATCTTAAATGGCAAATTTTGTAAGTCGCGTCGGGCGCAAACTTCCGGCCATTTCATTTATTACCTCTTTTATTTTCCTTAGTGTTTAATCTCTTGAATAACTTAAAAGAACCTTGGTGTCAAGTTATACAATTGAAAATTAAACTGATTGAAGTGTCTTTTCTGAACAATTTTTCTTTTCAGTTGCTTTCCGCTTATTTTATAATTATCTTGGATTAATTATGGTTGAATGAAGTGCCGGTCAAAAATAATCAAGATTAAACAAGGATTACGAACCTATATGGCAAACTCAAGTGCTCTTTCCAAACGAATCAAACGACATGTCATTGGCCGTGTCCAGGAATTTTTTGTCGCCACTTCACCGGGGCTGGAAAACATCTGTTTGAAAGAACTGCATGGCGCGCCGATCTCAGTTGGGAATGCCTCTATTTCCGGAGGGGGCGTTACGTTTACCGGACGGCTGCCGGATTGTTATAAGGCCAACTTGCATCTGCGCACGGCCAATCGTGTGTTGATGCGTATCGGATCGTTCAAAGCAACGAATTTCAGGCGTTTAGATAAAAAACTGGCTGATTTCCCTTGGGAGCTTTATCTACCTGCCGATGTAACACTTCTGATTCATGTAACTGCTCATCATTCCAGGCTTTTTCATAAAAAAGCCATTATTCGGCATGTTCGTGACAGTATCCCTTTGGAAATGTTGTCAGTTGAAAAAAATGGCGCACTGCAATCGCAGCATTCACCCGTGATGCAGCAGATTTTTGTACGGGTTCAGGATGATCGATTTACCCTGTCAATCGACAGCAGCGGCGAGCTTCTTCATAAAAGAGGTTTGAAACTTGCTTCCGGGCGAGCGCCTTTACGCGAAACCATCGCCGCCGCCGCATTGATACGGGCAGGTTATACCGGAAAGGAAATATTGATAGATCCTCTTTGCGGTTCCGGCACATTCTCTTTGGAAGGTGCGATGCGTGCTTTGAATATTCCCGCCGGCCAGTTCCGCAATTTTGCCTTTTTTGATTGGCCCTGTTTCAAACTGTCGCGATGGGCGTTTATCAAGCGGCAGGCGCAAACTTCTTCTATTAAAATCAAAAAACCGATAATATTTGCTTCAGATAAAGACCCCGCAGTTTGCCAGGCATTGAAACGGCAGGTGTCAAAATCAGGTTTCAGCGATGTAATCCGGATTGAACAAAAGGATTTTACAGATTTATCTCCCAAACGGATTATGCAACAAGCCGATTCTGCTGAACCCGGTATTATCGCGCTAAATCCGCCTTATGGCCGCAGATTGGGAACATTTAAGGAAAGCCAACAGCTTTTCGATGAAATTTTTGAAAAACTGAAATCGGATTTTCGCGGATGGAAACTGGCACTTATCGTACCTGATAAAAAAATCGCTCAAAAAATACCGTTTAAAGTAAAATCTTTGCCATTATTTCATGGCGGGTTGAAACTGACTTTATTCTTCGGAAGAATTTATTAATTTTTACGCGTTAATCCTTAGAGATTGTATTTTCAATCTGCTTTTGCATTCCTTTGGAAAACAGATAAGGAGCTTTCTGAAAAAGAATCATATACTGAATATTTATTGGAAAGTCCGGTTGTTCTATTGTACTATCATGGGGTTGCGGGGCATCTGCTGGTTCGACAGGGTTTATTAAAGGCGCAATCTGAGGTGGCTTTGTGGTTTTGACCTCTTCTTTTTTTGCAAATTTATGATACGATACCCTTCTGTGCATCATTCGGATTTCATCTGATAACCATTCACCAAGCGTAACTATTCTATGTCTGGTTTTCATACGGGGCTTAATCCGTCTGATTATTCTGAGTTCTTTTGACAACCATTCAGCCACAGTAGTATAACTTCGCTTCTTTTTACGATAAAGAAATCCCTTGATGAGTTGACTTCTTTCGTTGATGCTTGCGATCATAGTTTTATTTTCCAATCGTCTGTTGACGTGCTTGTAAGCACGGACAGCCAGTTTTGCAACCTGATGGTACAAATGTTGAAAAATAGCGCCTTTTCCCCCAATTTGCCGATTATAGCGCATTTTAGAAGAATTTTCCAACAATACCAGGTCAATTTTATCAAGGAGCTGTTTGGCTTTTAAAGGCTTAATCATTACATGCTGATATCCCAGTTCAATTGACTTTTGGGCAATTTCGGGATCCGGTTTTGCCAAAATCATAATGACAGGAATACATTTCCATTGCAGATGGGCTTTAACTTTAAGAACCAGTTTTTCCAACCCTCTGGAAGACGGAATTGTGTTTTCAAAAATAACGATTTGAATTTCGGGCATGGCAGCCAGACATTCAAAACCTTTTAGAATACTATGGGCTAAAACAGTATGGCAGTGATAATTATGGAGGCCAAGATTGACAACGGCAGAACGGGCGCGTTTATTTGTGATAATAAGGATGTTTACAAACGAACTGTTATCCTCATCGGGGTGTACTCCCAACACTGCTTTTTGATTTTTTTCCAAAACGGGCCTCCTTGATAAAATTATCAATCCCCATATCAATCAGACACTTCAGGAATGAAATCTTCCGTGGGCAGTTCCAAAACCTGAAATGGCTGACCTATACTATTTAAAAGGCGTTCAATATCGTGCAGTGTAATAGCGAGCGTACTGGTATTTACCAAAGGATGGCATAAAACCGCTTTTGCAGTTTTCCACAGATGGCTGTCGATAACAACTTCGACAGCTTTTTCACGATCATTTATAACAGCCAGGATGGAAACCGCACCCGGTGTTATGCCGAGATGTTGCATTAAGCGCTTGGGTGAGGCAAAGCGCACTTTTTTGACGCCTAAAGCTTCTGCTAACAGTTTAAGTTTGATACGTTTATCCGCTTCAAGAACAATAAGAAAGTGCTTTTTACCCTTGTTGTCACAAATAAACAAGTTTTTGGTTTTAGCCCCCGGCATATCAGGCGTTAAACGATGCGCCTCTTCAACAGTAAAAACCGCAGGATGATCGCTGCGTTCGTATTCAATCTGATGCTCTGCCAAAATTTTGTATATATCCATGCTATTATTATTTTCCTTTTTTATAAATTATGTATTGTTTAAAACTATACGAAGACCTTGTTCATGTCAAGCAGTTCGATAAAAAGGTGATCGTTATTGTTTGTATTTATCATAATTACACTATATCAAACAGATTCAAATATCACAACTTTTGCATTCCTAAATCGGAATTCTAACTGGATTTAATCCACAGAGGAGGCTTCATGCGCCCCGCACTGACGTCCCGCATACAAACACCTTTCAGCATTTCACAAAGGTCGCCGTTTGAAGAATAAATGTTTATGTCAAAAATGAGGGCGGTTTTTTCTGTTTGAACGAACTTAATTTGGGCTTTGTATGTTTCTCCGCAATATGTCGGATTGATAATCCGGCGATGATCGAATCCAACGGGAAATGCGACTACATCAGCATAGCGTTGCCCCCAGGCGCAAGCCGCATGAAAGGCGGCGTCTAAAGGAAAGGGAGAACCCAGCGGTTCAGGCCCGGTCGAACCGCTCATAGCAGATTTGATTGTCGCTTCAACGCTGTCCTTATAAAGATACAATTTTTTTATATTTTGAAAATCCGGGCCGAAAGGAACTAAATCTTTGTAGAGCCTGGATGTTGAAATCATGTATGGCGGATCTCGGTTATAATTTTTTTTAAACAGCGGTTGTTTATGAGGCGTCGTTATGCCAAAGGTCAGGCTTACATGTTCTTTCACCCGGGTGATCGTTGTCTTGGACGAGCCTGTTTTGGTGATCAGTTTGGCATGTATAGCACCATTTTCATCAACTTGAATTGCATTAAAAGCATTGAACGACCGATTTTCAGAATCTATGTAAAGAAATTTATCAAAGCGTGCATCATGGATTAAATGAATATCGGTTTTTGGTAAGTACGCTTTGGTTGTCAACGCTAAAATCTGCATCGCCTCAACCGCAGGAAGAACAGTCCGTCCTTCAAACCGATGATCCTGGAGATATGATGCATCCGGTATTTTCAGAGGCAAGCGCAACCGATTGGTTATTTTGGAAAATTTTTCCACAGTTTAACCGTTTTTTCATCGACCGCTACGGGAATACCCGCGGCGTTGGTGGCGCAGTGGCGAGTAAACCCTTCACAAACAATCGTGTTCGTTGTTTCCTGTGTGATAATATAGTCAAACCGGAGCTTGACTCGTTCACGTTCAGACGGGCGTGTATAAATCAGCATCATATCGTCGTAGTGTAAAGGTGTATAAATATTCAGGCCGACCTCAATAATTGGATAAATATAGCCGCTATCTTCAATTTCACGGTAAGGATACGCCGCCGTGCGCATCAGAGACGTGCGTCCCAGTTCAAAATAATGTAAGTAATTGGAATGGTAAACCGTCTGGGAACAATCCGTATCGGCATACAACACACGATGTTTGCAGACATGCCAAATAAGGCCATCCGACTGGGTGTGTACATAGTTTAAATGCGCTTTCAGCGCTTTAACTTTCAAAGGAGAAGGATTCATAACATTTTGTAATCAAACACCTTTAAAAATAATGCAACAATTGGTTCCGCCAAAACCGAAAGCGTCAGACAGAAAAAATTCATATATCTGCCGACGTGCCGTATTGGGAACCACGTCTATTCCGGCGAATAGCGGATCCGGAATATGATTCACGGTAGGCAAAATCAGACCGTTTTGCATGCTTTCAATACTTAAAGCCGCTTCAATAGCGGCCGAACCGCCCAGCGTATGTCCGATTTGAGATTTATTGGATGATATGGGAATTTTTTTAAGCATATCTCCGAAAACCGTGCGCAGACATTCAATTTCGGTCAGATCGCCTTTGGGTGTGGATGTTCCATGAGCATTGACATACTGAACATCGGACATCTGAATTTCCGCGTCATCAATGGCCTGCCGGATCGCTCGAGTGACAGTTTCTGCATTTGGCAATGTAAAATGATGCGCATCCGAAGTCCATCCGACGCCTGCCACTTCGGCTCTGGGCGTCAATCCATAAACCGGCAACATCTCTTCCGCAGCCAGAACCAACACGCCGCCGCCTTCAGCCAGTACCATACCTTTACGGTCAATGCTGAAAGGACGTGAAGCTTGGGTCGGATCGGTAAAAGCGCGATCCCCCTCGACCACTTTCAAGGTAGCGTTCATATTGGCAAAACCGTGAATAATCTCCGGTATAATACACGTATCCACGCCGCCGGCTAAAACGAAATCGCAATCGCCATCCCGAATCATGCGCGCGCCGATTCCGATGGCATGATTGCCGGAAGCGCAGGCTCCCTGAGGGGAAAAAACCGGGCCGGTAAATCCTAACATCATCCCGGTTTTACCGGATGGCACATTCGCGCATAAATTGGGCAAAAGATAAGGGCTGATTTTAAACGGCCCGCGATTCAGTAAGTTGTCAGTCGCAATGCGGAACGCATCCGACCCGTTCAAAGCTGATCCGATCATGCAAGCCGTGCGGGGGCCGGTGTCACGATTGATTTCCAGCCCCGAATGGGTTAACGCTTCCTTGCAGATAGCCATCGTTAATAAAACAAAAGCGGCGTTCCAGTTGTGAACCTCTCGACGATTGACGAAATCGTTTGCCAGCGGATCCCAATCAGGAATTTCGCCGACGACATTGCTTAAAGAATTAACCTCGCATTTGGTTACTTTTCTGAATCCGGCTTCACCTTTCACCGCTCGCATATAAGTTCTTTGAAAGGTGCTGCCTAAGGCCGTAGCAGCTCCGTAACCGATCACAAATACTTTTCTGTTTAAAGGTGCTTTCATGTTCAATTGAAGTCTTAATCTTACTCTTAATCGTAATCTTAATCCCAAACGATTAAGAGTATGATTAAGAAATTACAAGTAATTCAATCATTCTTCACTATTTCTTCGAAATTACCCTCATTCGCAATTTGCAAAGGGGAGTGAACGGTTACCCGCATTCTTCATCCGACCCTGCGAAAAACAATACATGAATTGCAGCCGCCGAATCCGAATGCGTTTTTTAAAACAAATTCCTGATTTAGCCTGCGCGCGCCTTCCGAGACGCAATCCAGTTCCATAGCGGGATCGGGTGTGTAATTAATCGTTGGAAGCAGCCGACTGCTTTGCATACCTCGGATTGCAAAAACAGCTTCAATCGCACTGGAAGCTCCCATGGCATGACCGATAAGCGATTTATTGGCCGAAATCGGGGGTGGTTTTTTTCCAAAAACAGCTTTAAGAGCATCATATTCCACTTTATCCCCCACTTTTGTCGATGTGGCATGGGCGTTGACGGCATCAATATCTTCCGGTGCAATTCCAGAATCAATAATGCTTTCGGCAATACACCGTTTAACCGTGTCAAAATTGGGGGCTACAAAATGATGAGCGTCTGATGTCATACTCCATCCGGCGATTGCGGAATAAACCGTCAACCCGTGCGCCTTTGCGAATTCATCCGTAGTCAGGATAATCGCGCCCGCGCCTTCGCTTATGACAAATCCGCGACGATGAATTGAAAACGGTCGGCTTGCACTTGCCGCAGATTCATCGGAAATTTCCGGATGGGTTCTGAAAGCGCCGTTCATGGTTGCAAAGCCGGCCACAATCGGTGCCACCAGGGCAAAATCAACCGCTCCGCACACAACGACATCCGCTATACGCTGTTTCAGCATCATACACCCAATAATAATTGAGGTGACACCGGTGGCGCAGGCGGTTATCGTTGCTGTGATGGGGCCTGTGGCACCCGTTAAAATGGACACTTTACCGCCCACCATGTTAATACATGAGTTGGGATTGGCCGAAGGCGTTGGCAATTTGCCTTTGGCAATCAAACGTCGATCCGCTTGCAGCACCGCATCTAATCCACCCACCGCCGAACTGAAAGTAACGCCAACCCTTGGCGCAAGTGCCGGTGTGATTTCAATCCCGCTATCTTCAAGCGCGCGATGAACCGCCAGCATCCCAAATTTAAAGAGAGGAGATGGCCAAAGTGCCAACGCACGCGGCGTTAGAAAGGGGTAATGTTTGGCGTCAAAGTCATCAACCTGACCGGCAATATGAACCGGAAAATTATTATCTGCGGGAAAGCGCGTTAATTTACCGATACCGCTTTCGCCATTCAACGCCCGGCGCCATTGAATATCTGAATCGGTTCCTAACGCTGAAACGGTGTCATAGCCGACAACAACGATTTCTTGATCAGTCATCTTGAAATATTGTTTTCAATTTTAAGGTTTGGATGCTCTTGTTTCTGTCAGGTTGTCAATTTCCTGCCTTTTGATAATAGCCAAAATATAAATACGCCAATAACGTCAGTTTTTTATACTAAATTTGTTGAATTGTAAACCATATTATCCTTATGAATCAATTGAATCCATAATCCACTTGATTTTCAATGGCAGATAAGGTATAATAACAATACTTTTGAATTATATAACAAATATATACGAAATAATAACAAATACCCTTGTTGCCAGATTGTATGGGTTGAGAATAAGCGAACGAAAAACCGAAAGATTGATAAAAGAGTTGAAAAATGATAAGAAAATCAACTGTGAATCTTAAATACGCCAATGCCGGAAAGCTCCAAAAAGTTCACACCACAGCCATAGAGTATCAAAGGGTTGTAAATCTTTTCATTGACTCCCTTTGGAAACAAAAACAATTCTCCGGTAAGTTTGTAAAAAATACCGCAGTTGAGAGCTGGCTTTCTGCCAGGTTGAGGCAAGCCGCCGCAAAGCAAGCTCTTGCTATTGTTAAATCTCAAAGAAAAAAGAAGAGAAAAACGAAACCGAAATTTAATAAACTTGTGATGGAGTTAGACTCACGATTTGTGACTGTCACTCAAGATTTGGATGATAGTACTTTTGATGTTTGGGTGCATTTGGCTTCCATAGGAAATAGAATTATCTTAAATTTGCCTTCGAGGAAACATACTCATATAAATAAACTGACAGGGGATGAGTGGCTGCTTAAAGGTTCGACAAGGTTGAGAATTACAGATAAGGGCTGTTTTATCGATTTATTTTTTCAAAAGAAGCCACCTGCTATAAGGACTCAAGGCAAGCCGAAAGCGATAGATATAGGGTACAAAAAGTTAATCGTGAGTTCAGACGGTGAGTTTTTAGGAGACAACAAAATTTATGAGAAGATAGCTGGAAAGAAGCAAGGTTCCAAGGCGTTTAAGAGGGCTTTGGCAGAACGCGATAATCTTGTTAACGCTTCATGTAACCTTTTAGATTTGAGTGATACCAAAGCCTTGTACGCTGAGGATTTAAAGAATGTAAAGCATAAATCCAAAGGCAAGATAAGAAAATCTTTTAACAACAAACTTGCGCGGTGGGTTTATCCAAAAGTTTTGAGTAAACTTGCGTTGACTTGTGAAGAGCAGGGGATTTTGTTTAAGAAAGTCCCACCTCAATATACGAGCCAACGTTGCTCAAGTTGCGAAGCTATTTGTAAGTCAAACCGTAGGGGTGAGATTTACAAATGTGCTTGTGGAAATATTATGGATGCCGATCTCAACGCTTCTTTAAATATTCTACACTTGGGAGCTTATAGTCCTCAAGTCTCATATTCAAAGCAGGTTATTTAACCATATTTAAGGTTAAATTGCTATGTTTTGCTTAACTATTTTGTATCGTAATATCTGATCTTATACGACAATTATGATGACGATGATTAAGGCATATAAATTGGTTTCGAGAATTGTTTGAAATTGAATAAAGGAGGCTTCATTATGAAATCGTATTTTCGCAATTTTCTGAAAACGGTATGTTTGCTGAGTTTAGGAGTTTTTCTGTATGCTGGTGGTGTTAATGCGGCCAAAGTCCGTAAAGCGGCCGTTGCAGGCCAGTTTTATCCATCCGACCGCGCGCAATTGACGCAACTGATTGAACACTTAACCCGCCAGGCACAGCAAACCAAAATTGACACACCCGGGCAAGGCGTTTTAAAAGCGCTGATTCTTCCGCACGCCGGTTACGTCTATTCCGGATTGACCGCCGCTCATGCCTCACATCTTCTTTCCGAAAATCAGTTTGACAAGGTTATTTTATTAGGTCCGGATCACCGCGTCGGCTTTTCTAATGGCGCGATTACCGATTCCGGAGCTTACGAAACACCGTTGGGACAGATCAAATTGCATAAAGACGCCGCCCAACTGTTACAAACCGATCTGTTTAAAACGGTTCCAGCTTCGGACCGCGGTGAACATTCGCTGGAGGCCGTACTTCCCTTTTTGCAATATTATCTGAAAAAATTTGAACTGGTTCCAATTGTTTTAGGACGAGGAGATATCAAAGGCATGGCGGATGCTATCAATACGCGACTTGATCAGAAAACGCTACTCGCCGTCAGTTCGGACCTGTCTCACTTTCTTTCCTACGATAAAGCGGTGGCTTTTGATAAAGAAACGCTTAAAATGATTTCCGCTTTAAAAGCGAAAAAATTGTTGCAACGCGACAATGCCGCCTGTGGCGTCGTTCCGATTGCGATTTTGCTTCATCTGGCCCGCCTGCACGGATGGCATCCGCAATTGCTTCATTATTCTAACAGCGGCGATACCGCAGGAGATCACAAGCGCGTTGTGGGCTACGCGGCAATCGCCTTTTACGGAGGTTCATCAATGAACGCTTATGATCAAAAAGAAATCAAAAAAACTTTGAAATTTCGTGATGACCAGGGACAAGCGCTGGTCAAATTGGCGCGCCAAACCATTGCCGCACGTCTTGGCAAAAAAACCACACTTCCTGAATCCGCGGTGACTACACTCCAGGCCAAAGAACTTAAAAACCGCCGCGGCACATTTGTCACACTGACCATTGACGGCCAGCTCAGAGGTTGTATCGGCAGTTTAAATGCCGTGGAATCTGTTGTTGATGGCGTAAAACGCAACGCGGCCAACGCGGCTTTCGGCGATCCTCGTTTTAATAATCTGCAACCCTCCGAACTGGATAAAACAGATATCGAAATCAGCATTCTCACCGAACCGCAACCATTGGCATATAAAGATGGGGCCGACTTAATCGCCAAACTACGGCCTGATATTGATGGCCTGATTATCCGCAAGGGGATGGCCAGCGCAACTTTCTTGCCCCAGGTATGGGAGCAGTTGCCGGACCCTGAAGCGTTTCTTTCCCATTTGTGCCGTAAAGCGGGATTGTCCGCCAACGCTTGGAAAGACGGAAAATTAGAGGTTCAGACCTATCAGGTTCAATATTTCCATGAGCAAAAATGAAGGCGCGGTTTTAGCAGTTGTTGTGGCCACCGGCATATCATCGGTGGTGACCCAATTACTGACAATTCGTGAATTTCTGGCCCAATTTCAGGGCAACGAATTTGTCATTGCCTTAATTTTTTTTAATTGGCTGATTCTGGGAGGAATCGGCACGTTGCTCTCCCGCGTTATTACTAAACGGTCTTTTGGGGGGACATGGCGCCCGACGGTTAATCGTCTAGCATGGCTTTCATTGATTCTGGCTGCTTTAACGCCGCTTCAAATTCTGGCAATCCGGTTTTTTAAAAACTTTTTTTTTACGCATGGCGTATCGGTAGGCTTTTATCCTACACTGGCTTATAGTTTCAGCCTCATTATGCCTTATGGCCTGCTCCTGGGTTTTGTTCTGCCGTATAGTCTGTATGTTATCAGAAATGAAACGCCGGATTATCCCGGAGCACGGCTTTACATCACAGATAATCTTGGGGATGTGGTCGGCGGCGCGCTGTTTTCGTTTGTACTGGTTTTCCTGTTATCACCACTAAAAGCGGTTTTTGCAGCGAATCTGCCACTATTGATCGCCGCTTGGCGATTATTTCCAGCGCGGCAACGATTGCAACCCGGGGTAATCTGCGGTTTGGGGTTTACTCTGGTTTTGCTCGCGGCCGGAATTTATTGGGAACGCGCATCCCTGAAACCTCAGACCGGGAAATCAGCCTATTATAATGAGTCACGTTATGGTCGTATCACAGTGCATCAGGATCATGAGCAATTTACGCTGTTCGTTGATGGCTCGCCCCTTTTCAGCAATCAAAATATAGTCCGGGCAGAGGAGGCCATCCATTATCCGATGGCGCAACTTTCCGCAAACGCGCGTCCGCAACGCATTCTTTTGATTTCGGCTCAGGCGGGGATGCTCACACAATTGCAGAAATATCATCCCCAACAGGCAGATTATGTTGAGCTGGATCCGGAAGTCGCCCGTATCCAGTTTCACTACGGTCTGCTTCAGAAGATTCCCGGTCTCAATATCATTCATCAGGATGGCCGCGCCTATCTATCGCAACAGGCGCATAGTCGTTCAGGCCATAAACCTCTTTACGATGCGATTATTATAAATCTGCCCGAACCGGAAACCTTTCAAATGAACCGTTTTTTTACGGATCGTTTCTTTCAACTGGCCAAACGGCATCTTGCGCCGGACGGGATTGTCAGTTTCAGCATGTCCGGTTTTGACAATTATCTGGCTGAACCTCAGCGCCAGAAAATTTCTTCTTTATACAACACCGCAGCCGCATATTTTAAACATATTTTGCTTCTGCCGGGACAAGAGATCATATTTCTTTGCCGTAACCAACCCTTAAATACCGATATACCTGAGCTTTTGGAACAAAAAGGCATCACCACAGAATATATTCGGAGCTATTATTACGGCAATCTGACAACTGACCGCATCCAATATCTTAACGGCCTGATAGACCCTGATACACCGGTGAACCGTGATCTATCGCCCTATTTGATGCGCCTGATGTTTTCCCAATGGTTTGCCAAATTCGGCACATCGCCCGTCAGTTTTATCATTGCTTTAGCGGTTCTGCTGACCTTCTATCTAATGCGTATCTCCAAAGAGGAATTTGTGCTATTCACTACCGGTGCCATGACCATGGGCAGTGAAATTTTGGTTATATTTGCTTTTCAAATTTTTTTCGGATATATCTATTTTCAGATCGGAATTATCGTCACCCTTTTTTTATCCGGTTTATTGCCCGGTGCCTGGATAGGCGACCGCTTGAAGCGTCAAGGCCAATTTGTGCTTGTATTGACCGATATTCTGCTTATTTTATTTTTGGGAATTTTTATTGTTGCCGTGCTGTTCGGTGGTGACCGGTTACCGCCGGCCGCTTTTCTGGGATTCGGTTTTATGACAGCGCTTGTTTGCGGTTGCCAATTTCCGGCGGCGCTTTGTTTACGCGGCGATGACAATCCGGCTGCAAGTCGTGCTTTTTCGGCTGACCTGCTAGGCGCGGCCATGGGGGCATTGTGTGTCAGCGCAGTCTTGATTCCTTACCTGGGTTTGGTATGGACGACCGTTGTTTTAATTAGCATCAAAATTGTCAGTTTAACCGTTATCGGGAGTAAATCATGGATAAAATAAACCGACGCCAATTTATCTGTTGCAGTGCCGCTCTGCTGGCAACGCCATTGTCCGCACAAGCATTCTGGCCATTTTCCGATAAAAACGCGATAGCATCCGGCGCGACCGATATTCAAGGTGAAATATTTAAAGGGGATGCCCCTGAAACTTTATGGAAGTGGTCGCGCGAAGGTTATCATTACGGTAAATTAGAACGTAAACGCGTGATGTGCGCTTTATGCCCTAACCGTTGCCTGCTTTCACCGGGAGACCGGAGTGTCTGCCGCTCCCGTGTGAATATTGATGGCAAGCTATACAGTTTGGCTTACGGCAATCCTTGTTCGGCAAACGTCGATCCGGTTGAAAAAAAACCGCTGTACCATTTCAAACCTCGCGCCAAAGTCTTTTCTATCGCCGCGACCGGTTGCAATTTTCGCTGTCTGAATTGCCAGAATTGGGAAATCTCCCAGGTTCGGCCGGAGGATGTGCGTCATTACGACTTGTTCCCCGCCCAAGTCGTTGCTGAAACGCAACGCACCGGCAGCGAAGCGATTGCCTACACCTATTCCGAAGCTGTCACCTTTTTTGAATATATGATCGACACCGCCCGTTTATCTCGCAAGCAAGGGATTGATAATCTCTTGATCTCCAACGGCTACATCAATCGCAAGCCGCTTCTCGAACTGTGCAAAGTGTTGGACGGCGCCAATATCAATTTGAAATCTTTTGATGACGCCATCTATCGCAAATTAAACGGCGGACGTCTGGAACCGGTGCTAAATACGTTTAAAACCCTTCATGCTCAAGGGGTTCACTTTGAAATGACAAATCTGTTAGTGCCCGGATATGTGGATAATGAAGATATGGCCAAGCGGATGTGTCAATGGATTCTAAAAAATCTGGGGCCGAATTATCCATTACATTTTCTACGATTCTTCCCCAAATACAAATTGAATCGCTTGCCGCCCACACCGATTTCAACGCTGGTGCGTTTCAGAGAGTTGGCCATAAACGAGGGCATCCGTTATGTTTATCTTGGCAATGTGCATACACACGAAGGCAACAACACTTACTGCCACAATTGTAAAGAATTGTTGATCGAAAGACAGGGGTATTTTATACCTGTATTCAATATGAACGGCAATCGCTGTAAATTTTGCAAAACTGTTATTCCCGGCGTATGGCGGGATGAAAAAAAACTATAATATATAATGAAAAAAAATCAATTTCATTCTTATCGAATTATCGGCACGGCAATTGTCTCAGGAGCTTTGCTCCTTACTTTGTTGGCATTAATCCAAAAAATCTATCTCGGCCTTCCATTAGAACTTAAAGGCTTCATTGTACCTGTGTTTTTTGGCGCACTTGCGGGTTTAATTGTGGGATCGTTTTACTCACGTATAACACATCTGAATAGTCGGCTGACTTCCCATATTAAACTGCTATCAGCAAAAAATGTAGCATTACGGGAAAGTGAAGAAAATCTGAAAATCACTTTAAATTCAATTGGTGATGCCGTCATCGCTACGGATGCCAAAGGATGTGTGATACGCATGAATCCGGTGGCGGAAAAGCTGACCGGATGGGAATTAGCCGATGCCCGTGGTTGCCAGATAGACAAAGTGTTTGTTATTAAGGATGAACTGACCCGGTCTTCCTTAGAAAGTCCTTTTCAGCAAGTATTGCGCGAAAAAAATGTTATCGAACAAGCCGAAAACATGCTTTTAATCGCCAAAGATGGCACAACTCATTCTATTGCAGATAGTGCCGCTCCGATTCTTAATACTGACGGCGTTATCACAGGGGTTGTTATAGTGTTTCAGGATATTACCGAAAAACGGAAAGCCTGGAAGGCAGCGAGTTCCAGCGATAAGCGTTTTCGCAACCTGATTGAAGGTTCCATTGAAGGTATCCTGATTCATCGTAATTTCAAACCAATTTTAATAAACCAAGCGTATGCTGATATTTATGGTTATTCAGTAGATGAAATTCTTGCAATGGAATCGGTTCTTCCACTCTTTGCCGCTCATGAACGATCACGCTTATCTGATTATTATGAAGCCCGCATAAAAGGTGAAAATGTTCCCAGTCAGTACGAATGTCAAGGTGTGGATAAAGATGACCAATTGATTTGGCTGGATATGCGCGTTATGCCGATTGAATGGGAAGGAGTGCCTGCCGTTCAAATAACCGTATTTGATATTTCAAAACGTAAGCGCGTCGAGAAAGATAAAACCAAATTGGAAAACCAGTTTCATCAGGCTCAAAAATTTGAAGCGACTAGCAATTTGGCGGGTGGCATCGCACATGATTTTAACAATTTGTTGATGGGAATTCAGGGCAATGCCTCGCTTATGTTAATGTACACAGATACTGCTCCGGCTTTTGTAGAAAAATTGCAAAATATTGAACATTATGTACAGCGCGGTACCGAACTCACTCAGCAACTGCTGACTCTATCCCGAGGTGATTCCTTGGAAATGCAGACAACTGATTTGAATGCCTTGATCACCAAAAGCGCCAAACTGTTTTCCCGCACGCATAAAGAAATCTCTATTCATAAGAACATGCAAGCCGAACTTTACAAAGCAGATACGGATCAGGGCCAGATTGAGCAGGTTTTTCTCAATCTTTTTGTTAATGCAGCACATGCGATGCCTTCCGGCGGCGATCTTTATCTGGAAACTGAAAACATTTACATAAACAAAGAATCCGTTATGTCGCAGATACTGTCATCTGGCCATTATGTCAGGCTGGCGATTACTGACACAGGCATGGGCATGGATCAGGAAACTCAGACAAAAATTTTTGATCCGTTTTTTACGACCAAATCAAAAGGCGAAGGCACGGGGTTAGGCCTGACATCGGCATTTGGCATTATTAAAAAACATGGCGGCATAATCAATGTTTACAGTGAAAAGGGAGAAGGCACGACGTTTAATATTTATCTGCCGGCATCTGGCAAACTGGAAACCGACCTGGTCGAAGAAACTGACGATGCCCCCATTGAAGGCGGCAACGAAACTATTTTATTGGTTGATGATGAAGATATTGTCATTACAGTCGGCGGGGAGATGCTTGAGCTTTTAGGATACACGGTATTGACAGCCCGCAGCGGCCAGGAAGCCGTTGATATTTACAAAGCTGATCATGATCGCATTGACTTGGTAATTCTGGATATTATTATGCCCCATAAAGGGGGCGAAGAAACCTTTGAACAGTTAAAAGCGCTCGATCCTGATATTGTAACCTTACTTTCCAGTGGTTACGCTATTAACACCAAGGCGAAACGAATTTTAAATAAAGGATGTCGCGGTTTTATTCAAAAACCTTTTGATATCAGACGCCTGGCCCAAAAAATCAGAATGATTCTGAAATCAGCTTGAAAAATATCCTGTGCTTGTCAATTTACTTTTTTACGACCGGTTCTTCCGGTCACGCGAATTTGATTCGCTTTTCATGCCCGCTTCAACCCATTGCACATGAATGGAATAGTTATACAATTTTCAAAAAGGGTACACTCAAATCATCACTGCAATTTCATGCACTCTCATTTCATCAATTTTGCTTCTCCGACTTCGTCTGTCAGTTCTTTAAAACCCCTTAAATGGGCGACTCTGTATTTTTGTCAGGTCAGCATTCTTTGAAGGGGCACGAACTCCCGAATTGCAGTACTACGTTGATATAAAACACAATATGCTGCTAATAATTTCGGTGCGTTACGCTCCGCTAACGCACCCTACATGGCGGAGTATTCATAAAAATATGAGTTTCGTACATACCGTAGGGCGGAGCGTTCCTAAGCTTTGAGCAAAGCCATTTTTTCGGCGGCGGTCAGGAAACGCCAGTGTCCTTCTTTCAGGTTCCCCAATTTCAGATTGGCAATGCGAATCCGTTTGAGCCGGATTACATGGCCGCCGACTTTTGAAACCATGTGACGAATCTGGCGGTTGCGTCCCTCTTGCAATGTTATTCGGAACTGTTGCGATGCGGTGCGTTTAATTTTAGCAGGTCGGGTTTTAACGCCGTTTAAAAGCAATCCGGCCGCCATTTTTCGCAAAGCACCGTTTGAGATAGGGCGTGCAACGGTGACTTCGTACTCTTTTTCGTGATCATAAGAAGGATGTGACAGACGTTGATGTAAAGCGCCATCATCAGTCAAAAGTAAAAGCCCTTGCGAGTCTTTATCTAAGCGCCCCACCGGATAGACCCGCTCTTCAATATCGATCAAATCAAGCACGATTCGGGCATTGGCGTGTTTACAGCTTGAAATATAGTCGACAGGTTTATTCAAGGCAATATAAACCCGCTCAGAGCGTGTCGTAATTATCTGGCCGCGAACTGCAATCCGGTCTGACGCCGGATTGACACGAACGCCAAGTTGCGTGACTGTCTCACCATTTACCGTTACATGACCGCTTGTGATATGCACTTCGCCCTGTCGTCTGGAGCAATAACCGGCCTGTGAAAGATATTTTTGCAGCCGAACAAGCGGCATTTTTTTCTGTGCGACATTCAACATCAGCTCTGCCTTTCCGGAAGCCGAATACTGAATTGAGTTCCTAAGCCGGGTTGGGATTCCACTTCAATAACGCCGTTATGCTGCTTGACAATTTTATTGGTCAACATTAATCCGATGCCGGAACCGCGCACGCCTTTGGTACTGAAAAAAGTGCGAAAAATTTTTTCTCGCACTTGAGCATCCATCCCGCCGCAATTATCACTGACCCGATATTCGACACCCCATCCCGGAGGTTTGGATGTTTGCAATATAACAACTTGCTTTTCCGGGCAAGCGTTTTTTTCAATACAGGCGTCAAAGGCGTTGGTCACCAGGTTGAGCAGGCTTCGATGAATATTTTCGGGATCAAAACAGATCGGTTTTAAGTCTGTGGCCAGCTCCGTTTGCAACAAGATGCCTTTGCTTTTCATTTGCGGCACCATGAGTTTGGAAACTTCTCTGACAGGCTGGTTGGGGTCGCATAGCCGATATTGCATGGCAGCGGCTTTACCGTAATCAAGCAGGTTGAGCGACAAATTACGAATACGATCAACATTGCCTTTAAGCATTTCCCATCCCTGGAGGAGATAGGTCTTGTTGTCCAGCGTGATTCCTTTTTCAAGGACAAAAGCGCCGCCTTTCAAACCGCCGGCAATATTTTTAATGGCATGTGATAAGCCTGAAACGGTTTCTCCCACAGCGGCCATGCGTTCGGCATCAATTAGTTGGCGGGTTTTTTCTTCCACCATTTTTTCCAGATTTTCAGTATAGGCGCGTAATTGACGACGCATCTGCATACGGTCCAGCGCTCTTTTCAGGGCGATGTCCAAAATATCATCATTGATCGGTTTGGTTACAAAATCGGTGGCTTCCAATTTAAGACTTTGAATCGCCAGTTCAAGGTCGCCATGGCCTGTGATCATAATCACTTCGATATCAGGATTACGCCGTTTTAATTCACGTAAAAGCTCAATTCCGTCTATTCCAGGCATTTTGATATCGGTAATCACGATAGACGGTTTCATCTGGTCATACATATCAAGGGCGGTCTGACCATTTTCAGCCGTATAAACCTGATAGCCGCGGTCTTCCAATGAGATGCTCAAAACATCCCGGATATCCTCTTCATCATCCACTAACAATATGGTTTGTACAGTCATTGATTCGGTGTCACTCATCTTCAATAAAAAAGGGTTTGTCAATAAATTTAAACACGCAATGCGTCAAGTATAGGGCCCATCCATTGGATCGTCTCAGTTTGTTTTTTCTTACTTTTTACCATCAATAGATGGGAAATGCCTGAAAATACGACATGGAGCGCAAAAATTAAGCAAAGCGGTTTTTTGCAGGCCCCTGAATCCGCAGCCTTTCCGGGTGACGATGCAAAAAATCGCTGCGCTTAATTTTTGCGCTCCTGAACTTTCCATCTACTGACCATATAAGAAACCTATATTGGAAGATATATCTGTTTACAATACCGAAAGTTGATATAAATAAAATAAATAACAAAACGTACAAATAATCAATAAAATCTGATGATGATTCTATCTGTCATCAGAGTCCTTTCCACCCGGCAAACACAAGCAAAAAGTGAGGCAGATAAGCGAAACGATTAGAACGAGCCAGAACACGGCTTCAAGACCTTGGCCGACCGATTTTTGAAGTGCCGTTTTAACATGCGGTGGCAGATAGGATTGAAATTCAGGTTGAAACAGGCGCTCGATATGCTCTCTGATTTGCAGTATGATGTCGGCCGGCAATCTGTCAAGTGCGCCGGAAAGGCTTAACGAGTTAATCGCCGATGTGATTTTCGCCGTGACCAATCCCCCGCAGATGCCGACACCGAGGGTTCCGCCTATTGAACGGGCAAATTGGTGGGAGGTTGTCGCAACCCCCAAATCGGATTTATCCAAAGAATTCTGAACGACCAATAAAGTTGACAACGTGACAATTCCCATACCCGCACCGATCAGCAAAAACACCCAAAAACAGCCGGACATGGATGTCAGATTTGTGAACGTCAAAGTGAACCCGGAACCGACCGAAAGAAAAACGGCTCCCATAATCGCCGCCGTTTTCAGTCCGAATTTATAAGAAAACTGTCCAAGTAAAAATGAACCGGCCGACCACCCCAGGCTGAGTGAGAGCATGGCAATGCCGACTTGCATAGGTGTCTTGCCGAGAGCACCTTGGATAAAAAGGGGCGCGTAGGCAAACAATGAAAAAATAACAAAACTGCTGAGAAACACCGAACCGTTGCCGATACTGAAACCTCGAAGTTTGAAAAACCGCAATTCAAGAATGGGTTCGGCGGCACGTTTTTCCACGAAGTAAAATCCTAATCCGGCGATGACAGTGACCGCTGCCAGGCTGGCCGATTCAAGAGATAACCAAGCAAAGTCGCGCCCGCCTGCCATCATCAGTGTCAATAAGCCCAGAATACTTAGGGAAAGAGTGACAGCCCCGGCGATGTCAAGTTCGGCTTCAGTCTTTTTGGGCCGCGTTTCTTCAAGGAAGATTGCAATTAACGCTATCGCCAAGAGACTGGTCGGAATGTTGATGAAAAAAACCCAGCGCCATGAAAAATAGGTTACGATAAAACCGCCGAGTGTCGGACCAAGTACGGAAGCGATACCCCATACAGAACTGGCGAGTGATAGGGTTTTGGCTCTTTTTCCAGGCGGAGCGATATCGGCCAGTACGATATACACCAGCGCGAAATTTCCTCCCGCACCGATTCCCTGAAATACACGAGCAAAAATCAACACGGTCATATCAGGGGCCAGTCCGGCGACAATTGAAGAGACTAAAAAAATACTGATGGAAATCAGGAACAGCATCCTTGTTTTTAAAAGATCGGCCAGCTTGCCGAATATGGGGAGGGAAACCGCACGCGCAAGCAAATAAGCTGAATACACCCAGCTATAAACATGTATGCCGCCCATGTCCGCAATAATTGTGGGCATAGCGGCAGTCATAATCAAAGCGTCCAGAGCACCCAGAAAAAGAGCCAGAAGAGCCGCGCCAATTACCCAATAACGGCCTTTTACAGTGATATTTTTATTCTTCAAAACCGGTTTCCATTTATCTTTTGTTTGTATTGTATGCTATGCAGAATCAGTAGCTTGAAAAGGAGTGTTAGACTGTAAGTTCAGCGCTCCTTTGATCGAAAAAAATGTTTAGGTCTATGGTCAATTGCTTTGGCGGCGTTTTTCACGGATGGTCAGGGAAGTTATTTCGTCTTGACTCCTTATGTGGGTGAATTGAGTGTTCGGCCTGTGGGAAACAAAACATTATTCATAAAAAAGTAGTTTACAATTTTCATAAGCAGCCATAACACAAGCAGTGGAATCAGAATGGTCTGAATGACAAAAACGACTGTCAGGTCAATGGTGTGCCTGGCATAATCGCCCACCTTATCTTTTAAAGCATCAATTTTGGCGCGCAACTGCACAATGTCGGTCGCATTTTGATAATATTTCTTAACATTGGCAAAAACGGAATCATCGACCGGCTTTTGCGAATCTGCCAGCCCTGTATCTTTTATCTCTTTTTTCAATCGTCCCAACGATTGGGTTGCCTGTGAATATTTATCCGCCAAAAAAAGATTATATACTTTGTCGCTGGCAATGGCCACAATGGGAATGCAAAAACGGACAATGAGTGACACCAGTAGTATCCGGTATCCCAGAAACCGAAAATTAAAGATACCGATGCGGGGTACCCAGATAGCAAGCACCATAATCAACATTGCCAATGTCAGAAGCACATCGAATCCCAGCCAGGCGCCTATTTCATTCAGCACTTTCTGGAGTCCCAGCGAACAGGTGCTTAACATCATCACCCATGAAAAGCGTTCAAGCAAATCATTGACCGGATCCAGGATTTCACCGGCCGCCAGCGAAACACCGACGCCGGCAGGGGAGATTGCCACCTGTGTATTCTGGATAACGGAAATTACGCCGTTCAGCCCCCTGACAATGGCAAATGTATATATTGATCTTTCCAAAGCTTCGTCTAAATACAGATCGCCTTTGTTATCAATCCGTTGAAGAAAAGTTTGGTCAAGCATCCGATTCAGCGTAGATGTATAGGCTAACACGCCAAATACAATGGCCAGGATGCTCCAAAGCACTTTTTTATGTGTTGCAGTTAAGTTTATTTGCATTGTGTAACCGTTTACTCCTCCCTATGTTTGGGATAACGACGCGGGACGGCTTCCCGCTCTACAACCTTGAGTACGGCGGATCCATGTAGAGCGGAAAGCCGTTCCGATCAAGGGGAAGCAAACGGTTACCTCACTGTTATAATTGATTCAGATATAAGGATTTTTTATCTTAATCTTGCTCGTATGATTTGATTAAAAGCAAGAGTGAAAAAACATCCAAATTTACTAAAACGGAATATCATCACCTGGAGGCGGCTGTTCCGGAGAACCGTCATCAACGCCCCCGCCGGATGGAGCAGCATTCTGAGGCCCGTTGTTTGGCTGACCGTTATATGCCTGATTAGCATTACCGGCTCCTTGATAGCCTCCTCCGGGGCTTGGTTGAGCCGGACTGTTTTGTTGATAACCGCCACCACCTTGAGGAGGTTGCCCTCCACCTTGATAACCGCCACCACCTTGAGGAGGTTGCCCTCCACCTTGATAACCTCCAGCACCTTGAGCCGACTGGCCGCCACCCTGATAGTCGGTGTCGCCTCGTCCTCCAAGAAATTGTACAGTCAATGCGTTAATTTCAGTCGTGTATCTGGTGATGCCATCTTGTTCCCATGAATTTGTCTGTAATCTACCTTCAACATAAACCTGACGGCCTTTGTGCAAATATTGACCACAAATCTCTCCTAATCGACGCCAAGCCACGATTTTATGCCATTCCGTTTTTTCTCGTTTTTCACCTGTCTGTTTGTCATTCCACACTTCAGTAGTAGCAATACTAAAATTCGCTACTGCCGTGCCATCTGCCGTATAACGTATTTCAGGGTCTCTGCCCAAGTTGCCAACCAGAATCACTTTATTGAC
This sequence comes from Desulfococcaceae bacterium HSG9, assembly GCA_030378005.1. GTDB lineage: Bacteria > Desulfobacterota > Desulfobacteria > Desulfobacterales > JAUCGF01 > JAUCGF01. Next base: position 27,651 of record JAUCGF010000078.1, on the reverse strand, counting down.
GCTAGCTCCAGCCATGTTTAACCTCCTATTTGTTTATAAAATTTAATTTGTCATTCTACTTTAGATATCTTATTGCATAAGATTGACTGTACGTCAAGGTTCAGCATATTGCCAATCAAGAACTGGTTCGTAATAAATTTTAATGAATCATAAATACTCCCACTTTCTGTATGCTTGTGATGAGGAAATGAGTTTAAATTTTTTGCACCATCCGCTAAAGGAGAAATTCAGCAGATACTAAATATCAGTTTATTATTGATGTTTAATACAGCTATAGCATATAGGTTTGTTTATTGATGATTGATTTGCCTTACCGCAAATATGGCAATGTGATTCTTTATAATTATTATTTTTATAGCGGTTCCATACTTTAAAACATTTAGTGCAATATGGCTGAGATTGATTCAAAATAATTGTTTTTTTACAACGTATACAGAATGCATCTTTTTTGGATATATTATTATCTATTTCCTTTTTACGGTTTTTTTTCGACTGAAATTTAATCTCATCACTTAATCTTATCAGCCTCATAGCTTCATCATAAACATCTTTGTATAAATCAGGGACATCTTTTTTTGGTATATAGATTCCCATCTCATTGTTGTTTATCTGTGAAAAATCATACAGATTCATTGAAGTGATAATTGCTTCTTTTTCATTGAGATAGCATTTTGCATGAAGATTCTTACAGAAGCTTGTTCTGATACTTTGCAATGGTTTTAGCCAATGGATTTCTTCTGGCTGAAGTTTTTTCTTGCCGTATATAATACGAATATCAATCTGCAATCTTTCTTTGTCTTGTAATGATTGTTTTATTCTCTCATTAACTTTCAGAAAAGGGCTTATCAGCACAAGTCTTTCATTCGCATTATTGATTAACTGCTGAAGATAATAGGAAACACCTGTTGTATCCAAAAATTTTACCTTGCATTTTGAATTAGGGGCTATGTGTTTTTTGATACGTTTTTTGTCAATAATTCTACATTTTGGGCATGGCTCATTACCGTGTTTACGTTCATAACCACATTTCGGGCAAGTACTTTTAGGCATTTTCTTAGGTTGTTTTTTTCTTTTTTCAATCTTACCTGGGGAATCCTTCTTTCTGATAAGAATGCTTTCACCACATATCGGACATTTCACTTTTTTTCCAATATGTTTGTCAGAAATACCTCTTTTAAGAAATCCACATTTACACTGTGTGAATGCCATTTCGACCTCTCTGCTTAACTTCTAAATATCATACAATAATATTCAAGCATTTAGAATAAAGCATATAAATAGTCAAGAAAATATAAACAAAGCCATTGACCTGGTTCTGGAGATTTGCAAAATGTCTGCGGCGTGTATGATTAAGTCGGGGGATGCGTTGGAATCAGGCCAGAGGGTGAGTTGCTCGTTACGAGGCTCTGCCTCATAACGCTCTTTTTCAGGTTTTGTTTGTTGCGCTGAACACGGTTTTATCTGAATTTTGCCGCAGACTGTTTTCAACTTGTTAATATTTAAATATTTATACGTTTTGAATCTACAATTTTAACTGAAACAAAGCAGTAGTTAAAATTGCAAATATTGCCAGGGGTATGTGTTTCGACAGAGAATTCAATTTCTTTTTCAAGCGATTAATCGTTTCAATTTCTCCTTCCCATTCAAGCAGTTCCATATCATCAACCTGTCCGTAAAGCGCATCTCTATCGCGATTTCCGTACAGGTTCTCAAAATGTGTTATTTTGTTTTGAATGTTAAGAACTTGCTTTTTCAGTATTTTAATTTCCAGGCCGACTAAGGATTGTATTTTCCTAAAAGCCCAAAATTCGCTGTTATGCATAATTATTTTTGTCATAATGTAATCTTTTTTCGTTTCTTTTCAAATGAAAGAATGATTAGTGAACCATCTTACTATAAATTCGATCCGCCAATTCACCAGCCCACCCTTTGACCGCTTTGAGCGCACCATGCGGACAAACTTCAATGCAACAATAGCAACGAATACAAATATCATAATCAAATTCAATCTGCTTTTCACGCCGCGTAATGGCTTTGGCCGGACAATATTCCCAGCACTCACCGCACAAACGACACAGTGATTGTTCGACTACCGGCTTTTGGATAAAATGCCGGCGCATCCATTTTTGAAATAGGCGGGGGCCGAAAACAACCGTGCCTAATTGGGGAAGATTAAAATCAGTTACTTTGAAGCTGTCTCCGCTGACCTGTATATCCAAGCTATCCCAACCCAAATAGCGAGCGGCGCGAATAGTGTGCAAGCGCTCCGGATCAATGTCCAGCATATTACAAATAGCCCAATCAACCGCAACGGCATCATGACTGCCTGCAATCACGCCCAGATGACGGGGAGTTCCGCTTTTAGCAGGCCCTTGGCCTTCCATTGCGAGAATACCGTCAACCAATGTAATTGACGGATTCACTTTTTTATATATCTGAACCAGAAGCTTGGCAAACATCTCGTGGTCCACGCCGGTACGAAAATGCCATTCCGGCTTGGACAATCCGATAATGCATCCGAACAGGTTTTTTACTCCCAGGGTGAGCAACATTTGGGCATGGGTTTTCAATTTGGCCAGATTGATCACAACATCGGCCTCTATTGCATCCCGGGCGATCTCAATTTTCCCGAACGGTTCGCCGATGTCTGTTTTGACATAAGTTTCAAAAGGGCCGATTTTAACATCAAGGTCTTTTAAAGCCGCCTGATACCCTCCGATTTCAATAATTTTGGCAAACTTACCAGCCGCAGGACTATCTGCAATTGACGGCTTTCCGCCTTTTTCGATAACATATTCGGCGACCGCTTTAACAATTAGCGGATGTGTAAGAACCGCTCGTTCCGGCGGCGCTGCCATCAACAGGTTGGGCTTAATCAGCACACGCGCTTGTGGGGTGATAAGATCAGGAGCCAACACATCAATCATCTCAAAGATGATCGGACGTAATTCGGCGTAGTTGTATGACGCCTTTTTGATAAGTACTTGTGACATAAGCGGTTATCGTATTAACGTGCCGACACCGGCATCAGTGAATATTTCCAAAAGCGCGGCATGTTCAACGCGCCCATCAATAATATGAACCGTTTTGACTCCGCCTTTGACCGCTTCAAGCGCACATCGCACTTTAGGAAGCATACCGCCGTCAATGACACCGTCTTTGATCAGTTTTGTTACGACAGATTCATCCAAACCGGTGAGACATTCGCCGTTTTTATCCAAGATGCCGGGCGTGTTGGTGAGCAGCATCAACTTTTCAGCATTGAGCGTTTCGGCCAATTTGCCGGCCACCAAATCAGCATTGATGTTATAAGAACAACCGTCATCACCCACGCCCACAGGTGCGATAACCGGAATAAAATTATGCTCAATCAACGTGTTGATGACAGCGGTGTTTACATGGGTCACTTCACCAACATGGCCGATGTCTATAATTTCCGGAACACCCATCGCAATGTTGTCTGAAGTAAAGGTCATTTTGCGCGCCCGAATCAACCCGCCATCTTTGCCTGTCAATCCCACTGCCGAACCGCCCTGATTATTAATTAAGGTGACAATATCTTTATTTACCAGACCGCCCAAAACCATCTGAACCACATCCATAGTTTCACTATCGGTTACACGCATGCCTTGATAGAATTTGCTCGGAATATTTAAGCGTTTCAACAAATCACCGATTTGAGGGCCTCCGCCGTGAACGATAATCGGATTCATGCCGACCCGTTTCATCAGGATAATGTCTGATGCAAAGCCGGTTTTCAGGGTTTCATCCACCATGGCATGACCGCCGTATTTGATAACAAAGGTCTTGCCGGCAAATCGGTTGATATAAGGCAGCGCCTCAGTCAAAACATGGGCGATGTTAGTTGCCGAAGAAATTTCAGAATTCATTGCAAATTACCATTTCATTTTAAATTTTATACTTTTTTTAATATTAAAAGCGTGATTTCAGAAGGTGCTCCCAATCGCACTGGAGGCCCCCAATAGCCTGTACCGCGATTCACATACATTCTTGTGTTATTTACTTTGTAAAGGCCGGCTTTAAACGGATACACCAGATGGATAGCATAATTCCACGGAAAAAATTGTCCGCCGTGGGTATGGCCGCAAATTTGCAGATCAAAACCCGCTCGACTGGCCTCAAAGATGTTTTTGGGCTGATGCGCTAACAAAATTTTAAAATCTGTCCGCGGTGCATCAGCAATTGCGGCTTGCGGACTGGACGTGTGGCTTTTGATAAAACGTCCGGCGCGATAATCGGTAACGCCGCCGATTAGAATTTGTCCGCTGCCCTTTTGAATAACACGATGTTCATTGATAAGCACCGTAAACCCGAAACGCCGCACGACCTCTGTCCATTCAAAAACACCTGAATAATATTCATGATTGCCGGTAACAAAAAATTTACCATACGGCGCTTGTAAATCGGAAAGCGGCGCTGCTTCCGCCATCAATCGCGACGTGGAACCATCTGCCAGATCACCGGTGAGCGCAACCATATCCGGTGATGTCCGGTTTACCTCCCGGACAACCATCCGCACCCAATCACGCTTAACAGTCTCGCTGACATGAATATCGCTGATTTGGGCAATTCTGAAACCATCACAGTCATCAGGAAGCCCTTGCACCGGCAACCGCACTTCCTTTACCACCGGAAGGCGCCGCGCCTCAGACACACCATAAGCCGTTGACAGTACCGCCGATGATATAATCCCGATATTGACCACATCCGCAAGCAACTGACGACGCACCGGATCAATATCTTGATCAGATGATTCTTCATTATCAGACCGGTTTAGAATTTTGACAATTATTTTAGAAAACAGCCTGACCACATCCAAAATAATCAGATAGGTTAAAATAAAGGAAAGAAACGCAAATCCCAAATAACCGATCCAAACCAACAGGTCCACAATGATACCTGAAACCCCCAATCTTCTTATAATAATATTGACCGGCACAGTTAATGGTGTAATCAGAACGACCAGTGCCAATATTCGTCTATACGGTTTAGGAATCCTAAGACGTTTAATCAGACGCCGCCTGATATACATACTCGATCCGACAATAACACTGATCATCACTACAAAAAAGATAATAAAACCCATTTTCATTTCAGTATCATCCCAAAACTAATCTAAATTTAACAACTATACTCGGAACGGTCGTTATTGGTGATTTTAAATTGTGGCTTACACCCACGAATTAAGGAGTTGCTCAATTATAAAATCACCAATTATGACCTTCAAGAGTGTATATATGAACATCTTTATTTTTACAAATCGTTTTTTTTAATTTTATGATATAGTCAAAGCGTATTGACAATGTGTTATAACTGTATTTGAAATTTACAGAGAATTCACTTCCAAAAGTATTTTTTTTCTTGAAGTTCGGGCTGAAAAAGGATATTAACTCCATTAATAAATCAGCTACGGCTCAATTCAACAACTTTTTATCCGCCATATAGCGTGGAAATCAAAAATCATATTCAAAACAACAAGTTGGAATTATGCCTGACCTTGGAATGATGGCTTGTCGGGATGACAGATTATAAAACACTTTTAACACTCAGTAGAGCGAAAAGGAGTGCTGAATTTACAGTTTAGCAAGGAGGTCAGGATGAAAGAACAAAGAAAGTATGTTGTATCGGTTTTGGTGGCTGTTTCACTTTTATTCATGCCTGCCACGGTGTGTCAAAGCGCGACCTACAAAGTTTTAGTGGTTTTCAGTTATGGAACCGACTACCCATGGGTGCAGGAGATAAAAGCCGGTATCGATTCCGTTCTTGCTGAAAAAGCTGAAATCCGCTATTTTTATATGAACACCAAAAAAAACATAGAAGAAGGGCCTCAAAAAGCTGAAGAAGCGTTGTCTATTTATAAAGAGTTTCAACCGGATGGCGTTATTACGGTAAATGACAATGCTCAGTCGATGTTTGCAGTTCCTTTTCTGAAAGACAAAGTAAAAACGCCGGTAATGTTTTGCGGTATTAATACCGCGCCTGGCCGATACGGCTATCCGGCATCCAATGTATCAGGTGTTCTGGAACAATCGCATATAGCCGAGTCTATCGCTTTTGTGCAACAGCTTGTTCCCACGGCTAAAAAGGTGAGCTTTATGATGAGAAGCGGCCATACAGCCAAAATGGCTATATCTCAGATTAAAAAAGAATCTGATACGTATTCTGCCCGTATAGTCGATTTTAAACTGCCCAACACTGAACAAGAGTTGGTGACTATGGCCGCAGAGCTTAAAAAAGAAACTGATGTTCTCTATGTCACCTCATTAAAAGGAATTAAGGATAAAAATGGTGACCCGCTTGAGTTTCTAAAAATCATGTCAATTCTGACAGATGTTTTTGGCAAACCCATAATCAGTACTAAATACCCTGTCATTCAATACGGAGGTTTGTGCGGACTCATTGCATCTGGCAGTCAAGATGGAAGCGTTGCCGCTGAAATGCTGCTCAGGGCAATGCAAGGGACACCTGTTGAAAAAATCCCAATTGTAAGAGAAATCAACAGTAAGCGCATAATTAATATAGATATGCTTAACGCACTGAAAATAAAACCAAATCCGGCTGCATTGCGGGGTGCTGAATTGATTCGTCTTGAAAAAGCGGTCGATTGATAGTGAAATCGCTTTTCAGCAGAAACTGATTATTAACTGTTAAATGAAAGGAGGTCAGGATGAAAGAACAAAGAAAGTATGTTGTATCGGTTTTGGTGGTTGTCTCACTTTTATTCATGTCTGTCACGGTGTGTCAAAGTGCTGCTTATAAAGTTTTAGTGGTTTTCAGCTATGGAACGGATTTTCCGTGGGTGCGGGAGATAAAAGCCGGCATCGATTCCGTTCTTGCTGAAAAAGCTGAAATCCGCTATTTTTATATGAACACCAAAAAAAATTTAGAAGGAGGGCCGCAAAAAGCTGAAGAAGCCTTGGCTGTTTATAAAGAGTTTCAACCGGATGGCGTGATCACAGCGGATGACAATGCCCAGTCGATGTTTGTCGTCCCTTATCTGAAAGATAAGGTGAAAACACCGGTGATGTTTTGCGGCGTGAATGCCGAACCTGAAAAATACGGTTATCCGGCTTCCAATGTCAGCGGTGTGCTGGAACGGATGCTGGTCAGGCAGTCACTTGCTCTGGCGCAGAAACTTGTGCCCGCTGCAAAAACGGTCGCTATTATGGGCAATGAAAGCCCGTCTGCCAAAGCGGGCTTCAATCAGATTAAAAAAGAGCAAGATACCTATTCTGCGAAAATCGTCGCTTTTGAAGAAGTTAAAACTATAGATGAAATGCTGGTTGCCGCCCAAAAATTTAATAAAACAGCCGATCTTCTCTATCTCGCTGTTATAAAAGGAATTAAGGATAAGAATGGCGAAGTTCCGACTGAATCTAAAACCATGTCAATTTTGACACAAGCTTACAGCAAACCCGTCATCGGTACTATTGCTTTTCGTATTAAAGCGGGTGCTTTGTGCGGTGTGCTTGTATCCGGTCATGCACAGGGCGCGAAGGCCGCTGAAAAACTTTTAAAGGCGATGCAGGGAACGCCGGTGGCGCAAATTCCGATTACAACAGAAATTTACGGCAAGCACATGATCAATATTGATATGCTTAAAGCATTGAAAATCAAACCAAGCCCGAGTATCTTACGCAGTGCGGAATTGGTTCGTCTTGAAAAAGCGGCCGATTAGCAACTTTTAATTTTTACTGATTCTAACGGATTTTGCATACAGGCTTCGCATGGACCTATGTTGCCGACGGTATGTTTGTACATAATCACTGCAAGGGTAGCGGATAAGAAAGGGAATGGCTGTTTTCCTTTTTTTATCCGGTTTCCATGTAGTTTTGTGCTATCTTCCGCTAACAGAAAATACAAATTTCACTTTTTATCACTGAATCCGAATTGGTGCGTATTGATAAAACCGTTGATTAATGCACCAGTGTTCAGGTGTCATGTTTCGGCGTTCGGTAGCAACATCTTGACACCTAAAATACCAAAGAGATGGATATGAAACAACCCTTCAAGAAAATAAAAAGAGGAATAACATTCAAGCTTTTGCTGATCAATGGCATGTTATACATCGCGGCAGGTGTGATTAGCATCGGCATTTTTTATTCATACCGGCATATAGAAACCGCTTTAGAAGACGTGCTTGATCATCATTCCCAGGCAATGGCGCAAAACGCCTATACCAGTAAAGAACTGACCATGCTTTTGTCTCACACCAGCTATTTGGTGAGCGCTTTTTATCGTAAGGACCAATTGTTGAGTAAGACGGGCAATGAACTTACCGTCCGTCTTGATAATTTACAAAATCGCGTGCAAGATGAGCATTTAATCAAATCACTGAAAAATTTCAATCTGACTATCCGTATGGTATTGGAGCAGTGCGAACGGATAAATCAGATTCACCGGAAGCTTACATCCCTGAGCGCTGATTTTGACACTGCCATAGATGCTCTTGATAAAGAGATTGCCGTTAAATTGCTTGATCTGATGATTCAGGGTGAAGACGTAACACCGTTACAGCAACTGACAACCATGATTCCGGAATTGCACAAATCATTTTTACAAATTAATTTTCATCGCATTGATTTGGGTTTGGAGCATTTTGCAACTGACTTGAGTAAAAAGAAGGAACATCCCATCCTGATTTTATCTGATCAACTTTACTTGCATTTGTCATCTCTGACATCCCCGATTGAAACGATTTCAGGCTATTATGAACATCTTAGAAAAATAGTTAAACTCTATCGGGAAACGGCCGAGCTGTTACATCCCACGGTTATGACGTTCAAAGAACATCAAGTGGCGTTGAAACAGAAGGAAGAAGATTTGATAGCCCAATCAGGAAAGATCAAAACCCGTATGACTGATACAATGGAGGCCACGGCCAAAACCATGATGTCTAAAATTGAAAAAGGCGGCTACATTGGAACTTCGGCGGCTTTGGCAGTGCTTTTCAGCGTCAGCATTCTCGTTTTCCTGCTGGGGCGCACCATCACACGCTCAATAAACATGATTGTCAAACGCTTCAAAGAGATTGCCGCGGGCCAAGGTGATTTGACTGTCAGCCTGGCCGTTGCCGGAGATGAAACCGGTGCATTGGCGCACCAATTCAACCGTTTTATGGCTAACCTACGAAAAATGATCGCGGAGATTGCAGGCAATGCCGATACAGTAAACCGATTTGCCGGAGATTTGGCCTCCGTTTCAGGCCGGATGTCAGAAGAGGTTGAGACGGTGTCATCTAAATCAAGCCGGTCGGCGTCTGCGGCCGGAGAGATGAGTGTAAAAATTAATACGATAGCCGTCACCACTGAGGATATCAATGAAAACATCACTGCCATTTCATCATCTACGGAACAAATGTCTCAAAATATGAATTCGGCAGCATCCTCAATTGAAGAGATGAACACAGTCGTCAGCGCCATAAGCGAAAATTCCCAAGAGGGTGCCGGAATGACCGCCAGCGCTCAGGAAACCGCCCAAATCGCATCTGATGCGATGAACGAGCTTAACGATGCGGTGAATGAAATCGGCGCTATCATTGATGTTATCGGAAAGATTGCTTCGCGCACCAATTTATTGGCGCTTAACGCGCGTATTGAAGCGGCGTCGGCCGGAAGTGCCGGTAAAGGTTTCGACGTGGTGGCCAACGAGATTAAAGCGCTGGCCATCCAGAGTGCGGAAGCGGCTTCGGAAGTCACTGTACAGATTGAAAGTGTACAAAAAAGAACCGGTAATGCGATTAAAGTGTTTGCCGAATTGTCTGCGATCATCCGCACGGTGAACAGCCGAATCAACGATATTAGCAACGCGGTGCGGCAACAAAGCCAGTCAACCAAAGAAATGTCCGCAAATATGCTTCAGGCTGACGTTGTGATCAGCAGTATCTCATCCTCCATCACTGATATTGCATTCAAAGTCAGTGAAATGAGCGAAGATGCCGGGGATGCCGCTGGTGCCGCAGTTGATGTGGCGAAAAATATTATGGCTGTCAGCCATGTGTCTGAAAGTTCAAACAATAATGCCCGCAAAGTAAGCACTTCCGCAGGTGAACTGGCGCAAGTCGCGGCGCAATTGCAAAAATTGGTTGATCAATTTAAAATTAATGAAGCATAAGCAACAAACCGATAGTGCCTACTAAGTCAGAAATTTCTTTTGACCTTTCTATTTAACTTTGCTATGGTTGTCAGGTTTATATTGATCCAATTTTATGTCTGACATTATTTTTTAGCAATAACCTCATAATAATAACGAAAGATTTTGTATGAGCCAAGTAGAAGTACGTTCGCTGTGTAAGCAATTCGGAGAAACCAGAGCATCCGAGAATGTTTCTTTTATCGCCAAACAGGGAACGTTTGTTGTTTTGTTAGGACCTTCCGGATGCGGTAAATCAACCATATTGCGTATGATTGCCGGTTTGGAACAGCCCACATCTGGAAACGTGTTTATTGGAGATCAAGATGTCACCGGCGCAGACCCCGCTCAACGCAAGATTTCGATGGTGTTTCAATCTTATGCCTTGTTCCCCCATTTGGGAGTCGCCGAAAATATTCTTTTTGGGTTAAAAGTTCGTCGCGTTCCTAAACCGGAACGGGAAAAACGTTTGAAACGGGTAGCCGAACTGGTCGGTTTAGACCAGTTGCTTGATCGTAAACCATCGCAATTGTCCGGCGGGCAGCAACAACGCGTGGCTTTGGCGCGTGCAATCATAGCCGAACATCCCGTATGCCTGATGGATGAACCGTTGTCCAATCTGGATGCTAAATTACGCCATGAAATGCGGTTGGAATTAAGAGCGTTGCAGCGTCGTTTGAGAATGACCGTTCTTTATGTAACCCATGATCAGACCGAAGCGATGAGTATGGCGGATCAGGTTATCCTTCTGAATGCCGGACATATTGAACAAACCGGTGCGCCGGAAGCCCTTTATCACAAACCGGCAACCACATTTGTTGCTGATTTTATCGGCACTCCGCCAATGAATCTGATTAATGTAAATACGTACACTCAAAAAACGGCATTACACTATTCACGCTTTGCAGCGCTGGTGAACATGGCCGGCAACGGCGATTGCACATTGGGTATTCGTCCCGAACATTTGCATATCAGTGAAAATCAAGATTGTTTGCCGGTGACGGTCAGTTCTGAAGATTACCACGGCGCTGATACAATCGTCGGTGTTCGTATCGGCAGTGACCCCGATGATCTGAAACATTCTGAAATTATGGTGCGCATTCCGGGACGGGTGTATTTTGAGCATGGCCAAAAAATAGGCCTGGTGTGGGATGAAAAAAATATGCACATTTTTGGTGCCGACAGACGGCGCAAAACAGGGGTGCCAGGGGAAGGCTAATATGGAGGCTACAGCAGCCGAAGTAAAAAATAAATTTGGAAATTTCTATGAAATTGCCAGAAAGGAACCTGTTATTGTTGAGAAAACAGGGCGTAAGGCCATTGTGCTGATATCCTTTGAGGAATATGAACGCCTGATTCAAATTGAAGATGCTTATTGGGCTAAAAAGGCAGGAAAATCTGAAACAGAGGGATATGCCGGGCCGGAAAAATCAATGGCTTTCTTAAAAGGCAAATATGCTGAAGCTTGATTTAACTAAAAAGGCTCTGACATTTCTTGATAAACTGCCCCCCAAACAGTTCAAGCAGGTTTCAAATAAGATTTTTTCACTAATGAAAAATCCTGAACCTCACGATTCAAAAGAATTGAAAGGATATCCTTACCGAGGGACAGACATAGGAGAATACCGAATCATTTACCGCGTTGAAGAAGGTGTCCTAAAAATTGCGCTTGTTGGCAAACGCAATGACTCTGCTGTCTATAAAAAGTTAACAAGGCTATAACCGGTTTTTATTCTGATATTTTTATTTAAACCGCAAACAGGAATGCAAGCTTCAGCTTGCCAGTTAGACTGACATAAAGCTTAACAATCGAATAACGAACAACCGAATGACGATTTTTTTGGGCTTGTGCGATTGATATAAAATTCAGGACAGGCATCGTCAAAAACCTCTTCAAAAGCCAAGTGTATTGACTGTGCTTAAAAAATATTTGTATGTATAAGAGGGAAAACATGGCATTGGCATTAAAAAAAGAAATTTACACCTACTCAGATTATCTACGATATACCGAGGATGACCGTTTTGAACTGATTGCAGGAGAGGTGTATGATATGAGTCCGGCACCTTCCCGCCGCCATCAACAAATTAGCGGTGAGCTATTCCGCCAAATTGCCAATCATTTGGTTGACCGTCAATGTTCGGTTTATGCGGCTCCATTTGATGTACGATTAACTGAGGCAGATGAAGCTGATGAAGAGTGTTCAACGGTGGTTCAACCGGATATTTCCGTAATTTGTGATCATGAAAAACTGGATGACAAAGGATGTAAAGGCGCACCGGATTTTATTGCGGAAATCATTTCGCCTTATACGGCCTCTAAAGACAATATTACCAAAGCGGCACTTTATGAAAAACACGGTGTCAAAGAATACTGGATCGTTCATCCGGTTGATAATATCCTGATTGTCCGTCATCTTGACGAAAACGGCAAATACACACCGGCAGTCTTTTACGAAGGTCAAGGAACGCTTAAATTGGCTGTTTTGCCGGATTTGGAAATTGATCTTGATGCGTTGTTCGCCAACACGGCAACCTAATCGGAAGCCCATGATATAGCGGTAGCAGATTTTAACGTTTAATTTAACTTAATGGAGGAACAAAAAATGAAGAAAAGTGGCAGACTGTTAACATTGGCAATTGTTTTTTTAACTTGTATGGCATTTGGTGTGAGCGCGCAAGCCGAGCAGACCAAACTGACCATGTATTATCCGGTGGCTGTGGGCGGCCCGCTTACCAAAATCGTGGATTCCATGATTGCCGATTTTGAAAAAGCCAATCCTGATATCGATGTCGCGGCAATTTATGCCGGCAACTATAATGATGCTCGCATCAAAGCGCTGGCCGCGCTAAAATCGGGTAAACCGGCTCAATTGTCGGTGATGTTTTCAATTGATATTTATGATCTGATTGAACAAGATGCGATTGTTCCGTTTGAGGAATTTGCGGAAACAGATGAAGACCGCGCCTGGTTGAAATCGTTTTATCCTGCTCTGATGGAAAATGGTATGACCATGGGGAAAACCTGGGGCATCCCGTTCCAGCGCTCAACCATTGTCATGTATTATAATAAAGACATGTTCCGTGAGGCCGGCCTTGATCCTGAAAAACCGCCTCAAACATGGGAAGAATTGGCAACCATGGGCAAAAAACTGACTACCAAAGATCGTTGGGGTGCAATGATTCCATCCACTGGCTATCCCTATTGGATGTTTGGCGCATTGTGCAAACAAAATGGTGAAGTGCTCATGGATGGTGATGGCAAGCGCACTTTTTTTAATAAAAAAGGGGTGGTTGAAGCACTCACTTTTTGGAATGATCTGTCTGCCAAACATGGCGTGATGCCTAAAGGCGCAATTGAATGGAGTACTTTGCGTCAAAATTTTCTGGAAGGTAAAACGGCAATCATGTGGCATTCCACAGGAAACCTCACCACAGTCAAAAAGAAAGCCAAATTTGATTTTGGCGTCGCCATGCTGCCCGCAAGCAAAATGCGTGGCACTCCTACCGGCGGCGGCAATTTCTATATTTTTAAAAGAACAAAACCGGAAGAACGTAAAGCCGCTATGCGCTTGATCAAATTTATGACCAGCCCTGAACGTTCGGCCGAATGGTCTATGAAAACCGGTTATATCGGTATCTCCGCGGCAGCATATAAAACAGCGGCGTTGGAAAAATATATAACCGATTTTCCACCGGCCAAAGTGGCTCGCGATCAATTGCAATACGCAACCGCCGAGCTTTCCACCTTTCAGACCGGCCGTGTTCGTAAATTGTTGGATGATGCCATTCAGGCCGCTTTGACAGGCAAGAAAACGCCTGAAAAAGCGCTTGGTGATGCCCAAAAGAGTGCTGAACGTATTTTGAAACCGTATCGTTGATGATATGAAAAAGCTTGTTACGAGGCAGAGTCTCGTAACGAGTAGAAATGCCTGACAATCGAATAACGAACAGCCGAATGACGAGTGACGATTTTTGGGCCTCGTCACGATCAGCAAAAAGATCGCACCCGAATGAACTTCAACAGGAGGACTCGATACGTATACTAAACGCATGACAGGCGTATATGCATGGCTATTGCTTATGCCGGCGACGATTCTGCTGGCCGCCTTCACTCATTACCCTACCATAGCCACGTTTGTACAATCTCTTTTTTCAAACAAAACGGTGTTTCGGCCATCCCGTTTTGTGGGCTTGGATAATTACCGCGCCATTTTCGATGACCCCGTGTTTTTCAAAGTGATGCAAAACACGTTGCTTTTCGCGCTGGGTACTGTACCGCTTTCGATCATTTTGGCGCTGTTGATGGCAATTTGGGTGAACAAACACATTCCCGGACGGGGATTTGTGCGTCTGGCGTATTTCACGCCCACGATTTTGCCCATGATAGCGGTTGCCAATATATGGCTTTTCTTTTACACCCCTGACATCGGCCTTTTAGATCAGTTAAGTGCGCTGTTTGGCGGACAAGGACATAATTGGCTAGGAGATTCTAGAACGGTTTTGGGTTGTCTGATGGTGATGACAATATGGAAAGAAGCGGGCTTTTTTATGATATTTTATTTGGCGGCGCTTCAAACCCATCCACCTGAATTGGAAGAGGCCGCACGTCTGGAAGGCGCCAGTCGCATCACCTTTTTTTGGCGTGTCACTTTTCCACTGCTTATGCCCACCACGCTATTTGTTTTTATCAACGCGCTGCTCAACAGCTTTAAACTGGTGGATCATCTGTTTATTTTGACCAAAGGCGGGCCGGATAACGCTTCCAATCTGCTGTTATACTATATTTATGAAAATGCGTTTTCATTTTTTGACACGGCCAATGCCGCCACTTTAACAGTCGTTTTACTGGCGCTTTTGGCAACCCTGGCGATTCTCCAATTTACCATCTTAGATAAAAGGATTCATTACCGATGAAAAAGCAATTCGGATATTCAGAGGCTTTGGCGGCCTGGCTATTGGCGATTATTTGGATTGCGCCGCTGTTGTATGCGTTTTGGGCGGCGTTTCACCCGGATGAATTTGCCGTGCGATTCGACCTGTTCGCTCCGCTTACGTTGAGCCAATTTAAAGTGGCCTGGCAACAAGCACCTTTTCTACGTTATTATTTGAACACCTTTATCCTGGTTTCAATGATTCTGGCAGGACAATTGCTCCTCTGCACATTGGCGGCTTATGCCTTTGCACGCTTTGAGTTTCGAGGGCGGGAGGTTATGTTTGCTTTGGTGCTGGTTCAATTGATGATTGTGCCTGAAGTGCTGATTGTGCAGAATTACAGCACCCTGGCGTCATTCAATTTGATTGATACGATCACCGGTATCGGCCTACCTTATATGGCATCCGCTTTTGGCATTTTTCTGCTGCGCCAGAGCTTTAAAACCATTCCCCGTGAATTGGAAGAAGCCGCCCGCATGGAAGGGTGCGGCGTGCTGGGCGTGTTATGGCGTGTCTATGTTCCCTGCGCCCGTCCCACCTATCTGGCCTACGCCCTGGTTTCAGTCAGTTATCACTGGAACAACTTCCTCTGGCCGCTCGTAGTGACCAATTCGGTTGAAACCCGACCTTTGACCGTGGGCCTGGCTATCTTCGGAGCGCCGGAATCCGGTGTGGACTGGTCCGTGATTTCAGCCGGCACCCTTTTGGCAGTCGCTCCCCTGTTGCTTGCGTTTTTTCTCTTTCAGCGCCAATTTGTTCAATCTTTCTTACATGCGGGAATTAAGTGATGGTTGTGATGAGGTGAAAACAGTTGGCAGCCATTTTTTAATAAAAAATTAGGTATCCTTCATCAGCCGGAGCTTAATTTGTCCGCAAAAAGGCTCCGGTTAGTTTAGCGTCAAACATAGCTGTATTGTAATACGCCGACGACCGATAACGCAGTGTGATTTAATATATGACTGTTTATATTTTGAAACAAGCACGCTGCCAGCCATGAAAATCATCAATAGAAAAAAGAAATCAACGCCTCTCAGACGTTCACTTAAAGATATTGGCATGAACGTCATCATTGATTTTTGTGCCAATTTTTTTCCTAGTGTGATTGGCATGATGCTTGACGGTCTGGATTTTATTTCAGGATCATTTCGAATCCTGTTCAAATTACGGGATAAAACCGGCGAGTTTTTAGGCGATGCTTTTTGCGGAACCGGTCGGGAAGGCCAATGGAGTCGTGAGGAGTTAATTGATATCGAGCTGCATCAGGTCAGATACGCTAAAATGAAAGGCCACCCTAAACAGGCGTTAATCCATATCAATGCAATTCTGGCGCTTGAACCCGATTTTCCCGAAGCACTGTTATTAAAAGCTCAGATTCTTTGGGAGAGCTTCGGCAATGCGGGCGCCGCTCAGGCGCATCTGGAAAAACTGATGCGTGTCAATAAAGATAAGGATGATCGCTATTATCGCTGGGCGTGTAATTTATATGATGAATTGTCCCTATTGAAAAAAGATAAAAATCATTTTAACTGAAGTTCACACCCCGCTATTCTGTAACAGCCAAAATCGGATTAGTATAAAAAAAAACTTCGATTGAATTTTTCATCAATAACGGTGTCTAAAAAGGTGAAAGCAAAAAAACACGCCGAACATCTTTTGATCGAGCGTCTTAAACAGGGTGATGAAGATGCGTTTGTGTCGTTGATGCGCCAATATCGCGCCGCTTTAATTAATATCGCATACGGTATCACATCAGACAGTGAAGAAAGCCAGGATATTGTACAGGAAGTTTTCCTAAAGGTTTACAGCAGTATTCATTCCTTTAATGAAAAATCCAGCATTCGCACATGGCTCTATCGCATAACTGTCAATCAAAGTTTGAATTGGATTAGAACATGGAAGCGCAGGTTAAAATGGCAACATCAATCATTAACTCAGGAAACATCCGGCGATGGCATTAACCAACCGGAATTAGGCTCGGAAAAATATTCACCATCTGATCTGTTTGAAGAAAAGGAACTCACCTGGCGTTTTGAAAAAGAATTAAAGGCGCTTCCTAAAAAAACGCGCGCCGTTTTTGTGCTTAGAGAGAATCAGGGCTTGTCGTATGATGAAATTGCGCGTGTTTTGAACATTAAACGAGGTACGGTCTGTTCAAGACTTTATCATGCCCGTCTGAAACTGAAAAAAGCACTCTTAAAAGGAGACCGTTAAAAATGCAAAAAAATCTTTATCACATTGAGCCGATCATGTTATCTCAGTTTGCAGATGGGGAAGTCAAACCGGATGAAGCCGAGCGAATCAGACAACATCTCAGCGATTGTCCGGACTGCCGCAAAGCAATGAATGATAATCTTTTTTTATCTTCCCATTTTAATAACTATATAAGTCTGAACACATCGGCAATCAATCCATCAGCCCTTGAAACGAAGGTACTTGAAAAAATACATTATAAGAATGAAATTTTACTGGACAAAATAAAGCGTATTCTTTTTTCTGACAAGATTCTGATTCCGACATCGGCCATGGCTTCGGTTTTGGTGATTTTGTTCTGTTTTTCATATCAGTTTATATACCGGAATTCAGATGGGCCTGTAAACCGCCTTACTGTTCCTACATCAGCGGTGTCCGCTCCGAGCGCCATTGTTGATTCCTTCAGCGGAGAAACCACTACCGTGATGATCATGGAAACGCCACATTCACATGAAACTATTTTATGGTACAATGAGAAAAATGAAAAAGTCTGAAATCAAAGTTGTTCTGACAATCGGAAAGACGCTTCTGGCACTGGCATCATTTTTTATATTGATGACAAATATTGTGTATGCATCACAATTTAATGTTACGATTACAACTATTGTGGCATCTCATGGAAATAAGGGCGTTGATCGCCGCATTGGCGGGCAGATAAAGGAGCTGCAGGCCTCATTTCGCTATTCTTCTTATCAGCTTGTGAACAAGACCCATAAGCGTTTGGCACTGAATCAAACAGGCAATGCGCCCCTCCCGGGAGGACGGGTTCTATCAATAACGCCCTTAGGAGTCGCCGGTAATCGTGCCAAGCTGAAACTGGCGGTTTTTAAAAACGGAAGCTCGAATTTTCAAACGGTAATCCAGCTTCTGAATAACGGACGAATCATTGTTGGCGGGCCTCAGCATGGTTCAGGCGTTATTATTTTTATTATTTCAAATTCTTTTTGAAGATTTTGATAATATCGGTGTCTAAATAAACAAACAACACTTTAAAAGGAGGTTTCGTATGAAGAAGAAAACATTATTCATTTTGTCAATTAGCATTGTTTTGGTATGGACTGTAGCTGTGCTTCCAGCCTGGGCGGGCAGGGGCAAGGGCAATCCCCAGCGGCATCGCTGGGAAGGTGTTGCCATCGGTGTTGGCGCTGCTCTACTTGGGGGGGCGTTACTTCATCATGCCCAGCCGCCGCGGCGGAATCATTCGCGCCCGGTTTATCATCAGTCTTATCCTCAGCAGCAGCAGGTGGTATATTCGGCCCCGTCTTGTCCGCCGCGCCCACGCGGCCATTGGGAATGGCAAAAAATCTGGGTTCCGCCTGTATGTCAAAAAACATGGAATCCGGGCCATTATAATCGGAGAAAACACTGGATTCCGGGTCGCTGGATCAAGATTGAAACGCAACCGGGGTACTGGCGTTCAGAAAAGGTTTGGGTGCGTTACTGAATCTATGGATCGGGGACAAAATAACTTCCCCATTTTCCAGCTCTTGCTCTTTTTATTAGATATTAAGAGCAAGAGTTTTAAGCAAGAGTTTTAAGCAAGAATACTCGCTTTTATGATGATGAGCGTTTTAGTTGGGATTTGCGCCGAAACGCAGTGGGATTCAATGAACGGATGTATTCTTTGACACCTTGTATAATGGCATCACACAATCGTTTTTGATAGGTTGGGCTGGTTAAGCGCTTACATTCCCGGGGATTGCTGATAAAAGAAGTTTCAACCAATATGGACGGCATCTGAGCGCCTATAAGAACATAAAACGGAGCCTGTTTGACGCCTTTGTTCTTAATGTGGCTATATTTTTTACGCAAGGTGCGATAGAGTGATTTCTGAACATAACCGGCCATTCGGCTGGATTCGTTAATTTTGGCATTTTTCATTAAATCGGTCAGAATGGTTTGAAGATCACTGATATTTTTAGTGGTAGTGGCATTTTCACGGGCGGCGACGCGCATGGCATCTTTATCGGTCGCAAGGTTCAGGAAATAGGTTTCAATACCATAGGCCCGACGGTTGCTAAACCCATTGGTGTGAATCGAAATAAAAAGATCTGCATTTTTAGTGTTGGCCAGGGCGGTGCGCTCTTCAAGTGAAATAAAGCGATCTTTGGTACGGGTCATAATAACTTCACATTTAAGTTCACGGCGCATTTTACGGGCCAGTTTTTTAGATATTGCCAGAACGACATCTTTTTCATGCACCCCCTTGCGATAACCGGGTGCTCCGAAATCATGGCCGCCATGGCCCGGATCGATCACAATTCGCCTGACCCCCAAGGCAAACTGCCGGGCAATGGTTTGTTTCCCCTTAATTTTAGGTGTTACACTGCCCTTGTGCTTGGCAACGGTTTTCTCAGATTCCTTCCCCCACACATCAACGACAATCCTGAACGGATGCTTTAACGAAAAAATTTTATACCTTTTATAAGATTTTATGTCGATTACAACACGCACTGTTTTGAGCGAACGCTGACTGGCGCGAACGTCAATCAACAGATGGTCATTAATTGAAACAAATTTCTTAAATCCCTGTTTAAGGATGCTCTCAGACAAATCAATATACAAACGATGGGGTTTGTTGATAGAGCGCTTTTTAGGAATGAGTTCATGCAGATAGTTGATTTCTTTATCAGCATCAATGACAACGCGAGTGTAACTGGGATTCGACCAAAAACGCAGTCCGGTGACCACACTATACTGACCGGTTGAAGCGGTATCTTTCAAATCATCTTGTGCTGGAATTTGAATACGGGGTTGAATTTGTGTCTTGGTCGGTTTCTTTTCCTTGTCCGCGGCTTTCCCATCTTCAGTAATCAATTGCGAGAGTGAATCTTTAGCACCGGTCGGCGGCAGAGGGCGAGTGGTTTTATTGCGCTTGCTATCTTCTTTTGAAAAGATACGCAATGCCACAATTGCTTTATCTTTGTACTCGCTATCCGGGAAACGTTTGAGAATACGTATAAAAAGGTCAATCGCTTCAGTTCGATCAGACTCGATTGCGGATATTTGGTATAGTTCCTGATACAGTTTACCGCTCATATAGAGACAGGCTGTCGCCTTCCGCCCCGAAGGAGCTTGCTTGTAAATCGTTTGAAACTGTTCAATGCACATCAGCCAATTGTTGCGATATTTCTGCTTAGTCGGACTTGCATGTAGTTCAGCATAGCATTTTTCAGCATTGATATATTGAGTTTTAATCTGATTGGCCAGTATTGAGCTTGGCCAAATCAGCAGAAGCAAACTTACAAACAGCCCGCTTAATATAAACAAAATGTGTTTTGACATAGTCTCTTAATTTAAATTGTGGATATTGCGCAAGAATTTTTGCAGCCGATAAAAGCGAGGATATTTCTAAATATTACGACGTGCGCCAGGCTCAGATGGCGATGCTATTTGAAGCAATGCTTTTTATCAACCGGACGGTATTTGCAGCGCCATTTCATGCAATTCATTTAAAACAGTCAGCGCTTCAATAGGCGTAGTCCTTATCATATCCATTTTTTGCAAATTTTCAATAATTATTGTTTCCGGTTTGCGAAAGAGACTGAGTTGAATATAGCCATCGCTTTCAACGGCTTCACTTACAATGGCCTCTTGAGGCGTTTGTTCACGATTTTCAATGGTCATTAATATTTTTTGCGCCCGCTGAATGACATTATCCGGAATGCCGGCCAGACGCGCTACCTGAATACCATAGCTTCGATTGGTTCCGCCTGGCACCAATTTTCTTAAAAAAATGATTTCATCATTCCACTCTTTCACAGCGATATTGTAATTTTGTACACGCGGTTTGGTTTCTGCGAGTTCGGTGAGTTCGTGATAATGGGTGGCAAAAAGGGTTTTAACACCTTTTTGTTTGAAATCGTGCAAGTATTCAGCGACTGCATACGCTAAACTCAGACCATCATAAGTGCTGGTGCCTCTTCCGATTTCATCCAGAATAATCAAACTCTGGCAGGTGGCATTATTCAGAATATTGGCGGTTTCCTGCATTTCAACTAAAAATGTGCTTTGTCCCTGAGAGAGGTTATCCAAAGCTCCCACACGAGTGAAAATTCGATCTGTAAGGCTCAAAGAAACATGCTCTGCCGGAACAAAAGACCCCATCTGAGCCATCAGCACCGTTAGCGCCGCTTGTCGTAAAATAGTGGATTTGCCTGCCATATTCGGGCCGGTGATCACTTGAATCTGATTTTCGTGATTATCCAGAATAATATCATTGGGAACGAACCGTTCGCCTGCGATCATTTTTTCAATCACCGGATGACGCCCCTCACGAATACTGATGCACCCTTGTGAATTGATTTCAGGCCGTGAATAATTATTTTCATCGGCTATGGCCGCCAATCCCAGCACACAATCCAGACGAGCTAAAAAGTGAGACGCTTGCCGGAGGGCTTCATTGTAACGAACCACCTGATCTTTGATCTCCGTAAAAAGCGTATATTCCAGGACTGCACGTTGCTCTTCGGCACCTAATACTTTAATTTCAAACGTTTTTAATTGCTCTGTGATGAACCGCTCGGCGTTCACCAGCGTTTGTTTCCGAATATAATGTGCCGGTACGAATTCCAGACGGGCTTTGGGAATTTCGATATAGTATCCGAAAATTTTATTATGCTTTACTTTGAGCGACTGAATACCGGTGGCCTTTTTTTCTTCCGCTTCCAGACGCGCTAAACAGCCTTTGCCATCCCGGCTGATATTGACAAGTTCATCTAATTCCACATTATAACCGCTTTTGATAATGCCGCCTTCATTTATTTTAACCGGCGGATTATCCCGAATGGCTGTATCAATGGTTGCGGCCAGTTCGGCCAACTGATTTAAAATTTCTTCAAAATCGGAATTGGCATTATGATGAAAAAAACCGGATTTAAAAGTTGCCACAGTCGACCAAATTTTCGGCAATTGAATAAGCGAAGATTTTAACGCTGTCAAATCACGGGCATTGCCATGCCCCATTGTGATACGGCCGGTAAGGCGTTCCAAATCATAAACCGCTTTTAACGCCCTGCGAAGAGGGGTGCAAGCCTGGTTGTTGCTGAGGGTTTCTTCAACCGCACCCGACCTAAGTAAAATTGTTTTCTCATCTTTAAGCGGATATCGCAGCCAGTTGTTCAGAAGACGGCCGCCCATAGGTGTAAGGGTGCGATCTATCACACTGAGCAGACTGCCTTTTTTAGAGCCGGTTTGTAAATTACGAAAAAGCTCAAGATTCCGGCAACTTAAATCATCAATAAAAAGATAATGGCTTAAAAAATAGGTTTCAAGTCGAGTGATATGGAATATTTTATTTTTTTGGGTCTCTCTCACATAAAAGAGCAGAGCGCCGGCCGCCTCCACTCCGGCGCTGAATTGCCGGCCACCGAATCCGTCCAAAGATTGTGTGTTAAACTGGTCAAGCAAACGGTTATAGGCCGAACGGTATTTAAAAACATTATCTTTTAGAAATGTCAGAGGGGTTTCAGTTAAAAACTTACGCTTAATCGCCAAAGCCAGAGGTGATGTACGCGCTGATTCGGGAACAATGATTTCACTGGGCGCAATTCGTTGAATCTCTTCAAGAGCGGGGTCTTTTTCCGATTCAGTGCATCGGAATGTGCCGGTGGAAATATCTAAGGAAGCGATGCCTACTTTTTTGCCATTTTGAACCGCAGCCAGAATATAATTATTTATTTTCGGATTGAGCAGTTCATCTTCGATAATCGTTCCGGGAGTGATAACCCGCACCACTTCCCGTTTGACCAGCCCCTTGGCGGCACCAGGGTCTTCAACCTGATCGCAGACAGCGACTTTAAGGCCGCCTTCAATCATCTTCGCAATATATGCCTTTGCCGCTCGATACGGAACGCCGCACATGGGGATCGGAGTGTCGTCTTTTTTATTGCGGGATGTCAGGGTGATGTCCAGCAGGCGTGAAGCGGTCTTGGCGTCCTCAAAAAACATTTCATAGAAATCTCCCATGCGGTAAAACAAAATCGCATCCGGATGCTTATCCTTAATTGTTAAGTATTGCTTTAACATGGGAGTGATTTTTGAAGGACGCATTTTTCACTCGTTTAAATTAAGCAGTTCACATTATTTTGTGGGTTAGGCGGAGGGGCCAAACACAGTGTCTATGGTTTCAGTGTTCAGATTTTCCCGACACAATCTTAATATCTGGCACCATGATTTTTGAATAGAATACAATCAACAGCATTTAATTAGCCGTTATTTGGCATTGTTATTTGCTGAATCGGGCGTTTGTTCAACAGTTCCGGTAACTGGCACATCATTGGCGGCAACATCACCTTCTTTTTGTTTGATCGATTCTTTATTTTCAGTGACATTGCTCTGAAATGCATCAATTCGGCGTCTTAATACGGCAATTTCTTTAAGATGGCCTATTTCCACATTTTGCATCTTGCGTATCTCTTTTTTGGTTTTTAATTTTCCGGGCAATGTATAAATAAACCAAACGCCGGCGGCAACAGCTAAAAAAACAAACCAATGGACAACAATAGGCAACTCCGGCGTTTTATATTCGCCAAACCCATATTTCAAGTCAAGAATTTGCTTGGTCATAAAAAATTCCGAATTGTGATATCCGAAGATAAAAAAAATGGCAAAAATAATCACCCAAAAAATGACTTTAAGCTTTTTCATAATAAATCCTCTTTACACTCTGATACAATTAAGTACGCTTTGACAGTTAGAAGTTTCAAGTTATTTCGTAACATGCTACCAAAATCCGATATGACAACTGATAAAAAATGATAGCCAAGTTGTCAGTAACTTATATAAAAATGTAACCGATTAATTATCGGCAAACAGTTTATATACAATTTTTCTATCCAAAACACAACCTTTTTTTGTAGCAATTTAAGACAATCGAATACTGCAACTCGTAATTTGCAACTTATATAATTTCAGTCTAATTTCCATCCGCCACGATTCTTTTACTTGACCATAAAAAATGATGGTGATAATCAGAAAGCTTTATTAATTTTAGGCGTCCTTCATTTGTCGGCTTTCGCTATTTTTACAATAAAAAAGTGTAAACAGCTTATTGGCAATTTTGAAGGATGCCGAATTTGGTGCTAAAATAGCATAGTTGTCGGATTTAGGTTTGTTCTGGCATAAAAATTGCCCTTGTACCAAATTAGACCGTTTTAGGGATAATTATGGCACAGTTAGGGATAATATGGCACAGTTTGTTAGTCAAAACGGCACAATATGGCCATATAAAGACTATATGCAAAAATCATGCCATCACAAACCAAAAACCGATGACTATATAAAGGAATATTAATGAAACAAAAAAGCCTCCGAAATGATCTTAAATTCGATGATAATTTATTTTTTAGAAAGCTCGAAAACGCGTTTCTTAAACAATGTCGCTACTTTGGTTATCAGGAAATTAAAACTTCGACGATTGAACCCCTGCATATTTTTACATCTTTAGGCACTTTAAGTGATGCTAAATTAAAGCGCATGTATTCATTTATCGATTGGGATGGTTGGAGTGGGGAACGCGTCGTTCTTAAACCGGATTCCACAGCTTGCGTCGCCCGCTTTTATTCCGACCATCTTTATGCCGAAAACCCCAAACAAAAGCTTTGTTATGTTGAAAATCATTTTGAATGGGCGGATTCCGGGGATGTTCTGTCAGAAAGATGGCAGTGTGGGATTGAAAATATCGGTAATAAAAAGATGAAAACCGATATTGAAGTCATTTATATGGCCTATAAAGTGCTTCAGGAAATCGGTTTTAACGATGTTCATCTGTATCTTTCATATCCTGCTTATATCAAAGCGCTTATAGACATATTTCATACACAAGAGCAGGACAAAAAAGAGCTTGAAGCCGCCATTAAAAATTCTGATACAGAGCGTATCAAAGCAATTTGCAATACGGATAAGGAAAAAGAGATACTTGAAAATTCATTATTAGCCGATGGTTCGGCAGGCCATTTAAAAAACCTGAAAACGTTATTGCAAGGAGCTGAATTTAAGAAAATTCGTTCATTATTAGATAATTTTATCCGCTTGTGTGAATTATTGGATAAGTTAAAATGTCCGTACAAGATCGATTTTTCACGTTTAGGAGATTTAAAATACTATACCGGTATATGGTTTCAATTCCGCTCCCGGCCCACTAAAAAACCTGACCGGGATATTTTATGCGCAGGGGGGCGTTACGACAATTTAATTGCCGATATGATCCGATTGTTAAACGGAAACAAGCAAGACCCAACCACAGTCCCCCCTGTACCGGCGGTCGGATTTGCTTTTTATGTAAGAAATATTTTGAATGAACGCCATATCAGTGAACATACCGGGGCGCTGTCTAACAACTTGCAAAACATAAACATTTATATCTGCAATATATCTGCAAGAAACGTCGAAACCGGACAATGGCTTTCAGATGAATTTTTGCGCTTAGGTTTCACACCCCGAATCACTTTCAGCAAAGTCAAGCGGGAACAATATGAAAGCTTTGGTCTTGTCATTGAAGTTGACCATGAAAGCTTTAATGATGGATACCAAATTCTTTTCAGCCAAAAAATTGGCAAACCGCTTCTTGTGAACCTGTTCGGAGGGCTTAATGGCAGATAAAATAAGTATCAGTCTTCCTAAAGGGGAGGCCATGGCGGCGTTGGCCAAGCACTTTGCAACAATCGGTTTTCCGGTCAAAGATTATAATGCCAAAAATCGCACCTACCGGCCGGAAATCAAAGACCTTCAAGTGCGCGCCAAGATAATGGCTGAAAAAGATGTTGCCATTCAAGTTGCCGTAGGAAATTATGATATCGGCTTTTGCGGTATGGATTGGATACAGGAACTGAGAGTCCGCTATCGAGGAACGAAACTTCATGTTTTTAAGCAATTGGAATTAAACCGGAAGAATTTATATGCCTGCACGAGCTTAAAGGGAAAACTGCAATCTATCCGGGATTTGACTGCCAAACATGATTTTGTGACTATAATCAGTGAATATCCGAATCTTGCGGAAGACTTTGCTATCCGTCATCGACTGAAGAAGTTTAAAATTTTTTCAGCATGGGGGCGTGCGGAAGCCTATCCGCCGGAACATGCAGATGTCGTCATTCTCGCAGCATACAATGAAAACACTCTGAATCGAATAGGGCTTCATAAAATCAGCAGGGAATCAGAGTCAGCACTTTGCATCGTGATTAACCGGAAGAGTTTTTTAGAAAAAGACCTTTCCCATGTACTGCAATTTTTTTCCGAACAAACAGAGATGAACAATGACACACAATGAAAAACTGAATTTCGCATTACCGGATGGCCACATGATGGCGCACGTTCTGCCCTTTATCAAAGGCGCGGGAATCGCTTTCAAGGGATATGAAACCGCACATAACAATCGACGTCCCATATTAAAGTTAATAACTGACAACGCCAAGAAACTTATCAAAGCACCTGAACAGGTTGCTGCTAAAATAATCCGCCCCCAGGATATGCCTGTCCATGTGGCCAACGGTAATTTTGATATTGCCATAACCGGAACTGATTGGGTTGATGAACACCTCAAATGTTTTCCGGACAGCCCGCTGAAAATGGATGAAGAAGATAACAGGCATATACTCCGCCTGGGATTTGGCAAGGTGCGTATTGTCGCAGCGGTGCAGGAAGATCAGGAAGACAATCTGCCCGCTTTTGTTCAATCTTTCAGCGGTGAATATATCAGAATCGCATCGGAATATGTTTATCTCGCTGATACATTCGCTCAGGCAAAAAAGATGTATCCCTATCGTGTGATAATGACGTATGGGGCGACTGAATCCCTGATCCCTGAAGATTGTGATATGATTATTGAAAATACGGAAACGGGCAACACATTAACGCAAAACAGGCTGAAAATTATTGACACATTAAAAATTTTAGACACCGAGAAATCAGAAGGGTGTCTGATTGCCAACCCGGAAAGTATGCAAAATTCTTCTAAAAATGAAATTATTGAAGGTATTTTCACGCTTTTTAGAAATTATCTTCAACCAGAACAAGCTTCATAAATTCAAAATTATATAGAAAATGAGAATTTCAACACATGTCTCTATTTCTTCACATAGCTTATTTTAGCAGTTTTGATCTACACTTGACAATTTAAAAATTAATACCATTTTATAAAAAATACTGGCATATCAAAAATCCTTCATTTGGTCAGTTTACACTTAAAAACTTTACACTGTTTCCATAATGATTATCTTCTAAACCAAAGGTTTTTGTGTCAAAGGCAGTGCCTCAGCATGTTTAACATTCTGAAAGCCGCGTGGCAGTTTCAACCCCCGACGTCCGCGTTCACCGCTG
>JAUCGF010000141.1 GCA_030378005.1 Desulfococcaceae bacterium HSG9 | reverse complement strand
ATACCGACAGGAAGTGCCGGGCACTCTCCCGATAACCACCGCAGAGTTGCGATCAGTTAGATTTTTTAACGGCAGCGGGTTGAAAATTGATCTCATAATGCGTTTATGAATAATTCAGGTTATATATTGAGCAGCTCAAGCCAATTTTTTTCAAAATGTCTTTTTGTAATTCGGTTAGGAATGGGGACGAAATAAATTCCCCAATTTATATGTAGTGTTGTGTCACCTTAAACTTGACACAACACTAGTAGTAAAAGAAAAAGAGCATTAGGTCGTGTTTTCAAATTAGCTTTAATTAGGTCGTGTTTTCAAATTCCGAAATTCTTACTTGTCTGTCCGAATTTTGTGCTTAAAATCTGTTTATGAGCAGAAAAGAACTTTCAAACATACAATGGAATGAGATAAAGGATCATCTTCCTCCGGAAACCGGAAGAAGAGGGCGTCCTGCGAAATGTAACAGGCTGATGGTAAATGCCATTCTCTGGATACTCCGTACCGGAGCCCCGTGGAGAGACCTGCCCGCTTCTTACGGACCGTGGAATACAGTCTATACCCGTTTCAATCGGTGGTCTGAGCAGGGAATATGGCGTGATATCCTTGATATTCTGTCCTTTTTCAGTGATGATGAGGCCCGGATGCCTGACGGCAGCGTGATACGAGCACATCAACATGCGGCCGGAGCGGCGGGAGGACAGGTGAATCAGGCACTCGGACGTTCCGTCGGCGGTTTTTCGACAAAAATACATGCTCTTGTCGATGCCCTGGGATACCCTGTGGATATCCGTCTTACCGCGGGACAGGTACACGACAGTGTTCCTGCAAAGGAACTCCTTGAAAATCAGCCTGCTGAATATGTGATTGCAGACAGGGCTTATGATTCCGATGAGATTGTCTCCTTTATAATTTCACAGGGCGGTGTCCCGGTCATCCCCTCTCGCCGCTGCCGGAAGGCACCCCGTGAATATGACCGGCATATTTACAAAGAGCGGCATCTTGTTGAAATATTTTTCAATAAGATAAAGCATTATCGGAGAGTTGCCACCCGGTATGAAAAACTGGCAGCTAATTTTCTGAGCATGGTTCTGATTGCCAGTTGTATGGTATGGATCGGATTTTGAAAACACGACCTAATACATTTGATGTTCTGACAGACAAAATTAAATCTGCAAGCAGGGTGTGCGCTTTGTAATTTTCGTGAAGATCATCAATTGTCAGATCATCAAGGGCTTTTGATGAAAAAATCGGCAAACTGTTCAATGAAAATTCATCAGGTGGCAATTTCAATCTTTCCAGATCAGAGTACGTAAGCGGCATTGACTCATTCGACTGCTTATGGGCATCCGTCAAAATGATTTCTTTGATTATATTTTTCAGTTCATTAAGACTTTTAACACCAAAATTCTTTTGTTTCAAAAGGGTTGGCCCCGGTATAAGCACCAATTCACCGATTGTTTTCACACCGAATGTGTTCAATACATTTAACGTTCGCACTGACAAGGATAAATCCGAAATTAACATGCCCGCGTTATAATTTTTGTGGAGATCATTGGCAGAAACATTTTTAAGCGTTTTTGAAGAAAAGATTGGAAGATGATTGATTGAAGATTCATCGGGTGGCGCAGAGAACGTTTCATACTCGGTTTCGGGAAGCCTGACCTGAAAATAGGGCCTGTCATTCGTATCAGCGACTTTAGTTTCTTTGGTCTCCGCAATTACGGTATTTTCTGGCACTTGGGGTGTTTGATGATTATTATTGCTGCCTTTTTTAGTCAGACTGCGCTTTTTAGGGTCTGATGGATTGGATACAATTATGATTTCCGGATCGGTTTGTGCCGTATAAGTAACGAGTTTTTCAATTGATTTTTCAGAAAAATAGCGAATTTTGCCAGATTGATACAAAAGCGCCGCAACAACTTGTACATCAAGGGGTGTATTTTTAGATTTAACCTGTTTTGCCACCCATTTGACAACAGCCGCTTTTTGGATGATAAAGGCTTTCTTGATAGCCTCGCTATATTGATCTTTGTGAATAAAAACCCCTGGTAACAGCTTGATCACATCCGGGGATTTGTTTAAATACGTACCGGCCGAATGACGATGGCCGTATTTTTTGAAAACCAGTTCTTCGATCTCTTTGTAATGAAGAAGGCGGCGGGAATGGCTAAGGACTTGATTGATTTTATCTGATACAGGTATGTCTAAGAGGGAACCTGATGATTCATTAGCGGCATCTTCCGATTCATGATTAAAGCACCACACAGAAAATTCATTCTTACATATCGAACATCTTACGCGTGTGCTCTCTTTTTTGCGGGCGTCAATTTTTAAGTTGAAAGTGCTTTTACATTTTTCACATTGGACAACCATAAACCCACCCATGGTCGATTCATCTAACTTGATGTTGATAAAGAGTCAGTTTTCAGTTCACGATGCGTATTGATTTATTACTGATAAAGCAGATTGTCAAGACATGATCATCGGCTTACAACCCTGCCGAGCATTTCCACTTTGATTTCATATTTCTGGTTACATTCGAGATTTGGGCACACTACTATCATAATCCCTCCGCAATTTTTATTTTTATCGATAGTCTCGTAAAAGCCAAAATTTTTATTTTTAAAAATATGCTGAACAGATCGTCGCGTTTTTCGGTTCAGGGCTGATAATATTTCGGCACTATCTCAAAACAGCATCAAAATAGCAACCGTTTTTCAGTTTTTCAGTTATGATGGTGGGCAACGCCGACAAAGATTGAGCCGGTTACAAATTGTTTTTCCGGCGTTACCCACCCTACCTGAATCCGTTATATACTTCAAACGGCTATACCGCGCACGGGGCGAGGACGAACTGTTTATCTGAGATCATAAACAGTCAGTAGATGGAAAGTTCAGGAGTGCAAAAATTAATGGCAACAGACTGAAAATTGATCTCATAATGTGTTTATGAATAATTCAGGCTAAGGCATTGAATTTTAATACAGTAAACAATATTATTCATTGGAGATTCTGTGGAAAACCGGTATCTTTGTCGAGGATGAGGAGGTATTGGAATTATTTACCGGCGGCAGCGTCAGTGTCGCCGTCGATGCAATAACCAAAACAGTCAAGATACCTCATATTATCTGCTCCCGGTGCAAGTCGTCGGTGGTTAGAGCGATAATAAAATTTCTACGGATAGATTTCCTTCTCTGGTTCCCATGCTTTGCGTGGGAACCTTTAGCGCGCGTTCCCACGCGAAGCATGAGAACGAGGTCGTGTGTGGGAATTGAACGGGGGTGTAATTCATCCCCGTTGTAGAATTATGCGGCTAAATGTTCTTTTGTTCGTTGACACCAAACCGCACGCTTTTCAGAACGGTTGAAACGTAACAGAATGTTATCGTTCAGTTCGACAGCCGTCTCTGCTTTCTCACTGGAAAAAAAGGAAATGTAAAGAATATCGCAGTCTGTCTTCATGAGTATAGATTGTTTCTCCGCTCATACATCATCTTTTCAGTCGGATATGTTTAAAAATATCTGAGTTTAGCAACGTTGGTGTCTCAGCACTTATCTTTTTATGGTGCAATCTCCGTTAGCCCGCATCTGCTTCGACGGCTTGGTTAAATAAACTGACTTATTGGCAGGCTTTTTACTATGGAAAGTGGCTTTATCCTCTCCTGCCGAAGGCTTAACGGTTTTCGTGAGCAGGCACCGTTTCAAGAAAAGATTCATTTAAAAGCTATAAATGTTTATTTAAATAACTACTTCTTTTGCGGCATTACTTTAGGCGTCTGCTCCACAAAATGGTTAAATATTTAAAACATCTGTATCAGATGTGCCATTGGCAGATAACCAAGAACCTTATCTTTAATATCCTCATGTATAATTTTTTTTAGTTGTTCCGTTTCTATAGGATTCCAATTTATAACATAAAAGCCTGGAACTTTTCTAAGGTCAATATCACCTTTTTTTCTCCATTCTCTCTCAAATGTAAAATCAACAACACCATATTCAAAACGAACATGGCGCCATTTTTCATCAGAAGGTATCCAGTCTCCTTCATTGTCTGGAAGATATATTACTGGGCGAGTACCGCATTCGAAAGCTGCCATTTTACTTATACATATTCCATAGAATCTATATCTCGCTTCTTCTGGCTCTGGTCTAGCAAAAAGTTTCATTGACGATAAGGGGATTTCAGAGAAACATACTGCTTTATTAGGACCTTTTATATAGCCTGTTCCTCCATTTATTTTACCTTCAGCTAATATATTTTTAAGGCTTTCGAAAGCTGGATGTTTTACCCATTCATCTGCTTCCAGGTCAGTTTTTTCTCGTGTAAGGTGAACTAATGAATTCGTAAAATCTGGTCTAAAATTATCCATACTTTTATTTTCTATTTAATAAGTTATAGGTCTTCGCAAATGAATTGATACCGGTTTTACTACCGAAAATCTTGTTAACTGCGGGGTTGTGGCCAATTATTAGTATCAATTCATGTGCGAAGACCTATAGCTCACTGGCAATGCCTGGCGCGTTTATTGCGTCCTTTGTAAAAACCGTGGCAGGCTTTGTCCGGTGGAACAGCGGCTTGATCGTCCAAGGCAACCAATTATTAAGCGGATCTGCCTAACCCGTCTTCCTTTTTGTTATCCGATATATAAAACGGTTTTTGTCGGCCAATATCAAATTTCACATATCAGTCGACATGAATTCTAATTAAACTATCGTATTTCGATTTCATTTTTCCGTGTGGAATACATAAGCTATGATAAATTCCTTTCCAGAATTCACCCGACACACCCCCGCAATCAAAACCCAAACAGTCAACCTATTAAACAGCGTAAAATTAAAAGTCAATATAAAAAAAGTATATAAATATCACAATATCAGATGTTCTCTGGTTCCCATGCTTTGCGTGGGAACGAGGTCGTGTGGGAAGTGAACGGTTACAACCTTTCAATTGATGGGTTGAAATTTGATTTTTGGAATTTGTTATTTGTGTTTTGTCATTTGTATCCGTTTGAGATCGTCTTCAAGCATAACCTGACAATAACGGCACAGGCTGTCGGTTTTGCGGTCAACATCGCGAAGGCTGCGGCAATAATGCATGATGCACTGATGGTCCTTGCAATGAAGAAGTTTGAACGTGTGCCCAAGTTCGTGAATGGCTTCCTTTTCGATTCTTTGCTCAAAAGCGTCGGCTGCAACTCCCTTTAAATCGTCTTTTAATCGAAACGTCGAAACAATGGCCGCCTTGCCTCCGAGCTGGGCTTCTCCATAGACATGGGTAAGAATGGGGATAAACAGATCGACATCGGTTATAGCAAGGACTTTAAGCGCCCTTGCAGGTGCCGCAACCGCCAATTTTTCAATAATCGGCGTGGAATGATACTGTCTGCGTTCCTCATTTAAAGCAAACTTGATGTCGATTAATGAATCAACGACATCGGTTTGGAAGCCGAATTTTTGCCGGAGCTGTTTGCCGACATGCTCGCAAAGCGCGTTTTCCACCTTTCCGACGGGCGAAACGATAATGGTATGGTCAGATGTTAGATTCAATCTGTTTTTCGGAGGTTATAACGTTTGATTTTGTTGTAAAGAGTTGTTCGGTCGATTTTCAAAATTTTAGAGCTTTTGGCGATGTTCCAGTCGTTATTGATCAGCACACTCATTATATGCGCTTTTTCAACGGCTTTCAGTGAATGATCTTCCCGAGGGGCCATGCCTTGGATATGAAATATCGGCAAATCCCGATCCATAATTTTGGCCGATTTCCCCACGACCACCGCTCTTTCGATTGCATTTTCAAGCTCCCTGATGTTGCCCGGCCATTCATGGAGCATCATTTCATCCATAGCTTCACGGCTGATTCCAGATATAGATTTGTTCGTTTCCTGAATAAACCGTTGAAGAAAATGATTCGCCAGCAGGGGAATATCTTCTTTGCGTGCGCGTAGCGGCGGCATTTCAAAAGATATGACATTCAAGCGATAATAGAGGTCTTCGCGAAACTCGCCTGTTTTTACAGCCTCCTTGATATTTTTATTGGTCGCAGCCACCACACGGAAATCCGCTTCAATGGGTTGTGTGCCGCCGACTCTGTAAAACACCCGGTCTTCTAACACCCTGAGCAGATCGATCTGCATGCGCATACTGATTTCACCGATTTCATCTAAAAACAGCGTCCCGCCGTGCGCCAGTTCCAAACGCCCTTTTTTGTTCTCTTTGGCATCTGTAAACGCGCCTTTCTGATGCCCGAAAAGTTCGCTTTCCATCAGATGTTCGGGAACCGCCCCGCAATTGACAGCAACAAAAGGGCCGTCTCGTCTTGGGCTGTTCGTATGAATTGCCTTGGCAGCCAGCCCTTTACCTGTGCCGGTTTCACCGGTAATCAGAACCGTTGAATCCATTGGAGCCACATCCCGTATCAGATTGAACACTTTTCGCATGGAGGCGGATTGACCGATCATGCTCTCGAAGCGCACCTGCTCTTTATGCCGTTCCCGGAGATATAGGTTTTCGCGTGCCTGTGCTTGACTCTCTAAGATTTTTTCAATCACCATCCCAAGTTCATTGGGATCAAAGGGCTTGAGGAGATAGTCATGCGCCCCGTTTTTCATGGCTTCAATGGTGCTGCGGATCGACCCGTAAGCGGTAATCATAATAATCGCCACATCCGGATCGTTCTCCTTAACCAGTTTCAGCACCTCAAGGCCGCTCATCCCCTCCATCTTGATATCTAACAGCAGAATATCGAAACGATTGACGGCCAGTTTTTCCAGACATTCCTCACCGCTCGCGGCTTTTGCCACCTGGTGGCCATCGCGTTCTAACCATCCGGCAAGCGATTCCCTCATTACCAGTTCATCATCAACAATGAGTATTTTGGTTCTTGACATAAAAGTCTCCGCATTATTCTTTAATGGGTAGTTCGATAATAAATGTCGCACCATGCCCAACTTCGGACTTCACATTGATACATCCGCCATGATCTTTGATGATTCCATAAGCAACCGACAGCCCCAATCCGATGCCTTTGCCTTGTTTCTTGGTTGTGAAAAAAGGCTCGAAAAGTTTTGATATATTTTCCCTTGGGATGCCCACACCGGTATCGGAAAATGACACGATCACTTTGTTCTTCGCTTGGTTATAATGGGTCTTTATGCTTAAAACGCTCTCGCCAGTCGATTGCATGGATTCGGCGGCATTAGAAATAAAATTCATAAAGACTTGCTGTAGCTGGTCTCGTGAACCAGTAAATTCCTGCATGTGCGGATCAGTTGATTTTTCAACTTTAATTCCGTTGAGTTTTAAAAGATTGGAATTCATAAAAAGTGTAATATCAATCAATTGATTGATGTCAATCGGCTTGAATTTTACTCCGGACTGCCTCGAAAAAGATAGCAAGTTGGATACTATTTTACCGATCCGCCGTGTTTCGGTTTCCATCAGATTCAAATATTGTCCAAACTGCTCTGTTTCCCTTTCCCGAACGGGGCCTTCGCTGCATATCCGTTGGACGAGCATGATCAAGTTCAAGATACCGGCAATGGGGTTGTTGATTTCATGAACTACAGAAGCAGACAGTTTTCCCAAAGATGCCATTTTATCCTGATGGAGCAATTTTTCATGCGTTTCCTTCAACAGCCGCGTGCGCTTTTCCACCATTTTTTCCAGTTTTCGGGTGTTCTCAAGTTCTTGACGTTTTCTGTCTGTCACATCCCTGCTGATGTGGATAAATTTGGAAATTTTGCCGTTTTTTTCCCATATAGGATACACATCAACTTCATAGTACCGCGAACCTCCGTCCGGCATCACTTGAGTCTGAACCATCCGACTTTTGTGTTTATTGCGGATTACATTCAGAAGAGGGCAACAAGAATCGTTAGCCATACATTGAGCATAACTTTTCTGATAAATATCATAGCATTTCATTCCGATTATCTGTTGTGATTTATATCCCATTTTATCTAAAAAGGACCCATTCGCTTCGACAACATCCATTTCTGGAGTTAGGATCAAGATAAAATCCTGAATGCCGTTAAATATGGTTTTCATCTCATCATTTTGCGCCTTCAATTTCCGCTCTTCAGTCCGAATGGCATTCCAGAAAAGATTGAATATATGGTAGTTCATAATCCGAATATGCGAAGGCCGGGTTTTGAGAATATTCTTAAATATTTTCTGTTTCGGTTGGCTGACGATAATCAGATCAATAGCGTTATCTGGTAAATAAAGGTCGCGATAATCCTTCAGCGCTTTCAGACCCAATCTCCCGGCCAGTTTCATCCCGGGAGTTTCCGGGTCTGGATCGGCCACTGCTGTAAAACGTGCATTTACACTTGTGTCCTTAAAGTTCAAGGTCGCTTTATTAAGAATTTCTTTGCAGAGCTGGCCGCCGCCGACAATGGCGATATTAAACAT
This sequence comes from Desulfococcaceae bacterium HSG9, assembly GCA_030378005.1. Classification (GTDB taxonomy): domain Bacteria; phylum Desulfobacterota; class Desulfobacteria; order Desulfobacterales; family JAUCGF01; genus JAUCGF01. The sequence continues at coordinate 20,647 of JAUCGF010000141.1, read as the reverse complement.
GGACGGTTTTGTACGCATAATCATGGCCCTTTCATAATGCAAGAAAAGCATAGTACTGAAAATACGGCATGGAGCGCAAAAATTAAGCGAAGCGGTTTTTTGCCGCCCCCTGAATCCGCTGGCCTCCGGTGGAACCGGATGCAAAAAATCGCTTCGCTTAATTTTTGCACTCCTGAGCTTTCGATCTACTGATTTTTTGTAATCTAACACAATGCGTAGGTTTATTCAAGAACCCCTGGCGATTCAAAAAATAATAAAACGTAAAAAAACAATAAAGTGTAAACTGGTAAATCAAGGGAGTGCAAGCTTCAGCTTGCGTGTGCCGCCACGAAAACAACAAAATTGAAATTCTATAACGAAAAAATTGTTCGGTATGATTAAAATTATTTTTCTTTATACTGAAAGTATGATAAGGAAGCTGTAAATTGTATTAACAACCGATCTGATTGGAATGAATTTGAATGAACTGTTGCAAGGCAACCGTTTACGTGTTTTAAAAACTTTATATCTAAGCCGGAGGAAGCAGGATGAATTTGAAACGTAAATTGGAAGCGGGGGATTTTGCCATTCTGGCGGAAACAGAGCCTCCCAAAGGTGCTGATGTTACCGCAATGGTAAACAATGCCACTAAAGTCAAAGGGGATGTCGATGCCTTTATTGTCCCGGAAATGAGTAACGCCGTTATGCGCATGAGCTCTCTTGGGGGCGCGATGATATTACAGGGCAAAGGTATGGAGACCGTGATGCAGGTCAATTGCCGGGATCGGAACCGCATCGCTCTTCAGGCGGATATACTGGCGGCATCCGGATGCGGCGTGGCCAATATTATGGCGGTCAAAGGTGAAGAACCCGGGTTTGGGGACCACCATCAGGCCCGTTCGGTCAATGACATTGATTTAGCAGAATTGTTGCAAGTTATCCAAGGACTTCAGCAGGGCAAAGATATGGCAGGTATCGAATTGGCCGGCGCGCCTCAATTTTTTGTCGGTTCCACTACTCATGCCGGCGCACCCGGTAAATCCGTTGAACTTGAAATAGAAGAAATGAACACCAAAGCAGAAGCCGGCGCGCGTTTTTTTATCACACCACCCCTGTTTGACATGGCTGGCATCGCCCCCTTCTTGAAGCGCATAGATTTGAATCAGATTAAGATCATTCCAACCGTTTTGCTGCTTAAATCATTGGGCATGGCGCGCTATATCGCCCGCAATATGGACAACGTTTATCTGCCTGACGAATTAATCAAACGGATTATGAAAGCGCCGGACAAGGTTCGTGAATGCACGCTGATTGCGGCGGAAACCGTTCGTATGTTGAAACTGGAAGGGTTAAGCGGTGCCATGTTGGCCACTATTGGATGGGAACACAAGCTACCTGAGATACTTGATAAAGTTTAAGCAATTCAATTTTTTAGTTTACTTTTTTTGCACCTTATTATACCACTTTGTATCTTATGTAAGAACTTGGGTGTCAGGTGTCAGGGTATTATTACTGAAACCTGAACACTGAAACCTGAAACTTGGTAAAAGCTGAAAAAATACAAGGAAAAAAAGATGGCAAACACAAGTACGACAACAGCACAAATGTCTAAGGTTAAAAACAGATCTGACCTCGTTGGCAGCGTTATGGTTCTTGGCAGCGGGATTGCCGGTATGCAATCAGCGATTGATCTGGCTAATTCCGGATACTATGTTTATCTCGTGGAAAAATCGTCGGCGATTGGCGGTCTTATGTCGCAACTGGATAAGACGTTTCCCACCAACGACTGCGCCATGTGAATTATTTCACCTAAACTGGTCGAGGTCGGCCGGCACTTAAATATTGAGCTTTTAACCAATACCGAACTTTTGGCTTTAGAAGGCGAACAGGGCGCTTTTAAAGCTCGGATTCAACAACAACCCCGTTATATTGATCTTGATAAATGCACCAGTTGCGGCGAATGCACTGAAGTGTGTCCGGTGAATTTGCCCAATGATTATGATGAGGGCCTTTCCACGCGCAAAGCGACTTATAAACAATACGCCCAAGCCATTCCGGGTGCTTATGCCATTCGTAAAACTGACCAAGCACCCTGTAACATGGCTTGCCCCGCCAATCTGAATGTTCAAGGATATGTGCAGATGGTGAAAGAGGGCAAATATAAAGAAGCTCTGGAAATCATCATGGACGATCTGCCGCTTCCCGGTGTGCTCGGACGAATTTGTCCTCACGAATGCGAAGATGCTTGTCGGCGATGTGATGTGGAATCACCCGTGGCTATCCGCGATCTAAAACGCCTGGCCGCCGACCAATTCGATGCGCGTCAGATTGAGATCGCTTGTAAGCCAACGCGTGCGGAAAAGGTCGCCATTATCGGCTCAGGACCGGCGGGACTATCCGCCGCTTACCATTTGGCGCGTGAAGGCATATTGTCAACCATTTATGAAGCTTTGCCTGAAGCCGGCGGTATGTTGCGGGTCGGCATTCCGGCCCATCGGCTGCCGCGTGAAATATTGGACCAGGAAATTGAAGTGATCACGAATCTGGGAGTGGAGATCAAAACTGATACGCCACTAGGCCCGAACCTGACTGTGGATCACCTTCTCGGTAACGGTTATAAAGCTGTTTACCTCGCCTTAGGCGCGCATAAAGGTATAACGCTTGGCATTGCCGGTGAGGAAGCGCAAGGAGTACGTCAGGGCGTCGATTTTCTGAGAGAAGCCAATTTAACCGGCCTGACTGAAGTGGGTAAAAAACTGGGGATTATCGGCGGCGGCAATGTGGCCATTGATGTGGCGCGCGCCGCCGTTCGTCTGGGCGCAGAAAACGTACAAATAATTTATCGCCGCACCCGTGCTGAGATGCCGGCCTGGGAGGAAGAAATTCAGGCGGCGGAGGATGAAGGCGTTGCGATTACCTATTTGGCCGCTCCGCTGGAAGTGATCACAAATGGAGGTAAAGTGGCAGGGCTGCGCTGCCAACGCATGGAGTTGGGCGAGCCGGATGCTTCCGGTCGTCGCCGACCAGTTCCTATGCCCGATAGTGAGTATGAGATTGAGATTGATCAATTGATTCCGGCTATCGGACAGCGCCCCGATTTATCCGCCTTAAAAGATGTGGCCGGCCTGCAATTCACCCGTTGGAACACCACCGAAGTCAACTCAGTTACATACTCCACCAACCGGGAAGGTGTTTTTGCCGGCGGAGATCTGCAAACAGGCCCAGCGGTTGCCATTGATGCCATTGCGGCCGGCAAAGAAGCCGCCATATCAATTCAGCGCTATCTTGACTCACAAGATATGGCGGAAGAACGCCCGCCCGTTGCCAAAGAAAATCCTGTTTACCGGCCAGTGCCCGAGGATATGCCGGTAACTGCCAGAGAACGAATGCCGGAACTTCCCGTTGAGAAGCGTCAGGGCAATTTCAAAGAAGTGGAATTGGGCTACGACGCCGATTCCGGAAAGGCGGAAGCCGCACGTTGTCTGAATTGCGGTTATTGCTGTGAGTGCCTCCAGTGCGTGGACGCTTGCCTGGCCGAAGCGATCAACCATAATGATCAGGCTGTCGAAAAAGTGCTTGATGTCGGTTCAGTTGTGTTATGCACCGGCAGTGAGCCGTTTGATCCATCCGGCCTGGAGCAATTTTATCACTACAAAAGTAATCCCAACGTACTCACCAGTCTTGAATTTGAACGGATTCTGAGCGCTTCCGGGCCGACTATGGGGCATTTGGTGCGCCCTTCGGATAAAAAAGAACCTAAAAAAATCGCCTGGCTTCAATGTGTCGGTTCCCGCGATAACAACAAATGCGGAAATGGCTACTGCTCATCGGTTTGCTGCATGTACGCCATTAAGGATGCCATGATTGCCAAAGAACACGCTGAAAATGGCCTTGAATGCACCATTTTTAATATGGACTTGCGCACGTTCGGCAAAGAATACGAAAAATACTATTTGCGGGCGCGCGACAAGGTGGGCGTGCGTTTTGAAAAAGCACGCATTCATACCATTGATGAGATCGGTGAAAACAAAGAACTGCGCGTTCACTATGCTGATGATTCCGGTGCAATACAGGAAGAAATTTTTGATATGGTGGTACTTTCTGTGGGGCTTCAGGTTCCGGCATCAACCGCGGACTTGGCTAAACGTCTGGATATTGAGCTGAATGAATATAATTTTGCGGTGACGCAGCCATTCTCACCGGTGGAAACATCGCGTGCCGGCGTTTATGCCTGCGGCGTGTTACAAAGCCCTAAAGATATTCCCAGCTCTGTGGCCGAAGCCAGCGCGGCCGCCTGTCTTGCCGGAGGGCGTCTGAGTGAAGCGCGCCACACACTCACCCGCACAGTGGAACTCCCTGATGAAATTTCTGTTGAAGATATGGAGCCGCGTATAGGCGTTTTTGTGTGCAACTGCGGTGTCAATATCTCTGGCGTTGTGGATGTCGCCAAAGTGGAGGAATACGCCAAAACGCTTCCGAATGTGGCCTACGTTACGCAAAATCTGTTCACCTGTTCGCAAGATTCTCAGGAACAGATGAAAGAGATTATCAAAGAACATGAACTTAACCGGATTGTTGTGGCGGCCTGTACTCCCAAAACCCATGAAGGCATCTTTATGGATACGCTCACAGCCTGTGGTTTAAACAAGTATCTTTTTGAAATGGCCAATATCCGTAATCAGGGGTCATGGGTGCATTCGGAAACGCCCGAACAAGCCACGGACAAGGCTGAACATTTGGTGCGCATGGCTGTCGCGCGCGCGTCCGCCTTACGTCCTCTTGATGAAAAAAAGATCGGTGTAACCCAGAGAGCTTTGATTATCGGGGGCGGCGTTGCCGGAATGAATGCGGCGCTAGGTTTGGCCGATCAGGGTTTCGAATCGGTTTTAATCGAAAAAGAACCGCAATTGGGCGGTTTGGCCAACCGGCTTACCTCAACCATAGAAGGAGCGGACATACATGCCTATTTAGATTCTTTGATTAAAAAGGTGCGGTCGCATTCCAAAATTCAGGTGTTGGCCCAGTCGTTGGTTGTCGGTTTTTCAGGATTCAAGGGCAACTTTACAACGGAAGTGCTGGTCGGACCGGGTATGTATGAACGTAAAATCGACCACGGCGTGGTTATTCTGGCTACCGGCGCTAATGAATATCAGCCGTCCGAATTTCTTTACGGCCAAAATGACCGGGTGCTGACCCAATTGGAACTCTCCCAGCGTTTGGAAGAAAAAGATGCAGCGGCCGATTTGGATCAGGTCGTTATGATCCAATGCGTAGGCTCGCGCAATGAAGACAACCCCAACTGTTCGCGGGTATGCTGCCAGACAGCCATTAAAAATGCGCTTCATATTAAAGAGATGAATCCCGATACCCAGGTTTATATTCTTTATCGCGACATTCGCACGTATGGCCTTTTAGAAGAATATTATGAGGAAGCGCGCCGTCGAGGCGTTATGTTTTTCCGGTTTACTCAGGATCAATTGCCTGAAGTGGAAGCGGCGGATGATGGTGTCAGCATCACTTTCCATGATCATGTACTGGGCCAACGCCTGCGCGTTAAAACAGATTTGTTGGCGTTAAGTGCCGGTATGGTTGCTGAAGACACGGAAGAATTAGCCTCCATTGTGAAACTGGCGCGCACCGCCGAAGGCCATTTCATGGAAGCGCATGTCAAATTAAGACCGGTTGACATGGCCACTGAAGGTATTTTTGTTTGCGGAACCGCGCATAGCCCCAAACTTCTGGGGGAAACTGTTTCCCAAGCGTATGCCGCGGCTTCCAGAGCGACGACCTTTCTATCCCAGTCCGAATTGACGCTATCCGCCGTAACCGCCAAGGTTGCCGCAGGTGATTGTGCGGCCTGTTTGGTATGCGTGCGCTCATGTCCCTACAGTGTGCCTAAGATTAATGCTGAAGGTGTCAGTGAAATTGATGAAGCCTTATGCCAGGGATGCGGTGTATGCGCTGCCGAATGTCCGGCTAAAGCCATCGAATTAAACTGGTACGAAGACGACCAGATTCTGTGTAAGGTGGAAGCGTTGCTTGAAGGCGTGATATAAAAAATTGAACTTTCAACATCGAATGCTAAATACTAAAGTCGGTGTGGTTGCGAATAGCAACCTGCCGACTGAAAAACTATAAAGGAAATAAAGAATGCAAGAATCAGAACCAATCATCATCGCTTTTTGTTGTAATTTCTGAGGTTACACCGCCGCGGACCTGGCAGGTTCGATGAGGTTGCAATACCCTACGGGCATTAAAATTATTCGCGTGCCTTGCACCGGTAAAGTGGATGTGATTCATATCCTGCGTGCTTTTGAAAAAGGCGCGGATGGTGTTTATGTGGTCGGGTGTATGGAAGGCGATTGTCATTTCAACTCCGGCAATTTCAGAGCGCGCAAACGTGTGGAGCAAGCCCAGAAAATTTTAGACGTCATCGGCGTGGGGGGCGAAAGAGCGCAGATGTATAATCTTTCTTCCAGCGAAGGCCCGCTTTTTGCCAAAATCGCCGTGGAAATGGATGATAAAATTCGTAAACTGGGGCCGAATCCGATTAAAATGGCTTGTAAAAAGGCCGCGTAAATTGTTTGTTCACATTGATAGCCGCACGGCATGCAAACCAAACAGATCTGAATGATAAAAATCGCATAGGTCTGAAAGTATTGGTCTGTAAAATTATCGGTAGTCCTGCATTTGTATGATGATGTGTTTTCTGAAATACAATGCGACAAAGGGTGTCACGCTTGGTTCGAAAGACTCTTTCGTTTTCAAAAAAACTTGAAAATCATGTCGGAGCAATTTGGTTATTTGTTCATCATTACAACAAATCATTGTTCCCAAGCTAATCATCAGATAAATGCAGGACTACCAATGAGTGAATGTGCAGATGTATGCCAGTGGTTTCCTGCGTTTAGAACCTCTCATTTTTTTTCTGAGTATTGTTGATGGTCTCGTAAAAAGTCAGAAACTGGCCATTTTTCGAAACTTGCACCTAATGATTTTAACAGGTTACGAGTACGAATTTTGGGAATTTCGACTTTTTACGAGACCATCATTGTTGTTTCAAAAATTTCTCTAAAATTCGGACATGGCTTTTTTCAAAAGGTACACTGTCACATAAAACAGTTGAGCCGCCCAGTACAAAAATTCTAAATGTATCTTTAGGCTTTTTTTGCTTATATTATCACCTCTGAACTCATGAACATTAATGATGTAAATCATTAGCATCAAGCTTGTTTTGCAGAAATGGGTGGAGTTTATTAAAGTTGTTGTCAGGATTTTTCCTTGTAATTTCAGCTAACGAAATCCTTGAACATTTTATTAAGTATAATCAGTAGATGGGAAGTTTAGGAGCGCAAAAATTTAGCGCAGCGATTTTCAGCATCTGATTCCATCCGGAGGCTAGCGGCTTCAGGGCGGCAAAAAACCGCTTCGCTAAATTTTTGCGCTCCATGCCGCATTTTCAGGCATTTTCCATCTACTGATAATCACCTTGGATTTGCAAAAGCGCATTTAAAACAGGTTTGATTTTTTCTCTGTGTTCAGGGGGTGTCAGCACTACTTTTAACGGCTTATTGACGATCAGACGCTTGGGTGCCTGTTTCATCGTATTTGCCGAAATATCTTGACGATTAGCCATTGTGTTTATAAAAACAAGGATGTCGGTCATATTTCCGAAAAACCCATCGCTGTCAATATGTTCAATATATTGCAGGAATAGATTATTGACACTGATCACAAATGGATTCACATCGGCATAACCGTTAACCTTGCACTCGGTCGTAGAAATAAAGCAGCGGCATCCGAATGGCCTTACAGAATATAAGGGGCACTGATTATCAATCAGCAAAGGACATTTTCCCTGGAGAGGACCATTTTCCTCATCCGGGATAGCTTTGCCTTGAACGCACCGTTCAGCCAATTCGTTGGTTGTTATTTTTGGTAAAAAGCGCCTGTTATCAGTTACGGCATTGAGACGGTCAAATAAATCGGTTTTACCTTTGTCAGCCAGTTTTTCAGCGATTAAAGCGCCTTCAAGTGTCGTCATCGTTACATTGCATGTACAGCATGTGTCACAATAACGGCGGCAGGCGCTGGGCCAGGAGTCTGCCAATGAATCATAAACCTTGTAAATTTTTTTTAAAACAGCTAACTTCTTTGTGTAACGCATAGAAAAATATTCCCATATATGAAATTTGATATAAAAAAGGAGGAACCACATCATGTCAAGCTCTGTTTATTTTATTGATTTACGAGCATCTTTCAAGAAAAATCTGATGACTAAAATTGATTTGCTCTTAGATGCCGCCGGTATGTCCGAAATTATTAAAAAAAAAGATTTGGTGGCTGTCAAACTCCATTTCGGAGAAGCCGGCAACGCTGCGTTTATTCGCCCGATATTTATTCGTCAAATGGTAGGGTGCGTTAAAAAAGTAGGCGGCGATCCCTTTTTGACCGATGCGAATACGCTATACGCCGGCACACGCAGTGATACTCCTGCTCATATCCGCACAGCCATTCAAAACGGTTTCGCTTTTTCCGTTGTGGATGCCCCCATTATCATTGCCGATGGTTTGCGAGGCAAAAACGAAACCGCTGTTACGGTAAACCGAAAGCATTTTAAGAAAGTTTATATCGGGACTGATATTATTCAGGCGGATGCGCTTGTATCGGTGGCTCATTTCAAAGGCCATGAGCTTTCCGGTTTTGGCGGAACTATTAAAAACCTTGGCATGGGATGCGCTTCACGCCGAGGCAAAATGGCGCAGCATTCCGATCTGGGGCCTAAAGTGGTTAAAAAAAAATGCGTTGGATGCGGAGAATGTATCGGCCATTGCTCCCAGTCGGCACTCTCTTTGAAGAAAAAAAAAGCGACAATTGACGCTGAAAAATGTATTGGTTGCGGAGAGTGCATTCTGATATGCTCCAATAAGGCTGTCCAGGTGCGCTGGAACCAGTCCGTTCCACTATTTATGGAAAAGATGATTGAATACACAGAGGGGGTTCTCAAAAATAAAGTAGGTAAATCTTTATTTATCAATGTTATCAATAATGTATCGCCGGCGTGTGACTGCCCGCCGTTCAACGATGCTCCGATTGTGAGAGACATCGGGTTTTTAGCAGGCACAGATCCGATTGCAGTTGATCGGGCATCTGTTGATCTGGTTAATGCTGAAAAAGTGCTTGAAGGATCATGTCTGAAAACCAACACCGCTCCAGGGGAAGATAAATTCCGCGGCATTTATCCAAAGGTGGACTGGGATGTTCAGTTCGACTATGCCGAACAAATAGGATTAGGAACTTGTGATTACAAATTGGTTAAAATATGAACGTCTGATTGAATAAAAAGAATGCAAGCTATATCTCAGGACTGCCATATTTTAATGTGGTAAATACAAAGACTGGCGGCAATAATAACAAATAATTGTCGAAAAGGTCTTGATACAACCCATTTTAACCAATATTTCAGTCTGACTCCACGCTAAAAAATATTGTGCGTCAGCACTGAAAGTTGTTGACAACTATACATGATTTTCTATATAAAATTCAATTTTGAGAAAGATTTAAATCTTTTCTTTATAAATCAAGGTTTTGATAAAATAACTTTGGATCAATTTTGTCCAAAGAAAAAATAGTTTTTGTAATAACCATTATTAATATTTTAGCAACAGGAGAAAAGAATGAAAAAATTAGTTACAATTTTGATTATTGGGGGGATTGTGTTAGCGGGAGCAAACGCTCTTTGGGCCGGAGGCGCGGATAACAAAACCAACTGGAGTTCGGAATACGTCGGTATGCTGAACCGCAATGCCGCCACCGACTCTGCTGATATTGCCATGTATAATCCGGCCGGCGTCAGTTTTATGGAAGACGGGCTTTATACCAATGTTTCCGCCCATTATATAGCAAAAGACTATAACAACAAGATTAATGGGACGGAATTTGATCAGGATGAACCTTCTACCGTGCCGGGCTTATTTACGGTTTACAAAAAAAAGAATTTGGCCGGTTTTTTCGGCGCTTCCAATGTAATCGGCGGCGGTGAAGTTGACTTCAGCAAAGGCAATGCCACGACCAATCTGGTTGGCTTCAGCATCCTTTCCAGAGCAAATGGCGCATTGGCCGCTGCCGGAGCGCCATCGAGTCTTTATTATACGGGTATTTCCAGCCAAAAATTGAAAGCCGAACAGACCGGACCGGGATTTAACCTGGGCGCGTCCTATAAATTCAATGATATGATCTCCCTGGCTCTGGCGTTGCGCTATGTCACTACATCCAGGGAAATGAGTGGACACATCACCGTCAGCCCTGGCATGACAGTTCCCGGTGTCAACAACCCTCTCACCGCGAATGTAAAATTTGAAGAGGAAGCGGATGGCTGGGGCGGGGTACTCGGTTTGAACATCTCTCCCAATGATTCCTGGCAGATCGGCCTGCGTTACGACTCACGCGTGGATATTGATTTTGACCAAACGGTTAAAACGGATGACATGGGAGTCCTGCCGAGTTTGGGTATCGTTCACAACGGTACAAGAACCCGCAATCTTCCAGCAATTCTGGCACTGGGCGTTTCATATAATATCAATCCCAAATTCAGACTTGAAAGCGATCTCACCGTTTACTTAAACGATGACGCCGATTTTGAAGATATTCCCGGCACACCGCGCGATGAAAGTGCCGTAGATACCGGTTATGATCTTGGTATTGGCATGGCGTACGATATTAATGACGCCATTATGGCCACAGCCGGCTATCTTTATACTGATACAGGCGTTGACAACGCCAAAGATATGACACCGGAGCTGCCTGAACTTGATGCACACACCATCGGCGCCGGGGTAACATGGAAAGCGATGCCCCAATTCAATCTGAATTTCAGCGTTGGCCATGTTTTCTATGAAAGCGCATCTTTTGTGAGCCAAACGACGGGCGCTCAAATAGAATATGAGAAGGATATTACTTTTATCGGCTTAGGCCTCCAGTATAAATTCTTTTAACCTTCTGTTTTAAATGCTAATAACAATGCGTTTCCAAGCTTCTATAGAATTCAGATAATCAATGTCACAAAGAATCTGGTTTATCGATTCTGATTTGATTCGCGGTTGTATGGTTGACGCGGGCTTGCGTAACCGCTAGACTCAAATATATTTGGTAAATGAATAGTTTAAGTCTGGTTTATTCAATTTCATCAAATTAGGAGGAATTTATGAGAAAATTTGCAATCTTGACATTAGTGGCAATGTTCGGGCTTTGTTTGACAGGCTACGCCATTGCGGATGAAAAAGCGGAATGCATCGCTAAATGTGAGGCAGCAGCAAAAGCGATGAAGGATGATTTTACAGGCGCATTGTGCGAAATTAATAAGAAAGACGGCAAGTTTGTCAAAGGCAGTGTCTATGTGTTCGCTATGCGCGGAGGCGTGATGGTGGCTCACCCCATGAAACCTGTGTTGATTGGAAGAGATCTCTCCGGTCTTAAGGATAAAGATGGGAAAGAATTCTTCAAAGAATTCACTGAGGTAGCAAAGAGCAAAGGTTCTGGATGGGTTGATTATCAGTGGCCCAAACCTGGTGAAAAAGATCCTTCACCGAAAACCAGCTATATCCTGAAAGTTGATGACAATTATTATGTTGGCGCAGGTTACTATAAATAAACAACTGCGTTAAGGACATCTAGTTTTTTATAATGTTTCAGTAAAGCAAGCCCGCAATCAGCCATGCAATAGCGAGTTAATTAAACGCCGGGTTGTAATTTCCCGGCGTTTCCTCCCACGGTAATCAGATCGTCATTTTTTACTTTTCAATCTTCACTTTTATCCTCATAATACAAATAATGTAACAAAAAACAGAGGTTAATCCAATGTACACATTAAGAAAAAAACTATTGGTAACCGGATTGTTGCTAATATTAATTTCATCCGGTATGTTTCAGAATTCATTGGCACGCGACCTTCCAAAACTGACGGCTGAAGAAGCGAACACCATTAAAATTTATAAGGAAGCCAGTCGCTCCGTTGTATATGTCACCAATGTGGCGTTGCGCAGAGATTTTTTTTCACTGAATGTTCATCAAATTCCTCAAGGTGCGGGCAGTGGGTTTATTTGGGATGACTCCGGAATCGTAGTTACCAACTATCATGTTGTACATGGCGCCAGTCGCGTGACAATCACATTATATGACCACAGCAATTGGAATGCGGAAGTTGTCGGGCTGGCTCCTTCAAAAGATATTGCGGTGCTGCGTATTGATGCGCCCCGCTCTAAAATTAAAGCGTTACCTCTGGGCAACTCCGCTCGATTGGAAGTTGGCCGCAAGGTTCTGGCCATTGGCAACCCCTTTGGATTGGACACGACTCTTACAGTAGGCGTAGTCAGCGCTCTCGGACGTGAAATTGATTCCATATCGGGTCGCAAGATTCATAATGTGATTCAAACGGATGCCGCGATCAATCCGGGTAATTCCGGTGGCCCTTTGCTTAATTCATTAGGGCAGCTTATCGGTATTAACACAGCGATTTACAGCCCCAGCGGTGCCAGTGTCGGCATCGGGTTTGCCATTCCGGTTAATACCGTTAAAAAAATTGTACCCCAATTGATTAAACATGGCCGTATCATTAGACCGATTATGGGAATAGAGCCGGCTCCGGATAATTGGGCCAGGCAATATGATATCAAGGGGGTGCCTTTGTTGCGTGTAACGCCGAATTTCCCTGCCGCACGCGCCGGAATGATCGGTATCCGTCGTAACGGGCGCGGTGATCTGGTTTTTGGCGATATCATCATCGCTATTGACAATAAAGCTGTTACCAACAACGATAGTTTGCTTAGTATTCTGGAAGACCATAAACCCGGTGACACGGTGACAGTCACGACCGAACGGGACAACCAAAAACGACAATTTAAAGTTACGCTTACAGAGCCGCGCTAGAAGTTAAAATGAAGTGTAGCTAAAAATTAAATCCCATCTCTTAATCTTGCTCTTAATCGAATGACATGAGCAAAAGCAAGATTAAGAAAACATGGGTAAATTATTTAGTACTGTTCCTTAGCAGCCGACTTTATACTTTTTTATGGTAATTGTCGCTATCTTTGACAAACGTCTCAAAATCATTTTCCAGCAGAAAAACTGATATCATCTCACCGACCTTGTCAGCCGTATCAACCCGATAATGCCCTTTGGCGTTGCGGCCGACCATTTTCTTGGCATTCTCGACAATTGCCTGAAGGGATGCCGTGGTTATCTTTAAAACAACATTTACATCAATCATATCTTTTTCAATCATTACCTCTCCTATTTTTCCCTAATTGTACGGATAATCCAGGTAGTTTATTTATGGGATAGTCCCTTACCGGGCTGAACAACAGTAACCCATTTACCCGGCTGACGAGCGTGCAACATCGCATCATACATGGCTTCGACCTTGACCATCGGCAGATAAAAACGGCCTAGATAACCGGCATGCAGGCCGATTCTGAATGTTTTGGTTTGCCCCTGTGCGATGTCGAAGTAGGTATAGACACGGTCATCGCGGATGTCCCGATATTTAAAGCGATATTTAAAGGCTGATTCCTTTTCTTTAAAAGCATCTGAATCCAGGCGCATATTGACAATTTCCCACCCGGATGGGACAACATGCGTCAGAGCCACTTCCTGATAAGAACCGCGCATACCTGTATTGGTTACCAAAATTTCGACTACAAAATCAATTCCCTGTTCCAGAGAAGTGACGTCCAGAGTTTTGCCTTTTAATGTTTGATAGATATATTTAAGCTCAAAACCCTTAGCAGCTGGTTTTTCCTGGCCCAACGCCGGGATACCTTCCATAATCAGACGTGGAAAAATTGCGGCACTGCTCTCATTTTTAAGATTGACGTTTACTGATGTGTTATTTTTTACGGATAGCCGTTTTTGCACCAGTGGATATTCCGAGGCAATGGTTTCGGCCGGATTGCCATTTTGGGAATACGTAAATTCCATACTGCTATCACTGCCGGCCAAGCCGGTATAATTCGCTATGGCTATCAACGCATAAGCGGTGGTCTGAGTGCTTAACCCCGCATCACTGCTGAGTTCTTTGGCGATTGCGGTGGCGAGCGGCAACGCTTCTTTCAGACGTTTCATCAGACACAGAGTTTCCAGAATCATCGCACGATCACGCAGGCTGGAACCGAAAGTGCCGGACAATTCCTTATAATCCGGAATGATAATATGGCCATATTTGATGAGCTGTTCGGCGGCTTCGGGCTGTCCGGCCAATACATAAGCGGCCGCCAGGCGGTAACTGGTTACGGAATCAAGATCGGATGCCTCGCGCAAACGGTTCATTGCGCCCAGTTCGGCGGCATTGGCCAGCGCCAGGGTGTAAAGACGATATGCCTGTATCAGACGGGATCGTTTACGTTTGGTAATCGTCCAGGCACGCGCCTGCTTTTGCTGAAAAGTTTTCCATTGGGACAGCATTCCCGGGGGAAGAAGATAGCCGGCGCGTTGAGCTTCCAACAAGAAATGGCCGGCATAACTGGAAGACCAGTCGTGCATATTACGCTCACCCGGCCAATAACTGAAACCGCCGTTTGTGTGCTGAAATCCGCTTAAACGTTCAATACCGGCTTCGATATTATGCTGAATTTCGCTTTGCTGTTCGGGCGACAGTTGAATCAGCTCACTCAGCCAGAGTTGCGGAAATACGGACGAAGTGGTTTGTTCAACGCATCCATGCGGATACCGCACCAGATAACGCAAGCGCCCCTCCAAATTTATCGGCGGCATGCGTGAAATCTCCAAAATCGCGCGATTGGTTCCGGCAATACCCGGCAAGGCCGCTTGGGGTGTCCATATTTCACCCGGGGCCAAAACCGTATCCAGAACATCCGTCACCGGTTCAGTGGGCATGCGTACATCAATTTCGATGGTATGTGTTGCGGTCAGGTCTCCGCTAGTCGCAATGACTTTCACCTTGGCCATTCCGGTTGAAGCAGATGCTTTCAATTGAAATGTTACCAACTCATCCCCCGGATCGGCAAACTGAATGCTTTTTTCAGAAGAATCCACAGGTACAAGCGGCCCTTGGGCTTCCAATTTTAATGACACTAGGTTGACGGTTTCATCCATTGCAAATACGGAAACCGGCATGGCCACGCTTTCTTCGGGACTCAGCACGCGCGGCAGGGTTGCCAATACCATGAGCGGTTTGCGTACCGGCACAGCCTGCTCGGCATTTCCAAAAGCGCCGTTCTGCCCGGCAACTGCCATGATGCGCACCGAACCGACATATTGAGGAAAATCAATTGTGTGGATATCTTCACCATCAGACGCCAATTCAAACGGCCCTAAAAATTTCACCATAGGCGGAAAACGGTGCGCTTTTTTCTTGCCTTTTTTGCCAAAAGCCGCATCACCGCCAATTGCCAGCAAACGTTCCAGAGCGCCGCCATAAGCGCCCGCCACCATGTTGTAGATGTCCCATGTTTTGACGCCGAGAGCTTCGCGCTGGTAAAAATATCCCCAGGGGTTGGGGGTGCTGAAACGAGTCAGATCAAGCAGGCCCTCATCCACAATCGCCAACGTGTAGGTCATGGCCTTGCCGGAAGCTTCCCGAATTTTTATCACACATTTTTCTTCAGGCGCGAAGGATTCCGGTGCCAGGATCAGCGGTTCAAGGCGCGTGGCCGGATTTTCAATTTTTAGCGGAATAACGCCATACATCCGAATCGGAAGATCATTGCCGGTCTGCTGATGGGGCTGCAAAAAAGTAACATTGGCATACACATTGGGAGCCATTGCAGACGTGGCGGTAAACGCATAGCGCGCCCCATTTTCCTGGGCTTCGACCCAAGCGGTGTGCAAAATTTTGCTTCCTGATTCGATGCTTACCAATGCGCGTCCTTTTTTGCCTGTGGGAATGGTCAGGGTAACGGTTTCCCCCACGTCATAGGATTTTTTATCAGCCGAAAAAGTCAAAACAGTAGCGCCGCCGGGAATGTCTTTACTCGCCCGGCCGGCCCAGCCCGGCCAGTCAATGTAAACAATTTTACCGGCTGTGTGCTTGCCATTCAGGTCTTTTACCCGGACAAAATAACGCCCCCATTCAGGATATTTGATTTCAAATTGCCACTGGCCAACACCGTTGACAATATCCGCTTTACCGGTTTGAATCGCCCGAAAGGAAGACCGCCCCACATAGTCTGCCAGCGAATCTTTGCCTTTTTCCCACCACCAGCGCCATTTGATTTTATACAGTGCCATTTTCACTTTTCCTTTATCAACGGGCAGGCCGTTGACATCCAACAAAGCGATCCGCACCGTGTGTTTTGTATCGGTCAATAACATTCCACGCGCTTTATCGCCCGGCGGTGTGCGCAGACCGACATACTGCTTATAAGGATGAAACGGCATTTTGAAACGATCTGTGCTGAAAGCGCCGCCCGATTCAAATACACGCGTGCGGAAATGAGCGGTAAGCATTCCCGGTGATACATTTTCAGCACTGACTTTGGCGGTAATCGCGGCCATGCCTTTTTCATCCAGCTCGCCTTCAAACAGAGTCTGTTTTTCAGGCGTATAATGACGCATCGGATCGTCAAAGCTGTATTCATCATATTTGGGGAAATGGGTGGTCGGGCTTGCCGCTAACGCCAGATTCATATCCGCTTTGAGATTTTTAGCAATCGCGCCGTGCAGCCAACGGGAAGACAACTGCACGTTAATAGTGCCGTCAGTTAAAGATTTTACATCCTCCCCGAAATCCAACTTGATTTTCAACCGGTTAGGCATCACGGTTTCAATTCTCACCGTTTGAGTGAATTCAGCGCCGCCGACTTTTACCTGTGCAGTATATTTTCCGGTAATCGCATCAGGTTTGGTTTTCGTCTTAAAGCTGTAAAAGCCGTTGATTCCCTGAGTGCGTTTGATACGCTGGACCAGTTTGCCTTTGGGGTTGCGCAATTCAAACAGCACCGGATGATTTTCCGGCAGGCGCTTGTCTTCATCGAATAAAATAAAGGTGAGCCAGATCGGGTCGCCAGGACGCCATACGCCGCGTTCACCATAGATAAACCCTTTCAAACCTTTGGTGATAGCCTGACCGGACACATCAAAATGGCTGACCGACAGGGCCGAACCGTTATCCAATTTCAGGTAACCGGTCTGGCCGTTGTGTTGGGCGACTAACAAAAACGGCTGGCGTGCGCAGTTCAGCCGGGAGCCGCCATTTTCATCTGTAACACCCTCGCCCATGATCTGTCGTTGATAATCTAAAAGCGTAAGATTGACATCAGCAAGCGGCGCTGCGGTTTTCATATCAGTTGTAAAAATAAAGAGTTGATCATTGCTGCCTTTTTTGGCAATCAGACCAATATCGGAAATCAGTACATTGCGTTGCGCTGCGTTAGAAGGATTCCTATAATAATCCGAATAATACGCCGGGTGGCAGGGATTATCGCGCTCATCCCAATCATAGTGCGCATTGTTTTCATAGGAATCCCAGAAACTGCTTTCCATATCCGCATCGGTTTCATCAGATATTATCTGTGAAGTGTCATCATCCTCGGACGCATCTTTATCACCACATTGATAAATAATATGGCGGCGCTCAAAAGAAAGTTTAAGCTGGTATAAGCCGGAGCCGTTTTTTTGAATCAAGGAGGTCAAATCAAGACGACGGCGCACCCATTGGTTTTTTTCAGCCGGTTTTTCATCCAAAGGGAAAATTTTTTCCCACACCACTCGCCCCACCCGATGCATTTGCTTTCCGCCTCCCATATCATTTACCTGAAAAAACTGAGCGGCCGTATTATCGAAAATACGGATGGCTTCCACTTTAACCGCCCGCAAATTGACCGTTTCAAAAGGAACGGTCTGGCCGAACGTAGTGGGCACAATAACACCTTTGCCAACCAAACGAACTTGGGGTTTGCGTGTTTCAAATTTAATAAGCAGGGCTTTACGCTTCTGTAAACGCTGTTCACGCAAACTCCGAACGCCCGTTGTCACGATGACGACTTCCTCTGTGCGCCAGGCCGATGAGGAATAAACCTTTAAAATACTGCCATCTACCGTAAAGCGCAGATTATTGTTATCTTCCACCCGGATCAGGCCACGCAGTTCCTGGTTTTTATCCAAGACATCGGAAAACCGAATTTCAATATGGCGGGTGGGGCCGTAAATCGGGCTGACTTTGAGTACCTTGAACGGTTTTATTGAAGGCACGGCAATTTCTTTTTTACCTTTTTGGGCAACGCCGATACTTGCGCCGTTCCATTCCAAAACCAACTCTGACGGGTTTTTCTGTTTGAGGATATTATCAATGGCAAAGCGGTGTTCAAGGCGATCCGGGGAATGGGTCCAGCGAATATTGAGCGTTGCATCAGCATGAAGGGCGCTAAACATTTTCACAACATTCAACCCGTCTTCAGCATCCGCAACTGTTACTATGCCGGTGAAGCGCATTTTGTTTCCTTTTGACGAATCCGTTACCAGCAGACCATCAGCAAACACTTCAAAAGCCTGTTTGATCACAACGAAATCAAAGGAAAAAACGGAACCGCTAATGAACACGAAAGAACACGAATAATGGGTTCCGCGGGGAAGCGGTTCGGCTGGGCGAAATTCAAGGGTGTGCCGGTCTGTCCACACAGCCGCACCCTTGATTTCCGGTTGAAATGACAACGGCGATTGTGTCAGCGGCTGGTTGGTCTGATTTTGAGGAACCTGATCTTTGTTAAATTGAACTTTAATTGTGCTTTGGCTGGGGATTATGCCGGCAGTGTGCGCGGCAATGGGTGATGGCTGTTTTTCGGAAACATCTTTGGCTTCACCGGTAAAAGTTAAGCTGAAAAGTAAACTGATTGCCAATACGATTGTTTTCATTGAAATTTGTTTCATTTTTTGCACCTCTTAGGTTAAAAATTAATTTCGCTGATTCCAAATTTATTTTCCGATAAGAGTAGTGTTGTGTCAACATTTAGCTGACGGGCAGGAGTGCAAACTTCAGTTTGCCGCTTTTGAAGCGTTTTGGCAAACTGAAGTCAGCACTCCTGATTTTCACTTGTCACCTTAAACTTGACACAACAGTAGTGACAGCAACTGCCTCACCCTCCGAACCTTTTACCTGATTTTATATCATCAGGCAAACACATCTTCAATTTTTTTTGCTGATATAAGTTGAACTCCCCAATTTTCAAGTTCCTCGGTAGCGGCGTCGGATAATTTTTCTTCCGCCCATTTAGGAATAGCGCCGAAACGGGCTTTAAGTTGAAGAGCGATAAGTTTATACGCCTCTTGTTGAAGACCTTTTTCAATTCCAAATTTTTCAATATTAGTCACATAACGCATTTTCTTTTCCTCCTGAAATTCATCCATTTTTACTGTTAAATTTTTTTCCATCTCCTTTGGCAGCACCATAACCCAATCAATGAACCGAAACAGATTAAGAACATTGAGTTTTGAATAGCCGCGCCGGTAAAGCATTTTGATAAGATTCAGTTTCCAGCGAAATCGTCTCTCAGGCTCCTTACGCGTTTCGATAGTTTTGAGATGCGCCATGACAACGATTGCAAACGGATTGTTATCTTGCGCCAGCTTATCAAAATCATCCTGATAATCAAGCAATTTGATTACCGGAAACTCCAGGCCGGCCTTGCTGTCCCATAGTTCATAACTATATTTTTGCGGTTTCCATTTTTTGCGATCATCGGCCAATACAGCCATACTGGCGATTTTTGTGTCATAACGGTCGAACAGACGGTAGTTGTAAACATACATTCTTTTGGCAAAACCGGATTCGTATGTTCCCTGAATTTCGATATGCGCCATCACATACGCTTCCTCACCATTTATACGTCTTACTCGCGCAAGCTTATCCACGCG
This sequence comes from Desulfococcaceae bacterium HSG9, assembly GCA_030378005.1. Classification (GTDB taxonomy): domain Bacteria; phylum Desulfobacterota; class Desulfobacteria; order Desulfobacterales; family JAUCGF01; genus JAUCGF01. Next base: position 805 of record JAUCGF010000141.1, on the reverse strand, counting down.
CCGCGATCCCAATTCGGCATCCCGCACGATCTTTTCCAGTTCCTTGTCAAGGAATGTATATTCGGATGACCAGTCAATATCCAGATGAGTTTCAGGAAAAAAGAAAGCCATAAAATCTTCAAAATATTGTTCCAGAATTTCTTTCCAGGGGCTGTCATATTCGGGCGATGGTTCCATGGGGTGAATCCTTTTGTTTTGCCTTTGATATTTCCGGCTATTTGAGTTGCACCTTTCTTGACAATTCAAGCATAATCTATCTCTATCTGCCGTATTTTTGCAACGATTTCATTGACCGTTTCTGAAAGTTCAGGGGGCTTTTTATGAAAATTTTCATCGCCTGTGATTTTTAAAAAGGCATAATACAAGGGTTTGAACCTCTCTTTTAATTCTAAATCAGGCATTTCAAAGTATTTTGTTATGTATCGATGCTGCTTTTTGGCAAGAAGGAACATAATAAACCTAGTGCTTTGTCAAAACTTAATTTTAGGGTAAACAGATTTCAATTTGCACCGTGCGTCGTTAATTTTCATATGCCACTCGACACCACGTCAGCTGCCGTTAACATCGGCCGACCATGCGCTGATTTCCAGCTGTAAAATCGCAATCTCTCCGATACGGCGGCCTGAAATACATTGCCGGGTCATCACACTCTGCTCATTTTCTGCGATATTCAGCTGACTTCCATGCTTCGGAGTATAACAAAACTCAATACGGCGAACTGAAGAGCGGGCGCGTTCGGGCTCTGACACTTCATAAAACGCTCCTTTCGTATGAGTGTTGAGATTGTCACAGACCAAAGTGATTT
>JAUCGF010000012.1 GCA_030378005.1 Desulfococcaceae bacterium HSG9 | reverse complement strand
ATTTATGTGATTAAATGCCTTATAGTGTATTTTTAACGCTCATTCGTTTTTGAAACAAACTCGTCCTTTTGTTCAGCCCGACATTATTTTAAAAATTTTATCACATATAATATCAATAAGTTATAAGAGATATTAGTTAATTATAAAAAATAAATCGTATTATGGAATTATTTTTGCATGTATAATAGGGGTTAAGCAACGCTAAAAATATTCCGGCATCGAAATGACGCCGGCCAAGCAAAAGCCAAACCTATCGTGAGATAGGGACGGAAAACCACGGGTCTTGATTGTCAAGAAAGCCGGGCTGCCTTGATTTGTATTTGCAAAGGCAACCCGGTTTTTTTATTGATACTGAAATTTTTAACCACGGAGGACATCATGTCAAGAATCAATCAGTGCAAATTGTTCGGCAGCTTCAATGTTTTCAAACTTGTTTTAATTCTAAGCCTGCTCGCATTTATCGGCACAGGTTGCGGAGGCGACGGCAGCGGCGAAAATTCGCAAGCCGTGTCCGAAGGGCGTTTTATTGATAGCCCGGTAGCAGTGTTGCAATATGAGACCACAACCCAGTCCGGCGATACCGGTTCGGACGGTGAATTCAAGTATGAAGAAGGCGAAACGATCACCTTTTATAACGGCGAGGCCGAACTTGGCTCGGCTCTGGCCAAACCGATCCTTTCGCCCCTTGATTTGGTGAACAGCGCTGACATGGCGGCCGATGCGGATGACAGCGATACTACGGCGTCTGATGATGCTTCGGCGACTTCGGAATCGGAATCTGATTCGGATTTGAACGACAATGTCGCATCGGCTTCTTCTGATGCTTCGCAAAGCGATTCTGATGAGGATGCGCTTACGGACGAAACAGTCAGCGGCGATCCCTCTTCAGTATCTTCAAACAGCGACACCGCGAATCTGAATCTGAATGATGCGCCGGCTGGTGATGACACCCAGCTTTCAGACAACACTTCGGTTTCGGACGACAACCCGGTCACAACTGCGGATGATGACACCCAGCTTTCAGACAACACTTCAGTTACGGACGACAACCCGGACACAACTGCGGATGATGACACGCAGCCTTCTGACAACACTTCAGTTGCGGATGACAACCAGGACACAACCGCGGATGACGATATTCTGCCTGAACCGGATGTCGCGTTGAACACCGAATCGACTGAAAGGCTTAAAAACGCGCCTTTGGCATGGCAGGCGCAAGCTCCGGATGCGTCTGAGGAAGAAGCTGACGATGAGACAGCCTTAGGCGTGGAAAACCTGTTTGACCGCAATATTCACACATCTTACACGCCGCCGGCCGCGGCTTGGGTGGATGTCAATCTTGAAGTGACGCAGACTGTCAATGAAATTCGTATTTACGGAGCGGCTTCTTACACGCTCACAGTGCAGACGCTGACAGACGGTTTATGGCTGGACGCGGCCGCGCTCAAAGAGATCGATTTCAGCGCCAAAGATGATCAATGGCATCGTTATGAACTTGATCCGGCCGTTGAAACCGATCTGCTGCGCTTGGTGATGACACCTTTTGCGGCGGACGGCGATCTTTACGGCGTGTGTGAAATCGAAATCTGGTCACAGGGCGAACATGCGCCCGTTCAATCAGGGGATGCGCTTCTGGCGTTGCTGGACCAAGGCGTGAATGCGGAGCAGGGACGGCGTTACCGCGCCACGCCTGATTCCGGCGTTATCGGCCCGGCCGATGGCAAATCTGTCGATCTGGAACAGGACAATATTTTCAGTTTCGAGCTGGCCTATCAGCCGGCGCAGATCAAACGCGCGTATTTAAGCTATAACCTGTCCGGCCTTGCCGCATGGCCCGGCGCGATTCGCAGTATCAACGATCAGGCAGCCATGGGCGGATATGTGATTGAACGCGGCGCCGGCGGACGTCAGACCGAAGAGATCGCACCGGCTTGGTTGAAAGCTGGAGTCAACCGGGTTCGGTTTGTGCCGTTGGCCACGGATGAGCGTTACACGGTCAGCGATGTTCAGCTACTCATCGAACTGGATAACGGAGCCAACTTTATCAACTATGCGCGCACCAGTCAGAGCGCGGACAAAGACGCGGCGGCCGCGCTTTACGATGGCGATGTCAGCACCGGCGTGACCTTGGCGCCGCAGGACGATCCGATTTTATATGAAGGTTGGCAAAGACATGCGGAGCGCAAATCTTCCGACACCGAGCCGGTTGACAATGCGGTTTTTGAGCTTGGTTTTGACCGTCTCACAGACCTCACCGCGGCGGGCTTTTACGCGACCCGGGGTTTAAAAGGCCAAATTCGGACAGCCATAAAAAAACAGGGCGTATGGACAGACGGCCCGGTGTTTGCCGAACCCGCATCTGAACCGGGCTGGCATTATCTGAATATCCGCAACGGCGCTGACGCCCAGGCCGTGCGCCTGATTTTCACCGATACAGCCGACAGCGAGGCCTCAGTCACCGAACTCAGGGCGTTCGGTTCCAATTTATGGAATGATGAAGACCCGCTGATCGCCATCGGCTTTCCGGATGAAGGCCAATATTTTGACAATCAGGTGTATATTCGCGGTTTTGTAACGCCTGCGGATAACGGCTCCGGACAGGTGCGACTCTTTTTTCAAGATCAGGAAATTCACCATATTTTCGGCGAATTTGAAACTTTTATCGACATGACCGCCGCATCCGAAACGACCGATTCCGAAACGACCGATATTGAAATAACGGCGCTTTATCCGGATGGCGAAACCGCAGTCAGCATACTTCTGCAGCTCACGGACCGCCTGAATCAAAACGATCAGATCGAGATCAAAGAAGGCTGCCAGACACTCGCGTATGATCCGGATTACGCTGACGCTGAGGATGACGATCAGAACAGCGACGACCCGGATAATGATGATCCGGACAATGATGATCAGGATAATGACGATCAGGACACGGATGACGGGGATATGCAAGACCCTGATACCGGTGATGTGAATCAGATCGGACATTTTCAGGTCTTGCCGGACAAAACCAATAAAATCGATTTTGCCGACGCTGAATTGGAATTGAATCCGGGCGCGGTCAAAAAAGCGCTGAAGCTCAGTTTGATGACCATGACAGATCGCGATCTGCCGGCTTTGGATGCGGGCATGGTCAACGTTACGGCCAAGGTCAAAGGTTTTCGCTTTTTGCCTCACGGCATGAAGTTTGCCAAGAAAATCAAAATCAAGATGCCTTACGACAAAAAACTGCTGCCCCTGGGTTTCAAAGATGATGACGTGCGCACCTATTTTTATGATGATGCGTCAGGGCGCTGGTATCCGCTGGAGCGTGAAAGCGTTGATGCGGTAGCGAGTGAAGTGGCCAGCAAGACCGATCATTTCACCGATATGATCAATGCGGTTGTACAAACACCGGAATCGCCTCAAACGACATCATTCAACCCCACTCAAATCAAAGATATCAAAGTGGCGAACCCGGCCGCCAAAGTCAATCTGGTCGAACCGCCCCAGGCCAATAACCAGGGCGACGCCCGATTGAGCTATCCCATTGAAGTTCCCCCGGGACGCAAAGGAATGCAGCCGCAATTGGCGGTCCAGTACAGTTCCGGCGGCGGCAACGGCTGGATGGGAATAGGCTGGGATTTGCCGCTTCCGGCTGTTACCATAGACACGCGTTGGGGCGTTCCGCGCTATGATGCGGCTGATGCGGCTGATGCGGCTGATGCGGCTGATGCGGCTATGGAAACCGAGACCTATACCCTGAGCGGCCAGCAATTGACATTCAAAGATAATGACAATGTAATGCACATGGCCCATCGGGGCGAATCACAACCGCGCGCTGCTGAGAGAATCTTCCATACTCGCGTGGAAGGCGCATTTCAAAAGATTATTCGACATGGCGATCATCCGAACAACTACTGGTGGGAAGTGATCGACAAAAATGGCACGCGCTCTTTTTACGGCGGAGATCCGGAAATCGGCGGCCCGGCCGAGGATTCCACCCTTGAGGACGATGCCGGCAATATCGCCAAGTGGGCCTTGCGCCAGGTGCTTGACAGCAACGGCAACACGATTCAATACCGATGCGTGCGCCAAGAGGACGTCGGTCTTGCAAACGGCACGGTGCCAGGCTTTGAACTCTATTTGAAAGATATTTTCTACACCGGCCACGGCAGTCAGCCCGGGCCGTATCAGGTGACGTTTACCCGTGACAGCGAACTGAACGAAGCGCGTCGTGCGGATGTCACCATTGACGCGCGTCTCGGTTTCAAAAAAGTGACCGGCGATCTGTTGCGCCAGGCTGAAGTGCGTTTTAAAGGTGAAAAGATTCGCAGTTATGAATTCAAATACCGTGAAGGCGCGTTTAAGAAAACCCTGTTGGACTCGGTTACTCAGTTCGATAATCAAGGGAATGCGTTTAACGAGCATTCGTTTGATTATTATGATGAGGCGCGGAATGAATCTGGTGCTTACAACGGATTCAGTGCGTCTGAAACTTGGAACACCGGCAACAATGATAATGTCAACGTTGGCGGTATGATTTACAATGGTAATGCCAGCGCCTTGGGAGGAACACAGACTGGCAGCGGAGGCTTTCATGTCTATGTCGGCTTTAACGGTACAAATGCGCGCAAAAGCGGTTCAGTCGGCGGCAAAGCCGGTTTTAATCAAAGCCATAGCAAAGGCATTTCAACACTCACGGATATTAACGGCGACGGCCTGCCTGATAAGGTTTTTGAATCTGATGATGAAAGAAAATATCGTCCCAATCTGTCAGGACCTGACGGTGTCACACAGTTCGGGGAAGAAGAGGAAATCAATCTGGGCGCAATTTCAATTGAAAAATCTAATATGATTTCCCTGGGCCTCGAGTCTCATATCGGTATGTTTCTCGGCGGAAATTATAATATGACATTTACCGAAGGCACCGCTTATTTAAGTGATGTGAATGGTGACGGCCTGACCGATCTGGTTAAAAACAGCAGGGTCTATTTCGGTTCGCCCAAATCGAATTCCCCCGATCCTGAAAGGCCGATACCGTTTTTCACACCAAATTCGGCCCAAACTCCCAGCCCTATCGAAAAAGGCGATGTGGACGGCGAAGGATTGATAGAAAACTTTGACGATCTGCGCGATAAATTGACTGATGACAACCCCCTGCATGATACGTTCCGGCGCTGGACAGCTCCCTTTGACGGCGATATTGCCATCAGTGGAGATGTAATTTTGGAAGACACCAGCTCAGAACGTGCGAAAGAACAATATGAAACCGCCGACGGTGTACGGGTGGCAATCCAGCATAATGGCACGGAATTATGGGCGGAAATCATTGAAGTTGATGACAATACACCCAAAACCCCACAAGATGTGGATTCGATCCGGGTGAGCAAAAACGACCATATCTATTTCAGAGTTCAATCACGTTTGGATGGCGCTTATGATCAGGTGGCGTGGTCGCCCCACATTGAATATCTCAATGTCAATCCCGTTACCGACTTTAACGGGCTGAATCCTTATGTGTATGATGCCGAAACTGATTTTATCGCCACGGGCCGCAGCCAACTGTTTATATCGGTTCCACTCACCGGTGAGATTGAGATCAGCGGGGATGTTGAAAAACTGGCTCCCACCTCTGATGATATCCGTGTCGTAATCCTGCACAATGATGTGGAAGTTCTGAATGAAACCATCAGTTTTGATCAGGTTGAAAGCCGTCCGGTGCTGCTTGAAGCTCTGACGGTAAACCATGAAGATGAAATAAAACTCAAGATCGAAGCGGATTCACCCATTGACGCATCTCAAATTCGTTGGAAACCCTATTTGAAATATACCTCTGCCGAAGGCATGGACACCGTTATTGATCATGAAAACAAACCCATGCTGGAATTTGAACCACCCTATATGATGGATATTTATGGTGAAAATGATCTGAAAGCCCCTCATAAAGCATGGATAGCTCCGTTTTCCGGCAAGCTCAAAGTTAGAACTGTTATAACTCTTGACACCGATAGTGCTGTTTCCACCGATAGCGGTATGATCGCTTTGACAGCCAAAGATGTTAACGAACTGTTAGGTAAATCGGTGATGGACGTCAGCAAGGGAACTATTTTTAAACCTTCACCCCTCCAGCCGCCCCAAAGACGTCTTAAATCCGGCTTCACCATTGAAGTTGAAAAAGGCGATGAGATATTTTTCAGTTTGAGTACACGGGACCGAGTGGTTTCCCAGAAAATCAATTCAAAATATATTAAAGCGGTATATGAAGCCATTGATCCGTTTGGTGAAATAGCTCTTGAAACAGACTCTGGAACCTGGACAACTCCCTATGAAGGCAATTTTACTTTTACGCCTTCGATTAAAACCGGTGCCGCAAGCGGTGAAGTGAAATTGGCGATCAAACAGGGAAATAGCGTTTTGCAAGCCAAGACCTTTGATGTGAGCGAAGCGGACAACATCGCTTTGAATATATTCGCCGTCGAGGGAGTTCAACTCAGTGTTGAATTAAGCGCTGATGACAGCGTTTTGGCTGACCAGATTGAGTCATACCGCATTTTTGTCCAATACATGATAGCGGAAGGCTCTGTGCCGCATGCTTTTTATTTCCTGGCTGAAGAGAAGTTGTATGCCCAACCCTATCGCGGTTGGACTTATGCAGGCTATAACGGCAACCGGGAAAGGGCGAATCTGCCCATTAACGAAGCCGATCTGCTAGCGTTTGGTTATACTGATCCGGATAGTTTAACAGAGGAGAACACACCTGAAAAAGCCCTCGCCATCGTGTTCTACCCAAACCCCGCTAATGGCCGATGGCAAGGCTACGATGCCGGCACTTGGATATCCGCCAATGTACCGAGCAGCTCCCGGCTGAATACGGATTATATCGTTGTGCCGGAACCCGGCGATTTTGTACCGGAACCCGGCGATTTTGCATATACCAGTGCCGTGCCGCGTCTAACCCAAAGTACACAAAAGGGTGTTGCCGGAAGTTTTTCACTTCCAGGTGAATCATCAATGAGCGGTTCTACATCAGACGGTGAGAACAAATCTATTCTGGATTTCAGGGATATGAACGGCGACCGTCACCCGGATGTAATTGGTGAAAAGCGTATTCAATACACCTTGCCCACAGGTGCGCTGGAATCCAAAAGCAAGGCAATCAATTTTCCGGATAATCCCAAAACGAAGACTTTCGCTTGGAGTTCCGGTATGGGGGGCAATTTTGCCGAAACACAATCCAATAGTAGATTGAGCAAAACAGAAGCCACTATGCAGATGGCGTCTTTAGGCGCCAGCGGCAGTTTCAACGGTTCAACCAATTCGCATAATTTTGCATACATGGACATTAACGGTGACGGCCTGCCGGACATCGTTCGTAAAAGTGGCACTGTTCAACTGAACCTGGGTTATGGCTTTGCGCCCCAAGAGTATTGGGGTTCTTTTGAAGTCAACGAAGGTACAAGCGATAATTTTGGTATCGGTGTATCATCAGGCGTTACCAATGAATTGGGAGAAAATATTCCTAAAGGAAAAGTGAATGATTCCTTTGGATTTGGTGGCGGCATCGGTATTGCCGAAAGCACGCAAACAACCCAAAAAGCCTGGATTGACATCAACGGCGACGGCCTAAGTGATTATGTGGAAGAAGGCAGCGGCAAGCTGAATATTAAATTAAACACCGGCAACGGATTTGAAGAACTGGTCTATCCGGGTGCCGGTAATTTTTCTAAAAGCGTCAGTACCAATCAAAATGGCGGCGCTTATTTTACCATCGGTTTTCCGGTATGTATGGTAGGTTGCTATATCATCATTAATCCGGGAGTAGATTTAAGCATGGGGGTCGGCCGGCCCGAAGTTTCAATTATGGATATTGACGGCGACGGGTATCCTGATCATCTGACGGCGGCCAAAGAGACGATTATCGGCGATTTCGGAAGATTTAAAGACAACACTCTAAAAGTCCGCCGCAATCAAATCGGCCGCACCAACCTGCTCAAAAAAGTTTACCGTCCTTTGGGTGCAACCGTTGACATCAAGTACCAACGCGACGGCAATACCTATCAGATGCCGCACAGCCGTTGGAACATGACGCGCGTTGAAGTTTTTGACGGATTTACAGGTGACGGCGTTGATAAATTAGTCAATACCTTTGGGTATGAAGGCGGCTTTTACCATCGCCGCGAACGCGAGTTTTACGGGTATGAAACCGTGAAAACCGAACAGCGCGATGCCTCGGCTGATGATGCGCTGTACCGCAGCAGCACAAAAACTTTTTTGAACGACAATTATTATGAAAAGGGGCTTCTACAAACCGATATATCTCAGGATGCTCAAGGGCGCAAATATTTGGAAACAGCCAATACCTATCAGTTGCGCGATATTGAGAGCGGCACTGTTTTGCAAGGTGATTCAAAACAAAGCCTTACCGCTACAGTGTTTCCTGAACTGATACGCACGGACAAAAAGTTTTACGAAGGCCAGGCGGCAGCCGGAATCAGCACGTATCAAACCTTTGAATATGACGCTTTGGGCAATGTAGCCCATTTCTTTGATGCGGCTGACGCCGGTACTGCGGATGATGTGGAATCATTTATTGAATACCACAGCGATTCAACCCATTATATCATGGGCAAAGCTAAAAAAATCGTAGTCAAAAGCAACGGCAAGGCGCTGCGCCAGCGTGAAGCGACCTTTCAGAACGCCACCGGCAATCTGACCCAGGTGCGCATCTCTCTCGGCAGCGGCACAGCCGTGAATGATATGGATTACGACATCTATGGCAATATCATCCGCCAGACCGGGCCTTCCAACAAAAACGGCCAGCGCTATCATTTCGCCTATACTTATGATTCCCAGGTGAATACTTTTGTTGAGCGCATTCAGGACAGTTTCGGTTATAGCTCTACGGCTGACTATGATCTGCGCTGGGGTGCAATCGCCCGAACAACGGATATCAACAATCAATCCATAACGTACCGGTATGACAGCCTGGGCCGGGGCGTGGGAATCACCGGCCCTTACCAGCAGGGCAAAGGGCGTGAAACCGTGATGTTTGCCTATCATCCTCAAGCGGCCGTGCCTTACGCTGTGACCCGTCATTATGACAATTATCAGCAAAAGAGCGACCCCATTGAAACTGTGCAGTTTATCGACGGTCTCAAAAGGGCGTTGCAAACCAAAAAAGACGGCGCGGTCAGTTCCGGCAATGCCAATGCGCAAAATGTTATGATCGTCTCAGGCCGCGTGATTTTTGATTTTGTCGGTCGGGCGATCCGTCAATACTATCCGATTACCGAAAATTCAGGCCGTCAGGGGCAGTTCAACACCGCTTTTGACAGCGTTCAGCCGACGCGCACCAGCCATGATGTCATGGATCGGGCGCTCCTGACAATCATGCCGGATAACACGTCCACCACCTTTGTTTATGGTTTCGGAACGGATCGCAATGGTAAAAAACGGTTTCACACCCGCGTAACCGATGCCAATGGCAATTCCAAAAACAGTTACAAGGATGTGCGTGAAGCCATCACGTCGGTCAAGGAGTTCAATGCCGGTCAGACGCTATGGACGAGTTACCAATATGACCCGCTGAAACAGATTGTGTCTGTCAAAGACAACAAAGGCAATATCACCGCCGCAGTGCAATACGATTTCGGCGGCCGGCGCACCCATATCGACTCACCGGATATGGGATTGACGGAAATGGTTTTTGATCAGGCTTCCAATGCTGTCAAAAAAATCACCGCCAATCTGCGCGCCAAAGGACAGGCCATAGAATACGATTACACTTACAGCCGTTTGGACAGCATCCGTTACCCCGAGTACGCCGCAAATAATGTATCTTATATCTATGGAGCGCCCGGCGCGTCTTTCAATCGCGCCGGCCGAATTACTCAGGTAACAGATGCCTCCGGCCAGGAGGAACGTTTTTACGGTCCCCTGGGCGAGACGGTCAAGACCGTTAAAACCGTCACCTCCGGGAGCGGCAACCAATCCGCAACTTACGTTACCGAATATACGTGGGATACATACAACCGCCTGAGAGAATTGATCTATCCGGACGCCGAAGTGCTGACATATTCCTATAATGCCGGCGGTCAGGCGGAATCGATTTCAGGTCTCAAGGGCGATCACACCTACCCGTACCTCAAAGCGCTCACATACAACAAATTTGAACAGCGCGTTTACATGCAGCAGGGCAACAGCGTTGAAACCGCTTACAATTACAATCCACTGAATCGCCGGATGACGGCTTTAAAAGCCAAAGCGGCAGGCAAACCATTTATGGACCTGGCCTATCAATACGACCCGGTAGGCAATATTATGAGCCTGGCGAATCTGGCGGGCGTCAATAAAAAGAACGCTTTCGGCGGCCAGACCCATTACAATTACAGGTATGATGATTTATATCGCTTAACCGGGTCTGACGGCGTTTTCAAGCAACCGGACGAGGAACACACTTTCACCCTGGCCATGACTTATGACAGCATTCATAACATCGTCAACAAAGCGCAGAAGCATACGCGCATCAATTCCGCGGGCCGGATTACCGAGGAGCAAAAAACCACTTATACTTACAATTACGCTTATCAAAGCGCCAAACCCCACGCGCCCACCCACATCGGCGAGCGTGCCTTCATGTATGACGCCAACGGCAACCAGACCGGGTGGCAAAGCGATAACAGCAACACGCGGCGCAAGATTCATTGGGATGAGGAAAACCGCATTCAGAAAATCGAGGATAACGGCAAAACATTGACCTATACATATAACGACGCCGGCGAAAGGGTCTTAAAAACCGGGCCGCACGGCGAAACGGTGTATGTCAATCAGTTCTTCACCGTGTCCAACCGTCAAAAGGGCAGCAAGCACGTCTTTGCAGGCACCAGCCGCATTGTCACCAAGTTGGTCAAGGGGAAAGAAACGGTCAACACTCCGCCAACAGACAACAATCCCGGCAATTCGGGCAATAACAGTAATAACGGCAATGGCGGCAACTCCGCTGACGCGCCTGGTCCGCCGGGTAATGCCTTTGGGTTGGATAAAAACGGCGGCGGTTCCGGCAACGGCAATATCGTTTTTGAAGCGGATATTTTTTACTACCATCCCGACCATCTCGGTTCCACGTCTTATGTAACCGATCTCAAGGGTGCTATTTATCAGCATTTGGAATATTTTCCGTTTGGCGAGACCTGGGTTGAGGAAGTGAGCAACCAGAATCGGGTGCCGTATCTGTTTACGTCTAAGGAGTTGGATCGGGAGACCGGGCTTTATTATTTTGGGGCGCGGTATTATGATCCGAGGACTAGTGTTTGGGTTAGTTGTGATCCGATTTTGGGGGATTACTTGCCTACTGGGGCTTCTAAGAATGATAAGAATTTACCGGGGAGAGGGGGAGTATTTAATGGAAGTAATCTTGGTCTTTATAGTTATTCATGGAATAATCCTTTAAACTATGTCGATTTAACTGGTTTAAATCCAGAGAACCCATCACATCGAGAATATGCAAATAATTTTTATCTTGAAAATGGCCAAGGTGATAAGAAAAAAATTCTTTTTTTAGGTGGATGGACTGATTCTCAATCTGGTGGTGTTGAAGGAAGACCGCCAAAACAAGATTCAAAAGATACAATGGCGGCTGCAGAAAAGTTTTTGCAGTATGCTGAAAAATATAAAAATGAAGATAGCGTTATAATTACACATAGTTGGGGAAATCATATTTATAATAGAGCAAGAGAAATCGCTGCTGAACGAGGTTATAATTTAGATAATTATTTTTTTACACGAATAGCAATAGGTTCACCTACTTCGGAAACTAAGGGAGGAAGACTGCCTGGTGATTTTAATTATGCAGGTATATTGGCAGTAAGCACCATAATAAATACAGGTTACACTGCAGATCAAGTTATCACTACTAAGAGAGATATTGTTACAAACCTTCTGAACAACAATTCAACTGCTATAGATTTGATTTTTAAAAGATTTGTTCCAGGGGGAAATTCGTTTGATGCCCATAGAGCAAAATGGTACATTGATGCTCTAGTTAATGTGAATTTTCATGGTTATACCTTTAAGAGAAAAGATTGAAAATATCATTATTATTAGCCAAGTAGGGTGGGCAACCTCCTAATTCAGACATTGGATGCCGACAATATCCTGATTCAACAGATATTTATCACCTGACAAGAGGGCAAAGCATAGATGGTGCACTACAAGGATTTCAGATAAGCAGGGATTACTGTTACCTGGAAGACTGACGAAGCTAAAATCCTTAGGTAGGGTGGGCAACCGCATGATTCAACCGGTATTTATTGGCTGACAAGACGGCAAAATATAAATGCTGTTAAATGAATTGACCGTTGCCTGGCATTTAAGAAACACATTATTTCGTTATTATGGGAAATTGCTTGAAAACAATGGGTTGCGGTTGAAATGGTGGGCAAAATGCCGACGAAGGTTTGTGTAAATACGGCGATTGCGGTTGGCATTTTACCCACCGCTTGAAATAAAGGTAAAATATTGATATGAAATTTGAATGGGATTCCCAAAAAGCCAAAGAGAACATTCGAAAACATAAGGTAACTTTTGATGAAGCTGCAATAGCTTTGAGTGATCCGATGGCTGCCACCGGCATTGATCCTGATCATTCAATTGATTAATTTCGTCATATTACCTTTGGTGTTTCAAACAGAGGACGTTTGCTAGTAATTGCACACACAGAGCGGGGGAGAGACTATTCGAATTATTAGCGCTCGCCGTGCTTCTAAAGAAGAACGAAAAATTTATGAAGAAGGATAAAGTATTCAAAAATGACGAATTACGTGACGAATATAAGCTATCTGATTTTCCTGCACCTTTGGTGCGAGGCAAGTATGCTGAACGTTTGCGTGAATCGTCAAATTTAATTATGCTAAAACCGGAAGTGGCTGAAGTTTTTCCTAATGAAGAAGCTGTGAATTCTGCCCTTCTTTCATTGATCAAGCTTGCTCAAACGACAATGCGCCTAAGAACCAAGTGATACGACTTTCAAGCCAGATGGGCAACCGCATGATTCAACATGTATTTATTGTCAAACAAGACGGCAAAACACCGATGCTGTTAAAAGAATCGGCTGTTGCCTGCCATTTGCGAACCACACCATATCTTTACAACGCAAAAATTGCTTTAAAACAATGGGTTGCGGTTGAAACCGGTGGCATGTAGTCATCCAGATCCATCCTCTCTCTTTACATTATCCGCACAGAATGTTATCTTATGTAAAAATTCCATATAAGCAAAAGGAGTGTGATGATGAATATTTCCAGGACAACCATAGATATGTCTCGCCTTCCTGAACATGCACGGATTCAGTTGCTTGATTTTTATGATTTTCTGAAAAGTAAATACAGTGGGATACAGACACCGGAACATTCGGGAAAAGGTCGTTTTTCAGAATTTCTTTCCAAGCCCGTTCCGGTAGAAAAAATCAGACGATATACCCGTGAGGAACTGCATGAACGGTAAAAGGGTATTTATCGACACAAATATTTTTGTATATGCCAAACTGGAAAAGCCGCAAGATACTGAAAAACACCACGATGCTGTAAGTTTTCTTGCAAACATTGAGCAGGAAGTGATCATCAGCATACAGGTCATCAACGAATTTTCCAATGTGCTTCTGAGACACGGTATTGAAGATAAAATCATACGGCAGTCTGTAAAAGAAATGGCGGATGCCTGCCGAATATCCCCCCTTACCCTGAAAACGGTTGAGGAGGCATGGCGGATCAGGGGAAATTATCACTTTTCATATTGGGACAGTCTGATTATTGGCTCCGCAATAGAAAACAGGTGTACGGTTCTGTACACCGAAGACCTGCAACATACTCAGATTATTGAAAACTGCCTGCAACAAATCATCAATCCTTTTCTGAAAGCTTAATATTTGCTAAAATCACAGGCGTAGGATGGGCAACCGCATGATTCAACCGGTATTTATTGGCTGATAAGAGGGCAAAACATAAATGCTGTTAAATTAATTGACCGTTGCCTGCCATTTAAGAAGCACATTATTTCGTTATTATGGAAAATTGCTTAAAAACAATTGGTTGCGGTTGAAATGGTGGGCAAAATGCCGACGAAGGTTTGTGTAAATACGGCGATTGCGGTTGGCATTTTACCCACCCTACCAAGTCGTTTAGGAGGCATATATTGTCAGAACCGCGGATTCACACAGATTACGCGGATTACACGGATTTTTCAGTCTGTGTGACGGTTGTCGGGGCAGGGCTGTTCAGTTCTAAAATTTCTTGACAGATCAAGTGTTTTTTTGATAAAATCACATAAGAAATTAAGACGTTGAAGGAGAAAAATCCCTTTATTTAGTGGTATTTGATATGATTTCTGACGAATTTTACACTCACAATACACATCAGGGGCTTTCAAAGTCTTAATCTATCAGTATTTTTTTAGAACTGAACAGCCCTGGTTGTCGGGGCGTTTATTCCCCAACACCGGCTAATCCGGCAAACCATCCGCGAAATCAGCGTTATCCGTGTGAATCAGCGGTTCTGACAATGAAGGGGCTGGATGCCAATTGTGAGGTGTACATTGTCTGAATTAGGATTTGTATGATTAACGGATTATAGGATTATGGGGATAGCGTAAACAAGATGTGTGCAAAATAATCCTATAATCATCAAATCCTAAAAATCCTAATTCAGACATTTGATGCCGGCATTATCCTGATTCAATTGACATTAATTGCCAACCAAGACGGCAAAACATAGATGGTGAACCACAAGGATTTCAGATAAGCAGGGATTACTGTTACCCGGAAGGCTGACGAAGATAAAATCCCTGCTTACATAAAATTCTTGTAGATATGGACTGTCACATATTAAATCACACTGCGTTATCGGTTGTCGGCGTATTACAATGCGGAATAACCGGACTTAAGACAGGTAAGGGCAAAGATCGTCATAACAATTTTCAGCGTCCGCATAGCCTCGGTCATAAGCCGCATATAATTTGGCTTGGTTGCGTTCCGCGCGCTTTATTCCAAGCGGCCGCAGAGGTCGAATTGCAAATATCTCGCCTTTTTTCTGAAGCTGTTCGATTCGGGCAATCGTAGCATTATATTTTTCGTGTCGAACAGCAAAGGCATTGCATAGCCCCTTATATTCAGGATAGCGCCGCCGCAGCAATCCGGCAGCGCGCGAACGCTTTTTACGATATCCTTCAGGCTGGGTCAGAATAATAATGTGACGCCGGTTGCCATCGGCTATACTTTTGTGAAGCGGTACCGAATCCGCAATTCCGCCGTCCATCAAAACGCGCCCTTTGTAATGTACCGGTTTTTGGACCAGCGGCAGGGCGCATCCGGCTTGCAAAATTTTCAATACGTCATCACCGATTTCATCTTTGTCATAATACACGGCCTTGCCCGTGTGGCAGTCGATGGCAGTGATAATGCAACGCTGCCGGCTTTGACGGAAGGTTTTAAAATCAAATGGAACCAGACGATTCGGGATTTCATCGAAAATAAATTTTGTGCAGAACAGCTCTCCTTTAATGAGCAAACGGCGGTAGCTGATAAAACGGCGGTCATTGACAAATCGGATATTGACAATCCTGTTTCGCTCCGGTTGACGGGCTACATAATTCGCCCCATTGCAAGCCCCCATGGAAACACCGATCACATAAGGCAGATAAAGCCGGCGATCCATGAAAAAACGCAGCACACCCGAAGTATAAACTCCACGCATCCCGCCGCCCTCCAGAATCAGTCCGGTAAAATCAGTATTAAGCATGGTATTTTTAACGGAGCGTAATGACCTTTCGCAATACGCCTCTGCTAGCTGCTGCGATATTGTTCGGCATTACGAATCATCGCCTGCGTCCAGGACGGCGTTCCCAGCGCATGAATATGGGTGTATGTGGCCAGAATGTTTTTATAACATATACCATCCTGATTATCAATAAAGCCGGTGCCGCGACGCATATCAAATGCCAAATCGTCTGGGCCGCCTTTCCATTCCAAAATATGCGAATAATGAAATTCATGGCCTTTGATTTCGGTACCCATTTCAAAAAAGGGATTTTTCCGCTTTACGGAAATAACTGTATAGCCATGTCCCTGGGGGCGTGATGACAGACCAAATACAATTGGCAGCAGACCGGTCATGGGATATATAATTTCATCCAAAACCAATGATTCCCCAAGATACATCAATCCGCCGCATTCGGCATAGATTGGCAGACCGTTTTCCGCCAGCTCTTTCAATGCCGTTCTGAAAGCGACATTATCCGCTAATTCCTGAGCATGGGTTTCGGGAAAGCCTCCGCCAATATATAGGGTATCCAGTTGCGGAATTGTTGAATCAGTCAACGGGCTGATATAAATCAATTCGGCGCCTGATGCTTCCAATGCTTCCAGATTTTCCGCGTAATAAAATTGAAATGCAGAATCTTTGGCCACGCCGATGTGCGGTTTATGGGCAGGTTGTTTGGCGGCTGCCGGCGGTATTGCAGGACTGTCTTCAATTGAAGAGACTATTGTTGCGGTTGAAGTTTGCGGAGCATCTGTGTTCGTTGCCGCTGAATCCTTTGCCTGAGCAATTTCCATCAACTGATCAAGATCGATGTATTGCGCTGCGACATCGGCGGCCGCTTCGATAGCATCTGTTGCCCAAACATGTTCCGGGATTGGCACAAGTCCCATGTGCCTTTCGGGAAAACGCTGCTTATGCAATTTGGGAACAGCTCCTAAAACGGAAACTCCGCAACGCTGTTCAACAGTTCGCCGGATAACTGTTTCATGGCGATGACCGGCCACACGGTTTAAAACAACCCCGGCGATGTTGACATTTGAATCAAAATGCAAACATCCTAAAACGGAAGCGGCTACTGTGCGTGTGGATTTAGTGCAATCCAAGCATAGAATAACCGGTATATCAAGCATCTTGGAAAGTTCGGCTGTGGAAGTGCTTCCATGCTGATCGCTGCCATCGTACAAGCCGCGGTTGCCTTCAATAACGGCAATATGATTTTCAGGTGTATGGGAATAAAAGGACTCACGCAGGTTATCCGGTGTTATCAGGAAAGAGTCGAGATTGTAACAGGAGCGGCCGGCCGCCATGGCCAGCCAACCAGCGTCGATATAATCCGGGCCTTTTTTAAATGGTGCGATTTGATGGCCGCGTGCGCGCCATGCGGCTATGATGCCTATGGAAAGGATGGTTTTACCCGCACCGCCGCGCATGGCCGCGATAATAATTTTAGAAAAATCCATACGATTTGGCTGTCAGTTTATATTCATCGGTTGATACAACGGGGATATGCGGGCAAGGATGTTTGGCTTAGTAACTGTGACTAAATAACTTACTCAACTGAAATTTCTTAATCGTAATCTTAATTTTAATCCTAATCGGTTTTTAATTAAAATTAAGATTACGATTATGAAAAGTGCCAGACGGGAAAGTTATTTAGTCGGAATTACTTAAAGGCTGAAAATGTTAATCTTCATCTTCGGCATGTGCCTGTTTACCCATGCCTTTCAGCCCGATTAAGGTAGTGCTGCCGGAAGACCAGTATTCTAAAAGTTCATCTTGAACCATCTTATTAACCACATTTTTAACAGCACGCGGTTTTTCATCAGGAATCATCTTGTAGAAATCCTTTAGATAAAATTTGGATTTTGATTTGGATTTTTTCTTGAGTGTTGTTAAAATTGTTTCTCTGGCTGCTTCAATATCCATATTTTTTAACCTCTTTATGAAAAAATAGCGCCGGAACGCCAATGCGTTCCGGCAGTTTGTTTAATTTGGATAATTAGAACTTAAAGTTCGTTGTCTGGCGCCAAGTGTAATACGCGGCGTCACGGAAATCATCAATCAGATGATGGGTGAACTCAAGTTCGCATTTTTCAAAGAATCTTTCCCATCCGATGCGTTCAGCCCATTCGCCAACACGTTCATATTTATTGGCGCCTGCGGCATACGCTTCAACAATGCGTTTGATGGTGTCGGTCATTTCCGGCCAACGCGGCATATCATTGGGCAGGAAGGAAACCACGACTTTGGAAAACATCGGATTGCTGACGCGGTTAGACACTTTACCACCGACCATCAACACAATGCCATCGCCTTCGGTATCGGCAAGCGGCATGGAGGGACACATGGTGTAACAATTGCCGCAGTACATACAACGTTCATTTTTCACAGCCACACTTTTGATCTTTTCACCACCTGCAATTTCGACCTTAGCCGGTTTGATTGCTGCGGTGGGGCATGCGGCGATTGCCAGCGGGATTTCACACATTTTATCAAGATACTCGTGATCCAACATCGGCGGTTTACGGTGATAGCCCAAAATAGCAATATCAGAACAGTGTACAGCACCGCACATATTCAGACAACACGCCATGGAGACGCGCAGTTGCGCCGGCAGGCGCATTTTGCTGAAGTCGTCATACAGGACGTCCATAGTCGCTTTTACGGTTCCCGAAGCATCGGTTGCCGGTGTGTGACAATGAATCCAGCCCTGGGTGTGAACGATATTGGTGATGCCGGCGCCGGTTCCACCGACGGGGAATTTAAAACTGCCGCCATCAAATTTCCGGCTTGCCAAGTCTTTTTTCAACGGTTCGACTTTATCTTTGCTGTCCACCATAAATTCGATGTTATTACGGGTGGTGAAGCGCAGATGGCCATCGCAGTGTTTATCAGCGATTTCACAGATTTCACGAATATGGGTGACGCTCATCAGACGTGCGCCGCCAACTCTTACGGTAAAAACTTCGTCGCCGGTTTCCGATACATGCACAAGCACGCCTGGCTCCAGAATTTCATGATACTTCCATTTACCCTTATTTTTTGCGATCACCGGAGGATAAAATTCATCATATTTTCTCGGACCAATATCAGTGATCCGATTTTCCATCGGTTTTTTAGGATTGTAACCCGAAGATACAAATGCCATGTTAATTCCTCCTCCTATCTTAGATGATGTTTTCTGAATTCGGTGATATCCGCATTAAAGCCGCCCGGCACCTCATCTTCTTTCCAGAAAATATAAGGATTGGTTCGGGGTTCCTGCACATGCTGCGGCATCGGTTTGATACCGGTCATATCCAGCATTTTCTGGAAACCCTGACGCTTGATCAATTCGCCGAGACGTTCGCGATTCTTGCCTTCTTCCATCCACCAGTCCCAAAGCGCTTCAATTACTTCGATGATCGCTTCGTAGTCGTTGTCGGGATTGACTTCGACAAAGGGAACCAGTAGGGAACCCATTTGGGCACCATCCAAGATCGGAGCTTTGGCGCCAACCAGCATTGAAAGACCTGTATCCGTTCCAGGACGCAGCGCGCGCGGCATAACATTGATGCAATGCATACAGCGTGTGCATTCTTTGTTGTCAATCTCAAGTTTGCCATCTTGCATAGACATGCAGCCAGTGGGGCAAATGTTGACTACTTCTTTGTTAATATCAAACGCTCCCCAATTGCCATCGGCATGTGCGCCGCCATTGGGTGGATAGTCACCGGCGATATAACCTTGTACCGCATCCTGATCAATGCGGATATCATCGCGCCATGTGCCGATAAAAGAGATGTCAGCGCGAGCAATCGAAGCCACGCAGCAGTTCGGACATCCGTCAAATTTAAACTTGAATTTATACGGGAAAGCCGGACGGTGCAGTTCATCCTGGAATTCCTTGGTCATAAAATGACATATTGCCTGAGTGTCAAAGCAAGCCCATTCGCACCGAGATGAACCGATACAGTCAGACGGGGTTCGCAGGTTGGAGCCGGAACCACCCAGGTCCTGATTCAGATTATGGGTCAGTTCATAGAAAATTTCTTCCAACTGAGGAGTGGTTGTACCGAGGAAAATGATATCACCGGTCGAGCCATGCATATTAGTGATGCCGCTGCCTCTGAAGTCCCAAAGATCGCATAATTGTTTCAGATATTCAGTGGTATAGTATTTGCCCGCTGGATGGTTGACGCGCATAGTGTGGAAATGGGCGACACCCGGAAAATTATCCGGTTGGTCGCAGTAACGTCCGATTACACCGCCGCCGTATCCGAAAACACCGACGATGCCGCCGTGTTTCCAGTGGGTGCGGCCATGCTTGAAAGAAAGCTCCAGAACGCCCAGAAGATCATCAACCGCATCAACCGGAATCTGATACTCTATATTGCGTTCATTTTTGGCCCTTGCTTCAGCCTCTTGTTTAAGATCCGATACAAAGCTTGGCCATGGACCGGATTCAAGCTGGTCTAACAAAGGAGTTTCGTGTTTTGCCATTGTTTTTTTTACCTCCATTAAAATTAAAAACGGTTTACCTTATTATAATAAAAATTCATCACGTACTGCTATTGGGATTTCACCTCCTTTCAGTGCGATGTGTTTTAAATCTTAAATATTTTTTGTTAATCTGATTCAATATTGACGTAAACAAACAGATATAGAGTCAATATTTAATATTGTCAATAGAAAAAGGGATTCAGTGCGAATATCTAAAAAAATGATACGGCAGGTATTAAAAACGTAACGTATTAATTCGACAGTGCCGAACAGTTGAAATTTCGGCATAACATGAAAAAATGCCTGCTATTTTTTAATCAGAACAGGCACTGGAATTGCTCTGTAACAACCCCTTAATGGTCATATCTTTTTTACACCAAAGCGCATTCACCCAACGCTGAACGCTGATTCGGTATTTTTTATCGTCAAAGTAATCCCCCTGCCGCAATTCTTGGGCAATGGGCATTGTTTCGACGCGCACTTTAATCCGGAGAACCTTGCCGCAAAGAAATTCCCAAATATTTTTAACGCCATCGGGATATACAATAGTAACATCTGCAAGACAGGTCAAGTGGTCACCCATAGCGCCCAAAACAAAAGCGACTCCGCCGGCTTTGGGTCTTAACAGATGCGTATGAGGAGATTTTTGGCGGGCATGTTTAGCACTGGTAAAGCGTGTGCCTTCCATAAAATTCATCACTGAAATAGGTGTTGTTTTAAACTTTTGGCACGCTTTTTTGGTACTTTCCATATCAGCCCCTTTTAAATGGGGATGTTTTTTCAGATACGCATGGGAATAGCGTCGCATAAACGGAAAGTCTAATGCCCACCAAGCTATTCCAAGAAAAGGAACCCATATCAGTTCTTGTTTCAGAAAGAATTTAAGAAACGGAAGACGCCCCAGAAAAACCGTCTGGAGTACAAAAATATCCACCCACGATTGATGATTGGAAACCACCAGGCACCATTCCTTGGAGTTCAGCTTTTCAACCCCTTGCACATCCCAATTGATCTGATGTATCAATTTAGAAATAAGCACATTGTTACGGACCCAGGCAGTCGCCATAAAAATCAGGATGCGGTCGCAAACAGTACGCCATGATTTTGCCGGAATAGCAAGTTTTAAACATGCCATGATAAAAATACAAATACAAATTATTACGGTGTTGACGCTTATCATCAAAAATGACAGCACGCCGCGAATCACACCAGGCAAAAAGCTTAACATCCGTTTCCCCTTTCAACCGCTAGCATATTATTGAAATAGTCGTTGTTTTCAAAAACCTTTTCACCATTAATTCAGCCAATTATAACAACAAGGGAATTATTTACATTAGATGGCCGCATGTGAATAGAATTTTTCATGGTTTTACAAAAGTTTTACAAAAGGGAGCGGTATTCTTCACTAAGAAAGGTGAAACAGAACCTGATTGGGTAGTTTATACAAATGAAATGATATTATCAAAACTCAGTAGGATGTTATCAGGTATTTTTCCGAAACAATTCAGCCAGCGGATTATTAAACGGTCGATTTTGGTATTTCAGTTTTTTTAAATCTTGCAGGTTTTTTGGTTTTGACTTACGTACCGGTTTGGATTTACCTCTGCCCGGGACAGATTTCATCGACAGCGAGATACGCTTGCGTTCCTGATCTGCCGCCATCACCGTTACTTTAACTTTTTGATGCACCTTGACGATTTCAGATGGATCTTTAACAAAGCGATCCGCCAATTCACTGATATGCACCAGTCCATCCTGATGCACGCCTATATCGACAAATGCCCCAAAAGCAGTAACATTGGTAACGATACCCGGAAGTTTCATGCCGGCTTTCAGATCCTCAATTTTGGAAATACCTTCGGCATAAGCGAAAGTTTCAAATTTTTTACGCGGGTCGCGTCCCGGTTTGGCGAGTTCCTGCATAATATCATTTAAGGTGGGCAGGCCGACTTTTTCGGTAACATAATCAGATATTTTGATTTTACGGCGCAATTGGGCATCCTGGGTAATCGCTTTGACGCTGCAACCGATGTCAGCGGCCATAGCGTCCACCAGGGCATAGCTTTCCGGATGTACAGCACTGGCATCTAATGGATTTTCACCATCCGAGATGCGCAAAAATCCGGCGGATTGTTCAAAGGCTTTCGGTCCCAGGCGTTTGACTTTTTTCAGCTCCTGACGAGACTTAAAAGGGCCGTTTTCATTGCGAAAACTGACAATATTACGCGCCAGCATCGGCCCAAAACCGGATATGTAAGCCAATAATTCCGCACTTGCGCGATTGACATCCACGCCCACACCATTGACACAACTCATCACCACGTCATCCAGCGCCTTTTTAAGCGCCGTCTGGTCAACATCATGCTGGTACTGCCCCACACCGATAGATTTTGGGTCGATTTTAACCAGTTCAGACAAAGGGTCCATGAGCCGCCGGCCGATAGAAACGGAGCCTCGAACTGTCAGGTCTAAATCCGGAAATTCCTTGCGCGCGGTTTTGGAAGCCGAATAAATCGAAGCGCCACTCTCATTTACCATTATAACTGGAATCGCAGGGGACAAAGGAATTGCGTTTATAAATGCTTCGGTTTCACGCCCGGCCGTGCCGTTGCCCACCGCAATGGCTTCAATCTTATAACGGTGGCACATGCTTTTTATTTTAGAAATCGCTTCTGCATCTTTTTTGGCGGTCATCAGCGGATAGATCGTATCATGATGCAGCAACTGTCCCTGCCTGTCCAGACATACGATTTTACATCCGGTTCGGAAACCGGGGTCGGCTCCCATCACACGCTTGGAACCCAGTGGCGCGGCCAATAACAACTCTCTTAAATTATCAGCAAAAATTTTGATCGCATCGGTGTCGGCACGTTCTTTGGCTGCCAGGCGGACTTCTGTTTCCATGGAACGGGACAGCAAGCGTTTGTAACTATCTGTGACGGCAGCCTGAACCTGTTTGGAATCTTCTTCTTGGCCTTTCACAAAATGGGTTTCCAGCATCTTCAGCGCGTCTTGTTCCGGAGGTGCGATGCTCAGATTCAAGACCTCTTCTTTTTCCCCTCGGCGCACAGCCAGAATTCGGTGAGACGGCGCTTTGGCAATTGGTTCTTCCCAATCAAAATAATCTTTGAATTTCGCGCCTTTGGTCTCCATATCAGCCGCCACTGTGGTTTTAAGCGTACCTTTGGAATTGAACAGGCGGCGCAAGGCGGTGCGTGCGATAATGTCTTCGTTGATCCGCTCGGCCATGATATCTCTGGCACCGGCCAATGCTTCTTCCACATTAGCAACACCTTTTTCCGGATCAATATAATTTTCCGCCTCGGCCTGCATATTTTTGCCCGTTTGTTTAAAAATCAGTTCGGCCAAAGGCTCCAACCCCTTTTCACGGGCAATCGCGGCTTTAGTGCGACGCTTGGGTTTGTAAGGCAGATAAATATCTTCCAATTCGGCCAATGTTTCAGCAGTCAATACGCTGTCTTTCAGTTCATCAGTGAGATGGCCGTTTTTTTCGAGTGACTTTAAAATCGCCACACGGCGCGTATCCAGTTCTTCAAGACGATTTAAGCGGTCGCGCACATCTGTGATTTGAATTTCATCCAGGCTGCCGGTAATTTCTTTACGGTAACGGGCGATAAATGGCACGGTAGCGGCCTGAGCAAATAATTCGGCAGTGGCGCGCACCTGTTCGGGGCGCAGTCTGAGTTCATCAGATATTTTGGTGATATGGTTTTCGTTCATCAGCTATCTCTTATTTAGGTTGCAGATACTATATATTTTTAAGATGATATATCAAAACTGTTTCCTTTAGCATAATAAAAATCAGCTTACAATCCCAAATTATCAGTGTTCGTAATTCTTAAACGGCGACAATTGACGTACTTTATAGCTTTTAAAATAAAAATTCGGGGTCAACCGTGGCAGATCAAATTCGTTTCTCGCTCGCTTAACTTTAGTCTCCCATCTATTTTTCTTGACAAAAACAGTTTTGTTAATATCCTTCATTTATCAGTTTCTACTTGTTCCAATATAATCACTCGTATAAAATGAGGGTAAAATGTAGGATGGATGCGACAAAGCGAAATCTGTCGTTTATCACTATTTAGTGGATTTTCCCAATAGATCGAAAATTTTCAGAAAATTATGCGTACAGACATTAAACTCTATCTGGCTCCTCTGCGGGGCTTTACGGATGCCGCTTTCAGAAACATGTATTGGCGTCATTTTGGTAACGTTTTTGATGTGGCTGTAACGCCGTTTGTCACCTCGGTCAAAGGTAAACGTATCAAACGTACCCATCTGAAAGATATTTGGCCGGAAAATAATTCGGCATTCCCTTTAATACCCCAGATATTGAGTAAAGATGCGGATCATTTTATCACTCTCGCCAAAGCCATGTCCGAAATGGGGTACCGGTGCATCAACTGGAATTTGGGATGTCCATATTCCATGATCGCCAAAAAAGGACGTGGAAGCGGTTTATTGCCCTATCCCGAACAGATTGACGCTATTTTGGAAAAAATTTGTGCATCGATTCCTTGCCGGCTATCTGTCAAAACTCGTTTGGGACGGTTTTCCGGTGATGAAATTTTTAAGCTGATGCCTATTTTCAATCGCTTTCCGCTTTCCGAATTGATCATCCATGCGCGCACCGGCGTTCAAATGTACGAAGGCGTCCCTGATTTGGAACGCTTTGCCCAAGTATCAGCGCTTTCAAACCATCCAGTCGTTTACAATGGCGATATTACCAGTTTAACCTCTTTTGCTTTACTGGCAAATCGTTTTAAAACGGTAAACCGTTGGATGATCGGCCGGAGTGTTTTGGCTAATCCGTTTTTACCAATGATTATCAAAGCCGGGGAAGACCATATTGACGCCAAAGTCGCCAAAATGAAACGTTTTCATGATGACCTGTTTCAGACCTATTGTGAAATCCTGTACGGGCCGGCGCATCCGACAGATCGCATGAAAGGGTTCTGGTCATATTTCGCGCGTTCCTATAAAAATGGGGACAAATTTCTAAAAAAAATCCGTAAAACCAAATCAATTACCCAATATCAGCGAGTGGCAGACAGATTTTTTGAGCAGGAAGCGCAGTTTATAGAATAATCATAAAAAAGGAATTGAATTCAAATAAAATACGAATTACGGTAAAAAACACTTGACTTGACTATCAAAAATCCAATATAGAAAATGAATGATCGGCAAGTAATAATACGGGCGGTTAACTCAGTGGGAGAGTGCTACCTTCACACGGTAGAAGTCACTGGTTCAAATCCAGTACCGCCTACCAAATAAAAAAAGCATTTACGATTTTATCGTAAATGCTTTTTTTGTCTTGTGACCACATTTTTAAAAACGTGTCTATCAACCAATGGTTGCTTAATGGTGCCTTTAAATTGTATTAAAATACCGTTATTGTCTTAAATTGGAACACTCGCAATGATACACCTTGGTTGTTAGGGTGACACTAAATAATGATGCGTCCACACTGAGAATCTGAGATGAAATAACTTACCCTATTTGTCGAATCAGATCAGAAAATGAATGCAGGCTTTAGTTTGCGTCACTGCCATCACAAACTGAATCTTGCATTCCGGGTAGGAAAATTGCTTCGCCCCGATCCTAACGCTTACATTTTAGATATTGGCATGAAACTTGCACTTAATGATTTAGAGTTATATTTAAAAATTCACAACTCGCGTATGCTATATGGAAAAACTAAAATCAGAAGACGATATTAAGGCGAAAAAATAGCCATGCTCAATTTGATTATTCAATGGATTTATATCATCGGATATAAAGCGGGGTTATGTTTTTGGCGCGTATTTAAGCCGCTGAGTACGGGGGTATATATTGCGGTGTGGTATAAAAATAGTGTGTTGCTGATTAAAAACTCCTATAAAAACGATTACACTCTGCCTTGTGGTGGAATTAAAAAAGGGGAGTGTTTAAAAATTGCCGCAGCAAGGGAACTTTTTGAAGAAGTTAATATAAAAGTCAATCCTGATGAATTGAAATTTGTAGGAGCCTATTCAAATCGGTATGAATACAAAAGAGACACAATCAATTTATTTGAAATTTATTTTAAGAGTGAACCGGCTTTCCAAGTGGATAACCGTGAAGTTATATGGGCCGCTTTTATCAATTCGGCCGATGTTATGCGCTTTCGATTGTTCCCCACTGTGCGCACCTATTTGCAAAATTATCTAAGTAAAATGTAGGGAAGTGAAACCCACCTTGCTGCATTTGTAAATTTCCTTAGTAAGCTCCGCGTCCAGATAACACCGCTTTTATGGTTCGCAGCAAAATAATTATATCCAGCTTGATACTTTGACTGTCAATATACTCATTATCCAGTTGTAACTGCCCTTCAAACGGAATATCCCCACGGCCGCTTACTTGCCAGATACCGGTTAAACCGGGCATTACATCTAATCTTCGACGGTCTGCGAGTGTATATTGGGCAGATTCATGGGGCAGCGGCGGACGCGGACCGACCAGCGTCATATCGCCTTTTAGCACATTTAATAATTGGGGGAATTCATCAATGCTGAATCTGCGGATGATTCGGCCAACCTTGGTAATACGTGGGTCTTTTTTCATTTTAAACGTTCGTGTATCGCGGTGCTGATTTTGGTTTAAAAGTGATTCCAATATATAATCCGAATTCAGAACCATTGAACGAAACTTGGGAAAAGGAAACTCTTTACCCCATTTTCCGACCCGTGTTTGCCAATAAAGAATCGGGCCTCCGTCGGTTAGTTTAATTGCGATTGCCACGATAAGAAACAGGGGGGACATGGTAATAAGCATCAAAATTGAAATACTGATGTCCAGGGCGCGTTTAGTGAAGTTAGCTGTTCCGATTGCAAAAGACCAGGCATATTTTTTGCGCCAATAACGAAAACGCGCAGCCGGGGCTTTCAGACTGTTGGGGCGTCCGTAGCGATTATAGAGCTCCTCGATCATTTCAACGCGATAATCGCTGTTTATTTCGCTATCTGCCATTGCATTTGCTTAACATTTTTTCAAAATTACAAGTTTTAGCCTGCGTTTACAAATACCTGAACTGACAAGCTGAAGCCTGCACTCCGGATGCGCAGTTTGGGGTACAACTATTTTGTTTCCATCACCCATACACCATCCCATTCATTGAGAGGCGGGTTTTCAAGATAATGTCGGCATCTGTCCAAAAACAGTTTTGAAACACTGTCATAGGGGTTTAAATTAAGGGCGTTACTAAAAAAATTTATAGCTTTACGCCAATTATTACGTCGATAGTGTTTTAAGCCGATGTCGAATAATTCAAGCACATTATCCATCTGAGGAAATGATTCTTCATCGTGGTAATCCAATATCTGGTAAATGGCAACGGGTTCAGTTTTACCCTTAACCCGGATATGGTCAATTTCACGCAACAAATAATCGCCGTTTAACCCTTTCCGTGTGGATTCACTGATGATAATATTGGTTCCGTAGATTTTATTGACACCTTCCAGTCGCGAGGCCAGATTAACGCCGTCACCAATCACCGTGTAGTCCATACGTTTCATTGAGCCGATATTGCCGGACAATATTTTATTACTGTTAATGCCGATACCGATGTTGATTGTTTCCAGAGCGAGTTTTTGTCTTTTCAGGTTAAATACTTTAAGTTCATTGAGCATATCAATTGCTGTTCGCACAGAGCGATCTGCATCTTCACCTGTGCTGAAGGGGGCGCCGAACACGGCCATAATCGCATCACCGATATATTTATCCAGAGTACCTTCGTAAGTGAATATAATATCCACCATAAGGCTAAAATATTCGTTTAACAACGCAACCGTTTGTTTGGGGCCGATTTTTTCACTAATTCCGGTGAAATTACGAATATCAGTGAACATGACCGTAGCATTCTGCATTTGGCCGCCTAAAACGCCATTACCTTCTTCCAGAAGGCGGTCTGCCACTTCTTTGGTCATATAGCGTGCAATCGCGCTGCGCAGTCGTTGTTCATTGGTAATATCTTCCAGCACAATTAGCACACCGGCTAAATCAGCATCCGCATTGGGCAGAGAAACAATCGTAAGATTTACCGGAACGGTCTTTCCATCTGGCAATAACAGGTCGGTGTCCATTGTTTGTTCACGTTTTCCGGTGCTCATCACTTTTTTAATTTTTCTCATCACCCATTTATTTTTTTCCGAAAAAATAATTTTAATCGTTCTATGCGCGGAACCGTCCTCTATTCCTTCCAAATCATGGCCGACAAGGCTCGCCGCCGCAAGGTTGATTTTGACAATATCCCTGTTGGCGTTCAATGTTATGATGCCGCTACGCATACTTTCCAGCATACTTTCGTTATAGTTGCGCATGTCCAGAATATCTTCAAATAACTTGGCATTTTCAAGAGCGATGGACGCTTGTGCTGAAAATGCTTTGAGACGCCTTTCATCAATATTGCTGAAAGGTCCGCCGTGCTTGTTAAGCACTTGGGTGACACCGATGGTTTTGCCACTTTTATTTTTTACAGGCATACACAGGATCGAACGAGTGCGATAGCCTGTTTTCTTATCAAAACCGGGATTAAAACGATCATCCGCATAAGCATCAGGGATATTAATGGTTTGGCCTGATGTGAAAACCGATCCCGCGATACCAAGATGATTAGGAAACCGGATTTCCTGAGTTTCCACACCTTGAGCCACTTGAGACCAAAGTTCATCCGTAGATTCATCAGTCAAAAAGAGTGTACACCGATCTGCGGAAAGAAGTTCTTTGGTGGTGTCCATTATTTTTTCCAGCAATCTCAGCAGGTTTAGTTCAAATGACAACTCGGTTGTCATTTCCAGCAGTTGAACTTCTTCCTCTTTCGCTTTTACCAACGCTTCGGTGCGCACTTCAACCAATTTTTCCAAATCATCCCGATAAAGTTTCATTTCCATTTGGGTGTGAACTCTGCTGAGAACAACCATTGGGCTGATAGGTTTGGTGATGTAATCTACCGCACCGAGTTTAAGCCCTTTGGTTTCATCTTCATCTTCACTTTTGGCAGTGATAAAAATCACGGGAATATTTTGGGTGGCCGGATTCCTTTTTAACCTTCGGCAGACTTCATAGCCGTCAATTTCCGGCATCATAATATCTAACAAAATTAAATCCGGCTGATTTTCTGATGCTGCCAACCGTAGGGCTTCGTACCCGTTAGTAGCAGCACTGACTTTGTAGTCATGTTTCACAGTTTCCATAAGAAGTTTGATATTGATCGGTTCATCGTCAACGATCAGTATTCTTTGTTTGCTTAGTTCAGTACTCATATTTTTATTTAAAGTATTCTGATTTGAATTTTTACAAGCAACACACGCAATCTACAAGCTTCGCTATTCTTGAAAAGCGATGATGGAATCAGTACAGGGAGCATCGTAAAGCCAAAAGTATGAAATAAC
>JAUCGF010000140.1 GCA_030378005.1 Desulfococcaceae bacterium HSG9 | reverse complement strand
TTATCACCTGAAAAAAGCAATATACTCAGGTACTCGGCTTTTGAGTGAAAGTCGCTAATATGTTGTAATTTTAAATAATATAACCGGCATTACATGTGTATCACTACCGGATTTTCAAATATCCTTTATTTTCTGCCAAATATAAGAACGGTCAATGCGAAGGAGCGCTGAACTTACAGTTCAGCATCTCGCTTTTCAACCTGATTATTCTAAATCCTTGCTTATCACCAATCCTTGTAGATAGTCACCGAATAAACGGGTAAATTACTTAGCTGGTAGGGTGCGTCAGGCGGCAGCCGTAGCGCATCAGAATAATTGATAAATGGTGTTTTAATATTGATATGGTGCGTTACGCTTCGCTAACACACCCTACTACTGATTTTCCGCTATAACTCATAAATGAGGAGCGCAAAAATTAAGCGCAACGGTTTTTTGCCGGCCTCCAGGTAGTGCCGAATGTTGAAAATCGCTGCGTTTAATTTTTGCGCTCCTGAACTTTCCATATACTGATTGTAGGGTGCGTCATACCTCAGCCGTTACACATCACCCGGTCATCTGTGATGTTCACAGATGAAATCAGGATTTATATATCAGTCAAGAATCAAGTCAATTCATAATATAAATTATATTTAGCCTGGACATCTTATATTCCCTGTTGTAATGCAGCCTCATCGACTAATCAGAGGAGAGGAACAGGATACACAATCGCTACCGGGAAAGAAGGTGGATGCGAGTGCTTTTGAGGACCACAATGTCGGTTGGGTTCCGGATAAGAGGTAGTGGTAAACAGGTAGTGATGGCTGTTTATTATATAATATCAAGGGGCGTAATATGGCATTTAAAAAAGAACGAAGAAAATTCGTAACCGGTCTTGGAAGTTGGGCGGTCGGTTTATGGCTGGCATCATCCCGGCCCCAGAGACAGGCGCTTGCGCAAAGCAATAAACAATGCAAAGGAGCTGTTATGAAATTACCGCCGGTAACAATGGAGGGAATGATTTCAGTAGAACAGGCGATCAAACAAAGAAGAACCGTTCGGTCGTATAAGCCGAAGATGTTGCATTTAGAACAGTTGACCAAACTGTTATGGTCTGCCCAGGGTGTTACGGACGAGAGCAGATTTAAACGAGCCGTACCTTCGGCCGGGGCCTTGTATCCGATGGATATTTATACGGTTGCGGGGCAAGACAGTGTGGAACAAATAAACGCCGGTGTTTATCACTACGAATCTAAAAAACATCTTTTAACACAAGTGACTGCACAAGATTTGCGAGATGAGGTCGCCAAGGCCGCCCTTTTCCAAACGTGGATGGCTGAAGCTCCGCTTAACTTTGTGATCACCGCTGAATATAGCCGAGTTACAAGTAAATACGGAAAACGCGGTGTTCGCTACGCAAGGATCGAAGCGGGGCATATCGGCCAAAATCTGTTTTTACAGGCTGAAGCGCTGGGGCTTAAAGCCGGAATTGTGGGCGCGTTTCATGATAAAAAGTTGATTGATGTTATGAAGATACCGCGCACGCATGAGCCGTTGCTGATTATGCCTGTTGGTTATGCTGCATAGAAATAAAAGGATAAAATTCAGTTTTAACAAGCTAAACCGGGACAACAATCGGGTTTCTGAAAACGAAGAAAAACTACGGGAGTTACAATATCCAAGAAACCCGATTTTTAAGAGGATTACCGTTTGTTGAAATGATGCTCACATAAGACAATTTTCGTGCCGAACGGTATCAATTATTAAAGGTGTTTTTTTATTGTTAAATAAAATATATTATGATAATAATAACTATGTATTGGATGCCTGTAAATAACAGAACAAGGTTTGTTTTATTAAACGGTTTTAATAATTGACTCCTCAATCGTAGAAGACAGGGGATTCAAGGTTATAAAGATTACCGACTCAGCAATCAGATTTGAACGCATCAGGTGAAATGACGATTTTTAATAATATACTGAAATTATTGTGTTAAAAGCTAATTGACGGTCACCCAATTCAGGTTTAACCTTTTTTACTATGCTGAATTATTCTTTTACTGTTTTGCTATCAAAATCTTTATACCACCAAAAATCATTATATTTAGGCGGATCATAATATTTCCAATTGCCGCCTGTAAAAATACGTTGGGCAAATTTCATTTCATCGCGTCCGCAGCGCATCAGGCGATCTGTGGTCATTATCCATCCTAACACCAAACCATGCCGGGCGATTGCTTGTAAAGAATATTCTGAGCATGAGGGATGCATCGGACATTCGCCGCGTCTGACTGCCGCCAAATGGTTTAGCTGTCCCTGATACCAACGCAATGGAAAATTGTGTGGAGCGGAAAAATGGTTTTGCGATGATGTCAGATTTGTACATGCCTGAAATAAAGTCAAACAGACTAAAATCATAACAAATTTTCGTTGTTTGTTTTGCATTTGATGAAATACGCCCTTTTTAGTTTTTGTGTTGTGTTTTTTTTGCTGATTTAATTTGACACTATCATAAGTTTATCCTATTATTTTAGACTGACTTTGATTGTATAATCACATATCTCTCTCATAAATAAAATGCACTCCCAATGTCAATAACTTAACCATACATTGTTTTGTAATAATGATTCGTTTTGATTAAATGAAAATAGAGGCTTCAGGAATGAAAAATAAAATTTTAGCTGTTGATGATTCTTTCAGTGTCCGTAAGCTTGTGCAATTTACACTTAAAAGCAAAGGCTTTCAAGTAGGGACGGCCGAAGACGGCCAGGATGCTTTGGACAAGTTGCAAGATGACGAATATGATGCCATTGTTTTGGATATTAATATGCCGCATCTGGATGGATTGGAATTTTTGAAGGTGATTCGGTCAGATAGCGCTTTTGCATCTATACCGGTGATCATGCTGACAACCGAAGGGCAGGAAGAAGACAAAAATAAATCTCTAAAACTCGGCGCGTCGGCTTATATTGTCAAACCTTTTAAGCCAACGGAATTATTGCGTTTGGTGGAAAGTATTTTAAATTAATTCAAGGAGATTCACCATGTCTGATGAAATGAACGAATCCGATTTGGATAAACGGCTTCTCCAAGAAATGTACCGTAACTTTCTAAAAGAAGCTGAAGAATTGTTGGATCAATTAAATTTGAACCTGATTCAACTGGAGACTGAACCTACGGATGAAGCGCTTCTTGGTGATATTTTTCGTAATGTGCATACCTTGAAAGGATCGGCCTCTTTTGTAGAATTGCATGATATCAGCAAAGTCGCCGGTCTGATGGAAGAAAAAATTAAAGAAGCTCGTCAGGGAGCCTTTACACTATCTCCTTCCATGATCGAAATCTTTTATCAGGGGTTGGATGTCCTTACTTCACTCTTGGAGCAAAGCAGCAGGCAATCCGGCGAAGAGTTACCTGATAGTGGGAACTTCGAAGCAAGTGACATTGCTATTGATCCGCTTGCCAGCAGATTGAAAGCTATACCGGATGCCATACCGGATGCCATGTCAGATATAAGCACAGAAACATCCGAACAGAAATCTGATCAGAATGACTTGTCTGATGATTTCCGCGAGCTGCTAAATATTTATAAACAAAGCTATGATCAATTAGCCATATTGAAACATATTGTTTATTCTTCAATCCACCTTACTGACCCTGATTCTCTGGCCACGCTTTTTTCAAAACAGATTGAACGACACATGAGCGTTGAACGAAATGCCGTCTGGTTGGTCGGCCGTCGCAATAAAGCCGTGGAAATAGCTCGGAATGGTAAAGCCGTGGCAACTGAACAACGCCGTATTCTTGACATTGAATCGTCAGAAGTATTACAGCGGGTTGTCAATGAACAACTGGTGGTGTGGCCATCCAGCGTACCGGGTGTAAATGATATTTTTCCGAAATATCAATCTCCGACACTATTCCCGATTAAAGGACGCAGGCGATCTTATGGCTTTATGATTCTTGACCCGGAAGAAGCGGCTGAGATGGAAGTATATCAATTTATCGGGCAGTTTGCGGCGATGATTCTGAAAATTTCCAAACTTCATCAGCAAGTTGAAGAACAACGTGCCGAACTTGATGAAATGACGGCCATCCTATTCCAGCAAAATACGCATTTATCCTCGCTATACCATGTTGAATTGGAATTGATGACGATTTCTGACCCGATTAAAGTTTGCCGTATTGTGACAGATGCGATTGTTAATGAATTGGAAGCGAAAAGCGCAGTGGCTTTCCTTGCGAATACGGATGGCAGTCAGGTGGAAAAGGCATCTCAAAGCGGTAACCTTGAAGAGATAGGTAATCTCAAATTATCTGTCAACAATGATAATATTTTTTCACAGGCCTTTCAAACCGGGCGTATGATCAGTTACCAAGCTTATCCACGCACACTGGATTTAGGTCCCAATAAGATGCAAAATTGGATAATTTTTCCATTTAAAGGGCAAGAACGGATTCAGGGGATTCTGATAGTCGAAGTTGAAGACCGGGATTTAAGTGATCCTATTTCCATTTTGATGAATTTTTCAGGAATCGTACTTGATAATCTCAACTTGAAACAGAAAGTAATCCATGTAAACCCATAATTAAAAGTAACAATAAATCACAATATCCAAAAGAAAATAAATCAGCAATACTGTTTGGTATGGATACTTTGTATTGTGCTAATTATCTGAAATGCATAATTCATTTTAAATTTGGCACTTGTAATTTATGATTTCAGAGGTAAAATGTCCGGGATAGGTAGATTAAAATGGATACAGTGCTGATAGTAGATGATGATCCGATGCTTTTGACGATTCTGACAGAAAGTTTGAAGAAGTATCGTAATATATTTGAGATCGTTATAGCTAAAGATGGCCTGGCCGCTATTAAAATAATGCAGCAACAACGCTTTCAACTGGTGATAACGGACCTCCACATGCCGATGATTAATGGTCTTGTGCTACTGTCTTATATCAATAAAAATTATCCTAAAGTGCCTTGTATTGTGATGACGGCCTTTGGTACGCCTTTTTTAAAAAAACGACTGCAACAAGATATCTCCCATTATATTGAAAAACCGTTTGAGATTGAAGAACTCGTGCAAGCCATTATCTCTGCTTTGGATCAAGAAGTGCTTAGTGGTACCTTAAATGGTATTTCTCTAAACGGCTTTTTAAAAATGATCGAATTGGAATATAAAACTTGCTTGTGTGAAGTTACCGAGTCCGAAACCGCTCAAGGATATTTGTATTTTGAAAGAGGACTATTATACCATGCCTTTTATGGTCATTTACGAGGAGTCGATGCCGCCCTGAGAATGTTGCAAATGGATAGCGTTACAATCAGATTCAGAAAACCACCCAGTAAAAAAATCCCCCGGATAATTGAGAATGATCTGTCAACGCTGATCACTGAAGCAGCTCGCATTAAAGAAAAAATGTTCGTTGAACGACGAAACGCCGTATTGGAGAAAAAAGATCGCAAGCTTAAAGAAGATATTCAACAACAATTGCAAACGGAAGAAATAATGAAGAAAGCACAGGAACAGGCCGCAGATATCGAACACCATATTTCCGATATTAATGATACTTTCAGACCTTTATTGTAATAGTTTTTCCATTTAAAATTATGATCTGCCTTGTAAAGGAAAACCGATGAGAGCTAAAGTTCTTATCATTGACAATGACCCCATGCTTCTTACAATCTTGGCTGAAAGTTTTCAAAAATATCATCGCCGTTTTGATCTATATACAGCTAAAAACGGATTGGAAGCTGTTAAAAAACTTCAGAAGTACTCTTTTGACGTACTGGTGACCGATTTATATATGCCCCATATTAACGGTTTGGTATTATTGACCTATATGAGTAGAAATCATCCTGATATTCCCTGTATTGTTATGACAGGGCACGGCACACCGTTTCTGAAAAAACAGTTAAAAAAAGAAATTGCCTATTACATTACAAAACCCTTTTCGATGCAAGAGCTTGCACAGGCAATTATCAATGCATTGGGCAATGAAATTGTTAAGGGCGCTTTAAACGGCATCTCGGTGGCCGGATTTTTAAAAATGATCGAAATAGAGTACAAAACCTGTCTGTGCGAAATTATTTTACCAGATGGTTCCAGGGGCTATCTTTATTTTGAATTTGGCGTTCTTTTTAATGCCTTTCATGGTGCATTAAAAGGTGAAGCGGCGGCGTTCAGATTGCTTTTGGCAGATAATGTTGTTATTAAATTTCGCAAGGCTCCTAAAATTACAATTCCAAGACAGATTAAAACGGAACTGGGAGCGCTGATTGAGGAAGCCGGACATCTTAGAAATTTGAGATCGGAAATTGGGAATTGGGAATTGGAAATTGGGGATGCAAAATAACTGACAACTTGCCAATAATTAAGATTAAATGTATCCTATTTGAAAATTATGGTGTAATGTATCAGGAATGAGACGAGCATAACTCGAAAATTGAATTTACGGTTTTTTACAGGGAGTAAGGGAAATGGATAAAGTCTTGTGTGTTGACGATAGCGTGATGCTTTTAAATTATCTTCGCGAACATTTTAAAAGATATGCCGATATATTTGAATTCATCACCGCTCGTGACGGAGTGGAAGCCATTGATATATTAAAACAAGAGCACATATCTTTGTTGATCACCGATCTCCAGATGCCTAAAGTTGACGG
The DNA here is from genome assembly GCA_030378005.1 of Desulfococcaceae bacterium HSG9. GTDB lineage: Bacteria > Desulfobacterota > Desulfobacteria > Desulfobacterales > JAUCGF01 > JAUCGF01. Next base: position 23,471 of record JAUCGF010000140.1, on the reverse strand, counting down.
ACTCGTTCTTTTAGCTTATACTAACAAATATCATCCTAGTATTTCCTGTATCGTAATGACAGCCCATGGGACGCCGAAAATAAAAGAAACGTTACAGCCCGATATTTTACATTATATTGAAAAACCTTTTAAAGCCGATGCGTTAGCTCAGTCCGTACTTGCAGCGCTGAAACAGGATTTGCCAGGGGGATCATTATCCGGAATATCTATTGTCAATTTTTTACAGATGATTGAAATGGAACAAAAAACCTGTTTGTGTGAAGTTGAAACGGAAGACAACCCTAAGGGGTTTTTCTATTTCCAAGGGGGGCTTCTATATCACGCGGTCTTTGGTAATCTCAAAGGTGTGGAAGCGGCATTGAAAATGATTCAAATTGATAATGCGACAATTAATTTCAGAAAGCCTCCGGAACGTAAAATACCGCGGCGTATCAAAACGGAATTAGTCGCATTGATTATTGAGGCAATGCGGCTTAAAGACGAATCCAAGATAAATGAAAAAAGCTGACTCCTTGTATGTATAGTATTCCAATTTTGGTTTTTCTTGGCATAAAACTTGCGGGGGCTGTAAAAACAGTGGTTTAGAAAACTGTATGCGCTGAATTATGCATGATTTTGGAAAAACCAAAATTGGAATACTATATTAAGGCTAAAAGCAGTTTACATTTTTGCCCGGGCTTTGAAATAAAGGATGCAGATGAATCCTGAAAATAGCACAATTGATGATCTGATTAGCAGTGACAGAGAAATAATGGAGAGCTTTATCAGTGAAGCCAAGGAACATCTCCATACGATTGAAGATGATTTTCTGCTACTGGAACAGCAAGCTGATAATCCCGAAAAAGAGCTGCTGAATAAAGTGTTTCGTGCGATTCATTCCGTCAAAGGCGCTGCCGGGTTTTTGGGTCTGGAAAATATGACTCGTCTTTCGCATGTTATGGAAGCTTTATTGACAATGATGCGAGAGGGTGAAATTCTTCCGGAATCCGAGTTTATTGACGCGCTTCTGGGAGGAACAGATATTCTTACAATAATGTTAGACGATGTTAACCACTCTGATAACATTGATATAACAAAAGTTTATGACCGCTTAACCACATTGCTCGGGCGTCAACTGGCTCCTAAAAGTGCGGATAGCCCCTCATCATCCTCGTCTCCCCCTTCCAATGAGCAACCTGAACCGGTTACGGTTTTTGAGCCGTCCCAAGCGACCGAAGATGCTTTTGAAATTCAGCAAATTGACGATCAACCTACTTCTCAAGCAAAAAAGCAAAAAAATGAAAAAGCAAATTCCGTACCTGAAACTGCCAACACTGAGAAATTATTAGGGAATACTGTTCGTATTCATGTTAATCTTTTGGATGAGTTAATGACCATGGCAGGTGAACTGGTTTTAGCGCGTAATCAACTCATGCGTACGATTGAAAAGATGGATCCGCATGTCCGTACCGTTGCGCAGCGCCTTGATGCCATCACTTCAGAATTACAAGAAACAATTATTTTAACACGGATGCAGCCTATTGGAAAGATATTCGGAAAATTTCCACGTATCATCCGTAATATAAGTAAACGGCTCGGCAAAAAAATTCACTTGATCATTAACGGCAGTAAGGCTGAAGTGGATAAGACCATTTTAGAATCATTAGCCGACCCAATGACTCATATCATTCGCAATTGCTGCGATCACGGAATAGAACAGCCTTATGATCGAATTAACGCGGGCAAACCGGAATCTGGCGAGATTGTTTTATCTGCTTTTCATGAAGCCGGTCGCGTAAATATCGAAGTACGGGATGACGGACGGGGTATTGATATTGAAATGATTCGTCTGAAAGCGCTTCAAAAAGGACTGAAAACCGAAGCTGAACTAAACCGAATGGACAAACATGAGATTATCCGTCTGATTCTAATACCCGGATTTACAACCGTCGATGCTATCAGCGATGTTTCCGGTCGCGGTGTAGGTATGGACGTTGTTAAAACCGGCATTGAAAAATTAGGAGGATCACTTGATATTAAATCTGTCAGGGGAAAAGGAACTTCGATTCAACTGAGGATGCCTCTGACACTTGCGATTATCCCTTCGCTGATCGTATCTTCCGGTGATGCGAAATATGCTCTTCCCCAGGCAAATATTGTCGAAATGGTATGCCTCTATGATGAAGACATTAAAAACTGCATAGAGTGCGCCGATGATCAAGAAGTTTTTCGCCTGCGAGACCGTCTTTTGCCAATTGTCCGCTTAGATGAAGTGCTGGCACATCCGAATCCGTTTACGCGTGACGTGCGTGCAGGCATAACCGAAAAATATCGGCAAAAATATGAAGAAATCAATTTTGAAGATACATACAATGAAGACAATTACGACGAAATTACGCAATCTCTCAGTTTCGCAGTACTAAATACCAGTGCCGGTCGTTTCGGACTAATCATCGATCATATCACAGGGGCGGAAGAAATTGTTGTCAAACCCATGCACTCGGCAGTCAAGTCATTGCCAATCTATTCTGGTGCCACCATTATGGGGGATGGTAATGTCGCTCTGATTCTGGATGTTGAAGGAATAGCCCGCCATGCCGGGGTTATTCGTAACGGCCGTATCGACACGGTTATCCCTTTGCCGGAAAGCTCCCAAGAAAAAAAGAATCTGCAAACGGTACTTCTGTTTAAAAGCGGACCTCACGAACATTTTGCCATCGCCTTACCACTGATTCGGCGGGTTGTACCTATTAAAATAGCTGACATAGAGCAAATCGGCAAACGTCGATATATAACGATTGATGACTTGTCCACGCTTGTTTTGAGCATGGATCAAGTCCTAAACGTTTCTTCAGCAGTTGATCAAGAGGATATGTATCTGATTCTTCCACGGCACATTAAACGCCCGGTCGGCCTGTTGATTTCCGAACTTGTTGACATCACGGAAACCGCTATTCAACTGAACGTGCAAAGCTATATTGAAGACGGTTTACTCGGCACGGACATTATTAATAACAATATGACGCTATTTATTGATATATACCATATTGTTGAAATTGCAGAACCGGAATGGTTTGCCGAGCGGCGCATCGGTCTGTTCGGCACACCGGAGCCACCGCCTGAATCCACCCGGCAAGTGCTATTGCTGGAGGATGCTTCTTTTTTCAGACACCTTATTAAAGGCTATCTAGAAGCTGATGGCTATCAGGTTACAGCGGTGGAAAACGGGCAGCTTGGCCTGAAATGTTTGGAAAAAAATGAGTTTGATTTGATTGTGTCCGATTTGGAAATGCCCGTGATGAACGGATGGGAATTCATGCGCAATGTTCGTAGAGGAATCAGGCAACCCAAAATTCCGGCTATCGCGCTAACTTCTCTGGACACTGAAAAAGATCGTGTTCAGACAATGGAATGCGGCTATGATTGTTATGAAGTTAAAATGGATCGCGAACAGTTTCTTACTTCGGTTGCTCATATTCTCAAAAAAACTTGAAGCGGTTAGGGATTTCCCAAAAAATATAAACTACCCAAAGTAGGGGGCGTCAGCGGAGCGTAACGCACTATAGTATTCCAATTTTGGTTTTTCCAGATGTCGCTCGCAAGCTGAAGCTTGCACTCCGTTAATCTGGAAAAACCAAAATTGGATCAGTATATCGGGAGCTTTCAGATTATGATAATAAAAACAAAGGAACAGAGCGAATCTCCTAAGCGCCAGTTTTGTACTTTTACTATTTGTGACCGTCTTTTCGGTGTTGATATTCTGGATGTGAAAGAGGTCAATCCGCGGGTTGATTGTGCGCCTATTTATCACGCTCCGCCGGAAATCAGAGGTTATATTAATATTCGCGGACAGATATATCTTATATTGGATCTGCGGATCATCCTCGGATTCGAACCCGCCTCAGCCTCTGATATGATAGGGAAGCAACGTATCATTTTGTTTAAATCGATTGTTGATGAGTCTTTTGGTATCATAGTAGATCGTATCAATGATGTGATAACAATTGAGATTGATAAAATTGAAAACCGCAGTTCCGAATCGGCTACGGAAAAACAGTTGCCATCAAATCGTATCGGACACAGATCGTCAGATTTAAGTGATGGCATTGCCAAACTTGATGACCGACTGCTGGTTATTTTAAACCCTCATACACTCTTACGCATTGCATCAGCGCCGATAACTTCTGCTAAATCACCGTTACCGAAATCTGGGACGTTAAAAACAACAAATGCTTAAAGTTTAACCTGGGACCGAAATGCCTACTAAAGTTCTAATTGTTGATGACTCTCGCATTTTCCGAAACATCGTTGAGGAAAGTCTTGCGGATGTGGGTGATATTCGTGTAATCGGTTCGGTCTGGAATGGTCGCAAAGCTATGGAATTAATCCGCGCCAATCCTCCTGATTTGGTTACACTTGATGTTGAGATGCCTACGATGGACGGCCTTGAAACTCTGAGGGCTATCCGTATTTACAATCACCATTTTCGCAGCTCCCCGCAAATTAACGCATCCGACAAAGCCATACGCCCAATTGGTGTGATCATGCTGAGTTCTTTAACAGCCAAAGGTGCAGACATTACTATAAAAGCACTGGAAATGGGCGCTTTCGATTTTATAACCAAACCCCAAGGTAAAAACCTGAAAGCCAATATTGAAATTCTCAAACACCAGCTATTAATAAAAATCCGTCATTTTACAGTACGAAACAGCACCTTAACAATCCCTAAACGCTCGTCGCGTCTTATCTCTACCCATTTATCAGTATCCAAACCCGCGACGACACCTCCAAGATCAACGCGCCGAGTAATTCAAGCCGTGGTCATCGGTGTTTCAACCGGCGGCCCGCGCGCTCTGGCGTCTCTTTTGCCGCCACTCTGTGAACAAATTCAAGCGCCAATCTTTATCGTTCAGCACATGCCACCCACTTTTACCCAGTCATTGGCTAAAAGCCTTGATGCCAAATGTCGCTTCACAGTAATCGAAGGTAAAACCGATGATATTGTCCGTAATCATTATGTTTATATCGCTCCCGGAGGTCGTCATTTGCTAATCAGAAATAAAAACAATAAAATTTATACAATTGTGAATGACCAAGAGCCCGAGCAGGGATATCGACCATCGGTGAATGTGCTGTTTCGGTCTGCGGCGGCGGCATTCGGAGGTAATAGCATCGCCATCATTCTTACAGGTATGGGATCAGACGGTACCAACGGTGCAGGTATTCTGAAACGTGCGGGCGCCTCTGTTATTATTCAAGATAAAGACAGCAGCGTGGTGTGGGGAATGCCCGGGAGTGCCCACGCATCAGGATATGCTGATAAGATGCTCCCGCTTGAAAAAATACCTCAAGCTGTGATTGCATTAACTAAATCTCTTGCTAAACCTTCTCTTAATAAATAATTTCCAGTTTAACTTTAAGGGATTTCATAAAAAATAATATACCCAAATAGCAGGATGGTGCAGCATATAGCAAAACCCATTATGTTACGGTTATCGGGTAGGTTATTTTTCGGAAATTAAAATATGGAACTCAGCCAGCAGGAATTTGAACTTCTGCGCCAATATATATATAATCTTTGTGGCCTCGCCATATCGGATAACAAAAACTATCTCATCCGACAGCGTCTTGAGCCTTTGGTCATAAAATCGGGGTGTTCCAGTTTCAGTGAATTTTATAATGAACTAAGGAAAGGTGACGCTGGCGGAAATAAAATTTTACCTCAGATTGAAGAAAAAATAATTAATGCGATTACAACCCATGAAACATCTTTTTTTCGTGATGGTCATCCTTTTCAAGCGGTTAAAAAATTTCTTTTACCGCAACTTTCTAAAACTGTCATTCAACGGAAAAGCCGTTCAAACTACAGAAAAGGGGCCAAAGTGCGCCTGTGGTCGGCCGGAGTTGCAACTGGCCAGGAGCCTTATAGCCTGGCGATGCTAATCCATGAATTCACCAGTGGTGCTATTTGTCTTCCCGGTGTTGTCAAAGAGGATTTCGGATTACTGGCTACGGACATATCCAGCACGATGATATCTAAAGCGATGACCGCCGAATATAGTCGGTTTGAAATTAAACGAGGGCTTAATGCCGAATACCTCCGTAAATTTTTTTTCAAAGAAAAAAAGCATTGGACAATTAAGAACGAAATTCGTACTATGGTTGAATTCAGGCAAATCAATCTTATTGAGCCGTTCCAAATGTTAGGCGGCTTTGATGTTATTTTATGCCGTAATGTATTGATCTATTTTGATAACCTTACTAAAATCCGTATTTTGGAGCAATTTACGGATGCCCTTTGTAAAAACGGTTGGTTAATTTTAGGTGCAACAGAAAATATTTTCAACCTTTCCTATACATTCAGACCCGTTCATTTCGGTGAAACGATTCTTTATCAGAAAAAATAACACCTTACCGATTTTTTACAGTAATTCATTGTAATTGATAGCCAAAATATGTCAATCTATCCTGATTCTCCTCAAGTCGCCGTAGGCGCTGTCGTATTCAAGCAAAACAAAGTGCTTTTAGTAAAGCGTGGAAAACCACCCTCACAAAATGAATGGGCTATTCCCGGCGGAAGCGTTGAATTGGGTGAAACTTTGCAACAAGCTGCTGAAAGAGAAATTTACGAGGAAACCGGCATTGTAATTCGGGCGCAGGAACCGATTTTTGTTTTCGATATGGTTCAAAAGGATGAATCTGACAAAATTCGCTTCCATTATATCATTATTGATCTCATAGCCGAATACAAAAGTGGAAAACTGCTTCCAGGCGATGACGCATTAGATGCGCGCTGGTTTACAGAAAACGAAATCAAAAATCCGATAATCAATAGAATGACGCAGAATTTACTTGAAAAATATTTTAACCGGCCTGAAAATTGGGCGAGCAATCTGGCACTTATATGATGAATAATAAACATGTTTCCACGCCGGCATTTAACCCCTATATAGCACTTGTCAGCGGATTGATTGGTGTATCAACAGGCGCCATTTTCGCACGTTTGGCTGGCGAAGCGCCTGCGCTTGTAATTGCCGCGTATCGCCTGGGATTGGCCAGTCTGATTCTGGCTCCTCTGGCATGGTGCAAATGCCGTTCCGAAATTCGCGGTTTATCCGGTCATGATCTGAAACTGGCATTACTGTCCGGTTTGCTTTTGGCACTCCATTTTGCTGTTTGGATTTCCTCTTTAGATTATACTTCGGTCGCCAACAGTGTTGTACTGGTGACAACCAATCCGTTATGGGTGGGATTGTTGACCCCTTTTATCACCCAAGAGCGCATTTCACGCATTGCCCTGATCAGTATCATCATAAGTGTTATCGGTGGAATTATCATCAGTGCCGGTGATTTTGCAGCATCCGGAGACGCCTTGCTGGGTGATTTTCTGGCCTTAATGGGTGGCGTGTTTATGGCACTCTACCTGCTGATGGGACGAAAACTACGCGGCAAATTATCGCTGCTGGCTTATATAACGGTATGTTATGGCAGCGCCGCCTTAATTCTATGGGTAGTCGTGCTTTTACTCCGATTGCCTGTTACCGGGTTCGGAACCGAAACAGTCGTTTGTTTTTGGGCGATGGCCTTAATCCCTCAATTAATTGGGCATACCAGTTATAACTGGTCATTGAAATGGTTCAGCACCAGCACAGTGGCTGTCAGTTTGTTAGCCGAACCCATAGGCAGCACAATTTTGGCGTATCTTATATTCGATGAGGGCCTGACCTGGTTCTTGGTTATTGGCAGTCTGCTTATTTTTCTGGCGATCTACCTGTCAACTTTAAGTGAATCTGAAACAATATCAACGTAAAACCACCTAACCGATTTTTTAACATCAACACGGTGAGTTATGCTCTGCTTGGGAAAAGTGTAAACTGTAGATTAAAGATGCCCAAAGGAACTATTCTTTTTTATCTTCGATTGTTTCCGCCGCCTTATTTTGATTTTTGTAAGGTGAATTCCCAAAAAGCTCAAAAAAAGAACTAAAAGGAGAAGCTTCTGACATCGCTTTACCGGATTTATTGGCAAACCCCATCCCCATATCTAACCATTGGGCGAACTGATTTTCAAAATGTTTCTTGTGAAGCAGATACATTTGCATAATCTGTTGCAGGTGATTTTCAAAAAAATCGGCAAGAAGATTATCTCCATAACGTATAGCCAGATGAAGCAAAGGGATTGGCAATAAAGCGTTATTTTTGCGCGTTTCTTCCATCACAATCTGTGTGAGAACAAAAGCGGTAACATCTTCACCGGTACGCGCATCCGCCACTCGTATTTGCCGTCCCTGCCGAATAATGGCGGCAACCTCGTTCAAAGTGACGTAAGCGCTTTTTTCGGTGTCATATAAACGGCGGTTGGCATATTTTTTCAGTTTTAAAGTCGGAGCCATCTTATCTTCCTTTACAAAATACACCCTGTTGACCCTATTCTTGGCAAAGTGCAACAAAGTGCGCAGTTATATGTACAGTTAATTTATATTTTCTACCATAGACTATTTAATTCAATAAATCAATATGTTATTTTTATCATAATTTAAAATTATTCAATGCGCATAAATGTTGTTTTGTGCAATGCACAAAAATTTCTTGACATCCTGTCAAGATGGATTATAATTTTATTAATTGAGTTCACAGTGTTTCAAATTATTTTTACTGTTAAGATGCAAGCTGAATCATAAACATTTGGCTTGTAAGCAACAACATACGACTTAGGAGGTTTTGACATGATGGATCAGAAACAAATTTTAAAACAAATGATTGATTTTAACAAAGCAACTTTTGATAACAGTTTTAACGCAATGATAATGCTTCAGGAGCAAACCGAACGTATGTCCAGTCAACTTCTGGATCAAGCCGCCTGGCTTCCCGAAGATGGTAAAAAAGCAATTGCCGACTGGGTAAGCGCTTACAAAACCGGGCGTGATGACTTTAAAAAAAGCGTGGATGACAGCTTTAAAAAAGTTACCGAGTTTTTTGAACAAACTTAAAAACAGTGTCCGCAAATAGCAATCTCAAAACATATTGATTCGATTTTGCTTTTCCCGACATAAAGGTGTGCAAGCTTCAGCTTGCGTACATTAATTCGATATGGGCGGGCATCGCCGGTTAAATTTTTGATATTACCAATAATTTATATCGGCGATGCCTACCGATTTACTATCCATTAGATACGAAATGTAAAAAAAATATGAATACAACTGCATACAACCCGATGACTTGGTTTCCAGACTGGATGAACAATGCATCTGAACTTGGCTTCACAATGTCAAAAGCATTGATGGAAGGCATTCAAGCAGCTCAGATTCATACCAACGGCGTTAATAAATATCTGGATGAATTCAATATTCCATTTGAAATCTCTTTTAACGCTTTTAACGAGCGTGAAAAAGAAAAAGTGAAAACTAATTCTTTGCAGCGCACCATGCAAGACTATTATGAATTGTTGTTGTTCAATTTGCAAGTGGCGGAGAACGGATGTAATAGCACATTTAAGGTGATGAACAGTTTTTATGCCCAAAAAGCCACAGCCGCCTTTTCCGCTTGGCTTAACACCTGTTTTGATCAGAAAGGTGATAACATTGCGGATTTTGCCACACAGCAGCGTCAATTGCTGGAAAAAGTAATTTACACGTATCCTGAAGCAATTAAGGCGGTTCGCCCCGAATTTGGTTTTCATTTTGATAATGGCGGATATATTAAGACTGCTGAAACAGATCGTTTTGATCTGTTCCAGGTGTTGCCCACGGATAAAAATGTAACGGTTCGCGCTGATGGGAAACCTGTCATTATCGTTCATCCTTATGTATTAGGTGCCAATATTTTGGCTTTTTTGCCGAATGAAAACAGAAGTTATGTACACGCCTTTGCCAACCAGGGAATTCCTACGTATGTCCGTGTGATCAAAGACATTAACAATACACCTGCCGCTCAGATTTTGACCGGAGAAGACGATGCCCGGGATACACGTTTTTTCTGCGAAAAGGTGAAAGCTATACATGGACGCGAAGTTACGCTGAACGGTTTTTGTCAAGGCGGTTTTATAGCTGTGGCGAATATTCTTTCAGGGGAGCTGGATGGTCTGGTAGATGCGCTGATTACATGTGTGGCACCCATGGACGGAACCCGTAGTGAGGCTTTGGTTGAGTACATGCAACATCTGCCGCCGCGCTTCAGAGATTTGGGGTATGCGGTCAAATCTTTACCGAACGGCAATCAGATTGTGGATGGCAAAGTGATGAGTTGGGTATATAAGCTTAAAAGTATGGAAAGGGAAGCCCCCCTGTTCAGCTTATATCGTGACCTGATGATGTTTGATCGTCCCGGCAGCCATACTAAGCCGATCAGTAAAACGGCCGCCGCAATCAATCACTGGTTGATATATGACCGTAATGATCTGCCGGTGGATATTACGCAGATGAGTTTTGACTCCTATACGATTCCGGTGACAGCGGAAGGCGCATTGCCGTTTAAATTGTTTGGCCGGGAATTAAATTTTAAGCGTTTGGCGGCGAAAAATATCCCTTTCCTGATCTGCTATGCTAAGGGGGATGATCTGGTTGACGCACCTTCCGCACTTGCTCCTTTAGATTTTATTGACGCCGAAGTGACCGTTTTTCCCAAAGGCCACGGGTCTATCGCCACATCTTGGTCAGACCCGTCATCAGCATGTGCGCTGCACACCCGCTTCGATGATAATCAACGCGGGCCTGTTCGTTTCCAGTTGGATTTGGAAAAAACTGTGGCAAAGGAATAAATTATGAGTAACTCAATGGATAGCAAATTCCTCGAATTCTGGGGACATCTGATGTTAAATGCTGCACAGGGACAAAAACAGATCGAATCATTTCAAAAATGGCTGGGCAAGTCGGCCAACGGCTTACCCGCCTTAACATCCGCCGAAAAAAAGACTGATGAAGATGAGAATTTCATGTCGGTGTTTGCCAAAGTTTACGGAGCGGATAAGTTGCCCGAAGGAAAGTCATCCTCCTTGCAGATAATGCAAAACGCCACAAGCGCTTTCCAAACATCGTTTGAAAAATATATTCGCCTGTTAGGCGCTGTACCGCGTGATGAACATGTAACGCTTCAGGAAAAATATGAAACCCTTGATAAAAAAGTTTCTGAAATGGAAAAGACCATCGCCCTGCTTCAAGCGCAATTAGGCGTCAAACCGGATGAGCCTGAAGGATTGACCCAGGGAATCAAAGATTTGGTTGTCAAGCAAGGGGAGCAATTTCAAGATTTAATGCAGAATTTTCAGAAACTTTACAAAGAAAACGATTCGTCATCTTCTGAAAAAAAATAGGCTATCACGCCTCTTTAAGTTTTTCCGAAAGGACATTAATACTGAATGGTTTTTGTATGAAACCGTGAGCCCCGGCCTTATTATTTTTAACCCTATCATCATATAGTTCGTAAACGTAGGTCAGGGAAAAATTAAACATATCCCAAATACCACGTTTTTCAATTCCTAAACTGAATACTTTCTTATCGCTTGATGTAATAGAAGGTTCATAGGTATCATCCGGCACGGGATTTTGATCATGCAAATAACCAGCAAAAAAAGAAATTGCCCAGAAAATTATTGATCTTTTGCAAAAATTACGCCTGAACAATCCGTTGGCGATTCAAGTGGTGGCAATGGATGACGTTTTTCCACAACAATTTGGCTTGGTTTCCGGGTATCAAGTTGAATTGCTCTGTTGAGACGGATTTTAGAACTTGTCGATTTCTGATTTCATTCTTTGCGTTGCTTTTTCAATTGAATTGAGATAATTGTTCATTGTTTCTTCAGGCCATTTATAAGGCGATAAGGCCAATTGGGTGAATCCCAGGATGGCATTGACCGAGCTGTTTAAAATATTTTTTATATCTTTTTTCCAGGCATCGGCCAATTTGTTGGTATTCGGAGGAGGATCTGATTTTATTTTGTTCAAGGCCAGGTCAAGGGTTGCTTGATCGCCTTTAATTCCACCTTTTAAAAGATATTTCTCCAAACCCGTCCCGATATCACCTTCGGCTTCCAGGCGTTTGACCATCCACAACGGTAATAGCGCTCTGATGGGAACTCTTGCTGTATCAGGCGGCTTAGAGCGTTTACGCAACGGTTTTTTGCGGGGTTTTTCATCAATAAATTCCAAGTATTTGGACAGTTCCTGTTGCTTGGATTCATCTTCTCGCCGATTGGCTTCATCTTCCTCTTGCCTGGATTTATCTTCCCGCAGCTTGGCTTCGTCTTCTTGCTGCTTTTGATATTCCAGTTGCTCTTCCAACTCATCTTTCATGCGTTGCGCCAGAGGGAGGATAGCGTCTAACGCCTGCTTTTGCGTTTCCGTGAGTTGGCAACCATAAAACCGATTCATATCCGCATTGATCCTGTTGATACAATTTGTAATTTCTTCTTTAGGCATGACCAGGATCAACTGCTTCTTGCCATTCGTATCTTTCCAAAAATGTTTATCCAGCCCATCCGGATATTCTACATAATAGAAATATTTATCAATATAATGATTAAGCAGTCGGAGGGTTTTTTTATCCATCACACTTTATTTTGGCATTCTATAAATCAGGTCTTTTGAAAAAACTTGATTTCTTTATCTTTAAGAAAAAGAGAGCGGAGGACGCAATCTGAAAGATTACGCTACATTCAAAAAAGTATAAACTGGTAAATGAACGATGCCCAAAAAATCCAAATCGGGATACCATCTTGCCAGCCCGCTTTATTCGCCACCGCTTTCCAGTCCGTTCAATTGAAGGGTTAACGGACGGTTTTCTTCGCTGGCGCCATCAAACCGAATCGGCCCTGGTTTACGGTACTGATCCGGCCCCGGTTGAGCGGCAAGCCATTTTTCTCTAAGCTCTTCAACCACTTTAAACGCATTTGAATTTACATCCACAAGGGTTTTTTCCAATACCAGCTCAAGTTTGCCTTTGCGTTCTTCAAGGCTCATCAAGGGTGCAATGGGAATACCGATCGGCTCCCATTCGGAAAACTCTTTTTCCAGATTGCGAATGGCGGCCATCAGACCGGTGGCTCCGTTGGCGATCAGGCTGAACACAGTAAGTCCCAAGTTATAGGTATAAATACAATCAAAACGAGTCGGTGCATTGCCGCGACCGTCATAACCGTAAAAATGAGTCTGGGTTTTAAATTTCGGAATGGATTTGTTATAGACTGTTTCAATCGAAGCCGGAATAATGCTATTTGCTTCTATGAGTTCTGCCTTTATCAGTGCCTGTTCATAAGTTTTTTTAGATATGATCGCTTTTTTAAGCACTAAAATATCATTGGAATAGTTTTTGAATAACACCGGCCCGAATTGATCAGGGTTAAGATTTTCCCTGATTAACATTTTCTGAAACCAGGCTTTAGACAGCCCTTGCTTGTACTTTCCTGTGTCGGCTAATTCTTTCAGGTAGTCTTTGACCATTTCCATCAGAACTTTTTCGGTTTTTACCAATGAAAATTGAAAATTACCATGACTGTCCCGTTCAGTCAGAAGGCCTTCCTGAAAAAAATCCGGCATATCGCTGAATAAATCATGATCTTGTTGATTCCAGATACCGGCGGCACTGGCCTTGCGACGCGTTATACGGCGCAGATGTTCAATTTTGTCTTCCAATGTCGGAAATACGGTGTGAAAATCGTCATCATGGGTGCGGTTATGCAGAGCGATAATTGTATTGAGTTTGATAATCAACATTTGAATTTCATTGACAAATTCCAAGACGCCTTCCGGGATAACCATGACACCGTAATTTTTTCCCGCGGCCGCTCTGCTGATAATAGCGTCACAAAGCACGCGGGAAAGATGTCGGAGCGTAATACCGTAAGCTCTGAAATCAATCGTACCGTCTTTTTTAGCCTGCTCAACCTGTGTTAGATCTGTATAGTCAGCGATGTCTTCGCCTATCAGCGTTATATTGGCGTGAGTTTGGAGCGCGATTTCCAGAGCGATATGGCTGGCCGACCTTCCCATGACCTTACAGATATGCCAATATTTGACATCCGAGCTGCAATCCGTACAAAGGTTGCTTACGGATTCGGAAAAAGCACGCGCAGCCGTGTGAAAACCGAATGACATGGCGCACAGAATTTTACCTTTGGCATCTTTGACTTGCACATCGCCGTCGATTGTCTTGGGAACGCCGATCACCTGAACGCCGTCATTGTGCATTTCCTGAGCCAAAAAAGCGGCGTTCGTGTTGGAATCATCTCCTCCCACCACCACCAGCGTATCTAATCCCAATGCTTTGCAGGTCTCTTTGGATAAGTCCATTTTTTGTTGCGTGTTGATTTTGGTGCGGCCGGTTTTAATCATGCCAAAGCCGCCAAGATTGCGATGTTGATCAATAATATCTTTGGTCAGGTTAATCGCCTCGTTTTCAATAATGCCATCAGGGCCCATTAAAAAACCCCATATTTCGGAGTCAGGATTGGCCTTTTTGGCAGCGTCATAAAGGCCTGCAATAACATTGTGGCCGCCCGGTGCCGGCCCGCCTGAAAAAACAATACCGATTTTACGTTTTTTGTTATGCATGTCCTTGAAAGACTTTTCGGGGGCAGACGCCTCCACAATTTTTTGCACACGCTTGTCAATAATATCCGGCAACAATTTTTCAGCTTCAGGGTCGATGTCAAAACTATATTGCTCTTGTGTTTGCAGCATGGTGTAAGCTTGGGTAAGCACTTCGCATTGAGATGGTTTGTAACGACGTCGGTCTGTTAAATCCGAATTGATATTGCTGATGGCTTCTTGTACTTCCGGTCGATCTAAAAAGGCTTGAAAATCGGGGTTTTCTTCAGATGTCATAATATTCCTCCTTAATGAAATTTTTACGTTCGTTGCGGATGGCAGATTTTATATTATTGTTAAATAATTTTTTTTAACACGCCAAGTGTTTTGATCATAGACAATTCACGAAAATAGCCGGAAGCAAGCGCCTCTTTGTAAACACGATAAGGTGCCTGGCCACCATCATCGGGGTTTTTAAAAATATCATGGATTAGCAGATAACCACCCGGAAGAAGATGCCGCGCCCAGCAGTCGTAATCAGTGTAAGCCGCTTTGTATGAATGGCCGCCATCAATAAAAACCAGGCTTAACGGCGTGGCCCAGGCGCGTGCGGCCGTTTCGGATCGACACACCATAGGAACGACCGCGTTCTCAAGTCCGGCACGCTTTAAAGTTAGGCGAAAAGCGCCGAAAGTGTCAACCCGGTTTGTCTGTTTATCAAAAAGTTCCGGATCAAAATAGGTTTCACCGGGTTGTTGTTCTTCAGAACCGGTATGGTGATCAATCGAAAATAAAATGCTGTTGCGCGCTTTGCAAGCACTCCCGATGTAAATGGCGGATTTACCGCAGTAACTGCCAATCTCCAGACATGGCCCATGCGAAGCGGCATCGTAAGCATATCGGTAAAGCGCCTGGCCTTCCTCATCGTCCAGAAATCCTTTGACCAGAGATAATAATTGTGAACTGATTTGCATTTGCTTGTGTTATTTTATATGGTTAACAATCTCATTTTCATCAGTGTTCTATTGCTTCATCAATACGCTCTATCGCACTATTTGGCAAGCGGATTTTTTGAATCAAAGGACTCCATGCTAATTTCTTGACATCAACCTCAATTCTTTTTATCATAAACGTATGGTGCGAATAAAAAAGACGGTTATTAACGTGTCAGGTGTTTACGAATGATTTTCCGCGGATTAAAAATCAACATAGCGATTCATACGGCGATTCTTTTGATTATCGGAATGACATTGATTGGTTTTGTTGCGATGCATACGTTTCAGCGGATTCTGATTCAATCCGAATCGGAGAGGGGGAATCTTCTGCTCAAAACGATGGAGAGCCATGCCGCTGTATTTCTTGATTCCACGACAGGTGAAATTAATGATGAATTTAAATATATGTTTCAGGAGATGGTTTTTAATGCCGGATTTTGTTATGCACTATTGACAGATATTAAAGCAGAACGGCACATAGAGATTGGCACGAATGAAAGCGCTTTTGATGGTCATATAGATAAAATTGTTTCCACTGCCATGCAAACCGGTAAACCTTTCAGCCAATTGACCGGTATGACTTGGGACGTTTTGGGGAAACAACCCCGCTATGCCGTATTCGCAATTCCTCTTTTTGGGCATAACCGTGTTACCGCAGGTATCGGGGTTGTGTTTGACCTTGAAAAAAATTACCTGTTTTTCAGGCAAACCCAATTTGTTCTCTTTATTCTGATGTTAGTCAACACGGCTGCCTTGACATTTATCGGCATGTTCAGCATGGGAAAAATTATCATAAACCCGATTCAACGATTGGTGAATCGGGTGGATGCGTTTAATGAAGATGATCGTCAAATTTTTTTCAGCGATAAAAAAGACAGCGAATTTAACACCCTATCCAAGTCAATCAATTCCATGGTGCGCCGCATCGCCCTGGATAAAGAAAAATTGCAGCAAACGATTCGTTCCCTGAAACAATCCAACAGCGAACTGAAACAAGCTCAAAATGATATTATCCGCGCGGAAAAGATGGCCTCCGTGGGACGTTTGACAGCTGGAATCGCCCATGAAATTGGCAATCCCATCGGAATTGTAATGGGGTACATGGAACTTTTAGGGCAGGATGATGTCACTGACGATGAACGATCAGAGTTTTTAACCCGTGCGGAAAATGAAATCAGCCGGATTGATGTAATCATCAAACAATTGCTTAATTATTCAAGAACTTCGGATTATCAATCCGAGACCGTCTCAGTTCATCAGGTTATCCGAGATACGCTGGAAGTCGTTAAATTTCAGCCGGTAATAGCGGCTATTACAATCCGATCAGAGTTTACAGCACAAAATGACAGCGTCAGAGCGGATGCCGGCCAGTTACGCCAGGTTTGTCTGAATCTGATTCTGAATGCGGCAGATGCCATAGCGGATAGCACCAACAGCGATAGCGGCGAATTGCTGATTACCAGTGCGTTGCTCACGAATACGGATGTCAGCACTGATGAACATGCCGTTACTCACGCAAAGCCGTCTGAATTAATCCGCCAAGCCACCGTTCTGACAGTCAGTTTCACAGATAATGGCACTGGCATTGCGCCTGCTGACATTGATTATATTTTTGACCCGTTTTTCACCACCAAAGAACCGGGAAAAGGCACCGGGTTGGGGCTGTCCGTCAGTTTTAAAATCATTGAAAGGCTGGGGGGTGTTATATCAGCCGTCAGTGATGGGACTGAAGGGACGACGATGACGATTCAATTACCGCTGTATTATGAATCGTCTTCTGAATTTTGTTAGCTTCTTCGGATAGACAGGGAATAATTATCGCTCTAAAGGCTCAAGGATTTTTTTTGTAATGAGGTTAGATTTATTTTCTGATAGAGAATTGAGTTCATTTAGCATGTTCTCAATCACGTTATCTGCATTCATAGCCATTCTCCGAGCGTTCTCATAGAGTTCTTTCATTTTGTAATTATCAACAGTCTTTATTTCGTCTACCAACATTCCATGTCCATTTAAGACAGTAAGTATATGTTCATGGAATTCTTCGCCTGCTGTTTCATCCGTTTGAATACGGCATGAAATACGCACGCCACTGTTTGTCAAAGCCGCCAGATATACTCCTCGTTCAACTGTTTCCTCCCAATTTATCATTTGTTTTTTTGTCTTATTATTCAATGCTTCTATCAATTTTTCTATTTTATCATCTGATAACATACGAAATAACTCCTAAATCATTTGATGTTTCAAAAAAGATTGGATTTCATAAAGTTTATCCAGTTGCTGATTAACTATTTTATTAATTTGAACAATGCTTTCAGATGGTGGCAGTTTGTTCCTGGTTATGGAACGATCTACCAATTCTTCTAAACTGACAAACTGCTGTATTGCATTTTGTATATACATTTTGTGATTTTTCATTAATTCCGAATCGAAAGCTTTAAGAGAATAAAGAAGACGATTCACAGCCGAATATCTATCTGGTAATATTAGCCATAAGTTCCCTCGTTGCAGCCTTTTTATCTCATTTAATAAAGATATAGCTTCCGCACATTCCGAAATAGCGTCATATCTGAAGATATTTTCACGAATTTTATATGAAGCAGCTTCTGCTTTCTGGGCGGCATTTTTTGATTTGACCACATTAGATATAGTAACAAAAAAGCCAATTATTGCGACTATCACTCCGATAACACTCGCAATATCACCAAGATTATTTTTTACAATGTAATCAATAATATTTGTCATAAGTCAGGCTGCTAATACATTTTATTGAAAATCTGTCAATATCGCCATCCAATCTACCTACAAAAATTCCGCAACAATCTCTTCTTCCACACCAAAAATATAAGCAATCAAGGCGGTGCGCAGCCACATACCGTTACGTTCCTGACGCCAATAGGCCGCCCGCGGATCTTTATCGACCGCTACGTCAATCTCATAGCGACGGGGCAATGGGTGCATAATGGTGCAATGAGGTTTGATGATATCAAGGTGTTCTTTTCTAAAATGAAAGTCAGGATAGGCGTCGATTTCATCAGACGGATCATCTGCGTATTCCTGTTGGATGCGCGTCATATAAATCGCATCGACTTCCGGCATAATACTTTGAAAATCATCACTTTCATAGAATTTGATGCCGTGTTTTTTTAAGAAAATTTTAATATCACCTTTCATCATAAATACTTTGGGAGAAACAAAATACAAGGTGACGTCTCGATAATTTTTCATCAAATAGCTCAGGGAACGCACAGTACGGCCACGTTTTAAATCACCCACCATAGCGATTTTTTTACCATCCAGGCCGCCGATATGCTTAAATGATCTTTCCAACGTGTAAATATCCAGCAGTGCCTGTGTCGGATGTTGATCCGGTCCGGAACCACCATTAACCACCGGAACCGGTCGCTCCGTCTGATTAAGCACCCAGGCGGTTTTTTCAGCAAAACCGGCTTCAGGATGGCGGACAATAATCAGATTGACATAGCTGGCAAACGTCCGGATGGTGTCTTCCTGGGATTCACCTTTAACTTCTGAACTGGTGGATGTTTCCCGGGTTTCGGAAACATTCATCCCTAGAATATGGCAGGCATTTTGGAATGATAAAAACGTGCGCGTGGATGGTTGAACAAAATAAAGCATGGCGCGTTTATGCGCCAGCAACGAGCGCAGTTTTTGCGATCCCATTTTGGTTTTAGCAAGCCGCCGAATCTGATTGGCCAAATGACAGATAAAATCCAGAAACGGACGGTTAAACTGTTGGGCAAAAATAATGTCAAACAATTTGCCCTGGACAAGAAAACAGTTTTTTTTATCGTCCGTATCACTGTTGTAAAATTCATCCCAGCCCTCATGAATTTGACAGGTCGGTTCAACTATCGCACCCATTATTTTCCTCCTGTTTAGCAGTTTTTATATTCTGTTTCTCGATCTTTTCTTCGCGCCAATTCACTCGCATATTCTATTCCGAGTGAATCGGCGTGCTTTTTTGCCCATTCCGTCAAATTTGTTTTACCCGCCGGTGGAGAATCAACACAAAGAAGATTAGCCATGAGTCCCTCAATTTCTTCGCGTGTAATCAAGACATCATCGACTAATTTGCTGACAATACTACTGGCAATGTATCCTGATGTTGGAGAAATCGAAATTATTTTTCTTTTCTTTCCAATTATTGTTCCAATTTTTTTTATAAGATTTTTGTATGTGAATGTTTCAGGGCCGATTGCATCAATAACTACATTCCTTTGTTTTTCGCCTTGTTCAACGGCCAATTCTGCAAGATCATCAACGTAGATTGGTTGAATACGATATTGTCCGTCACCAAATACAGCGATAACCGGTAATCGTCGCAAAGCCCATGCAATATTATTGATCAGAATATCTTCCTTCCCAAAAAGAACTGTAGGGCGTAGAATTGCGTATGAAATTCCTGAATCTTTTAATGCCCGCTCTAATTTCGCTTTACCGCTGAAATATTCCAAATTGGAATCTTCAGACGGGTTGGTTATGCTGATATGAACTATTCGCTTGACACCAGCATCTTTAGCCGTCTTGAACATAGTGACAGTGTTCTTCACAGCATCAGCGTGAGTAAACATTTTGTGATTAAATCGAACCCAATAAGTATTGTAAAGAACTGATACACCCTTTAACGATTCAGTTAACTTTTCAGGATTATCGAAATTAAAAGCATAGGCATTCACTCTGTCCCCGAAAGGGTTTTCCCGATTCAGTGAGTTGGTTAAAGTGATTACTTTATGTCCTTTATCCAGTAATCTTTTAGCAATATATTTTCCAGAATATCCATAAGCCCCGGTCACTGCATGTGTATGCTTTTCAGACATATAATTTCTCTCGGCGACTGGTATCTATGAATGAGGATGAAATAAATTCCCTGACCATGCGTGAAACCTGATTTTTGAAACGTGAATTCACGCATCATGTTTCACGTTTCAAGAATCACAATGAGGTGGTTATTTTGCCCCTGATTCTTAGTTACCGTTCCTATCTTAATCCCGTTTAAATTTGCTATAATCCGGTTGTTTATATCGACTTTCATCGCCGCCTTCCATAGACAGCATGGCTTCGACTTTTAACGGCAGGCCGAATAACTGGATAAATCCCTGGGCATCCTGCTGATTATAAACGTCTTCTTCACCAAAAGAAGCATAATCCTCGCGATACAGGCTGTAAGGACTCTTACGACCCGCATTGATAATGTTGCCTTTGTACAATTTCAACCGCACAACTCCGGTGATGCGTTTTTGGGTTTCCCTGACAAACGCATCCAGCGCTTCACGCAGTTGAATAAACCATTGGCCGTTATAAACCAGTTCGGCATATTTTACCGCGATGTTATCTTTATAGTGCATCGTATGTTTATCAAGACAGATACTTTCCAGGGACTGATGAGCGCGCACAATAACTGTTCCGGCAGGCGTTTCATAAACCCCGCGGCTTTTCATGCCCACCAAACGGTTTTCGACAATATCCACCCGTCCGATACCATGCTTGCCTGCGATTTTGTTTAATTTTTGAAACAGGCTGACGGATGAAAGCGTTTCACCGTTCAGACTGACCGGTTTGCCGCGCTCAAATCCGATTTGAATATATTCGGCTTCATCGGGTGCGTTTTCCGGACTGTCGGACAATTGAAACATTTCCTCAGCCGGTTCGTTCCACGGGTCTTCCAATAAACCGCCTTCATGGGAAAGATGAAAAATATTACGGTCGCGACTATAAATATCTTTTTCGGTTTGCGTTACCGGGATATTATATTCGGTCGCATATTTTAAAGCATCTTCACGACTGCGGATATCCCATTCCCGCCAGGGAGCGATGATTTTAAGTTTGGGGTTTAAGGCCATCACGGTCAGTTCGAAACGCACTTGATCGTTGCCTTTGCCCGTGCAACCATGCGAGATTGCATCCGCACCTTCGGCTTTGGCAATGGCGACCATGTGTTTGGCGATCAGCGGACGCGCAAATGACGTGCCTAACAGATAGTCCCGTTCGTAAATTGCGCCAGCCTGAAGCGTGGGGAAAACATATTCGTTTAAAAATTCCTCACGTAAGTCGCGCACATATAATTTGCTCGCACCGGATGCCAGCGCTTTTTCTTCCAGACCGTCCAATTCCTCTTCTTGTCCAAGATCCGCAGTAAAACAAATAACTTCGCAATCATCGAAATTATTTTTCAACCAGGGGACGATCACGGATGTATCCAACCCGCCGCTATAGGCCAATACCACTTTTTTAATTTTATCATCTGTCATGTCATTCCTCCTACTAAGAAAAAACCCCGACGTTTGCCGAGGTCTAACATTCCCATATATAGATGCCGCTTGGAAAAAACGGCGCTTCGATTAATTTACATTTATCTTAAATATGTCGGACATATCGCAAAAAGAAACTTGTGTGTCAAGATAGAAATCAGCGTTTGTTCTTTATTTCTGTCGCCGCTATTCATTTTTTAGGTAAATCCAAACGATTAAAAATAATTGCTTGATTGCATACCCTATCTAATGATAATTATTTTTTTAATGGAAAAAAATAATTACTGTTTCTTTTCAAAACTATAGATTTTCAGATAATCAGTGTCACTACGTTATCGGTCGTCGGCGTATTACAATACAGCCTCCTCTCTCTATCCTTGTGACATTAATTATCTGAAAGTCTATACAACATATTTTAAGGAGATAAAATAATGACAAATTTTAAAAATCGAAATTTCCTGAAGTTGTCCGATTTCACCCCCCAGGAAATTCAGTTTTTATTAGACTTGGCCGCAAAATTAAAAAAAGAACAAGCTTCCGGTACCGAGCAGCAGCTTTTAAAGGGAAAAAAAATTGCCTTGATCTTTGAAAAAGCATCAACCCGGACACGTTGCGCCTTTGAAGTCGCCATTTACGATCAGGGTGGTCATGCCACTTATCTGGGGCCTACAGGCGCTCAAATGGGAACAAAAGAATCGGTCAAGGACACAGCGCGTGTATTGGGACGCATGTATGATGGTATCCAGTACCGCGGTTTCGCTCAAGAAAATGTCGAAATTTTAGGTGAGTATGCCGACGCTCCGGTTTGGAACGGTCTGACGGATGAGTTTCATCCCACTCAGGTTTTGGCGGATTTTCTGACGATTCGGGAACATTCCGACAAACCTTTAAATAATGTGAAATTGGCCTATTTGGGAGATGCTCGCAATAATATGGGCAACTCCCTTTTGATCGGTTCTGCCAAAATGGGAATTGATTTTCGGATGGTAGCACCTTTGCATTTGCGACCGAATACGGCACTTGTTGAACAAGCTCTAACGATTACGCAAGAAACCGGAGCTGAAATTTTACTGACTGATGATGTCGCAGCCGGTGTCAAAGATTGTGATTTTTTGTACACCGATGTATGGGTGTCTATGGGCGAGGCGGAGAATGTTTGGCGGGATCGTATTGAGTTGTTAAAACCCTTTCAGATCAATAGCGCTGTACTGAATATGACGGGCAATCCGGCAGTTAAATTCATGCATTGTTTACCGGCTTTCCATAATCGTGAAACCCAAATCGGTGAACAGATTTATCAAAAATTTGGCATAGAAGAGATGGAAGTCACCGAGGAGGTTTTCGAATCGGATGCGTCAATTGTATTTGATGAAGCTGAAAACAGGATACATACAATCAAGGCGATTATGGTGGCGACCATGGCAAATGATTATTGAAAATTGATTTATTGTCTATTTTTCAGTTTTCTATATTCAGTAGATTGAAAAAGGAGTGCTGAACTTACAGTTTAGCACTCCTTTGGCGGTATTTCATAAACTTTTCGTTCTGCTATATTGGGCAACTGCCAAATGAATGGTTTCATAGGGAGCATTCCATTTTTCTTGGTATCATGCAGCCATATCCAGTGGCGTTGAACATGCTAATTTTTTAAGCATATCCCAACGGCCTGCTTTATAGAATGAGCGGAGTAATAACATTGCCTCTGCGCTA
>JAUCGF010000139.1 GCA_030378005.1 Desulfococcaceae bacterium HSG9 | reverse complement strand
AGATATTCTCCTTATTTTCAACAAAAATAAAGAAAAGAAAATCATAGTTGCAAAAGTTTGTCAAATATTTTATCCTGTCAGCCTCTTACGTTTTTGTAATAAAGTGTCCCGCTTTATGTTGGTAGCCCAGAAAAATTATAATCTTTCTCGGAAAAATAATTATTAAGAAAGGATTCTGAACTATGTCAACAAGCTTGCTGTATCACGGTTTTGGTATAACCCAAGTTCGCCATATAGAATTGCGAAGTCCCGGTGTCCATGCCCCCGGCCAATTTTTTCGTCACTACAAATTTTCGATTGTGTACCGCCTGCCGAGAGGCAGGTCTGACAGCCCCAATCGATGGTAAATTATTTTGTGCTCCGTCTCCGGTAATCTGCACAGCCTCATATGTCCATGACGTATTATCTCCTCTTCTTTATAATTGTATTCTATCGTTAAACGTCGGTGAGTGGAAAGAACAGTTCGAATCGTTTCCCACGATCGGTGATCACCATGACTACGCAGCCTGGATTCTATCGTATGCGGAATATGGTATGCCGGCACAGATATAAACAGATGAGAATCCGACCGCATTTCCAGTTGATGAAAGACCGGTCGAAACCCCAAACTCGTTTTCAAGCACCGAAACGCTCTTTCAATCCGGGTCAGCATTACATACGTCTTCCTTACCTCTTCATCCGACAGCTCCACGCGATCTGTCCGAAGTACATAACAACCTTCGTATTTTACTCGCGCATCATACAGCGCCTTCTTTTTCCATACAATCTCCCCGGCTTCGGTCTTCGAATTCAATTGATCACCATCAGGTGTCACGGTGATCTCATACACTTTCGAGGCCTTCGGATATTTTTGTCGTAGCCGTCCGATTTTTTCAAGCACCTTGTCATATCTCTTGGTGCGGCCTTTCTTTTTCAATCCATCACGAGTGGATTCAAGCCCTTCTGGAAAAAAAGTTTCCTGCCGGCCCCGTATCCCTCTGTCTTTATGCTTTCGGCCGGCGCTTCGACACAGTAATCATGTTTCTCCTTCCTCCTGACACCGTTTGACCTCGACCTTGAAATCTTTGTCATCGACCTTGAAAATCACTCGCATGCCACCGGTATCCTCGGGTGTGAATTCACCTTCACCTCGGTTTACAACAATATAGTGCGGATTCTCTTTTCCTTTGAGATATGCGATATTCTCTTTGGTTGCAATTCCCGCGTCGATGCTCACAGTTTGTTCCTGTTTTTCAATATCCGGCCACATTTTCCTTAACGACTCAATCATTTGTTCCGGCGTCTTGCACTTGCTCCGGTTACCGGAATATAAATGACTGTATTCAGGAAAACCATGTTCATCAATAATCAGTGCCGGCGTTAAAAGCCGGCAGTCGGACCGTTTTTCTTTGGACCTTCCTCATTTCGCCTTGGGATTGGCCAAAGCCCGGCCTTCCGAATACGTGTCAGTCAAATCGAAAAAGCACATCTTTTCCGGAAGTTGAAATAATTTCTTCTCACGCTTGGATAAATGCATTTCCAATGATTATTCCAGCTATTCAAAGTTTGTCCAAAATTTTCCGAATCAAAGTCGCCAGTTCATACATTTCAAAAGGTTTCATAACATAAGCGCTAATATGACTGGCGCCATCTTTTTTAGCCATCATCTGTTTGCTGAATCCGGTGCTGAGAATGATTGGCAAATCTGGCCTGATTCGATGCAATTCTTGCGCCAATTGAATGCCATTCATATTCGGCATCGTATGGTCGGTTATTACCAAGTCATAAGCGCCGGGGGTATTTTGAAATGTTTCCAATGCTTTTGCACCAGACGAAAACCCGGTTGCATTATATCCGAGATAAGTAAGCATTTCGATACTTAAATTCACCAAAACATCTTCATCATCAACAAGCAAGATGTTTTCGGTTCCGCGTAGAATTTTTTTAGCAGCGTCGTCTTCGATTTCGACGACTTCATCCACAAGCGGCAAATAGACACGAAAGGTCGTGCCTTGTCCTAAATTGCTATGGACGGAAATAGCCCCGTTGTGATCCTTTATAATGCCGTGAACGACACTAAGTCCCATACCGGTACCTTCACCGGGCGCTTTGGTCGTAAAAAACGGATCAAAAATCTGGTTAAGCGTTTGGGTGTCCATACCCTGGCCGGTGTCACTGACTGTCAGTTGCAGATAAGGGCCTGATTTCAAATCCGCCGCATCGCCCATCTTTTTTTCATTCACTTCAATTTTCAATAAGTTGACTTCTAAAATTCCTCCGGTATCCCTCATGGCATGAGCGGCGTTGGTGCATAAGTTCATTAAAACCTGATGAATTTGGGTCGGATCCGCGAGAATAACGCCACTTTCACCAATAAAACGCTGTATCTCGATTGTGGAAGGCAACGGTGCGCGTAATAAATTTAAAACCTCCTTAACAATGGGAGCAATATCCAGCAACTTTCTTTCAGGTTTTATATGCCGGCTAAAAGCAAGAATTTGTCTAACCAGTTCACTGGCTCTGAGACCGGCTTTCAATACATGGCCAATATGGATTTTTACCTTTTCAGTGTCATGCAAATTTAATGAAGCAAGTTCCGAATAGCCTCTGATAGCCCCCAGAATATTATTAAAATCATGGGCGATTCCGCCTGCTAAGGTGCCGATAGCCTCCATCTTTTGGGATTGCTGTAATTGTCGTTGCAGTTGTTGCTGTTCGGTAATATCTTTTAAAAGGCCGACAATACCGGTAATATGGCCTTTTGAATTCAAATTGGGAGCGCCGGATATATTAAATACACGAGTTGTTCCGTGCTTATGAAGCAGTGTCATTATGATATCTGACATGATACCTTGACCTTCACGCACCTGCTTTAAAAAATCAGTATATGTTTTAATATCTTCCTCATTGGCAAAATCAATAAAGGTTTTGCCAATGACTTCTTCCCGACGATGCCCTAGAATATTTTCCCATGCCGGATTGACATAATTAAATGTTCCATCTGTGCCAAGCGTATAAATAATGTCTGGTGCGTTTTCACTCAGCGATTGAAAACGCTCATTGCTTGCGCGTAACTCTTCTTCAGTGAGGCGGCGTTGAGCGACTTCCGCACGCAAACTTTCCAGAGATTGTCTTTTCAGGTCGCGATTATACTCCCTGTGCGCCCGTTCCAGGTGGATTATACGTTCGCCTACCTGAATGCGCATTTCCAGTTCTGTGATGTCAAACGGCTTGACAACATAATCATCCACACCACCTTCCCTGAATCCAGTGATCAAATCTTTGGTGTCACTTTTAGCGGTAAGCAGTAAAATGTAAATATAAGGAGCATTTGCAGTGATACTTCGAATACGTCGGGCTAACTCAAGGCCGTTCATTTTCGGCATAAGCCAATCCGTCACCAACATTTCCGGCATTTCCTGAAAAGACTCAAACAGCTCAAACGCTTCCAGACCGTCGTCGGCAACGATTACTTCATGTCCCCAGTTTTTCAAATAAGATTTTAAAACTTCTCGATGAATAAGGTTGTCTTCCGCAATTAGTATTCGCATGTTGAGTACAAAGTTTGAAGTTTAAATTTATTTCATAACATAAATTTTAAAAAGATACATTTAAAATCATCAATTATGACTGTGCCAAGTAGAACTTCAAACTTGGCACTACAGAGTATTATCCGCATTTTGAAAAACCGCAAGAATGACATGTCAGACATCCTTCCTCAAACGCAATGGGTTGTTTACATTCAGGGCAAACCGATTTATTCAGACTGTTTGACACTTTTGCTGACCCGTTTTTAGTATTACAGTATTGTTTTTCAAGTACGCGGCTGATCGCATCCGGTATGGACAACACCATGCCATCCTGACGAAAAACCGGATACTCTCCCCCAATACCTTTAAGTTGGTTAATGATTTTATCCACTTTTACACCGGCCCTGAGAGACAGAGATATCAGACGTCCAATGGCCTCGGTCTTGGCAGTGGTGGAACGCCCTGATTTTCCGATAGTGGCAAACACTTCAAAAGGCTGGCCTTCCAATTCCGTTACTGTCACATAAAGCTGCCCCATACCCGTGCTTATTCGGGATGTGAAGCCTTCCAGAATTTCAGGACGTTCTTTAACAGCCGTTTTAAACGTGTCTTCAGCTTCAGTTTTTTCACCGTAGCTTAACACCTGGTCAGTTTTGCTTCCATCTCTGTAAATTGTAACACCTTTACACCCGAGTTCGTATGCCATGTCATAGACTTTCAAAACATCTTGCTCGGTTGCATCATGGGGCATGTTCACTGTATTATGAGACACTATACCATCAATCAAATATGAATGCGTACCTTCCACCTCAATATCATAAACCTCGTTTTCGGAAAACTCAACACTTTTTACCTTTATACAATATTCATTTTTATCATACTGAACATCCAACTTATCTATTACATAGTCCCACACATAATCAGGTCTCTTTTGTTTTAAATAGCGCAAATTACTATACTCAGGGTGATCAGTTGGCAACACCATATCAAATACAGATTCCGGAGTTTTGATAAATTTAGGTTTTCTTCTCCATCGTTCAATTTGCTTATGCTTTTCAATACCGACGATACCATTATCAATCTCTATACCATACATATAATAATCGTAACTTATTACTTTCTTAGTACCTAAATATGGATTCAGCCCTAAATTATATGTCATACTATATAATTGTTTGGCCAGTGCTGATGATTTACCCTCATAAATAACCAAACGATTTCTCTTAACATACCCATCCAAAGTAACTCCCTCCAAAAAAGCAATTTGCTCATTCACACTTCCTTGCATAATAACTCTCGGTATATATTTATCGTGAGATCTATACCCCATCATGTCTCGTAACCATCGCACCAATACTCTTGATGTTATGTGATGACAGATAACATCATTTCTATAATCCCGATATGTTTTATTTGCCAATCCAAAAACCTTTAATGTCAACTCGTCAAATAATTTGCCTACCACATTATTTTTCTCGTGTATTCCAACAAATCCGCTACTTTCTTCTAAATGCCCATCTGCTACCACCATTCCTAACCATTTGGCAAAATCAACAGTCATATTTTTAGGAATATCCACTTTGTGAGCATTCGCTTTAAATGCACCATCATCTACAACGCTTAACCTTAAACCACCTGAAGAGTCGTTTATCGTTTCCTTACGACATAAAACCATGTCTTCGGCATGAATCTCATCCACACGTCTCCAACCATTCAATGTTTTTAACTTATGAGTTATTGCCATTTCTTTTATACTGCCATTCGCAAAACGCATCTTAACAGTTGGCTTTATACCCCCTGAATAATGAGAAACCACTTTTTTTCTATTTCCATTTTCATCAATAACAAACAAATCATCTAAAGGTTCATCAAATTTATCATCTCCAACAGCACCCCCTAATTCTTCAATAGGAATAACGCCTTTATTTGTACTTAGATAAGTACCTTTTGCCACACACTTAGAAACTGCGTTGTCTGTATATTTCTGAAAAGCCGCTTGCATCCGAACATGCCATTCAGGGGAAATATCATGGGCTGTGACGAAAATTCGGCGGACATCTTCAGGAATAACACTCATATCCTGAATACTGCCTTTACGAGCGATTGTTTCCATCAATTGATCGCTATAAAAACCTCTTTCCCGGGCGACTTTTTCAAAAAAGGGGTTTACTTGAGGCAGTTTGTCATTGTCCATCACATTACGTACAAAACTAAGTGCGAAAAGCGGTTCAATCCCGGAAGAGCAGTCGGCAATAATGCTCAACGTGCCGGTGGGTGCGATGGTCGTTGTCGTAGCATTGCGATACGTGCATTCCTCCTGATTTTTAAAGACACTCTTTTCAAAATTGTCAAATACACCGCGTTGAGCCGCCAACTCTTTAGATGCCTGACGAGCCTCATTTTGGATAAACCGCATCATTTTTTCAGCGATTTCAACCGCTTGGTCGGAGTTATAGGGAATTTTCAAACAATACAGCATATCGGCAAAGCCCATCAGCCCCAATCCGATTTTACGATTGCCGCGAACCATACGCTTGATTTCCGGTATCGGGTATTCGGATATGTCAATGGTGTTGTCCAGAAAACGGACGGCACAATGAATAACGTCTCTTAACCCGTCAAAATCAATCGTGGGTTCTTCTCCTTTGTCAACTACGAATTTGAGCAAATTTATAGAACCTAACGTACACGCCTCTCCTGGAAGCAACGGCTGCTCGCCACAATTCAACGTATTGATATATTTACATATTTCGTTTTTTTCGCCTGCTGTATGGTCTTCAAAACCACCAATAAAGAAATTGTGAAAATCATCAACCGTGCCGTTATAAACATCTTCGTAACCGTCAAATTCCACCCTGAGAACTTTATGGTTATAATTATCACCTGCTTCTTTTAACGCTACGTATGACGTAAACGGACTTGAAGGCCGTGAAATCTCAGCACTGATCCCTTTATCCTTACACGCCAAAGCCCATTCTTTTCTAAACGGGTCTCTTTTCAATTTAAACTTTAAATCAGAATATATTTTGGCTTGCTGCTCCCGTATAACCGTTTTTTTCTTTTTATTCGTAACCCGCAATGTCTCACTCGCCTTGTGCCTGCACTCTTTCTGTCCGTTCTTCTTATTGACACACAACATACTGCAAAAACCGATTTCTCGTTTATAAGAACTGACTCTGAAGGGTTTACCGCAGCCTTCGCATGATTTATTCAGATAAACTTTTCCATTGATAATTTCACAATCATAGCCCTGTTCGCAAAGTTTGCGGAAAGTTTTCACAACTCTTGGGTCTTCATCAATAAAGTCAAATCCTGATTCCAGAGCGGCCCATTTGGCAAGTCCTGTGATGCTGCCGTTCAGATGGTTTTTTCTCCATTTGCTCATGCTTTTGAGTACCGGAAGTTTATTTTTTCTTGAATAAGCGCTCCATTCCTTTTTTGAAAACCTTCTGTTCAATTGCGTTGTCAGAATCAAGACATGCCGTTTTATCTCTTCGTTGGATACGCCGCTGTAACGACCGTTCTTTTTACCGGAAACAGATTCGGACATCTTATGCTTATAGTTTTGCCATTTTTCTTCAGACCATTCTGTCTGCGCCCTGACCATGGGGTTATTTTCACCGCGCATCCTTTCAGCATGTAGTTCTATGTGATCTGTATCTGACATGATTTGTAGATTATCCGGACAATTATTTTCAGAATCAAAATCTTTGTGATGCACAACATGGTGTTGCGGTATTTTGCCATAATGGAATTCAGCTATCAGCCTGTGTTCACTACGTGATTTCCCATTAACTCCGATCCATTTGTAATTTTCTTGGCTTGGAGATACGGGTTTATTACAAATAGCTTGAATTTCGGCTCCGAATTTTCTCATAACCTGCAAACTGTCCCCATATTTCAAATCTTTACATTCTTTGATTTCCCCTGATTTTAAAACAAACTTGTGATTCTCCGTGGCCCTTACATAATTTTCATCATCAAAAACAACTCTGTAAACCGCCTTGTTTTTGCCTGTCAATCGCGGATGCCTCATGTACCGGATGGCAATTTTACCCTTGTCATCACGGCAGTAAACAGGAACATCATCCCCTTTGTCAGCCAGTTCCTTGATAGGAACCGAATTCCTTCCATCAGCAAGCGCAACTGGCGTATCCCCGGTCACACACGGATTGGTGCTTTCTATCTCACCCAGCTCCGGCGTTGGATTGTCCCTATTCAGACGATCTAAAAAGACAATTCCCGGATCACCGTTGTGCCATGCCTGTTGAACCAGCGCCTGATAGACTTCTCTGGCATTCAGCGCACCCTTTTTTTCTTGAGTGTGCGGATCAATCAAATTGTAAGTTGTGCCATTTTTTACAGCTTCCATAAAGGCGGATGTCATTCCTACTGAAATATTAAAATTGTTCAGTTCACCGGGTTTGGTTTTACTGTATATAAATTCCATAATGTCAGGATGGTCGGCTCTTAAAATGGCTATGTTGGCACCACGCCGGGTGTTGTGTGTCACAAAGCCGTTTGCCAGATATGTGTGATTGTCATCAACAGACAAATCCAGCGTCAGATTTTCGTCTGCTTGTTGTACCTCGGCGACTTCATCGTAGTAATCGGAAAAATCCAACGCAGGGGCAAAATCACGAAATTCAGCATATTTATCTGCATAATAAAGATATGAAGAAGCTGTGAAATTTCTATCTCCCCGTAAATATCTCAGCAACGATTTTCTCAGGGCAGGATTAGCCGCAGTAAAATTTTTTCCTTCGGCTTCTTTGGATTTTTGAGGCTCTGTGATTCCGTCAATAACCTGCTGAATTATTTCGGAATTTGGCAAAATGAAATTCTTTTCCCTGCTGAGATCAACATTGTCCAGATTCAGTTTTGCAAAGCGTGATTCCTTATCAAATCCTATTTTTCCAATGTATTGCTTCAATCCGACATAAGAAAGCACAGAAATCACAAAATTGGCCTTATCACCGAATCTACTGGCCGACACAGGTTTGACTGTAATTTTGTTGGGAATGCCCAAGCCTCTGAGCAACACACTGGCTTCTTTCACCATTTTTTCAGAAACGCTTGTGAGTGCCGGATAATTGTGCGTGATGGAACCGTCTGCCTCAAAAAGTCCCTTCAAAAATGCGCCGACAATTTTCGGGGATGATTTTCTGATTGAAAGCGGGATTGAGCATTCACCGCTTGCTTTTTTTATCAGGCCATTTGCCGTCAGAAACATTTTCAGCTTTTTGTTGTTGATGACAAAGCTTGTGGAATTGTCATTTTCCTTTGTGTATTTTGTCATTGACACGCCGAAAATATTTTCCGTGATTTTCTCTATTTTTTCAAAAAGGTAGGAATCATTGTTCACGCTCATTCCAACCCGATAATCTTTTTCACCGCCCGCCACAAAACCATCGCCAAACAAATATCCCAGCCAGAAAGCAAATTCATCTGTAAATTTGTCCGGCACTTTGCAGTCATTCTGATTCGGATGCTCAATTTCGATTTTATTGTTTAATTTTATGCCGTTGCCGTGATGCTGCCCCAGTTTCGTGTAAATTTTATCGCCTGAGCGCAGGTCTTTCAATTTTCTCCAAATCAACTCCTTGCCGTCAAAAATTTTGACCCTGTGGTTTGGTGTGCCACAAAGCTCAAAGCCATCGCGGGTTTTTACAAGCAACGTGTTTGCGGAACCATGATTGTAAGCTTCAGGCGAATTTTTCAAACCCTCATCAGTCGCAACTTTAAGCTGATGATTTTGCCAGCCCTGTTTGTCGGGGTCACAAATTTCATCCAGATACAGTAAGCCTTCTGCCGTGTGAACCAGTGTATCGGGAACCAGACAGCCCCCCTGTTTCACCTGTTCGGTGGCGGTGTTGTAAACGCGCATAAATGAAACCGGGCCGGAAGCCACGCCGCCCGTTGTTCCTACCCGACTGTCTTTGGGCCGTAACCTCGAAAACGAAAAACCGGTGCCGCCGCCCGATTTATGAATCAATGCGGCATTTTTTAATGATTCAAAAATGCCCTCCATGCTGTCTTCAATAGGAAGAACAAAACATGCCGCCAACTGGCCGAGTTCGCGTCCGGCGTTCATTAAAGTGGGTGAATTCGGTAAGAATTGAAATTTGCGCATCATTGTAAAAAAACGTTTTTCCATTTCCAGGCGAGTGTTACTATCGCCATAATTATTTTCCGCCTTGGCAATATGACGCGCCACTCTGAGGAACATCTGGGTCGCTGTTTCCAGGGCTTGGCCTTTATTATCCTTTTTCAGGTAACGACGTTCCAATACACGATGGGCATTTTCCGAAAGAACCAGTCCGTTTTTTACAAACATGGATTTATCCAAACGCACCGGCAACGGTTTAGTGAGACCGAATTCAAGCAGTTTGTTTTCAATCAACTTTTCAATTACGGGCATGGTGATAATATAATTATCCATACGATTGATCTCTTGTCGTAGAAAACGGCTGATATCCAATGCCTGATCCGTATTGATCGGATTGTTGCTGATTAATATATCTGAAAAACGATGATCATCCCACTCATAAGCGTTTAAATCAAAACGCGCTTCATCTGTTACTAACACCTTACTTTTTTGACCCATCAGAACCTCTTTTATTATTGGAATTAAAGGATATCAACTTATATGCGCGGCAATTCGCATTTTGTCCCGCTTTATATTGTCAACCTGATTTTGCAGACATGAATGCTTAAAAAAATTGGGAAATTTTGAAGGATGCCACATGCGCTTTAAACTGTCGTATGCAATAACATCCGCAGCAATTTGATGCAAATCTGATTTAGCCTGTTTACACAAGATATGGTGTGTTTGAATAAAAGAATATACTATATGTAGTGTTTTTAAAAATTAATTATAAACTATTGAAAGTCTTTAAAAAATATTTTGAAACGATTTTCAAAGGAAATGGGGTGAGGGTGGAAAAGGGATTAGCATGATTCGTATTTTTTTAGCGAAAAGCTCTTTTTTTTCAAATCGGGCAATCAGAATGATGCTTTGCAGCCATTGTCTCTTTAAGCGGTAACAAGGCAACAGCTACAAAATCGGTTGAATTAATTGGTTTTTTCTTCAATATATTTTTCAGTTTTATTTTCAACTTCTTCAGCGGCGTCAATTTATTTTTGACCGGGGTTTTTTGATTTTTCCAATGCTTCTTTGTCGGTTTTATAACCTTAAACATTTGTAAACAGATTGAAATAATCAATTGGCAGGGTTAATTTTATGCATTTGAATATTGCCTTTTTGAAATTCTTTCAGGTCATCCTTGTTAAAGAAGTAATTCCCTTTGGGTTTATAGTATTTAACCATGCCTGTTTTTACATAACTTCGCATCACCGTGTAAGTAACACCTATAAATTTAGCGGCTTCCTTCATTGTCATATTGTAAATTTTTTGATCCATTGTATTCACCTTTTAAGTTTGTAAGTGTAAAGTTTCAAGTTACTTGTCAGTCATAAGTTCATGATCGCATAACTTAAAACTTGTAACTGACGAACATATCACTTTCCAGTGGATAAGTTAATCTCGGTTTTTCAGGGTTAACGCCTGATAATACCAAATAGGATAATTCAAAGACGATCATATTATCATCAATTTTGAGGGTAATCATCTTTGATCAATGTTTCCACTTCTTTGTTAAATTCAGCTAAGGTCGCTTTTAAAAAGTTGTTTTTCGGACCTAAAAGCATGTTTTCAGATTTAAAATCATTATACATTGAATCTGCAAGACATAAAAATGCTTCCTCTAATTTTCTGAATTTTTCAGCGTGTTTTTCCGACATTTTCAAAATTACGGCGTTAACAGTATCTTTTGATTTCTGATGATGTCTGAATTTTTCAAGATCAATAATTTTGCTCATTATTTTTTTTGCTTGAATATCAATTTTGTTTGCCATTACGATCAATATCAATCTTATATGTTTTCATTTTGGATAACAAGGATGGATGGCTGATCTCCAAAAGTTGCACAGCTTTGGTGCGGTTGCCGCCGGTAGATTCCAGCGCTCGGGTGATCAGTCTTTTTTCTATCACGCGTTGCGCTTGTTTAAGGGAAAAGCCCTCAAAAAAGTCATCCATACGCGCCGATCCGGATTTAGAGCCTAATTCAAATGGCAGATTTTCAGGTAAAATGATTTTTTTTTCAGCCAAAACGACCGCACGTTCCATTACATTTTCCAATTCCCTGACATTACCGGGCCATTGATGTTTAAGAAGCATAGCTATCGCCCCAGGGGAAATATCATGAATTTCTTTATTTAATTTTTTAATAAATTTTTGCAGAAAATGGATACAAAGTAACGGAATGTCCTTCGTCCGATTTCGGAGTGGCGGAAGCTTAATCGGCAACACATTCAATCTGTAAAAAAGGTCTTCCCTAAACGAATTGTTTCTGATTTCCATTTCAAGGTCCTTGGCAGTCGCCGCAATCACACGCACATCAATTTGTTTTGTTTTAGTGCTGCCGATGGGACGAATTTCATTTTCCTGCAAAACTCTGAGAAGCTTTACTTGTAAAGCAGGTGTAAGTTCACCAATTTCATCAAGAAAAATAGTACCTTTATCAGCTTCCTCAAAAAGCCCCTTTTTATTGCGGTCCGCACCGGTAAAGGCACCTTTCGTGAATCCGAACAGTTCACTTTCAAGTAAATTTTCCGGAATACCGCCACAATTTAGCGGAATAAATGGCATTTTAGAACGAGGGCTTTTAAAATGGATGCCTTTTGCCACCAACTCCTTACCCGTTCCGCTTTCACCGGTAATCAAAACCGTTGTGCTGTATTGTGCCACTTTGGACGCAAGTTGGAATACAGCAAGCATCTTTTTGCTTTTCGCAACCATATTGGCAAAATTATAATTTTCATTGATCGCATTAATCTGTTCTTTAAGGTTCAGATTTTCCTTTTTCAAACTATCCCGTTCTTCTGCTTTTTTAAGTGCCAGAAAAAGTTCATCCGATTTAAACGGTTTGGAAATATAGTCGTAAGCCCCCAGTTTCATGGCTTCGACAGCATTATCAATCGTACCGTATGCTGACATAATAATAACGGTGGTGCCGGCCAGTTTTTCACCGGCGGCTTTCAAAAAATCAATCCCACCCATTTTTGGCATTTTCAGGTCACAAAGAATCACATCATATAATTTCAGATTGATTTTGTTCAATCCTTCGGTTCCGTCCGCCGCCGTATCAATCAGATAATCAGTTTTTCTAAGCATGGTGGCCAGCATGTGGCGCATATTATTTTCATCATCAATAATCAGAAGTTTTTTAGGGGATAATTTCATTTCGATTATATTTTATTTTTCCTGGCTAATGTTTTTATCATTAAGGGTGCATGACAAAATCCATTTGTTGAATTTTAATATATAATCATAACAATTTAATTTGTATCAAGCAAGATTTTAATCAGTGCTGGCACATAATATTATTTTTTGAAGGGATATTTGCATGAAAATCAAAGCATTGGGAATGATAGCACATGGGGAATTAACGAGTCGAAGCATCCTTGAAGAACAAGAAAGAAGGCATGTGAGCGAATATGAATTTAGTGAAACGGCATGTCCGCATCGGAATATGTCGTCCATATATGGGACTCAGCGGACAAGGGGGATTCGGATTCTGCAAATATGTCGCTCCTACGGAGCTGAAAACAGACGCGCGTTCGTCGCCTTTCAAAAACTTTTCGATCTACTGATTATACATGTTGTGGAAAAACTATGGAAAATAGGAAGAGCATGTTATGGTGAAGGTTCTGAAGAAACGGAAAAGCAGGTGGAAAAGATGAAAAGTCCGCTCTATAAAGGTCTTGTCAAAGAACTTCTTTCTCAATTGAAGGAGATGTTGAAACAGTTATCAAAGCGATCTGAACGAAATAAAAGCAGGAGAGTGATATTGTCCGCAGTTATAAAATATATGGAACACCGCTCAGATATGATGAATTATAAGGAATACATAGAGGTGGACTTACTGACAGCTTCGGGGATAGCAAAAGATGCCGCATGGCAGGAAATCGGAGTCAGAGATACGGTAAAAGGCAAGTTGAAGCTTTCTGTACATATATCCCGAGTCCGGGTGTGGGATGCAAAAGAAGAACATGCAAGACAGCTCTTCCCGGTAATCACCGGTAAATACCGATTTGCCGCTTTTCCGCCATCGAGAAGGTTGTGTATGTTACCGGTCTTATGAAAACAAAATCACGAAGGATGGCATATACACAACAAAATCCGATGCTGTGCATAGACTGATGTTTTTTTGCCATGGAGGCGGTCATCGTCACTCAGAAACCGGATATTCCGAGCTTTTCGGAAAGCACGGCAACTTTAAAGAATATGAACAAGCCGCTGAATCAAGCACGTACGGACTTTCCTCCGATGCTATAGCCGACGTATTTTGGTTTTTCCAGAAAACTTACGCGAGCTCGCACTCTAATTCTGAAAACGGGTAAGTTATTTCGTCCTCATTCCTTAGCTTTTAAACCACAGTCGAAGCATCCAACGCCGTTTTATCAAAATTATTCGTTTCATCCTGTCTGAAATGCGCTTTCATAAAATCTGCCATATCCGCCATATCATAAGTGATATTTAACGGGTAAGTTATTTCGTCCTCATTCCTTAGCTTTTAAACCACAGTCGAAGCATCCAACGCCGTTTTATCAAAATCATTCGTTTCCTCCTGTCTGAAATGCGTTTTCATAAAATCCGCCATATCCGCCATATCATAAGTGATATTTAATTGTTTTTTAATAAGCGTCAGGTCTTTAATCAGCTCACGGGCGCTGAAATAGCGGTCATTTTTCTCTTTGGCCAGGCACTTCATTACAAT
Source organism: Desulfococcaceae bacterium HSG9 (assembly GCA_030378005.1). Taxonomy (GTDB): domain Bacteria; phylum Desulfobacterota; class Desulfobacteria; order Desulfobacterales; family JAUCGF01; genus JAUCGF01. The sequence goes on along the minus strand of JAUCGF010000139.1, from coordinate 15,799 downwards.
TGCATTCAACTCATCCGGAAGATCGGGGCGCAGGCTGTTGATCGGATCGATAACGCTTTCGGTGACCACCATAATCGCCCGCATTGTACTGGTGTCGCCGCCGAAACCATGCACTTTATTGCCCACCAGCATTTCATGAAAAACAAGCCCCAGTGAATAAATATCAGATTGATTGTTCACATATTCTTCGCGTGCCTGTTCCGGAGACATATAGGACAGTGTGCCTTTGATACCGCCGACCGCAATCGTGGCTTCGGGATCGGCTGTGGCGCTGGCGATGCCGAAATCGCTGATTTTGACCTGCCCTTTGTATGAAACCATAATATTGCTTGGTTTGATATCCCGATGGACAATCTTGAGCGGCCGGCCTGTCTCGCGGTCAGATTTGGTGTGCGCGTATTCTAAACCGGCAGCAACCTGCAAAATAATAAACACCGACTGATCAACTGGGAGAGGACAATCAAGTGTGTTAAAAATATCCGACAGGTTTTTACCTTCAATATACTCCATAACAATGGCTTGGTGTTCTTTATAATAATCTAAAATTTTAACGATGTTGGGATGATCATCTAATTGAACGGCCAATTGCGCCTCACGGCTGAACAGTTTGACATATTCGGGGGAAGTTTCAATCAATGCCGGCAGGATACGTTTGATAGCGACCCATTGTACAAATTGTCCACGCTTGTTTTCCCCGAGAATCAATTCTGCCATACCTCCTCGCGCAATCACGCCGTTATCGGCAAATTCCGTTTTAATCCGGTAAGGGCCGATCATCAGGCCGTCATCAGAGGGCTTGCGCCTTTTCAGTAAAATAATGAGTATAAGCAGTATCAATCCGATAACGGCGCTAATGCCAAGAATAAGCTTATATCTTAAAATGATGCGATCAATAACAAATGTGTTCAGCACCATATAGACTTTACCGACTTTGGCGCCGGAAACTGTGACATCGTATGCAAAGCCGATGATTTTAAGTTGGCCGGTTAAGTTTCCTGATTCGATATGAACGTCGCCAGGTGTGCTTATTTTTTGGGAATTACGGATTGGTTTGAAGATCGTGTCGATTAAATCGGCGTCGGTGTGAACCAGAATTTTATTTTCAGCATCAAGAATTGCGGCGAATTCAAGAATGTTATCGCTTTCATAAGCTTTTTCAGCTATTTCGATTGAAAACGCTGACGGTTCCACTAAGCCGGCAGTATAATCAAGCAATGCCATGCGGTTTTTATTGGCCAGTTCTTTTATTACGGCGGCACCGCGGTTATAAAAATCTGTCATGGCCGTTTCAGAAATGTTAAAACAGAACACCGCGCCTCCGATAACGGCGGCAAGCCATACAATCATTCCGATAATCAGTGTTTTTGAAAAAATTGTCTTGGATTTTGATTCAGCCATATTGTGTTTTGATTCGTTGATGCTCATAAGACCTCTCATATTGTTGAATATTTCATTTAAGTGACGCCTGAAGAATGATTGATAATTATTTAGCTTTTAACATTCAAATATCACCGCTTATTGGCATGGCACCACTTTAAACTCAACACGACGGTCCAAGGCATCCTTTTCGTCATCTGTACCACTTCCGATAATCGTTTCATAAAAACCCTTGCCAATCGCTTTAGAATGTTTTTTAATTTGAGGAAAATTTTTATTTATGAGTTGCTGAATCCTTTTAGCGCGATTAAAAGAGAGTTTGTTGTTCCATTTCACAGGGCCGGTATTACTGCAATGACCGATAATTTCCAAGCATTTGGAAGTTTGTTTAAAGTATTCGCCAATTTTTTTAAGCCATATTTTATATTGTTTTCTTAATTTTTTATCTTTCAAAAACCCAACATCATTGACTCCGAAAAGAAATTTGACTGTAAGTGAACTTGTTTTTTCCACGCTGATGGCAACCAATTTGCCAAACGCATCTTCCGCTTCAGGAAACCGTTTAAGCATATAGTTGGTCATATACAATCCGGCATAAGTTTTCATCACTTGTCCATCGTCACGTTGCGCGGCGCGTTGAAAAAATTCCAGCGATTTTTTGTAATCCCGATTTTCATAAGCCGTTCCGGCGTCAATCAACAGCGCTTTGGTTTTTAAAAATTTAAGATACTGGATATCTGCCGATGTGTTGGCAGGGCTTTCAATAATTTTGAGTGAGCTTTCAAGGCTTTGATCTCTGAGGTACATCGGACTGTCACGATAAATGGCCGAAGGAGTATAATCAAGTGTCTGATCATCAATCCAGATATCGGCATTGCCCATTTTTATTTTATTTTGCCTTAAATCAGTCAATCCGGCAAACACATGGTAGTAAAATTTGGGTGTGAAGTCGTTATCACTTAATTTGATCCGCTCATAGCGTATTTTTCCGTCGATAATATAATGCGCATTGGCCAAATTATTGGCTCTGAGCCGGCCGAATTTAAAATTTGGAAATTTGTCATTCGCCACCTCATAAAATATTTTTTCGATATCCCGGCTGACCTCAGGGACTTCACCGCTATCGGCATCAAAAAAAGGATTGAGGACAATGTTGACTTCGCTACGTTTTTCATCTTCTGTCAAGTGTTCTTCAACCGTCTGTAATAACTTATTTATTACTGTATGTATAGCAAAATTATAGGGAAATGGTCTTGGGATTATGTGTAAATCAGGTGGCTTTGCCAGAGAATTGATTGGAGGTAATTTAGCACAGGAAGCGATGAAAATTATACAAAATAGCGACAAGACAGATATAAATGGTTTTTGAAAAATGTTCATTTCAGTTTAGCCCTCCGAATTTATCGTATGAAATTATTAAAAATTAATTCCAAGTGAATGTTCCAAATTTTTTTTTGTGCCGGTCTGTTGATTTGATTTCTGTTTATTTTTTATGATTTTGTTTGATTTTTCTTTATGAGAACCGAGTGTTTGTTGTTTTAATTTGTTTTGCCGGTCATTTTTACTGTGATGTTCTCGTTCTTGTTTCGCCTGGGCTTCCTGAGCTTTCTTTCTTTTCAGCGCTTCGGCAGACTTACGTTCTTTTTCCGCCCGGTTTTTTTTTATTTTCAGCACTTCGGCGGCCTTACGTTCTTCTTCCGCTTGGGCTTTTTTTATTTCCAGCACTTCGGCGGCCTTACGTTCTTGTTCCGCTTGGGCTTTTTTTATTTCCAGCGCTTCGGCGGCCTTACGTTCTTCTTCCGCTTGGGCTTTTTTTATTTTCAGCGCTTCAGCGGCCTTACGTTCTTCTTCCGCTTCCTTTGCAGCCACTGATTGGCGTTTTTGATTTATTTCGGCAAACAGTTCAGAAACAGTCAATACAATTTCTTTGATTTCCTGCCGTTTTTTATCTACTGTTGTAACGATGGCCCTGAATTCTACCTGTTGCTGTGTTATCTTGTTTGGCAAAATGTAGTAAACTTCGGCCGTATTGTTTTTAAAAAATTCTCCCGGCCCTGTTTGGCTCCAGCTAAAATTGACATCAGGGGAATTCGTATGCGCAATGATTCGTATTTTATTTAAGTCCGTTTTAAGCGCGGGGGTCAGATCAACTTCAATTTTAACCAAAAGTTCATCAGGCTTTTGTCCATAAACTTCGTTAACACAAGCCGCATTGAACCCTATTGTCAAAATAAAAATCAGGCGAATCATTTTTTCAATCATAGTTGCATCTGAAAACGTTTTTGATCAATTTTTAGGAAAAGACTGCCGCATATATCTTGAAAGCTTCAGCGTATCATAATTTAAGTCTGCGTTGTTTTTAAACTGTTCCAAATCCCTTTTCAAATCACGGGCGGTATGATAACGTTTATTAAGGTTGCGTTCCAAACTTTGCATTACAATGACATTAAGGTCTTCTGGTATGGTTTGCGACGCTACCACTGTTAATGGCTTAATTTTCTTTTCGGTTTTAACGGTCAGAATTTGGAAAATTCCCATTGACGTGCTAAAATCGTATAATTTTTGCCCGGTTAACAATTCATAGCAAATAATCCCCAAAGAATAGATATCGGTTTGCTGGCCGATAGCGTTATCCCCGAGCATCTGTTCAGGTGACATATAGTTATAAGTGCCTTTAGTGCGGTTACCGACAATGGTACCATTGCTTTCAGCTTCATGCTTTTTGGCTATGCCAAAATCACTGATTTTCACTTCTCCCTGATAAGAAACAAGGATATTTGCTGGTTTGATATCACGATGAATGATATTAAGGGAGTGGGCGCATTCCAGCCCTTTACAAATTTCCATCACGATAAACAACGCTTGCGCCGAAGGCAAAGCGCCTTTAGTGAACCGCATCATATCAAGAAGAGTTTTTCCATCAACATAGTCCATAACAATTGCTTGGGGATCATCCATAAAATCAACGATTTGAACGATATTAGGATGATGCAAAGCGGCCGATAGCACCGCTTCGCGTTCAAATAACGCATTGATGACATCAGGCGATATGGATGGCAGAGGTATTTTCAACGCAAATTCCCTTTTGAAATGGCCTCTTTCCCTTTTTACCAGATAGACTGCGGCCATAGTGCCGGCCCCCAACTTGCGGATTTTCTGATAAGGTCCGAAATGATCCGATTCGGTATGATCGGAAGCAATATTATTCGTTGTCAGTTCTCGTTTGGAAGGAGCTTTGGGAATCTTAAAAAAAATAAAAAGAGATACGATGCTGACAACAGCCATCAAACAATAGATAATCGTATTTATAGAAATATAACGATGCCAAAACGGGGCTGCCAAGACAAGCAATACATCACCGATACGTGTTCCCGATACAGTGATATCCGATGAAAAACTTATTACGGAAGTCTCTGAATTGATAAAGCCTGCATGTATCGAAACGGCGTCCGATGATTTAATCACACTCCGCTTTTTCAGAAAAGGATATGAACGATTTGTCAGGTTATCTGAAATATACACAGTCTTATGATAAAAATCAGTAATGGCAATAAATTTTAAATGATACGCATCTAAGCATTGATTGGCCGTTATTTTAAATTTTTTTTTACCGCTGATACGATAGCTTAAAGAAGGTTCAATATTGTTTTGGGCAAGTTCCTTAACCGCCATCGCACCGCAATTATAAAATGACCGCATTTGCAATAGGGACGCACCGTATCCGGTACCAAACAGAAGTGCCAAAATGATTAACACCATGATTTTAAGATTGCTTTTGTTGTTAAATCGCTTCACTGTGAATATCTATTCCAACTTATTATGATAGCTAAAATTTTTATTATACAAAAAAAACGCTTTGAACTCAAGCAAATCTATGCTTAAAATAAAAATAATTGCAAAATCAACCTTAACAGGGCATTTCTTTTTATAATAGAACATGAAAAATCACAGTCAAAATGAGCGACCGCCAACGCAAACCGATTGGCAAATCAAAGACCTGATCGATCTCGAATATTTTTTTGAGATGGACAACCGGGAAGACGATAAAAATTTAATGCGGCGTGATCGCGAAATCTATCTTAGTACGATCCGGCTCAGTGCGATTCAGCCCACTATTCATAAGGACACTTTGTCCTCAGAAGCCTTACCTGATAACACCCCGAAACGAATAATCAAAGCATGGTTGAACCAGCGCCGGAAAATTGAAGTGAAAAGTCGGGGAGCCGATGTGATTTTACCGGGAGACGCTTTTGCAGAGTTGCGACGACTCTTTATGAATATCGCCATGCTCATCGCTTTTTTCAGCGGCGCGGGGCTGTGCTTTTCTTTGCTGACTTACAAAGGCTCCGAACCGCTGAATGTGTCTGTCTTTCTCGGTGTGTTGATTGTAGCGCAGATGGGCTTGATCATTATCTTATTGTCAGGTTTTTGCTTGCGCAGGCAATCCCGTTTATTTGCAAATACATCTTTTGTTTATGGTCTGTTAAGTCGCCTGATCATTAAATCAGCGCTATGGTTCAGAGAAAAAACGATGCGCAAACTGAGTGCCGAACAACGCGACCAGGTACATGCCACAATTGGCATCGCACATCGACAACGCACAATTTACGGTTCCGTTTTTTTCTGGCCGTTTTTTATCATCGGCCAAGTTGTTGGCGTAGGATTTAATCTGGGAGTGCTGGCCGCGGCCTTTTTACGAATTTTAAGCGCTGATTTGGCGTTTGGATGGCAATCAACAATCCAGATCAGTCCGCAGGCCGTGTTTAAAGCGGTCAAATTGGTCGCTTTGCCCTGGTCATGGTTTATGCCCGCCGGAATCGCATATCCTACGATTGAACAGATTGAAGGCAGCCACATGGTGTTGAAAGACGGCATCTATCATCTGGCAACTCAGGATCTGGTTTCATGGTGGCCGTTTTTATGTATGGCGGTCTGTATTTACGGGCTTTTGCCGCGTATCTTGCTTCTGATATCCGGAATCGTCATTCAGAAACGGAGGCTGCACCTGTTGACCTTTGATCATACGGACTGTGATCGCTTGATGCAGCGGTTGATTACGCCGGTGTTGGAGACCGGCGGTAACACGGAACAACCTGATTCTGACAGCCCGGAAATGCAGTTTCTCCAAAAAAACGCATCTCCTGATAATCCTTTGTCAAGACAAGATGATCAAAACGCCGCTGACAAAATGATAGCGCTCATACCGGATGATTTCTTTGAAGCGGTTGCGGATAAAGAATTACGTTTTAAGATTAAAAACAGATTCGGATATGATTTGGGGGCCACTTTTGAAGTCGAAGCGGATGTTCTGGCCGATTTGGCGGTTTTAGAGCGGCTTGCCGACACTGACGGAGACGCTAAAATATTGCTGTTACAAGAAGCCTGGCAGCCGCCCATTCGCGAAACACTTCTGTTTATCCGTAAAATAAGAGAAATCGCGGGAACCAAAGCCAAAATCATTGTCGCCATGATCGGCAAACCGGCGCCTGAAACCGTTTTGACCCCGGTAAAGCCGGAAAATTATAAGATATGGGAGCAGAAAATAGAGCGAATCGGAGACCCGTATTTGCGCTTGGAAAAGCTGAGTGAATAATGCCGACTGAACAACGTGAGTGTTAACTGATGACTTCCAAAAAAAGGCAAGGAAACGAAATAATGACAGAAGATTTTTTAATCCCCGAATTTGCAATAGTCGGCCATCCCAACGAAGGCAAATCCACGGTCGTATCGACTCTTTCCGAAGATGATAGCGTGCGAATCAGTCCGATTCCAGGGGAAACGGCTGAATGCCGGGTGTTCCCGGTTATGATTGATGGAGATGAGGTTATACGGTTTATTGACACCCCCGGTTTTCAGGCTCCCAAAAAGACGCTGGCGTGGATAAAAGCCTTCAAAGGCACGGACGAACAGATGCTTGACACCTTCCTTGATACGCATCAAAACGATCCGGATTTCAGAGATGAATGTTTTCTGCTTCAACCCATCGCCGATGGTGCCGGCATTATTTACGTTGTAGATGGTTCCCGCCCTTTGCGCAAAGCCGATAAAGCCGAAATGGAGCTTTTGCGTCTCACCGGACGGCCGCGCATGGCTATTATCAATTGCAAAGAAGATGAAACCCTTTATTTGGATACCTGGAAAAAAGAGTTTATCAAACATTTCAATTCCATTCGTATCTTTAACGCCCACCACGCGACCTACGCGGAACGTATCGCACTTTTAGACAGCCTCAAGAGTGTTGAGCAAGTCTGGCAACCCTCTTTGGAAAAAGTGATCCGCGCTTTTAAACGCGATTGGGAGCGGCGCAACCATCGAACCGCGGAACTGATATGTGAATTGTTGCAAGACAGCCTAACTTATAAAATCAATAAAAATTGCACGTCTAAATCCCAGATGGAGTCGGTGCGCGTTAAACTGACGGAACAGTATAAAATTAAAATCAACAAAATTGAGCAAAAATCTCATTTTAAGATCAGAAAACTATTTAAGCACAATATTTTCAACTATGATCTGCCTGCCCAATCAATTTTGAATGAAGACTTGTTTGCCAGCCGCACATGGCAGTTATTGGGGCTCAATCCAGGACAATTGACCACGGCTGCCGCTGTGACCGGTGGCGCTCTGGGAGTCGCGCTGGATGTGGCCGCGGCCGGGCTGACCTTCGGCATCTTCACCGCTATCGGAAGTGCCGTAGGTGCCGGTTCGGCCTTTTTCGGCGGCGAACGTATGACCAAAGCCAAAGTCGTCGGTTTAAAATTGGGTGGATGGCAGGTGAGTGTGGGGCCGAACACCAATATTCAATTTTTATATGTGTTGCTGGATCGCGTTTTGCTCTACTACGCCCATATTATCAATTGGGCGCATGGCCGCCGGGATTATGAACACACTCAGGTTTCATCTGATGAAGACAAAATTGTGAAACAGGGCTACACATCCGCATGGGATGACAGTGCTAAAAAAATCTGTAATCGCTACTTTACAGATATTTCTAAAAAAGATCGGCGCACCTTCGATTATGTTCATAAAAATATGATGCATCTGATCAAACTGACCTTGGATAAAATATCTCAGAGTGAAGTTTGATGCTCTCGTAAAAAATAAGGAATACTTGCGACCGCACAGGTCGAAAAATTTTATATAGCAGGTTCGGAAAAGTCTCTAAACCGATTTTATTGTATGCTTTGCTCTGAAATTTTTTCCTTCATATACACGCACCGGGTTGCCCCGTTCCAGCGTATTATGCTTGCTCCATCGGTTTTGCTGATGATTCATCTTCGCTTTGGCCGCCTTTTGTTCCAGCAGAAAAGCCAGGCGTGTCATGGCCAATTTGCGGTTAAGATGCTGGGAGCGTTCTTCTTGGGCAACAGCGCTCAATCCTGTGGGAATATGTGTTATGCGCACAGCGCTTTCAGTTTTGTTGACATGCTGCCCGCCCGCACCGGATGACCGCATACGTTCGATCCGTACTTCCCTGGCAGACCATTGAAACGTATCCGGAGGAGATAAAACAGTGACCCCGATATACCAATTTTTACGTTTATGAAGGGGGCGAAACATGCTTTTACCGATCCATAGCACCGAACCTTCCCATTGAGATGTAAAAGCTGACAAGTTATTGCCTTCTATTGCGAACAAGGCGGATTTCAAGCATTTCACTTTTCGAGCGGAAATAAATTCGAGAGGGTGAATTCGGAGACCCGCCGCCTGCGCTTCTTTCTTGATTGTTTCAACAAGACGAGTCACAGCCCAGCAGCATTCATCCGGTCCGCGCCCCGAAGTTACCTGCATCCATCGAATCATTTTGTTTTCCTGACTTTATAGGTGATGACCGGACGGAAAGAAGCGATTAGCCGGATCAGTCCGTCCGCAACCATCTCCCCGATCACATCATCAATTTTTTTATATGCCTGAGGCGCCTCCTGATACAGCAACTCTTTATCTTCACAAATTACCAGCCCGCCCAGTTGAGTTTTGCTCAAGGATTTGGCGCTATATTTGGTTTTCAATCGTCCCCTGACGCTCTTACGATTCCATTTACGTCCGGCTCCGTGAGCCAAAGACCATGCGGCACCATCCTGATCGCCTGTGGGAATTGCCAGATAAGTGAGCGTTCCTCGCGTGCCAGGTATAATTACGACGCCCTGATCGGAAGGAGAGACGCCTTTGCGGTGCAGCCAGCGACCTTTTGGTTCTTGCCCGGTCTTCGTGATGCTGTTGTGTATGCAATTCAGTATATACTTCCCTTTAGTGCCAAGACAGGTCATAAAACGATGAGCAATCAGCTCTCTGTTGGCCTTCGCCCATCGCACAGCTTCATCATGATGCTTAATATAAGTGCGCGCTTCATCAGAGTCATCCTGCATTCCGCCAGCTCCGAAACGCTCGGTATGTTTGCGCAACAAGGATGCGCCGAAACCTCGGGAACCGCTATGCACCAGCAAAGTCAGACGGTTTTTATCGAGGCCGCAGCGGTTTAATTCATCTGCATCATACACCTTTTCAACCATCTGCAACTCTGCAAAATGATTCCCGCCTCCGATCGTTCCGAGGGCGATGTCGAAAAGCGTGGGCTTTAAAGCATGTCGCTCCAACCATTCGGTAGTATCACCATCCCATGGCTCCTCAAAACCGGTCAGTCTGCCTGCCCATTTATCCCGTTTTATCTTATTTTTGCGCAAACCGGTCTGCCACAGATTCATCCCGCAGCCGATATCGCTTCCGATCAGAAAAGGGTAGAGCATGTTTTGGGTGATGAAAGCGGCACCCACAGGCCCGCCTTTACCCGGATGCAGATCAGGCATCCCAACGACAACCTTCATACCGGGAAGTGTGCCGGCCTTACTTAACTGTTGCAACGCGGTGCCTTCAATCCGGTTCAGATCGGAGATGCACATTTTAATGAGCGGATCGCTTTTTGAAATGATAATCATACGAGCAGGTTTACTTGTAGGTTATATAAAACCCAAAACATCAACTGTAAAATAGGATCAGGGACAAAATAGCCACCCCATTTGTTATTTTTCTGATTATAACGGATTTTGGGGGGATGATAACCTACTGATATTTAATAAGTCAGGTCTTTATTGCAGCCTCTTATTTTCATGGTTGTATAGCTAAAAGATCATATTTAGGTCTAAAAGACATTGGCAGCTTTTAGTTATAAGCTTCACGAACCCTTTAAAACAAGGCATTACAGGCTAAAATGGCTTAAAATTTCTTCCCCCCAAAATCCGTTATAATCAGTTATTTTTGAAATGTGGCGCGTGAATTCACGTTAACGTTTCACAGATGGTCAGGGAAATTATTTCATTCTCATTTCTTATGTTTTTCACATCGGATGGTTGATGGTCAAGTATTTTTTGACGCAATTCATGTTTTATTCAAATTCAACGGTAATAGAGAACACAAAAGTTAAGATGATTTTTTAATTGCTTGGGCGTGCGTATTCATTATATAGCAATTTTAAGATTTATATGGCGTTCTCAATTTTTTTCTATTCATACAACATAAAGACCGTAAAACGATTTTGCAAATCGTTCTACAATTAAAAGGAAATTATATGAAATCAGGTTCAGCAGGGCAGGATTATCTCAAATTTATTAAAAAATATTGGTTCATGGCAGGATTAGGCGCTGTCAGTTTAATCACCATTGCCGACAACACGCAGATATTAGCCGGATGGGGAAATTGGTTTAAACAACGCCATGCGGCCGATATGGTGATTGTATTGATTTTTATTTTTTCCGGTTTGGCGCTCACCCCGGAACAATTGAAAAATGGTCTTACGGATGTAAAGGGTGTATTGCTGACCGTTGTTATCCTTTTTATCATTGCGCCCTTGATAGCGGCGTTTTTCGGCTTGATTCCGATGAACACCGGCATTATAATCGGACTGTTTATTGTAGCCGTCATGCCTTCAACAATGAGCAGCGGTGTGGTTATGACAGCGGCAGCCGGCGGCGATGCGGCGCATGCTCTGGTATCCACGATCATCGCCAACAGTGCGGCCGCTTTTACCATTCCTTATACGTTAACTTTTCTACTGCAAATCATTGGTGAATCAGCGTCGATAACTATCGACAAGACAGCGATGATGCTCAAAATTTTTCTTTTGGTTGTTCTGCCGCTAACCGCAGGCTTGCTTTTAAAATTTTTATGTGGGACTCTATATGAACGTATCGGTTCTAAATTAAACATAATCAACCAGACTCTAATCCTTTTTATTGTCTGGATTGCCCTTTCGGGAACCCGCAGTATATTGTTAAACAGCGGATCCACGGTCGGCCTGATTATCGTGCTGAGTTTTGTCTATCATGGGATTCTGTTGATTTGCGGATGGAGCTTGATTCAAGCTTGCCGGCGTGAAAAAGGGAAAAGGGAGAGCATTTTATTCATGGGCGGTCAAAAAACGCTGTCTTTATCAATAATTTTACAGGTGTCTCTTTTCCCTCAATATGGTATTGCTCTGCTTGTGTGCGTCATTCATCATATCGTGCATTTGGTGATGGATGGCTATTTAGTCGAACAGTTCAAAGCTAAAAACAATTCATGTTGAATAAATGATTTTTGTTTTTATTCCAGGGCAATTGCATGAAATTTATGCGGCGGCAAGCACCTCTGCCTGATAAGTATCACTCTGACCTGCTTTCATCCTTTCAGTTCTCATACCTCTTCTCACAGTTTTCTCTTTTCTCAATAGATTCATTGCAATATGACGTAATATTGAAAAACAGAAAGCGGAATCACCTTTCCGCTTCCGGTTTTCATCCTCACAAAATCCGACATCTGAAACCTGACAGACACTGTTTTCAATTCCCTGACGGATACTGACAGCCACCCTGAATCACTTCGCATCATACCTGTATTAAAACCGACTTCATCACCTATATGTCTTTCAGATTCCGCCATACCCATAATATTAAGACCTTTCCGGTTTTCCTTCCCTGAAAGCCAATCTATATCAGATACTGTGTGGCGGCGCCGAATTTCGATACGACCGTGATCCCCATCTGTCGTTTCATAACAGTCTGCGCTTATATTCTTGAAACCGTCAACTCCGGCATCATCGAAAAACAGTTCGACATCTTCAGACAAATCACCCTGACAGCCTTTGAGCGCCGGCACATAATCCGCTTCTTTATTTGTTATTTTTTCAGCAACAGCCTTCCGGCATCCCATAGCATCGATTGTCACAATGCATCCCTTAATTAGTATCCATCCGGCAACCTAACTGATTGGTATAAATAATAAAAGCGTATTTTGTGCCGGCTATTTCTCATTTCATATAGTACAAGGTGTTTATTCAAGTGTCTGAAAACACTGCAATAACAAGATTTGGAGCTATACACAAAATGCGCGAAAAACATCAAAAACAAATGCCGCTGACAGAGCCTGCATCCGGCCGCCCTGGAGAAAAAGAGTTGGAAATGATCAGCACCATCATTAATGATACGCCTGCCATTTGTGAATATGTTCTTGAAGATCTCAACAAAGGTAAAATTTTCAAACGCCGAACAGGGGCTCGTGGCATGAGTGCTGAACAGGTTCTTCGAGCTGCGATCATTATGCGCCTTTACGAATTCACATACGAAGATTCGACTTTTCATATTTCTGATTCCGGAGATCTGAGGCGATTTTGCATTATCGGAATCGCCGACCGGGGATTTAAAAAATCGGCTATCAACACAAATATCAAATCGATTTCAGAGCAAACCCGGAAAACCATCTCTCGTGATCTGTCAGGACATGCCGAGGACAATAATATCGAAAAAGGACGCAAGGTTCGTGTCGATTGTACAGTCAGTAGAACGAAAAGTTTTTGAAAAGTGACGAACGGCATGTCTGTTTTCAGCTCCGTAGGAGCGGCATATTTGTAGAATCCGAATCACCCGTGTCCGCTGAGTCCCATCGGGACGGCATGTCCGCATCGGAATATGCCGTTCCGACAGGACTCAGGGCATCTGCTACAAACATGTCGTTCCTATGGAACTTTTAAGGAACTTTTTGATCTACTGACAGTGGTCGAGTCTGACATCCATAAGCCTTTCGATTCTGTGCGGTTGTCAGACTGTGTGCGGGTGTTCACCCGCCTGTCGCACAAAGACCGGGGTCACTTCGGGATCAAACTTATCTTTACCGACCGTCAGCGCCGTGCAAAGCGCGGAACAGTCGGCATCCGGTATGTCAAAGGGGTGAAACAACGGCGGCCTGTATAAAGGTCCGCTCCGGGTCACTCGTAAAACCATCGGCTATGCCACAACAGCTGACGTCATCTCAGAACCTCTGTGCGCAGCGGATATCCGGTTGCAAGGAAATCAGAAATCATGCCACTTTATCAAAGCCGGTGTGCGACCTGACTTACCGTCGTGCGGTCTGAGGCGAGGCCGTTCCCGCCGATCAAAAGGCGGTCTCGATTTTCGAGGAACATACCGACATCATCATCAAAGACAGCCGGGACATCCATTATGTCCATAAGATTTGCCTGACCGGCGGCGCTTCAAACCGGATACTGGATTGTGTAATCCTTGAAGGCGATCCTGCCGACACCGATTTGGTCGGGCAAATGTCGGACCGTCAGCAACAGCTCTACGGTCGCTATCCGTTGAAAGTCGCTTTTGACGGCGGTTTCGCCTCCAAAGACAACCTTTCAAAAGCAAAAGCACGAAACATCAAGGATGTCCGCTTTGCCAAAAAGCGCGGCCTTAAAGAAGCGGACATGTGCCGTGGAGATTACGTTTACAAGAAACTCAGACGGTTTCGTGCCGGCATCGAATCCGGCATATCCCGGCTCTGGCGCGGTTTCGGTCTGACGCGTCGCACCTGGAAGGGGTTTCGTTCTTTCAAATGCTATGTGCTGTCGGCGGTGGTCGCCGCTGATTTACTGACGATGGCCGGAAAGAAACCGGCAACCGTCTGATAGTTTTTTTATAGCAAAAAGTTCAAGAACCACAGGATACGTGCGTCTGATTTTCAGGTAATCGTGCTTTTTTCGCTCCCGCAAGATGAGAACTCTGATTCCACACCTCATATCGTGGTGGTGAAAAATTTTTATGAAAATTTACTTCCTTAAAATTCATGGTTTCTGGATGGACACTATTTAGGAGTTACGCAGTTCGATAAAATGACGAAAAATGGTTATGATATTTACATTATGAATCCTCCGAATGCAATGAATACGACTATATCGATTTTCTGACCGCAACACCGAAAGTATTCAGCAGTACTGAAGCTGAAAAAGTACAGCCGGATCAGGAGAACGATCTTTCTCATGATTCTGTTAACCGTCCACTTCACAGACTTCCCGCTGATGCGGCTTCTCAGAGGGTGGAATCGTCCCGTTCAGTCAGCTGCGGCAAAGGAGTTCCGGTATCAGATGATTCCCCCCCGGACTGACCGTATGCCCTGAAAATCTGGCTGATTACAAGACATCAGGCAGGGAAACATCACAGAGTTGTCAAAGGCATCGATATTGTCACTCTTCTATGGAGTGACAGTGATGCTCATATTCCCTGTGATTACCGAATTTACAACAAAACCGAAGACAGCTGAACTGAAAATGACTGTTTTTCAGACATGCTTCTGAAAGCGAAAATACGCGGTTTCGAACCTGAGTGCGTTCTTTCAGACAGTCGGTATGCAGGACTGAAAAATCTCAAAACTATCCGGGATTGCGGACAGGTTCGGATGACCCGCCTGAAATCGAACCGCCTTATAAATCCTGACAGTGCCGGTGACATCCCTCTGTCATCGGCTGATATTTCGGAAACCGGAACTGTGGTTTATCTCAAAGGCTACAGTCTGATCAAAGTATTCGGAATTATCGACAAAAACGGCGGTATCGAATACCATGCCACTGATGACCTTTATATGGATGTGCTCCGGCGTATCCGGCTTTCCGATTTCTCACAGACAATTGAGGAATACCATCGCGGACTGAAATAATTCTGCGGAGTTGAACGCTGCTGATGCAGAACGGTGAAAACTCAGAGAAACCATATATAGAGCCTACGCATAAACTTAAAATTGGATAATGCCGTAATAATTTTTGTACAATTACCTGAAAGCGAAAAAAAATTTCTGGCTATTTTCTGAAAATGACGCTTTTTAGCTCTTTGAAATTAAAAATTTTAAAAATTACTGATTTTAGGACGTACCTCATTTGATGAAATCATATCGCTTGCTTAAAAGTTTCTAATTTCTAAGAAGAATATGAAAAGCGATCATTGTCTTATCAAGGTAAGCCTGAAAAGAACGGCAGCCCCTTTTTTTCAACCGGTCATCACTCAGATCACATCAGAGACGTTTTATCATACGTTCAACAGAAGGGCGACGCGTCATTATGGCTTTAAAACGCTTTGCCATGGGCGGATCGTTATGATTGATATGAGGTGGCATATCAAAATCCACATTTATAATCCGTCCA